>JBLGAC010000014.1:0-84314 GCA_047610385.1 Paracoccaceae bacterium | reverse complement strand
CGGTTGAGGCGGCGCGGGCCGGGGATGCTGGCAAAGGCTTCGCGGTCTTGGCCAGCGAGATGCGCCAGCGAGATGCGCCAGCGCGCGCAGAGCTCCAGCACCGCGGCCAATGCAATCTGCGCGTTGATCGGCAAAAGCCCCGGCCAGGTTGCCGACGGCGTGCGGTTGGCCAAGGGCACCGGTGAAACGCTGGTCACGCGGGTCACATCGGCCTGCGCAGTGGCGCAGCGGGCGGCAGCCCATTGCGCAGGGCGGCCGCCAAATGAAAACGCGCGCCCGGCAGGTTGCCGGGCGCGCGTTTCATGTTTCTTTGCGCACAGCGCTCAGTCGTCGCGGCGCGCGCCTTTGTAGGGGGCGCGGCGCGCGCTGTCGGCGCCTGCCGGACGGGGCTTGTAAGCCGGGCGCGGGCCATCATCAACCGGGCCGCGGCGTGTGCCCTTGGGCGGTGCGCCGTTCAGGCGCCGCACGGTGATGTTCTTGTCCAGGATCGCGTCCGGCCCGAGGGCGGCCATGAACCGTTCCACCGCATCGCCTGCGATTTCGACGTTGGTCTCGGTCTCTTCAATCCGGATCGCGCCGATGTCGCGCTTGGTCAGATCGCCCGCCTTGCACATGGTCGGCAGAATCCAGCGCGGCTCAGCACGTTCGCGCCGCCCGATCGACAGCGAGACCCAGACGCCATTGGTGAAATCGTTGCGCGGCCCGACGGTGCGGGGGGCTTCGGTGCGCTGGCCGGTGTCTTCGGCCAGTTCTTCGGGCGCAGCGCGGCCTTCGCGGTTGATGCGCACGAAAGCGGCAGCAAGCTGTTCGGGCGTGCGGCCTGCCAGCAGGGCGTCGACGGTGGCGCGCTCACCCTCGTCAACCTCGGCCTCAAAGGCGGGGTGCTGCATCAGCCGCTCATCGTCGCGGGCCAGCACGTCCTCAGCCGTCGGGGGCGAGGACCATTCAGCGTCAATCCCGGCGCTTTGCAGCAGACGCTCGGTGCGCCGGCGTGCGTTCCACGGCACGATCAGCGCGGACACGCCCTTGCGCCCGGCGCGGCCAGTGCGGCCCGACCGGTGCAAAAGCGATTCGCGATTGCGGGGCATGTCGGCGTGGATCACCAGTTCCAGGTTCGGCAGATCGATGCCGCGCGCCGCCACGTCGGTGGCGATGCAGACCTTGGCACGCCCGTCGCGCATGGACTGAAGCGCATGGCTGCGCTCCTTCTGGCTGAGCTCCCCTGACAGGGCGACCACGGACATGCCGCGGTTCGAAAACCGCGCCGTCAGATGGTTGACCGCGGCGCGGGTGCCGCAGAACACCAGCGCGTTCTTGGCATCAAAATACCGCAGCACGTTGATAACAGCGTTTTCCTGATCGCTGGGTGAGCAGGTCAGGGCGCGGTATTCGATGTCGAGGTGCTGGCTCGCCTCGGCGACAGTGGTCACGCGGACCGCGTCGCGCTGGAAGGTCTTGGCCAGCGTCGCGATGGTCCGCGGCACGGTGGCTGAAAACATCAGCGTGCGCCGGTCTTGGGGCGCTGATCCGAGGATGAATTCCAGGTCCTCACGAAAGCCCAGATCCAGCATTTCATCGGCTTCGTCCAACACCACAGCGCGCAGGGCCGAGGTGTCGAAGGACCCGCGTTCAATGTGGTCTTTCAGGCGGCCCGGCGTGCCGACGACGATGTGCGCGCCCATGCTCAGCGCGCGGCGTTCGGTGCGCATGTCCATGCCGCCGACGCAGGACGCGACGATGGCGCCGGTCTCAGCATACAGCCATTCTAGCTCACGCTTGACCTGCAGCGCCAATTCGCGCGTCGGGGCGATGGCCAGCGCCATCGGTGCCTGGGCGCGGCCGAATTTGGACTCGCCCTCCAGCAGCGTTGATGCCAGCGCCAGCCCGAAGGCCACCGTCTTGCCCGACCCGGTCTGGGCGGAGACCAGCAGATCGGCTTCGCCAAGCTCAGGCGCCAGAACGGCTTTCTGAACGGGAGTAAGGTCTTCGTAGCCGCGTTTGGCCAATGCCTCAGCAAGAGGCGGTGCGATCTGCAGGGATCCGGTCATTGTGCTTTCCTTGATCGAGGCGCGCGCCCTAGGGCGCGGCGGCCAATGCATGGGATGCCGCGCAATATGCGCAGATCCCAGCGGCCGAGAGGTGGGCGCTGTCCATGCGGCGCCCGCGCCGACCATTCTTGGCGCGCCGAATCCTCAAAGAAAGCGAAGCGCCCCTATAAGGCATCAATTCCGCCAACGCCAGTGCGTCGGCGGAAAATCGATGCCTTAATGCTATTCAATGGTCGCCAGCAGCCCCGCCATCACTTTGCCGCGGGTCGCCAACGAGGGCACATGGATGTGTTCTTGCAAGGTGTGGAGCATCGCACCTTCCACCCCCAGCCCGTCCAGCGTGGCGATGCCCATGGCACCGGTGAAATTGCCGTCTGACCCACCACCTGCGCTGGCGTGGTGAAAGTCCATGCCGACGTGCTTGTGGAACCGCTCGGCCAGCGCGATCAGGGCGTGGGTGCCTGCGCTCGGCTCCCACACTGGGCGGGTGACGCCGCGGGTCACGTTAAAGACGCCCGGCTGGTTCAGGGCCAGCATCGCCTCAACACCTTTGTCCAGATCGGCCTGCCGCTTGGCCATGGACAGCACTTCGCCCGTGGCGCGCGAGGACACGCAGTTCACCCATGTGCCGCCATTGATGACGCCCACGGAAAAGGTGCAGTCGTCGGTGGTCATGTCCTCAATCTGGGCCACCCGTGCGATCAATTCGCGGATCGCGGATCGCCCCGATTTCAGCGCCCAGCCCGCATGTGACGGGCGCCCCAGTGCTTCGATGTCAAAGCGCGCAATGGCGTAGCGGCCTGATGTCACGCCGCCGCCGTCAATCCCCGGTTCAGGCACCAGCACGGCGTGGGCGCGCGATGCCTCGGCCTCAATCAGGTCGCGGCAGGCGGGGGTGCCGATTTCTTCGTCCGGGGTGAACAGCACCGTGACCGGCAGCTTGGTGGCGATGCCGGCGCGGGCCAGTTGGCGAATGGCCTCAAGGCACAGGTAATTGCCGCCCTTCATGTCCATGATGCCGGGGCCGTAGCATTTGTCGCCCTCGCGCCGGAACGGCAGGGCGTCCAGCGTGCCAACGGGATGGACGGTGTCGAAATGGCCCATGATCAGGATGCCCGGATCACCGATCCGCGGATGAGGAAAACGCGCGCGCACGCAGTCGCCGCGGCCCATGCGGCCGGGGATGCGGTCGACCATTGCGCCCATCATCGCCAGATCGCGCGCCGCGATGTCCATCATCCGGTTCACCGCGCTGGTGTCCCAGGTGGGGCTTTCGCATTCCACCCAAGGGCGCAGGCCCGCCAGCATTTGATCGGCGTCGAACGGAAGGGCATTGATGTCCATGGGATTTCGTCCTTGGTTGAGGCACTGTTGCGGTCCATCATTCCGCAGCGGCGCCCCCGGCGCAACCGCTGCGCGCGGCGACCCATTCCAGCAGATGACAGGCAGATGCATCCATGACCCTTTCCCCCGACGCGGCCCGTGCAATCATCGACGCCGTGGCGGCGAATTTTGGCGCGCAGACCGCGATGCTGGCCGATTTCGTGCGCATCCCCAGCCTGCGGTTCTGCGAAGGCCCGGCGCAGGATTTCATGGCCGCAGCCCTGCGTGCCCGCGGATATGAGGTTGATGACTGGAAGATCGAGCTGTCAGATCTGGAAAGTCTGCCTGGATTTGGCCCCATTGAGGGCGATTTTTCCCGCGCCCGCACTGTGGTCGGCACCCATCGGCCCGCCACCGTCAAGGGCCGGTCCCTGATCGTGCAGGGCCATTGCGATGTGGTGCCTGAAGGCCCGCACGAGATGTGGTCCACGCCGCCCTTTGATCCGGTGATCAAGGATGGCTGGATGCATGGCCGCGGGGCGGGCGACATGAAATCGGGCACGATCGCGGCGCTGTTCGCGCTGGATGCACTGCGCAGTGCGGGGTTTGAGCCGGCCGCCAATGTCCATTTTCAATCGGTGATTGAGGAGGAATCAACCGGTCTCGGCGCCCTGTCCACGCTTCAGCGCGGCTATCGCGCCGATTGCGCGCTGATCCCTGAACCGACCAGCCACACGCTGATCCGGTCGCAGGTCGGCGTGATCTGGTTCAAGCTGCGGGTGCGCGGCAAGCCTGCGCATGTCGGGAATGCCGGTGACGGGTCGAACGCCATCATGGCCGCCTATGACATGATCCGTGCGCTTCAGGGCCTTGAGGCAACTTGGAACGCCCGCGCTAAGGACGACCCTTGGTATGGCGATGCCGCGCACCCGCTGAATTTCAACCCCGGCAAGATCGTGGGCGGGGATTGGGCGTCCTCGGTGCCGTCGTGGTGCGATGTGGATTGCCGGATCGGCATCCTGCCGGGCCAAGACATCGACGCCGCCAAGGCTGAGATCGAAGCCTGCGTCGCGGGTGCCGCACGGGGCCACGGGTTCCTGTCAAACAGCCCGCCACAGGTGATCTGGAACGGGTTTCAGGCCGAAGGCTGGGTGCTGAAAGACGCGGACGAGGCCGAGGCCGTGTTCGCTGAGGCGTTCGCGGACGTGTTCGGCGCCGGAAAAGTCCCGCGCGACCGCGCCATGACCGCACTGACCGACACGCGGTTCTACGGGCTTTATTACAACATTCCCGCGCTGTGCTTTGGCGCCAAATCCGACGCGATCCACGGGTTTGACGAACGGGTGGAGCTTGCGTCGCTTCAGCGCGTGACCGAAACGATGGCGCTGTTCATCGCGCGCTGGTGCGGGCTGAACCCGATCCAAGCCTAAACCTGGGCCAGATCTGCCTTGCGCGGCAGATCGGCGCCGCGCCTGCCGCATGTGATCGCGGCGGCGCGGGCGGCCTCGGCCAACAGCGCCTCGGCGTCGGTCAGCGCCACAAGAGCGGCGCGGGTGCGCGCGCCGCGCGCGGCCAGCCCGGCGATCAGCGCGGCCATGAAACTGTCGCCCGCGCCAACGGTGTCGACCACCTGCACCCGGCGGCCCGGCACACGCACATGGCCAAAGGCGCCGAACGCCTCAGCCCCATCGCCGCCATGGGTGATGATGACCAGCGCCGCGCCGCCACTGCGCCAGCGCTGCGCGATGTCTGCGGGATCAGCGCCGGGCCACAGCAGGCCCAGATCCTCAGCACTGACCTTGATCAGATCGGCATGGGCGGCGAAGGCTGTGATGCGGGCGCGCCAGATGCCGGTGTCAGGGACCACATTCAGGCGCACATTGGGGTCGAGCGTCACCAGCCTGCGCCCTGCCTCGCGCGCTGCCATGGCCAAAAGCGCGTCGCCGACGGGCTGCACCATCAAGCTGAAGCTGCCCATATGCACGCCCCACACTGGCGCGCCAAATTCCGGCACGGCCACCACCGCGCGATCCGCCGCGCCATCGCCATAGAAAACATAGGACGGCCCGCCATCGCCCGCGATGTCCACGAGGCTGAGCGTGGTGCGATCGGGCACGCGCTGCAACAGGTCGCGCGACACCCCTTCGTGGGCCAAAACGGCGTCGAGCCGGGCACCCAAACGGTCCGTCGACAGCCCGGTCATCAGCGCCGCATCGACCCCCAGTCGCGCCAGACCCACCGCCACATTGAAGGGCGACCCGCCGATCCGGGCGCGAAAGATCAGATCGTCGCTGGTTTGCTCAGCGAACAGATCCCACAGCGCCTCGCCGCAGACGACGAACATCAGGTGGTCTCCGTGCGCTTGGGGGCGGGGGGCACCATGGCCCCGGTCATGATGGCTAAGGGCTTGGACATGAGACGGTCCTTGGGCTTGATCACCGCATTGCGCATGCCGAAGCGGTGAATGTGATTGAGGGAATGCCTTCGACCGGCTTGTCGGCCACACACACACCACACACCACACACACATGCGGCGCCCATCGACGCCATTTTGCATGGGCGTGGTGCCAATGATGCCGTCAGCCACCTTGCGCAGGCCGGGGCCGCCGTCGTCGGGCATGGTCAGGATGCCGTGCTTGATGCCGACAGCTTTCAGCGCCTCATGGCCATCGGTGGCGGGAAGGGCGCCTTCCTTCATTTTCACAAAGAACGGATCGGTCTTGGGCGGCACTTCGATGATCACGTCGGCTAGGGTGGTTTGGTGCCATCTGTCCCGACGAAAACGCCGTTGCGACGATTGTTTGATGGCGTGGTGGGGACCGCGAGTCAATTATTAAATAAGATTGCTTTTTTAATTAGAGATCCACTAATCTTGCACCCGGTTTCAGGTGCCCCCGTCAGCGGCGCGCAGCAAAGGGTGGGGCGGGCATGCGCGGCGGCGACACCAGCGGGCTCAGGGCCTATAATGAACGTCTGATCATCAGTGCGATCCGGGCTGGCGGTGCCATGTCCAAGGCTGAGATCGCGCGCGCCACCGGCCTGTCGGTGCAGGCCGCGCGGGTGATCGTGGATGCGCTGATTGATGGCGAAACCCTGTTGAAGCTGCCCAAAATCCGCGGGTTGGTGGGCCAACCATCGACCCCCATCGCGCTGAACCCGGCGGGCGCCTATTCGGTCGGCGTCAAGATCGGGCGCCGCAGCCTTGAGGTGGTGCTGGTCGACATGATGGGTGACGTGGTGCGCAAGGCCCGGATGCGCCAGTCCGTACCGCTGCCCGCCCAGACCCTTCAGGCGGTGTGCGCCATGGTGCAAGGCCTGCTGGCTGATGCGCCGCGCGGTGCGCGCGACCGGGTTGTCGGCCTAGGCATCGCGATGCCGGGGGACCTGCATGAATGGCCCGCGCAAATGGGCGTCGGTGCTGGGGCGCTTGCAGAGTGGAAAGGTCTGGATCCCGCGCGCGCCTTGCAAGAGGCCACGGGCATTCCTGCGCGGGTCATCAATGACGCCACCGCCGCCTGCGCGGCTGAGATGATCGTGGGCGATGCCATGTCGGCGCGGGATGCGCTTTATATTTATGTCGGTGCTTTTGTGGGCGGCGGTGTGGTGCTGGACGGGCGGCTGATGCGCGGGGCGCAGATGAATGCAGGCGCGCTGGGGTCGATGCCCATGGCTGCACAGGACGCGCAGGGGTACCCGGCGCAGCTGATCCACCTCGCCTCCGCAATCGAGCTGGAGCGGATGCTGGAGGATGCCGGTCTGGGCGGTGAGGGCCGCCTGTCCGCAGGCCCGACGCCCGCGCGCGACGCGGTGTTTGATGCATGGGCTGTCATTGCCGCCCCCGCACTGGCGCGCGCTGCGGTGGCGGCAATGGCGGTGTTTGATTTCGAAGCCGTGGTGATCGACGGCGTGATTGGCCCGGTCTGGCGCGCACGGCTTGCCCGGCTGATGGCGGCTGAGATGACGCGGTTCAATCACGCGGGGCTGAGCCGCGCCACCGTCGCGCCGGGATCGATCGGCCCTGCCGCCCGCGTGCTGGGCGCCGCGCTTTTGCCGCTGATGGAACGGTTTTGCCCCGACCCTGATCTGATCGCCGCAGCACGCAGGCCCCCCACCGCGCGCTGAGCGCCCTTATGCGCGCGCCTGCAATAGGTTAAACAGGATGCAGTGGGGCCGTCGCCCTGCCGTCCGGGAGACAGCCTTGAGCGTCATTGAGATCGTCCTCGTCGTCGCGACCATCCTCACGCTCTCAGCGCTTGCGCGGCCGGTATCGGCCTGGCTGCAGGCGCCGTTTGCGGTGGTGCTGGCGGTGTTCGGCATCGCCATCTCGCTGGCTGCGGCGGCGGTAGAACGGTATGCCTCCGCCAATCAGGTGGTCGGCGGGGATGCCGCATCCCGCCTTGCGGTCTATTTGCAGGACATCCCGGTGTCCTCGGACGCGTTTTTCTATGCGCTGCTGCCGATCTTGCTGTTCCAAGGGGCCGTCGGCATCGATGTGCGGCATCTGGCGCGCGACAGCTTTGCGATTTTTCTGCTGGCGATCCTGGCGGTCCTGTTTTCAGTCGGGCTGATCGGCGGGGCGCTTTACATGGTGTCTGGCCAGCCCTTGCTGATCTGCCTTCTGGTCGGGTCCATCGTTGCCACCACTGACCCCAGCGCGGTCATCGCCATTTTCCGTGATCTGGGCGTGCCCGCGCGCCTGACGCGGTTGGTGGAGGGCGAGAGCCTTCTGAACGACGCCACCGCCATCGCGGTATATTCCACACTGCTGGCCGCCTGGGTGGCTGGCGAGGACGCATCCTGGGGCCATGCCGCCGCCGAAATCGGCTATGGCGTTGCGGGCGGATCGGCCTTGGGCATTCTGGCGGGCATCGTTGCGACGCGGGTGTTGGAGCGGTTGCGCGATTTCCGGTCCTCGCAGGTCACGCTGATCCTGGCGCTGCCTTATCTGGTGTTCATCGGGTCTGAGGCGGTGGAGCATGCCTCAGGCGTGGTGGCGGCGGTGGCGGCGGGGATCACTCTGTCAGCCATCGGACGCTCGCGCCTGACGCGCGAAGATTTCCGCTTTCTGCGTGAGATGCTCGAACAGGTGGCCGACTGGGCGACGGGGCTGATCTTTGTGCTTGCGGCGCTGATGATCCCGCGAATGCTGTCCAACTTTGCGCCGCAGGACCTTAGCCTGATCGCGGTCACCATTCTTGCCGCCCTGACCGCGCGCAGCATCATGCTGCTGATCTTTGCGCCGTTTTTCGCCCGCATCCGGCTGATGCGCGAAATCGACAGCAAGATGAACATTGCCTTAATCTGGGGCGGCCTGCGCGGGGCGATGACGCTGGCGCTGGTGCTGGCGGTCTATGAAAATCCGTTCGTGCCGCCCGATGCGACCAATTTCATCGCCATCACTGCGTCGGGCTACACGCTGTTCACGCTGATCATCCAAGGGTCCACCTTGCGTCCGCTGGCGCGCGCGCTGGAACTGGACCGCCTGCCGCCGGTGGAACGCGCGTTTCGCACCCATGTGCTGAACGACACGATTGAACAGACCAAGGCTGGCCTTGTGTCGTTCACCGCCCGCGCCGACATCGCGCCCGAAACCGTTGAGGCAGTGATTGCGCTTTATCAAGAACGCCTGACCGATGCGTCCGATCCCGGCGCGTTTGAGCGGGTGCCCGACCGCGACAAAGTCGTGCTGGGCCTGCGCGCCATGATCAACCAGGAACGCAACCTGCTGCTGGATGGGCGGCTGCGATCGGGCCTGCCAAGCGGGATGGTGGACCGGCATCTGTTCACGCTCGACACCATGCGCGACGATGCGCAGGCGATGGGGCGCGTGGGGTATCTGCGCGCGTGGCGCAGGGCATATGCCGGGGGCGCGGGGCTGGCGCTTGCCAATATGGCGTCGCGGCGGCTGGGCATCCGGCGGCCTCTGGCGGGGATTTTGTCGCGGCGGTTCCACTATCAGCTGATCGACCGGGTGCTGGTGCTGCAATTGCGCTGGTTTGCGGACAACCATCTGGGCCGGATCTTTGAACGCCGGGTGGTCGACATCCTTGAGGAAATCCTGCGCCGCAGGTTGGATGAGCTGGAGCGCGACATCGACGTGGTGCGCCTGCAATACCCCGATTTCGCCCAAGCGTTGGAGCAATCGGTGATCGAAAGCATCGCGTTCCACGAAGAAATCCGCCAGATCGATGGCATGGTTGAGGCTGGTATCGTCGGCCCAGAAATTGGCCGGTCCTTGGTTGGTGAGGCCAAGGCCATCCACGCCGCGCGGTCGCGCATCGGGCGCATCGACATCATGCTGCCCAAGCCTGAATTGCTGCGCTCGCTGCGCGCGTTCGAAAGCCTGCCGGACAAGGAATTGAAGGACGCGGCCAAGCTGATGAAGCCGGTCGTGTTTGGCCCCGGCGCGCAGATTTACGCGCGCGGCGCCACGGTCGACAGCATCTATTTCATCGCAAATGGCGCGGTGGAGGTCCGTCGCGGCGACGATGTCACCCGCCTTGGTCGCGGACAGGCATTTGGCCAGCACCGGGTCCTGAACCCCGCTTTGCTGCCCGCTGAGGCGGTGTCGCTGACCCACACCCAATGCTTCCGCATGTCGGTGCGCGATTTCCGCGCGCTGGTGCGCGATGCGCCAAGTTGGAGCGCGACCATGACCTCCTCAGAGGTGTCCGCAGTCCCGCGCGGCCCCGCCAGAAACGAAGGCTAAGCCGCCGCGCCCATGACGACCACAGGCACCAAGGGTTTGACCGGCGGCACCGACAGGTCGCCTCAGGCCCGATCACCATCGAAGATGGCCATGCGATACATGGCGCGTGCTGCGGGTTTGATGGTCTTTAGGGGCGGCGCGACAATGGCATTTGATCAGGTGTCGTGGAGTTTGTGATGCCCCCCGGGCATCGCAAAAGCATAATGGGTGCGAAGCGGGGCCTGCGTGCGCGTCGCCACCCTTTCGCTGCTGGGCCCCATGCCGCATTTCGCGCCCGCGATTGGTGCCCCGACCATCAGCCTGATGACCACCGCGTGCTTTGCTGCCGCCCAGCCCGCTGGCGCAGGTGGCAACGCGTTCGGCGGCACGGCAAAGCTGGTGACCCAAAAGCCGCGAAAGCAATCATCGCACCACACAGACGCCAAATGCGCCATGGATGATGATGCCTGCATGAAATCAAACGGCATATGGCGAGACAGAGGTGCGGTCATATCCATGACAACTGTTGATCCGTGCGGGCATCAGCCAGTTTTCCAGTGATTATGTTCTGGATGCGCCTTATTTTACCGGCGCATGTGTCGCTCAAGGCCAGAGGTGAGCCCAAAACGTGTTTGTTAATGTCAAAAAGGCAACCTAATTCATGTGAGTAAAGCGGATGCGCATAGCGCCCACGCCGGGTTTCAAGGTTGGAAATTGGGTGCCTGCCATGGCCACCAACTTGATCGACGACGCCAAATGGGTGCTGATTTCGCGATTGCCTGCTGCCTGAACGGGATCGCGCCTGCCGCCATCCCTCGGCAATCGTTGGGGTGCGAAGGCATCGCCCGGATCGGCTCACCATAGCGCGACCTGCCCGAGCGGTTCGGCAAGTGGAACATGCGCAGGGCGCAGGCTCGTCCGCTGGTGCGGCTTAGGCGTTGGGTGGCCACCTAGCGGCGTTGGCGCGATCCAGATGATCGCCATCGCCGTCATCCGCACGCATCAGCACGGGCGCCAAATTGGGACAAAGAAAGAAATAATTGAATGCGTTGAGCCAATATCAGGGCAGCTTAGATGCCAAAGAAAATGTTCTGACGAAGGCGCATATTCTGCCGGGCGCGGTCTTTTTGGCGCTTGGCGAGACAGTTAATATCTTTGGGGCCTCCACACTGTTGGCGTCTGCCGGGCAGCGCCTGCGCGAAGTGTCTACGGGGGGGCGCACCCGATCATACCGTCCAATTCCAACCACAAACGGCACTCCACGATGGATCAGGTTCAATACGCCAAGCGTGCCCGCATCGCGCGCATGATGGGTTTCGGGGTGCAGGTTCGACGCGTCGCAATCGGGTGTGACACGACCGCCATCAGGTTATTGGCGGCACCTTGCAGCGTTCCGATGTCGGTGATGAACAAATCGCGCGTTGGCGGCCATCTGAAGGTCGGGTTGGTGGGGCTGCAGGCACAATGAGCCTTGCAGGCCCTGCCGTGCCCCGCCGCGTGCGCGCAGGGCCTGAGTTGCCAGCGAAAGCCCTTGCTGGATGCAGCGGCGCTGGCGATCGGGGCGCAGATTATTCTGCGAATAATCTGGGGCGCTCAGCTCAGCCGGGGCATTTGGGGGCATCGCGCGGAGGGGAGGGCACCACGGTTGGGCACGACGATCCCCTGGGGCCCCCGCGCCGCCCGGGAAGGCAGGCGGCGGCATTGAGGCGCGGGGCCTGCTGCGCGCTGCCAGATCGGGTGGGGGCGCGATTATGGCTGAGGCCAGCGTGCTCGCCCCCCGATGGCAGCGGCGGGGGGCGATGAAGGTGCCGTGATCCTCAGGGCTTTGCGCGCCGCACCATGCCGAACAGATCGCGCGGATCGTCCGGGTCTGCCAGCATATCCAGCATCTGGTGCGGCGCCCCGGCGCGCACTTGGCCCAAAAGCCAACGCAGGGCTGAAAAATCTTCGATCGCGAAGCCGACGCTGTCGAAAATGGTGATTTCGCGCGTATCCTTGCGGCCATGCACGGCGCCGGTGATGACCTGCCACAGCTCAGTGACGGGGTGGTCGGGGGCAAGCTGCTGGATCTCGCCCTCGATGCGGGTCTGTTCGGGGTATTCCACAAAAATCGAGGCGCGGTGCAGCACTGCCTCAGCCAGTTCGGTCTTGCCGGGGCAATCGCCGCCGATGGCGTTCACATGCACCCCGGCGCCGACCATGTTGTCTGACAACACTGTGGCGTTGCGCTTGTCTGCGGTGCAGGTGGTGATGATCTGCGCGCCCTCAACCGCCTGTTGGCCGCTGGCGCAGATCTCCACATCCATGCCCATGGCGTGCAGGTTGGTGGCCGCTTTGACCGATGCGGCGGGGTCGATGTCGTAAAGGCGGATGGTCTTGATCCCGCACACGGCGCGGAAGGCCAGCGCCTGAAATTCGCATTGGGCCCCGGCGCCGATCATCGCCATGGTGGTCGCGCCTTTGGGGGCCAGCCATTTCGCGGCCATCGCTGATGTGGCGGCGGTGCGCAGCGCGGTCAGCACGGTCATCTCAGATATCAGCAGCGGATAGCCGTTGGCGACCGAGGACAGCACCCCGAACGCGGTCACGGTCTGGTGCCCGGTGCGGGTGTTGCTGGGGTGGCCGTTGACGTATTTGAACCCGTAATGGGTGGCATCGGCGGCAGGCATCAGTTCAATCACCCCGCCGGGGGAATGGGATGCCACGCGCGGGGTCTTGTCGAATTCGGGCCAGCGGCGAAAATCGGCCTCGATCTCAGCGGCAAGGTCCTGCATCGCGGCCTCTGGCCCGATCCTGTTCACCAGCGCCAGCATGTCGGCGACGGAGACGAACGGGATCATCGCCAGCGCCGAGGGCCCGGGAATGGCAGCATCACGCAGATCAGTCATAATCGTAGCTCCTTGAAACGTGTTGCAGCCCAGCGTCGCCGCCCCGGCAGGGGCTTAGGCGGCGGCGGTGGGGCGGTCGAGGACGCGGCGCCCGAACAGGCTGGCGGTCAGATCGACCATCAGCGTCGCGGTGCGGCCGCGTTCATCCAGAAACGGGTTCAGCTCTGTCAGATCCAGCGATCCGACAAGGCCGCTGTCATGCAGCAGCTCCATGATCAGATGCGCCTCTCGAAAGGTGGCGCCACCGGGGACCGTGGTGCCGACCGCGGGGGCGATGGCGGGGTCCAGAAAATCCACGTCCAAGCTGACATGCAGCCGCCCGTTCGCGGCCCGCACCCGCGCCAGAAACGCAAGCAGCGGCGCCATCACGCCGGTTTCATCAATCGCGCGCATGTCATGGGCGTCGATGCCCAATTCCTTGATGCGGGCCTTTTCGGCGCTGTCCACTGACCGCAGGCCCATCATGCAGATGTTGCGCGGATCAACCGGGGCGGCCACGGGCGCGAAAGCGTCAAAGCCCGGCTGGCCGGTGAAATAGCCCACCGGAGTGCCGTGCAGATTGCCGCTTTGGGTGGTGTCGGGGTCGTGCAGGTCAGGATGCGCATCCAGCCACAGAACGAACAGCGGCCGCCCTTCATCTGCTGCGCGCCGCGCAACCCCGGTCACGGTGCCGAGCGCCATGGAATGATCACCCCCGAGGAACACTGCGACGTCGCCTTCGGTGGTGGCGGCATGGGCGGCGTCCGCCAGCGCCTCGGTCCAGGCGACGGTTTCGGCCAAGTGTTTGATGGCGCTGTTGCGGTGCGCCTGCGCCGGGGCGGGCGTGATCGCAAGGTCGCCGCGGTCGCTGACCCGCCAGCCCAGACCTGACAGCGCGTCGATCAGCCCCGCGGTGCGCAGGGCGGCGGGGCCCATGATGCAGCCGGGGCGCCCGGCGCCGGTTTCGATCGGGGTGCCGATGATGCGGACGGTGGGGGTCATGGGGCGTATCCTCTCAGCTTGGCGCTGGCTGCAAGATGGCGCCCGGCGATGTCGACGATAAGCCGACAAAGCGCAGGAAATCACCCAAATGTTCGGCAATATGACGAAAGCTTCGGCGAATGGCCGTGGGGGCTGCCGTCTGGGCGCTGATCGGGCCATGGCTGCGCGCCGCGCCGTTGATGTTGCCAGGTTGTATGATAAGTTGCACCTTTAAGGGCGATTTGCATCACGGCCCCCTGACGTTCGGAGGATTATGCCCCCCAGCCCCCCCATCCGCACGCCACGCGCCGCGCTGCTTGCCGATGATCTGCGCCGCCGGGTCCTGAGCGGCGTGATCGCCATTGGCGGCAAGCTTCCCTCTGAGGCGGCGCTGACGCGCGCGCATGGCGTGTCGCGCACCGTGGTGCGCGAGGCGATCGCTGGTCTGCGGGCCGAAGGGCTGGTGGCATCGCGCCAAGGGGCGGGGGTGTTTGTGATTGCGGACGGATCGGGGCCGGATGGCGCGTTTCAGGACGTGGACCCGGACAAGATTTCCTCAATCATCGAAATGCTGGAATTGCGCGCCGCGGTGGAGATGGAGGCCGCTGCGCTGGCCGCTCGGCGCCGGTCCGCCACCCAAGAAGACGCCATTTTCAACGCCTGCGACGCTATGGAGGCGCTCGTGCGCGGCGGCGCCCCGTCAGCCCCCGGCGATTACGCCTTTCACCTCGCGGTGGCGGAGGCGGCCAACAACCCGCGTTTCGCGCAGTTTCTGGACCTGATCGGCCTTGGCGTCATCCCGCGCGCCGGGTTGCAGGAGGCCCGCCCTTCGGCCGCTCCGTATTTGGCGCAGATCATGGCTGAGCACCGCGCCATCGCTGACGCGATTGCTGCGGGGGATGAGAACACCGCCAAGGCTGCGATGCGCACGCATCTTGATGGCTCGCAGCAGCGCTATCGCAACATGCTCAGGCGGCGGGGCGGCTGACTTGTTATACAAGTTGTTGACGCAAGGGCCGCGACGCGCAATTGTCCCCCCAAACGCGTGAAGGCCCGAACGCAGGGAGGCCGCGCGAAAAAGGATCGCTCCATGGACCCCCTCTCTCTCAAGACCGCGCTCGGCTCTGGCCTTCTGTCGTTTCCGGTCACGCCTTTCGGGCCTGATGGCGCGTTTAACGAAGACGCGTATCGCGCGCATATGACGTGGCTGTCGGGGTTCCCGGCCGCGGCGCTGTTCGCGGCAGGCGGAACGGGGGAATTCTTCTCGCTCGCGCCGTCTGAAATCCCGGCCATCGTGCGCGCGGCCAAGGCCTCGGCAGGTGGCACGCCGATCATCGCGGGCTGCGGATATGGCACCGTGATGGCGGTGGACCTCGCCAAACAGGCGGAAAAGGCTGGGGCGGATGGCATCCTTTTGCTGCCCCATTACCTGATCGACGCGCCCCAAGGCGGGCTGTTTGCTCATGTCAAAGCGGTGTGCGACGCAGTCGGCATCGGGGTCATGGTCTACAACCGCGACAACGCAATCTTGCAGGCCGACACGTTGCAGCGCCTGTGCGATGCGTGCCCCAATCTGATCGGGTTCAAGGATGGGTCGGGCGACATCGGGCTGGTGCGCCAGATCACGGCGACCATCGGCGACCGGCTGATGTATCTTGGCGGCATGCCCACGGCAGAACTGTTCGCTGAGGCTTATCTGGGCGCTGGGTTCACCACATATTCGTCCGCTGTGTTCAACTTTGTCCCCGGTCTGGCCTGCGATTTCTACGACAAGCTGCGCGGTGGGGATCGTGCCGGGTGCGAAAAGATCCTGCGTGAGTTTTTCTACCCGTTCATGGCGATCCGCAACCGCGGCAAAGGCTATGCCGTCGCGGCGATCAAGGCGGGCGTGCGGCTTCAGGGGTTTGATGCCGGGCCGGTGCGCGCCCCGCTCATGGACCTTACGCCCGACGAAGACGACATGATGCGCGCCCTGATCGGGAGCTATGCGCGATGACCAAGGGAACCCGCATCGCATCCGTGCGCACGCACTTGCTGGAGCATAAGCTGGGGGTGGCGTTCGAAAGCGCCTCAATGCATTTCGACAAGCGCAGCCATGTGTTGGTGGAGATCACCACTGAGGACGGCACCGTCGGCTGGGGCGAATGCCTTGGCCCTGCAGGGCCCAACGCCGCCGTGGTTGCGGCCTATGCGCCTTGGTTGATCGGGCAAGACGCGCTTGAGACTGAGAAAATCTGGATCACCTGCTACAACGCACTGCGCGATCAGGGCCAGCGCGGGCTGACCATGACCGCGCTGTCGGGCATCGACATCGCGCTGTGGGACATCAAGGGCAAACATTTCGGCGCCCCGATCAGCGTCCTGCTGGGTGGGCGGTTCCGCGAAAAACTGCGCGCCTATGCAACCGGATCATTCCGGCGCGAAGGCGTGGACCGTGTCACCGACATCGCGGCTGAGGTCACGCGCTATCGCCGCGACGGCTTCCACGCCGTCAAGATCAAGATCGGCTTTGATGTGGCCGAAGATCTGCGCGTTATTGAGGCCGTGCGCCATGCCATCGGCCCCGACATCCGCCTGATGATCGACGCCAATCACGGCTATGATGTTTTGGAGGCTTGCGAGCTTGGCCGCCGCGCCGCCAAATTCGGCATCGACTGGTTCGAAGAACCGGTGCTGCCCGAACAAATCGGTGCCTATGAGGCAGTGCGCGCGGGTCAGCCCATTCCCGTCGCGGGCGGTGAGACATGGCATGGCCGCTACGCCATGGCCGCGCCATTGAACCGGCGCGCCGTCGACATTCTGCAGCCCGACATCTGCGGCACCGGGGGCTTTACGGAAATGCGCCGGGTTGCGGACATGGCGGCGATGGCGGGGGTGCGGCTGGTCCCGCATGTCTGGGGCACCGGCGTGCAGATCGCCGCCAGCCTGCAATTCATGGCCGCTTTGCCCCCCAACCCGCCGCGCAAATCCCCGATTGAGCCTATCCTGGAATTCGACCGCACGGAAAACCCGTTCCGCCAAGCCATTCTTACCCGCCCGTTGGAGCATCAAGACGGCTGGGTGCAGATCCCTGATGGCCCCGGCCTTGGCATCGCAATCGACCATTCCGCGCTTGCCGCCTATGCGCCGGGCGCCGCGACATGACGCTGGTGCGCAAATTGGCTGGCAATGCGCCTGCCCGCCCGATGCCAAAAGGCGCGACCGATTGCCAGATGCACATGTATCTGCCGGGCTTTGCGTCGGCCCCCGGCGCGCTGGCGCTGCCCGCCGGCGTGCCGGGCGCGGAAGACTATCGCAAGGTGATGGATTGGCTGGGCCTTTCCCGCGTCGTGATCACCCAAGGCAACGCCCATGGCCGCGATCACGGCAACCTGATCGCCTGCCTTGGCGAAATGGGCGACTGCGCGCGGGGGGTGGCGGCGATCGGGCCAGATGTCTCAGACGCTGAAATGGCCCGCCTGCACGATGCCGGGGTGCGCGGTGCGCGGATCATGGACCTGCCGGGCGGGGCGACGGGCATGGCTGATCTGGCGGCGGTGGACGCGCGCGCCGCCGCCCATGGCTGGACGCTGGCGGTGCAGTTTGACGGATCAACGATCCTCGACCAGATGGCCGGGCTGGGGGCGCTGAAATCGCGGTTCATCATTGATCATCACGGCAAGTTCCACCGCGGTGCCGCCCCCGGCAGCGTTGAAATTGACGCGGTCAAATCCCTGATCGACCGCGGCAATTGCTGGTTCAAATTCGCCGGGTGTTATGAGGCAACCAAAACCAGCGGCCCCGATTACCCCGACATTGCCAGCGTTGCCCGCGACATCGCCGATTTCGCGCCTGAGCGGCTGGTCTGGGGCACCAACTGGCCCCACAACATGATCCGCCAGACGGCCGATTACCCCGATGACGCCCATCTGCTTGATCTGGCGATGGACTGGGCGGGGTCTGATGAGGCGCGGCGCACCATGCTGGTCGACAGCCCCGCGCGGCTGTTCGGCTTTGCGCGGGCCTGATATGGCCCCGCCCCCCCGGATCAGACCGGGGGCGGGATGCGGCGGCGCCGGGCGTCGCCCCGTTCGCGCACCCAGATCACCAGCCCCGCAGACATGACAATCGCGGCGCCCATCACGGTGGCTTGGGTTGGCGTCTGCTTAAAGATCAGCCAGCTCCAGACCCCCAGATAAATGATCAGCGCGTAGGAGAACGGGGTCAGCACGCTGGCTGATGCCATGCCGTAAGCGCGGGTCAGCATTTCATGCCCGAACCACCCCAGAAACCCGACCCCGATCAGCAAGCCCCAAGCCAGCGGCGTGTCAGGGCTTTGCCACAGCGCGATGGCAAAGGGTGCCAGCAGGCAGGTGCCCACCGCCCCGCTGTAAAGCTGCATCGTGTCCGAGGACACTTTGCCCGCCAGCTTTCGCGTCAGCAGCTGATAGCCCGCAAAGCTGGCAGCCCCGGTCAGCGACAACAGCGCCGCCCAATGGAAATCCGCGTCGAAGGGCCGGATCGCCACCACCACGCCGACAAAGCCCGCCACAATCGCGCCCCAGCGCCACAACCCGACCTTTTCGCCCAGCACCGGCCCCGACAGTGCCGTGACGATGATCGGGGCAGAGAACATGATCGTCGCCGTCAGCGTCAGCGGGATGTAGCGGATGGCCACGAAATTGCACAAGGTCGATGCCATCAGCATCACCGCACGCACCAGCACCAACCCCATGCTGTCGCTGCCAAACCGCGACAGCCCGCCGCCCTGCCGCGCCACAACGCCCGCAGACACCACGAAATGCACCGCATAACGCATGAAGCCGATCTGCAAGGCCGGGATCCCCGCCAGCGCCAGCCACTTGGCCGACGTATCCAGCGCTGAGAACATGAAATACGCGAACAGCGTCAGCGCAATTCCCGCCATCGGCAGGTCCTGGTTTTTTTTGGCGGTGGTCCCGGCCATCTGATTGCGTCCCTCAGCCTTTATTGCCTGCCAGCGCGGTGAACACATCCACCAGCTGGCCAACCATGTTGTCGCCATGCCCAGAGGTGACCGCAAGGCTGAGCGCCTTTTTGGTGGCGGGCGCGATCAGGCTGACGGCGCCTGCCTCTTCGGCCATCTGGGCGTAATAGCCGACATCCTTGGCCGCGTTGCGGATGGAGAATTCAAGTTTGTTCGGATTGCCGTCTACCGCATAGGCTTTGACGAAATCCATCATCCCTGAATGCAGCGGCCCCGCCGACG
The DNA here is from genome assembly GCA_047610385.1 of Paracoccaceae bacterium. Lineage (GTDB taxonomy): Bacteria > Pseudomonadota > Alphaproteobacteria > Rhodobacterales > Rhodobacteraceae > JBOCEF01. Next base: position 65,180 of record JBLGAC010000014.1, on the reverse strand, counting down.
CCACGTCATACAGCGCTTGGCGCGGCACGCCTGCGCGGTCGCAGGTGGCGAACGCCTCAGACATTGCGGCGGCCACGGTCATGCCGAAAAAGTTGTTCATCAGCTTGATGGTGTGGCCGGTGCCGAGGGGGCCGAGGTGAAAGACGTTTTCCCCCAGATCGCTGAGCACGGGTTTGATGCGCGCAAAGGCGGCGTCATCCCCGGCGGCCATGATGTTCAGCTTGCCCTCAATCGCGTGCGCGGGCGTGCGCCCGAGCGGGGCGTCGAGATATGTGCCCCCCGCGGCGGTCACGGCGTCGCCGATCTTGCGGGTCGATCCGGGCAGCGAGGTGCCAAAATCCACCGCCACCGCACCGGGCCGCATGCCGGCGATCACGCCATCATCGCCATACATCCGCGATTCCACGGATGCGGAGGTGTCCATGCACAGCATCACGATGTCCGCGGCGGCGGCGACATCCTTGGCGCTGCCGACCTCAACGGCCCCGGCTTCCACCGCGGCGTCGATGCGCGGGCGCGACCGGTTGGCCATGATCGTGACGCCATAGCCCAGATTAAGCAGCCGGTGCACCATGGCAGAGCCCATGAGGCCGAGGCCGATAAAGCCGATTGCAGGTTTGGTCATGTGAAGGCTCCCTTAGAATATGAACGTAAAAGCGGGCGCCGAGGCGCCCGGTTTCACATGGTGGCGCCGATCTGCCAGGGGACGAATTCGTAATCGCCCAGACCCTGCGCCTCAGATTTCGACGCTTCGCCGGACGCGACGCGCAGCAGAAAATCATAGATCTCGCGGCCCTTGGCCTCAAGCGATACGCCCGCGGACAGCATGGCGCCAGCGTCGACATCCATGTCCTCGATCATCCGCGTATACATCTCAGTGTTGGTGGAGACCTTGATGCACGGGCTGGGTTTGGACCCAAAGGCTGACCCGCGCCCGGTGGTGAACGCGACCAACTGGCACCCCGACGCGATTTGCCCGGTGACCGATGCCGGATCGTAGCCGGGGCTGTCCATGAACGCAAAGCCGGGCTTGGTGACCGTCTCAGCATATTTATAGACGCCGGTCAGGGGGGTGGTGCCGCCCTTGGCTGCGGCACCCAAGGATTTCTCAAGGATCGTCGACAACCCGCCCTTTTTGTTGCCGGGGCTGGGGTTGTTGTCCATCGAGCCTTTGTTGCGGGCGGTGTAATCTTCCCACCAGCGGATCAGGTTGATCAGCTTGTCGCCGGTGGCGCGGGTTGCGGCGCGGCGGGTCAGCAGGTGCTCAGCGCCGTAAATCTCAGGGGTTTCGGCCAGCACGCCGGTGCCGCCTTGGGCGACCAGCAGATCGCAGGCATGGCCCAAGGCCGGGTTGGCGGTGATCCCGGACCACGCATCAGACCCGCCGCATTGCAGCGCGACCTTCAGCTCAGACACCGGGCAGGGTTCGCGCGTCGCCTGATTGGCCACGGCCAGCATGGAGCGGACCTTGTCGATGCCCAATTCTATGGTGCGGCGCAGCCCGGCGACATCCTGAATGTTCATGGTCTGGAACATCGGGCTGCGGGTGATGCCGAACGCCTCCAAAAGCCAGTCGATCTGGTTCATCTCACAGCCCAGACCGACCATCAGCACGCCGGCATGGTTGGGATGCTTGGCATAGCCCCACATGACGCGCTGCAACGCTTCGAACCCGTCGCCGTCGCCTGCCATGCCGCAGCCAGTGCCGTGCACAAAGGCCACGACACCGTCAACATTGGGGTATTTCGCCATTTCCTCTGGCCCGAACGCGCCCGCGATCATCCGCGCGGCGGTGGCCGAGCAGTTCACCGATGTCAGCACCGCGATGTAGTTGCGCGTGCCCACAGTGCCGTTGGCCCGGCGGTATCCCATGAAGGTGTCGCGCTGGGCCTCGGGGACCATCGCAATCGGGCGCAGGTCGGTCGAAAATTCGTACTCCGCGTCCACATTGCGAAATTCAATGTTGTGGTCATGCACATGATCGCCCGGCGCGATGCCGGCCTTGGCATAGCCGATCACCTGGGCGTATTTGCGCACCGGCGCGCCCATGGGAATGGCGGCGGTCGCCACCTTGTGCCCACGCGGGATCAGGCCGGTGGTCAGGGCACCGTCGATATCAGCGCCGGTTTCGGTGGATTTTGTGACCGTCACCACATTGTCGGCGGCGTCGAGACGGATGAAAGGGGTCATTGGGGTGGCTCCGGTCAGGCGCAGAAGGGCGCATCGCTGGTCCAGCGATGGATGTCGATATGGTCCGCGGTGCAAAGGCGGGCGCGGGCATCTTCCCACATGCCGCGCCATTTGCGCCAGTCGTGCAACACGGTGTCGGGCGCGGTGCGGGATCGTGCAACGAAGCTGGGGAAATGGGCGCGCCCGGTTGGCTGTCCGGTGCGGTTGAAGCGGATGTCAAACGACCAGCGAAAGCCATCGGTGGTGTTGGCCAGCGATCCGTGCGGCGTCAGCGGATGAAAGATCACCGCGCCGCCTGATTTCACTGGCAGTGGCACCGCGGCGGCCGGGTCGATGAACCCGTCGGCGATGGCGGTCTGGGTTTTGGGGCAGTGCGGCAGCATCCCAGCGCGGTGCGCGCCGGGGATCGCCTGCAGGCAACCATTCGCCACAGTCGCGTCGGACACGGCCAGCCAGACGGTGATCATGTCGGTCGCGTCGGCGGCCTCATGTCCCACGCCGCGGTCCTGATGCCAGTCGGTGGCGGTGATGTGGGCGCGGTTTTCACCGCCGCGCAGGTCAGTCGCGGGCGGCTTGATGCGCACATGCTGAATGGGGTTGGAGGTAAGTTCCCCCCCGATCAGACATTCCACCATGTCCAGAAGGCGCGGCGCAGTGATCATGTCAAAGACCGCCGGGCCGAAATGCATCGGGGTGTTTGCCGCAATCTTCCCGCCGGGCAGCGAGATGTCCATGGGCTGGAACCAGTCGCAGCCTGCCTTGTAGGCCGCCAGCAGCCTTGCATCAAAGCCGGTGGCATCGGGCACGCGGCCCTCAGCCTGCCAGCGCGCATAAAGCTGGTCCATCAATGCAGCGTATTCGGCCCGCACCGGGGTCAGAACTGCCGGGGACAGCACGTCCTCAACCACCACAAAACCGTCTTGATGAAAGGATGCGATCTGAGCTTGGCTCAGCATGGCAGGGGGCCTCCGGTGAAGGGCAAAACAGGGGGGGGCGGCACCTTGCGGCGCCCCCCCCCCCAAAGGATCAGCGGAACATCATCGTGATTTCGGGGAAGAACAACACCAGCATCAGCACAAAGATCTGAATGCCGATGAAGGGCAGGAACCCGCGGAAGATGTCCGGCAGCGAGATGTGCGGCGGTGCGACCGATTTGAGGTAGAACGCAGCCGGTCCGAACGGTGGAGACAGAAAACTGACCTGCATGTTTACACAGAACAATATCCCGAACCACACTGACACAAAGCGCGGATCGACCGTGAGCGGCCCGAACAGGCCCAGTTCCTCAACCGGCAGCTTCAGCACGATCGGCAGGAACACCGGCATGACCAGCAGCACAATCCCGACCCAATCCATGAAGGCCCCGAGGAACAGGAACATCACCATCATCACCAGCAAGATGCCCAGCGTCGGCAGATCTGCGCCGGTGATCATGTTGGCCACATAGGTCGGCCCACCCGCGATGGTGTAGGCCCCCGCCAGCGCGGTCGCGCCGAAGGTCACCCAGATGATGGTGCCGGTGGATTTGAAGGTGCGCATCAGCGCCTCACGCACCAGCAGGATCGAAAATTCCCTGCGGACGCAGATCAGGATCAGCACCGCGACGGTGCCCATGCCGGCAGCCTCAGTGATCCCGGTGACGCCGCCATAGATCGACCCGAGCACCACGAACACCACGACCAGCGGTGCGATCAGGCCTTTGCTCATGATCCAGGCCTGCACGATGATCGCCTTGCCGAAAGCAAAGTAGGGCAGTGTCATGCCTGCGCCAAAAAACAACGCAAACTTGGTGACCGAGGTCACCGAGTACGGATCATAATCATCGGCGCGCAGCAGGCCAAGGTTGTGCTGCAGTTCATGCGCGCCAGCATGGATCAGCGCACCGGCGCCCCAGATCGCCAGCAGCCAGCCGACAAAAGCGGCAAAGCATTTGCACTTGTCGCTGAACAGCATGTCCTCGTCGGTCGGCTCCGGCAGGGGGGCCTGTTCGGGGTGCAAGCGGGTGCGCACGATGATGTAGACGATGTAGCAGCCCGCCAGGATGAACCCCGGAATGAACGCCGCCTTGAACAGCGCATGGATTGAGGTTTCGGTGATCAGCCCGTAGAAAATCAGCACGATCGACGGTGGGATCATGGTGCCAAGGCTGCCGCTGGCGCAGATCGTGCCGACGGCGAGGTTCTGGTCATAGCCCAGCCGCAACATCTGCGGCAGCGCGATCAGGCCAAGCAGCACGACCTCTCCGCCGATGATGCCGGACATGGCGGCCATGACGATGGCCATGATCGCGGTGACCACAGCGATGCCGCCGCGGGTCCGGCTCATCCACATGTTCAGCGACGTGTACATGTCCTTGGCGATGCCGGAGCGTTCAAGCAGCGTCGCCATCAAGATAAATAATGGTACAGATATCAGGACATAATCGGTCATGACGCCGTACAGTCGCTGCGCGAGGATATTGAGCGGCCCGGTCCCGAACGTGCGGAACAGGATGTCCGGCCCGAATTTCAGGTACATCACCACGACAGCAAGAAAACCCGACGCGAAGCCGAGCGGCATCCCGATGGCCAGCAGCACAAGCATGCCGATCAGCAGAATGAGGGAGATCGTCCCGATGTCCATTTATTTTATCCTTCCCGTGATGCTCATTTCGGCTTCACGGCGTAATCGGGCTTGTCGATGCCAACCGGAAGGTCAAGATCATCTGCCGGATTGTGGCTTTCGGGCGCGCGGTTCCAGTCGTTGATCAGGTTCGACAGCGCCTGCAGCGCGACGAAGACCAGCGTGATCAGGACCAGTGGCTTGATGGTGGCGGGGATGGGCGGATCCCACGCGGTGCCGAATTTTTCCCACCGCATGAACTTTGCATAGGCCTCGCCATAGCCGCCATAGATCACGGCGGCGACAAAGATCCACAGGAATATCAGCGACAGGATGTCGAACAGCTTCTGCACCGGGCGCGGGCAGATGTCATAGATGATGAAGATGCGGATATGGCTGCGCTGCTGCATGGCATAAAGCCCGGCGGTCATATAGATGCCGCCCGCCACCCACAGCGACATCTCGTTCACCCACAGCGTGGGCGACTGGAAGACATAGCGCATGACAACTTCGAAGAAGATGATCGCGACGACAAAGGCTGGCGCCCACATTGCCACGCGGCTGAACCCCCAGGTGACCAGATCGAGCGGTCCCGTGCGTTCGTGTTCGATCATTTAAATGTTCCCCCCGGCGCGCGCGAAAACCGTCTCGCACTGTGCCTCGCAGATCGGAAAAAGGGCGGGACGGCGCGATGGCCGTCCCGCCCCCTGTGTCAAATCACTTGGCGATCAGGCCGAGCTGCTGAAGATACGCGCGGTGCGACGCAACCAGGGCGCCGGCTTCGGGCGTTTTGACAGCCCAACCATCCCAAGCCGACTGCGCAGCGGCGCGGAAGGCAGCGCGGTCTTCGGCGGACCAGTTGTAGATGGCCACACCATTGGCCGACAGGTCGGCCACGGCCTCAGCGTTCTTCACTTCGAAGGTCAGCGCGGTCTGCAGCGCCAGCTTCTGCATGGCGGTGTCCATGATGCGGCGGTGATGCTCAGGCATCGCGTCCCACACCGCGGCGTTGCAGGCCAGATGATCCGACGGCATCGAATGGAAGCCCGGGTAGTTGGTGTGCTTGCCGATGTCGTACAGGCCGAGGCTGCGGTTGTTCGCGATGCCCGACGCGTCGGCGCCGTCGATGATGCCGGTTTCCAGCGCAGTGAAGATTTCGGTGAAATCCATCACGATCGGCGAGGCGCCGAGATTGGCGAAGATCTCAGTCTCAAGACCCGGGGGGGAGCGGAACTTCCAGTCCTTCAGGTCGTCCGGACCGCGCATCGGCTTGGTCGAAACCAGCGATTCCTGGCCGTAGATCCACCAGCCAACCAGCTTCATGTCGTATTTGCGGTACAGCTCATCAGCCGCAGCGAAACCGCCGCCCTGATACAGCCAAGACAGCTGCTGATAGGGCGTATCGTAGCCGCCCATGATGTCGCCCACGAACTGGAAGGCGGGGTTTTTGCCGGTCTGATAGGCGCCGCCCGTCATGTCGCAGTCAAGAATGCCGGTTGCGGCGGCGTCAAAGGTTTCAACCGATTTCACGACCGCAGACGAATAAAACATCTCGATGGTGAGTTCGCCGTTCGACATGACCTGCACGTCGTCGATGAACTGGCCGGCCAGTTTGCCCGACACCGTTTCCGGCGCGTAATGGGTCTGGATGCGCAGATGCGTGGCGTCCGCGGCAGACGCGGCGCCGGCGGTCAATGCGATGGTCGCGGCGGCGGCCATCAGCGTGGTGAGCGTTTTCATGGTTTCCTCCCAGTGGCGGAGCGGATCTGGCGTCCGCAGTTCATCCCTTGCGGCCGTGGATTTACCCCACGGCTCGGAGCGGACGGTAACAACGAAATCCTCATGCGCCAAGCAAAACTTTGAAATTAGTAAAAATTTCAAAATTCCTTGATTCTCTTGAAACTGGCAGTAAGTTCGGGGTCTGAATCAAAGCGAGCATCAAGGTGGGGATCACCTCTGCCGCTGGCTGGGGAGCGAAAGCATGGCGCAGGAGGGAACGACGCTCGGGACGATTTACCGCTCTGTCAAAGCGCGCCTGATGGCGGGCGAATTCCTCGCCGGGGAAAAGCTGCGCCCCGACGCGCTGCGCGACACCTATGATGTCAGCGCCAGCGCCATGCGCGAAGTGTTCCTGCGCCTCGCCCATGAAGGCCTGCTGAAACAAGAGGAACAGCGTGGGTTCCGTGTGCCTGAGGCCGACGCCCGCCGCCTGACGGAGCTGATGAACCTGCGCATCCTGCTGGAATGCGAAGGCGCCGCCGACAGCATCCGCAGCGGCGATGTGGAATGGGAGGCGCAGCTTTACGCCGCCCATCACAAGCTGGGCCATATTGAGCAGAAGATGCAGGACGCCGGCGATATCGCCCCCTTCATCCCGATCTGGACCCGGATCGACTGGGAATTTCACGACACGCTGATGTCCGCCTGCACCTCGGTGACGCTGCGGGCCGCGCACCGCAACATCTACGAGCAGTTCCGCCAGCAGGTGGTGGCTGAGATGTCCTCAGCGGGGTTTCGGCCTGAGACGATCCCCGAACATGCCGCAATCTTGAACGCGGCGGTGGCGCGGGATATTCCCGCCTGCCAGGCGGCGATCGCGGCGCATCTGCAAACCTATCGCCGCGACGTGGCGGACCACCAGATCACGGCCTGAACGGCCAAGCCTGCGGCCTGAGGAGGGCCGGACCTCATGACATCGCCTCTGTTCGACCTGAGCGGCAAGACCGCGCTCATCACCGGTTCAGGCTCCGGCATCGGCTTTGCGCTGGCGCGCGGGCTTGCGCGTCACGGTGCCTCAGTGATCGTGAACGGCCGCGACGCTGCCAAGGCAGAAGCTGCCGCCGCCGAAATCACTGCCGAAGGGCTGTCTGCCCGCGCCGCCGCATTTGACGTGACCGACCCGATCGCCGTCGGCGATGCGGTTGCGGCGCTGGACGATGAAACCCCGATCGACATCTTGATCAACAATGCCGGGGTTCAGATCCGCGGACCTTTGGAAGATTTCGCGGATGACGACTGGAACAAGCTGATGCAGGTGCATCTGACCGCGCCGTTCCTGATGTCCAAGGCCGTCGCCAAGCGCATGATCCCGCGCAAGGCTGGCAAGATTATCAACATCGCCTCGGTGATGGCTGAACTGGCGCGCCCCGGCGTTGCGCCCTACACCGCGTTCAAAGGCGGGGTGCGCAACCTGACCCGCGGCATGGCCACCGATTGGGCCAAGCACAACATCCAGATCAACGCCATCGCGCCGGGGTATTACAAAACGCCGCTTAATCAGTCGCTGGTCGACGATCCGGCGTTTTCTGAATGGCTGTGCAAACGCACCCCCGCAGGCCGCTGGGGCGACACCGAAGAACTGGTCGGCGCGGCGGTGTTTCTTGCGGCCCCGGCGTCGTCCTTCGTCAATGGGCACACGTTGTTCGTTGACGGCGGGCTGACCGTCTCGGTCTGATGCTGTGACGCGGGCGGGGATCGTGGTGATGGGCGTGGCAGGCTGCGGCAAGACCACCTTCGGGCAGGCGCTGGCCGATGCGCTTGGTGCCCCATATCTTGAAGGCGACGCCCTGCACCCGCCGGGCAACATTGCCAAGATGACCGGCGGCACGCCCCTGACCGACGTGGACCGGGCACCATGGCTTGATCTGATCGTGGCACGGATGAAGGAAGCGCCGGGGATCGTGGTTGCGTGCTCTGCGCTGAAGCGCAGCTATCGCGACCGGTTGCGGATCGCGGGGCCGCTGATCTTCGTGCATCTCAGGGGTGCGCGCGCAGAAATCAAAGCCCGCCTTGCCGTGCGGCAGCACCATTTTATGGCGCCAAGCCTGATCGACAGCCAATTCGCCACGCTTGAGGATCCCGAAGGGGAGCCCGGCGTGATCACAATCGACATCACCCAGGATCCGGCCGACGCGCTTGCAGGCGCGCTGGTGGCGATCAAGGGGCAGGGAGACCGCCATGTCTGATCTGACCGTCGCGTTCCTCGGGACCGGCCTGATGGGCGCCCCGATGGCGCGCAACATCCTGAAGGCGGGCTTTGCCGTCACCGTGTGGAACCGATCCCGCGCCAAGGCTGAGGCTTTGGAAGCGGACGGCGCGCAGGTGGCCGACACAGCTGCCGCCGCCGTTGCGGGCGCCGATTTCGTCATCACCATGCTGTCGGATGGTGGCGCGGTGGCGGACCTTTTGTTCACCCAAGGCGTTGCTGCGGCCATGAAGCCCGGCGCGGCGGTGATCGACATGTCCTCAATCAAACCTGCCGAGGCGACCGATCATGCGGCAAAGCTGGCGGCGATGGGCCTTGGCCATATCGACGCCCCGGTCTCGGGCGGCACCCGCGGGGCGGCGGGCGCGACGCTGGCGATCATGGCGGGCGGCGATGCGGCCTTGATTGCGCGCGCCCATGCGGTGCTGTCGGCCATGGGCCGCCCGGTGCGGGTGGGGCCGGTTGGCGCTGGGCAATTGTCCAAGCTGGTGAACCAGACCATCGTCGCCGTCACCATCGGTGTGGTGGCTGAGGCGATGCTGCTGGCGCGCGAAGGCGGCGCCGACCCCGCCGCGATCCGCGACGCGCTGAAAGGCGGGTTCGCCGACAGCGTGATCTTGCAACAGCATGGAGAGCGGATGACCACCGGCAACTTCACCCCCGGCGGCCCGTCGCGCCTGCAGGTCAAGGATCTGGACAACGCATTGGACGTCTCGCGCGCGGCCAACCTGACCCTGCCGCTGACCGAACAGGTCCGCGACCGCTTCGCCCGCTTTGTCGATGACCTCGATGGCGGCAACAAAGATCATTCCGGCCTGTGGCTGGAGCTTCTGGACATCAACAAACTGGCCTGATTGGCAAGGAACCGCGACATGAAAGTTCTGATACTCGGCGGCGCCGGAATGCTCGGGCGCAAACTGGCTGCACGGCTGGTGACACATGGGCTGGCGCGTGGGGCGGTGACTGAGCTGATCTTGCACGACATCGTGGCAGGCGAGGCCCCGGCGGGTGCCGCGTTCAAGACCACCGTGCTGACCGGCAACATTGCTGACGCCGATCAGTCCACGCGGCTGGCCGCCCTGAAGCCCGACGTGATCTGGCACCTCGCGGCCATCGTGTCCGGCGAGGCCGAGGCCAATTTTGACAAGGGCTGGGACATCAACGCCCGCGGGTCGTGGCATCTGCTTGAAGCCCTGCGCGCGCAGAATGAGGCCAGCAAAGGCGCCTATCGCCCGCGGCTGGTGTTCGCGTCCTCAATCGCGGTGTTCGGCGCGCCGTTCCCTGCGCAGATCGATGATGATTTCCTGTGCGCGCCGCAGACCAGCTATGGCGCGCAAAAGGCGATCACCGAAATGCTGGTGGCGGATTATGCGCGCAAGGGCTTCATCGACGGGCTGTCAATCCGCCTGCCGACCGTGTGCGTGCGGCCCGGCAAGCCGAATGCTGCGGCGTCGGGGTTCTTTTCCGGCATCATTCGCGAACCGCTCAATGGGCTTGATGCCATTTTGCCGGTCAGCGATGATGTGCAGCACTGGCATGCCTCGCCGCGATCTGCCGCCAAATTCCTGACCCATGCCGCCGATCTGGATGAGGCCGCGCTTGGCGGGCGCCGGTCCCTGAACATGCCCGGCGTGTCCTGCACCGTGGCCGAACAGATTGAGGCGCTGGGCCGTGTGGCGGGCAGCGACGCGGTGGCGCTGATCCGCCGCGTGCCGGACGACGCGATCATGGCCATCGTCAAAAACTGGCCGCGTGATTTCGCCCCCGAACGGTCCCCCGCTTTGGGCTTTGAGGCTGAGAGCAGCTTTGACGACATCATCCGCATTTACCTTGAGGATGATTTCGAAGGCGTGCGCCCGTGACCCGCGCCATCGTCATCCACGGCGCGCGCGATCTGCGCGTTGAGGATTGCGCGGCGCAGGCCATCGGCCCCGGTCAGGTCAGCATCGCCATCAAGGCGGGCGGCATCTGCGGGTCTGACCTGCATTACTATTCCCACGGAGGATTCGGCGCCGTGCGCGTGCGCGAACCGATGATCCTTGGGCACGAGGTGGCGGGAGAGATCACCGCCGTGTCGCCGGATGTGACGGGCCTCATGCCCGGCGATGTCGTGGCGGTCTCTCCCTCCCGCCCCTGCGGGGCCTGTTCGCAGTGCCTCGCAGGGCGCCCCAACCATTGCGCGCATATGCGGTTCTATGGCTCTGCCATGCCGATGCCGCACATTCAGGGCGCGTTCCGGCAGATGCTGGTCGCGGATGCATCCCAATGCCACGTCCTGCGCCATAGGGGCGCTGAGGCAGGGGCCTTTGCCGAACCGCTGGCCGTGGTGCTGCACGCGCTGAAGCGGGCGGGCGATATGATGGGCGCACAGGTGCTGGTGACGGGCTGCGGCCCGATCGGCGCGCTGGCGATCCTTGCGCTGAAACGCGCGGGGGCGGCAAAGATCGTGGCCACCGACGTGGCGGCGGCGGCCTTGGCGCGCGCCAGCGATATCGGCGCGGATCAGGTGATCAACATGGTGGGTGATCCGGGCACCCTGTCCGCCTATGGCGCAAACAAAGGCACGTTCGATGCGATGTTCGAATGCTCCGGCGCCCCGCAAGCGGTCGGCGCGGGGCTAGAGGTGCTGCGCCCCGGCGCGGTTCTGGTGCAGCTGGGCCTTGGCGGCGAGGCGTCATTCCCGGTCAATCTGCTGGTGTCCAAAGAAATTGAGATGCGCGGTTCGTTCCGGTTTCACCATGAATTCGCCCATGCGGTGCAGATGATCGACCGCGGTGAAATAGACCCCATGCCGCTGCTGTCCCACCGTTTTGGGCTGGAGGATGCGGGCGCCGCCTTCGACATGGCATTGGACAAATCAACCGCGATGAAGGTGCAGATCACTTTCTGAGCGGGCCCATAAAACGTTGCGAAAAGCGCCGCACGAAGCGGTGATCAAGGGAGAGACGACCATGGCCGGCAGGCTTCAAGGCAAACGGGCGCTGTGCACCGCGGCAGGGCAGGGCATCGGGCGGGCGACCGCAATCGCGATGGCCGCTGAGGGCGCGCATGTCATCGCCACCGACGTGAACGAGGCGGCGCTGGCCGAACTGGCGGGGCTGGGGATTGCGAACCTGACCACCACCCGGCTGGATGTGCGCGACGACGCCGCGGTGGCGGAAATCGTCGGGGGTGCCAAGGCCGACATCCTGTTCAACTGTGCGGGCTTTGTGCATTCGGGCAGCGTGCTCGATTGTTCCGACGATGATTGGGATTTCGCGTTTGATCTGAACGTGCGGTCAATGTTCCGCACCATCCGCGCTGCGTTGCCGGGGATGTTGGAACGGGGCACCGGCAGCATCGTGAACATGTCGTCCGCCTGTTCGTCGATCATCGGGGCGCCGAACCGGTTCGTGTATGGCACCACCAAGGCCGCCGTCATCGGGCTGACCAAATCGGTGGCGCGCGATCACATCACCAGCGGCGTGCGCTGCAACTGCATCTGCCCCGGCACCGTCGAAAGCCCGTCTTTGCATGACCGCCTGCGCGCAACCGGCGACTATGAAAAAGCGATGAAAGATTTTGTTGCCCGCCAGCCCATGGGCCGCATCGGCACAGCCGAAGAAATTGCCGCGCTGGCGGTGTATCTGTCGTCGGACGAAAGCGCGTTCACCACCGGGCAGCCCCATGTGATCGATGGCGGCTGGTCGGGCTGAGGGGGCCTTTGCGCCCCGGCCCCTTTTCATTTCAGGACACCCTTCGCCATGACCCGCAAAAAGCCCGAAGACCTCCGCTCCCGCCTGTGGTTCGACAACCCGCTCGACCCCGAAATGACCGCACTGTATCTGGAGCGGTATCTGAACTACGGCCTGACGCGCGATGAATTGCAGTCTGGCAAGCCGATCATCGGCATCGCCCAGACTGGCAGCGACCTGTCGCCCTGCAACCGCCACCATATTGAACTGACCAAGCGCGTGCGCGACGGCATTCAGGCGGCGGGGGGCATTCCGCTGGAATTCCCGGTTCACCCGATCCAGGAAACCGGCAAGCGGCCGACAGCAATGCTGGACCGCAATCTGGCGTATCTGTCGCTGGTGGAATCGCTATTCGGCTATCCGATGGATGGCGTCGTGCTGAACATCGGCTGCGACAAGACCACGCCTGCTTTGCTGATGGCCGCCGCGACGGTGGATATCCCTGCCATTGCGCTGTCGGTGGGTCCGATGCTGAACGGCTGGTTCCGCGGCAAGCGCTCCGGGTCGGGCACCATCGTGTGGACGGCGCGCGAAATGCTGGCCAAGGGGGAAATCGACGCTGCGGGCTTTATTGAGCTGGTGACATCCAGCGCTCCGTCCGTCGGCTATTGCAACACCATGGGCACGGCCAGCACCATGAACAGCCTCGCCGAGGCCTTGGGCATGCAGCTGCCCGGGTCCGCCGCCATTCCCGCGCCTTATGCGGAGCGTGGCCAGATGGCGTATCGCACCGGCCTGCGCATCGTCGACATGGTCCACGAAGACCTGTACCCGTCCAAAATCATGACGCGGGAGGCGTTTGAGAACGCCATCGTCGTCAATTCAGCCATTGGCGGGTCCACCAACGCGCCGATCCACCTGAACGCCATCGCGCGGCATCTGGGTGTCGATCTGGACAATGATGACTGGCAGGCGGTCGGTCACAAAACGCCGCTGCTGGTCAACCTTCAGCCCGCTGGCGAATACCTGGCCGAAGATTACCACCGCGCTGGCGGCGTGCCTGCTGTGGTGGCCGAACTGATGCGCGCCAACCTGCTGCCGTATCCAGATGCGATCACGGTGAACGGTGCCTCAATCGGGGCGAACTGTGAGGGGCGTGAGATCATCAACGAAGATGTCATCCGCCCGATTGGCCGTGCGATGAAGGCCGAGGCCGGGTTCATCAACCTGAAGGGCAACCTGTTCGACAGCGCGATCATGAAAACCTCGGTGATCGGTGAGGACTTCCGTGCGCGGTATCTGTCCAACCCCGACGATCCCGAGGCGTTTGTTGGCCGGGCCATCGTGTTTGACGGGCCCGAAGATTTCCACCACCGCATTGATGATGAGGCCCTTGGCATCGACGCCAACTGCATCCTGTTCATGCGCGGTGCCGGACCGATCGGCTATCCCGGCGGGGCAGAGGTGGTGAACATGCGGCCCCCTGCGTATCTGCTGAAACAGGGGATCGGCGCGCTGCCCTGCATCGGCGATGGGCGACAGTCTGGCACCTCGGGCAGCCCTTCGATCCTGAATGCCTCGCCTGAGGCCGCCGATGGCGGTGGGTTGGCGATCATCCAGACCGGCGACAAGGTGCGGATTGATCTGCGCAAAGGCACGGTGGACATGCTGGTGGATGACACTGAGATCGTTGCGCGGCGCGCCGCACTGGCGGCTGCGGGCGGGTTTGCGATGCCTGCCAGCCAGTCGCCGTGGCAGCAGTATTTCCGCGAAAAGGTGCAGCCCTTTGCTGAGGGCATGACCTTGAAAGATGCGCCGTCTTACCGCGCCATTGGCCGCACGGCCACGCCGCGCAACAATCACTGACAAGGACCACGCAAATGAAACTCGTTCGTTATGGCGCCCCGGGCGCCGAACTTCCCGGCCTGATCGATGCGCAGGGCGATCTGCGCGACCTGTCGGCCCATGTGACCGACATTGACGGATCGTCCTTGGGCGACGAAGGGCTGGCCGCCATTGCCGCGCTTGACCCCGCAACCCTGCCGAAAATCGACGGCGATGTGCGCTTTGGCCCCTGCGTCGGGGCGATTGGCAAATTCATGTGCATCGGCCTGAACTATGCAGACCATGCCGCAGAATCGGGCCTGCCGATCCCGGCCCATCCGATCCTGTTCATGAAGGCCAACAGCGCCATCGTCGGCCCCAATGACGACGTGGTGATGCCCCGCGGGTCTGAGAGCACCGATTGGGAGGTTGAGCTGGGCGTGGTCATCGGCAAGGCCGCCAAATATGTGACCGAAGCTGACGCGCTGGATTACGTCGCCGGGTATTGCCTGCTCAATGACGTGTCTGAGCGTCATTTCCAGACCCAGCTGAGCGGCAACTGGACCAAGGGAAAATCGTGCGACACGTTTGGCCCCACCGGCCCGTGGATGGTGACGCGTGATGAGGTCGGCGATCCGCAGACCCTAGGCATGTGGCTCGACGTCAATGGCGCGCGGATGCAGACTGGGAATACGTCGACGCAGATCTTCACCGTGGCGCAGGTGATCGCGCATCTGTCCACGCTGTTCACGCTGCAC
The DNA here is from genome assembly GCA_047610385.1 of Paracoccaceae bacterium. GTDB lineage: Bacteria > Pseudomonadota > Alphaproteobacteria > Rhodobacterales > Rhodobacteraceae > JBOCEF01. The sequence goes on along the minus strand of JBLGAC010000014.1, from coordinate 50,148 downwards.
CCCGGTGATGTGATCTCAACCGGCACCCCTCCCGGCGTTGGGATGGGCATGAAGCCTGCGCCGGTTTACCTCAAAGCAGGCGATGTCATGACCCTTGGCATCGACAAGCTGGGCACCCAGCGCCAGACCGTAAAGGCGGATGCCTGATGCACAGCTATGATCTGAGCGGAGAAGCGGCCGTCGTCACTGGCGGCGCGCAGGGCATCGGTCTGGCCACGGCGCGGCGGCTGGTCGCCTCCGGCGCGCGGGTCAGGCTTTGGGATATTGACGAGGGCGCGCTTGCCGCGGCCTCGTCTGATCTGGGGTGCGATGGCGTTGTCGTCGACATCACCGACTGGCCGGCGGTGCAGGCCGCCGCCGATCAGGCGGCTGCCGATATGGGCAAGCTGTCAATCTTGATCAATTCGGCCGGGATTGCGGGGCTTAATGCGCCGGTCGAAGATTATCCGGTGGATGAATGGGCCCGGATCATTGATCTGAACCTTAACGGCACGTTCTACACCAACAAGGCCGTGGTCCCGCACCTGAAGGCCAACGGCTATGGCCGCATTGTCAACGTCGCGTCGGTGGCGGGCAAAGAGGGCAACCCCAACGCCTCAGCCTATTCCACATCCAAGGCGGGCGTGATCGGGTTCACCAAATCGCTGGGCAAGGAACTGGCGGGCATGGACATCGCGGTCAACTGCGTGACCCCCGCCGCCGCCCGCACCAGGATTTTCGACCAGATGAAGCCTGAATTTGTGCAATTCATGCTGTCCAAGATCCCCCGTGGCCGGTTTGTGGAGGTGGAGGAAATCGCCTCGATGATCACCTGGCTCGCGAGCCGCGAAAACAGCTTCACCACCGGCGGGGTGTTTGACATCTCGGGCGGTCGGGCGACGTATTGAAGGACCACACCATGACCGAACTTCTGCTGATCGGCGGCGCCACGCCGCGCATGTTGGCCGCCATGGCCGCCGATTTCGACAAGATCCACAAAACCTCTGAGATCGCGGATCTGCCCGGCTTCCTTGCAGACCATGGCGCCGCGATTGAGGCTGTCGCCACCAACGGCCATGACGGCGTGAAGCCTGAGATTATGGCAGCTTTGCCCAACCTCAAGATCATCTCGGGCTACGGGGTCGGGTATGATGCGGTGGACGCGCCTGCCGCGGCGGCGCGCGGGATCGTGGTGACCCATACCCCCAACGTGCTGAACGACGACGTGGCCAACACCGCCGTTCTGCTGCTGCTGGCGGTGACCCGGTGTCTGGTGCGCGACGATGCCTATGTGCGCGCGGGCAGATGGACCGGCTTTGGCTCTGCACCACTGACCCGGTCGATCGCGGGTAAAAAAGTTGGCATCCTCGGGCTGGGCCGGATCGGGCAAACCATCGCGCACAAGCTGGAGGCCGCGTTCGGGTGCGAGATCTGTTATCACTCACGCACCGAAAAGCCGGTGAAATGGCAGTATTTCGCCGACCTGACCGATATGGCCGCCGCGGTCGATCATCTGATCGTCATCACCCCCGGTGGCCCGGCGACCGACAAGCTGGTGAACCGCGCGGTGATTGACGCGCTTGGTCCTGACGGCACGCTGATCAACGTCGCGCGCGGGTCGGTGGTCGACGAGGCCGCGATGGTCAGCGCATTGCAGGACGGGCGTCTGGGCGGCGCGGGTCTTGATGTGTTCGAACACGAACCCAAAGTGCCTGAGGCGCTGTTCACGATGGACAACGTGGTGCTGCTTCCGCATGTCGGATCGGCCACCGTGGAAACCCGTCAGGCGATGGGTGATCTGGTGACGGAAAACCTGCACCGGTTCTTCAGCGACGGCACGGTGACCTCTGCAGTCCCCGAATGCGCGCATCTGGCGAAGGGCTGACATCGTGACCGCCTTTCTGGATGCGCTGACCGCCGCCCTTCCCGGCGACGTGGCCACCGGCGCCGACATCCCGCCGCGCAACATCGAAGACTGGTCCGGCGCACCCGCCGTCATCCCGCTGGCGGTGATCCGGCCGCACGATGCGGCGGGCGTTGCCGCGGCCATGCGCATCTGCGCGGCCCACGGCGTGCCGGTCACGCCGCAGGGTGGGATGACCGGCCTTGCGGGCGCCGCCACGCCGGTTGCGGGCGGCGTGGCGCTGTCGCTTGAACGGATGACGGGCATTGAGGAAATCGATCCCGACGCCATGACCATGACCGTGCGCGCGGGCACGCCTTTGGAGGTTATCCAGAAGGCGGCGTCCGATGCGGGGTTGATGATCCCGCTGGATCTGGGCGCGCGCGGGTCCTGCGCCATTGGCGGTAATATCGGCACCAATGCGGGCGGCAACCGGGTGATCCGCTATGGCATGACCCGCGACATGGTGCTGGGGCTTGAGGTTGTGCTGGCCGACGGGACGGTGGTCACCTCGCTCAATAAAATGATCAAGAACAACGCCGGGTATGACCTCAAACACCTGTTCATCGGGGCTGAGGGCACGCTTGGCGTCATCACCCGCGCAGTGCTGAAGCTGGTGCCAAAGCCTGCCTCAACCATGGCGGCGGTCTGCGCGTTGAAATCTTACGGCGATCTGCTGCGGTTGCTGACGGCTGCGCGCAAGGGGCTGGGGCCGATGCTGTCGGCGTTCGAAGTCATGTGGCCCGATTACTGGGAACTGATCGCCACCACGCCGGGGCTGCGCATGCCGCTGCCCCAAGGCCACGGCATCTATGCGCTGGTCGAAGCGCAGGGGACCGACGCCGCCACCGACCCGGACCGGTTCAACGCATGGCTGGAGGCACAGGCCGAAGCGGGCGTGATTGAGGACGCCGCCGTCGCCCAATCGCTGGGCGACATCAAATCGTTCTGGGCGGTGCGCGACGCGGTGTCTGAATTTGGCGTGACCCTTGGGGATCATGTCGCCTTTGACATCGGGCTGGCGCAGGCGCGCATGGACGAATTCGCCGTGGCCTGCCGTGCTGCCTTGGCGGAAATCGGGGCCCATGGGCTGTTCTACGGCCATATCGGCGACGGCAATATGCACATCACCGCCAAGGTTGCGGGCGCCGACACCCAGCCCAAACATGCGATCTGCACCATCGTTTATGGGCTGGTGGGTGAATTTGGCGGCACGGTGTCCGCTGAACACGGCATCGGCACGCTGAAAAAGGAATTTCTGCCGCTGGCCAGATCGCCCGAGGAAATCGCGCTGATGCGGCGGGTGAAGGCGGCGCTGGACCCCGCAGGCATTCTGAACCCCGGCAAAGTGTTCTGATGGCGCTGAAAGTCGCGTGTATAGGTGAGGCGATGATAGAGATATCCTCGCCCCCCGGCGATCCGTCCCATGCCAATATCGGGGTGGCGGGTGATACCCTCAACACCGCGATTTATCTGGCGCGGATGGCCGGGGCGGGGGTTGCGGTCAGCTATGTCAGCGCGCTTGGGGATGATCCGTATTCAGACCGGATTGCGGGGTTCATGGCGGCCGAAGGGGTCGGGACCGATTCAATCGCGCGCCTGCCGGGACGGTTGCCGGGGCTGTACGCCATCTCAACCGATGCTGATGGTGAGCGGTCGTTTCATTACTGGCGCGCGCAGGCCGCCGCGCGGTCGATGTTTGACGGACCTGCGGGCCCTGATTTCAGCGCGCTGGCGGGGGTGGATGTGCTGTATCTGTCGGCGATCACGCTGGCGATCCTGCCACCCGCCACCCGCACGGCGCTGATCGTGCATCTGGGTGCCCTGCGCGCAGACGGCGTGCGCATTGCGTTCGACAGCAACTGGCGCCCGCGGCTTTGGGACAGCGCCGATGCCGCGCGCGATGCGGTCATGGCCATGTGGGCGATCAGCGACATCGCGCTGCCGTCGCTCGATGATGAAATGGCGCTGTTCGGCGATGTGTCCGAGGCCGCGTGCATGGCGCGTATTTCCGCTGTGTGTCCCGGCATAGGCGCGCTGAAGCGCGGGCCGTCCGGCCCCGCCCCGATCAACGCTGAGGTGGGGGCCCAGGTCTTTGCCCCCGCTGCGCGCATGATCGACAGCACCGCGGCGGGCGACAGTTTCAACGGTGGGTTTCTGGCCGCGCATCTGGCGGGCGCCGGGATCGGCGCGGCGATGCAGGCCGGGCATGACTGCGCCCGCATCGTGGTCGGGCACCGCGGTGCCATCATCCCGCGCGCGGCGATGCCCACGCCCTGATCTGGCTGATTTCACTGCCCCATCCCGCCCATATCGCCACTGCGCTGCGGATCCGGGCGGGGCGGGCGGCATGGTCCACACCCATATCCGCCCTGCGCAGGTTCTCCGGGACCTTGACGCATAAGCCGACAATGCCCCCCCGCCTGCCTGAGACAAATCATCCGTCCAAACGCTGCTTGGCAATCGCCGGGCAGGTCAAATACTGACGCCGCACCGTTGATCGGCGCGCAATATTGGGAGACCATTCGAATCAAGTGAATCTTCGACGGAGGGAACACGCCATGCGCGAATGCGATCTGATCATGAAAGGTGGCATCACGTCTGGCGTCGTCTATCCATTCGCCATCGTTGAATTGGCCAAGGCGTACCGGCTGCGCAGCATCGGCGGCGCCTCGGCGGGTGCCATCGCTGCGGTGATGGCGGCGGGGGCGGAATACCGCCGCCAGACATCGCCTGCCAAAGACGACATGACCGGCTTTGTGATGATCGGCGGCATGGCCGAGGAACTGGCCGCTGACATGCAATCGCTGTTCCAGCCCGCGCCCAAGCTGGCGGGGCTGTATCGCATCTTGATGGCCGCGGTCGGCGATGGTGGGGTGCGCGGCGCGCTGCGCGCCGTGCTGCGCGCCCACCGCCCACTGGTCATCGCGGCCGGGGTGGCCGGGGGCCTGATCGTCGCGGCCGGGCTGGCGAGGGGCAACATCGCGCTGGTGGTGCTGGGGGTGCTGGTCGGGGCGCTGATCGGCATTGGCACCATCTTTGTGGCGCTGAAGCGCAACATCACCCAGGACCTGCCCACCCATGATTTCGGCATCTGCCCCGGCATGACCATGCCCGATGCGGACAAACCGGCGCTTACCGAATGGATCGCTGACCGCATCGACATGGCCGCGGGCAATCTGGGCCCGGATGGGGCACCCGCCGCGCCGCTGACCATCGGCCAGCTTGAAGAAATGGGCATCGAGGTCGCCTCGATGACCACGGATCTGTCGTCGCAGCGCCCGTATCAGCTGCCGCTGCGGGCCAAGCATCATTTCTTCAGCCGCGCCGAATTTGAAGGGCTGTTCCCGTCCCGCGTGGTCGCGCACATGATCGGTGACGCTGCGCCTGAGGGCGTGCCCGGGGGGCCGCAGGATCTGTATCCCCTGCCGGTGGCCGCCGATTTCCCAGTGGTGCTGTGCGCGCGCATGTCGCTCAGCTTTCCGGGGCTGATTTCGGCGGTGCCTTTGTGGCGGCGTGATTGGCAGATCGCGGGGCCAGATGGCAAAAAGGGCGTGTATCGGCGGTGCCTGTTCTCAGACGGCGGGATTTCGTCGAACTTCCCGATCCATTTCTTTGATGCGCTGCTGCCGCGCCGCCCGACCTTCGGCATTTCCTTGACCGCATGGGACGAGGCGCGCCACGGCAATGAACGGGTGCACCTGTCTGACGCCCCGGTGCAAAGCACCAGCCTGCCGATCCGGTCCATCAAAGGCGTGGGGGCGTTCGTGTTCGCGATCCTCAACACCGCCAAGGATTGGCAGGACACGCTGCAATCCAAGCTGCCGGGCTATGCCGAACGGATCATCGAAATCCGGCTCGATGACGCGCGTGAGGGGGGCATGAACCTCGCGATGGACCCCGATACCATTGCCACGCTGGCCGAATATGGCCGCCAAGCGGGCGTGAAACTGGTCGAGGAGTTCGACTTTGATGAAAACCGCTGGCGCCGCGCGCTGTCGCTGATGCCCAATCTGGAGCAATCGCTGCAAGGCTTCGCCCAATCGCTGGCCGCCGTGCCCGTGGGCATGGAGGGCGGCAAGACCTATGCCGAAATCCTGACCGACCACGTCCCCCAGCGCTACAGCGGCAATTCCCACCGCTGGCGCACTGAGGTGCTGGCCCCGTTTGCCGAACGGCTTGCGGCGCTGGGCGCGGGGGCGACCGCGGCGGCGGATGAAAAGGGCCGCCGCACGGTCCAAGAAGGCGACGTGCCGAGCCAGGACGCCACCGTGCGCCTGATCGCCGATGCGGACCGACGCGCGGAGGGCTGAGATGATTATCTTTGATGACAGCAAGCGGTGGGAAAGTGTCCCAGGCTGGTTTTCTTCAAAGCAGGTTGAGGAGGCGCGCCGCCGCGTGCGCGCGTATTTCATGCTGCAAGATGACGTGCGCGCCCAGACCGACATCCCACCAGTGTGGAAGCTGCGTATGGGGGCGCCGTTGAACGTCCCCCTGGGTAATTTGTCAAATGGGCGCTGCGCATTCTGCGAGCAGGACGTAAGTCTTATGCCCTACCGCTTTCGCCCACCGGCCCATGCCCAGCCGGGGGACACGCCTGCAGACGATCAAAGCTATCTGTGGCGGGCGTTCCACTGGGGCAATTTCTATCCGATCTGCACGGCTTGCCGCCCGTCAAACCAATCGCATTTCCCGGTCGATGGCGCGCGGGAGCCGGTCCCCCACTCGGTCGACGATCCGATTAATACTGGGCGAGAGGACGCCCCCGCCCAAGAGCACGCGTTCCTCTACCATCCCGGCGAAGTCTCGGCGCCGTCGCGCGCGTTTCGTCAAAGTTGCGGCGGGCGCCTCTATTCGCTCAATGCCCGCGCCGAGGCGACGATCGAGCATTTCGCGCTGAACCGGCAGTCCCTCGTGGATGCGCGCCGGGCCGTCATCTGGCAAGAGATCGCCAAGATCCGCGCACTGGCGGGCTCGGCGCCCGCAGGTGAGGCGCAGACGTTCACGTTCGATCGCGGCGCCCCGCTCGGAGGGACGGCATACCTGTTTCTCCACCGGGTGATGAACTTGGCGGGCAAAAAGCTTTCGCTACGTGGATCGTTGTCGCTGGCCCGGATTTCAGGCGCCCTGACGCGCTGGGCGCGCGACCCGCGCTTTGCGCAAACGATGCTGGAAATGGCCGAGGAGGTGCATAAAATTGACTCCACATCGTCCAATGAGCTGATGCGTGAACTCCTGCTTACGCGCCAACCCGCTTCGGACTCGGATCTGGAGCCGCCCGCCGGAGAAACCGCATCGCCGCCCATGCTCCCCGACGACCCCGACCATGCGCGCATCCACACCGTGACCATCCACAACTTCAAATCGCTCGAAGATATCGCCTTTGCGCTGCCCGAGGCCCTGCCGCCCGATGACGCCGAAATCCTGACCTCAGACAGCATTGAGCCGCCATCCGCCCCCTGCCTGCTGATCCTGGGGGAAAACGCGACCGGCAAAAGTTCGATCCTTGAGGCGATCGTGCTGGCGTGCATTCCTGACGATCTGCGCGATGCGCTGCGCCGCCCGCCCGTGGGGCTGACGGCCAGGCGCATCACCCTCAACCCTGAATACATGGGCGCGCCGGGCGCGCCGCCTCGGGGCAGTGCGCGGGTTGATGTGCGGTTTCACGAACGCGAAGACGTTGCGCGGACCTTGGGCATCGAAGTGCTGCATGATGAGGCCGCGAACATCCCCGATGGCGGGCTGAAGCCGTTCGGCGACACTGGCCCCGCGCGCCCGATGATCTTTGCCTATGGGCCCAACCGGCTGTACGGGCGCCACACCCGGCCCGACCACACGCGGTTCATCGACACTTTGTTCGACAGCACCCTGCATGTGTCCAACCCTGAGGGATGGCTGATCTCGCTGGCGAAACGCAAAGACGGCGCGCTTGATCAGATCGCCGCCGCGCTGCGCCATATCATCCGCATCGACGGCGAATTCGGCACCATCGAAATCGCCCCCGACCCTGAGGACGGCAAGCCGCGCGTCTGGATCAACCTGATCCGCCATTTGCCAGATGGCGCCACGCGCATTCTGCGCCAGCGGCTGGCCTATGCATCCTCGGGCTATCGTGCGGTGCTGGCGCTGGTCTGTGATGTGTTCGCCCGCCTGCTGGCCCAGGACATGACGCCGTATGAGGCCCGCCTGTCGCGCGCCATCATCTTGATTGACGAAATTGAGGCCCATCTGCACCCGCGCTGGAAGCTGCAGATCATCGACGGGCTGCGAAAAGCCTTGCCGCGCGCCACCTTCATCCTGACCAGCCACGACCCCCTTTGCGTGCGCGGGATGCGGGCGGGAGAGGTCATGATGCTCAACCGTCATATGGTGGCTGAGGGGGCGATCCCCGAAAAGGTCGAACGGGTCGGCGATTTCGGCGCGTTTGAACGGATGAGCGTGGAGCAGTTGCTAACCTCGGACATGTTCCAGCTGGCCTCAGTGGACGACCCCAAGGCTGAGCAGCGCTATGCCCGCGTCGCGGATCTGATCGCAGACCGCGAAGCCGGCGCGGTGCTGAGCGTTGAGGATCGCGCAACCCTCAGGGCCTTTAACGATGAGATCGTCGAAGGCATGCCCACCGGCGTGACCGAGGTCACCAATCTGGTGCAGCGCGCCGTGGCCGATTACCTGAAAGACCGCCGGGCAGGGGACGCCGCCATCCGCAGCGCCGCGCGGATCAAGGCCGAAGCGGCGGTGAAGGATTTTCTGCGTGAGATGCTGGCATGAGGTTCGTGGACCGCAGCAAATTCGACCGCCCCGCGATCCTGACCGCGCCCTACACACGCGGCGCCGCCAAGGGCAAGTCTGAGCTGGATCTGGTGGCGGAGCACATCGCACAGGCCAAAAACGGCAGCTATAACTTCAAACGCTACAAAGAGGACGCGGTCAAACAGACTCTGGAGCTCATGTTCCACCGCAAATGCGCCTATTGCGAAAGCGCCTATAACTATGTGCATCCGGTGGATGTGGAACATTACCGCCCCAAAAGCGCGGTGGATGAGGCCCCCGATCACAGCGGGTATTGGTGGTTGGCGATGGATTGGGACAACCTGCTGCCATCCTGCATCGATTGCAACCGGCGGCGTGGGCAGCGCGTGCCGGGGCCCTTGGGCGAAAGCCTGGCGGACATGGCCGGATCCGGCTGGCGCAGGGCGACCACCGGCAAGGCGACGCTGTTCCCCTTGGGCACTGAGGCGACGCGCTGGGCCGACAAGGACGACGCGGACACCGAGGACCGCTTGCTGCTTGATCCGTGCCGCGACGATCCGGCCGATCATCTGGCCTGGCATGTGGACCGCGACGCGCTGCTGGGGCTGGTGCACGCCAAGGCCACCCCCGTTCCGGGTGCAGACGCATCGGTCAGCAAAATGGGCGCGGTGTCGATCCAGGTCTTCGGGCTGAACCGCACCGGGCTGGTGCAGGCGCGCACGCGGGTGCTGCGCGATATGGAGTTTCTTTATACCCTCAGCGTGTCGTTGGGCACGTTGGCGGAGCAGTTGCGCGCGCGCAGCGCCGATGAATTTGACGCGCGCGTGGCGGCCAAGCTTGATGCGCTGCGGGCCTCAGCGTTCGAACGGATGCGGGAAAAGACCGCCCCTGACGCGCCCTATTCCCAGATCGCCCGCGCATGGGCGCGTGGCGTGTTGGACGATTGATCCGGCGGGCCGCCTGCATCGTCATTTTTTGTTCATCCGGTGCAGGTAATGTCGCCCCAGATCCGCCACGCGGCGGGAAAACAATTGCTTGAGCCTTTTTATGACGACTGGGGCCTGCATGGTGACATGCAGGCCCTTTTTGTCAGCGCGACGCGATCTCAGTCCCGGCGGCCCAGCCCGACGACCACGCCCATTGGAAATTGTAACCGCCAAGCCACCCGGTCACGTCCACTGCCTCACCAATAAAGAACAGGCCCGGCACGGCGGCGGTTTCCATGGTGCGCGAACTTAGGGCCCCGGTGTCGATGCCGCCCAGCGTGACCTCAGCGGTGCGGTAGCCCTCCGACCCGGCGGGGCGCAGGGTCCATTCCTCCGTCGCCGCTTCGATGTCGCGCAGGCGGGCATCCGACATGTCCGCCAGATTGCCGGTGGCGCCCACCCGCGCGGCCACATCCAGCGCAAGGCGCTTTGGCATCAATTCGGCCAGCACCGTCGCCGGCGCGCGTTTGCCCGATTGCGTGCGTGCGGCTTTCAGCGCGTCAAAGGTTCCGCCGCGGGTCAGGGATATGGTCACGTCCTGCCCTTCGCGCCAGAACGAGGACGCCTGCAAGATCGCCGGGCCAGACAGACCGCGATGGGTGAACAGCACGGCCTCATCAAAGCGCACGCCGCCTGCGGTTGCGGCGCCTTCGGCCGCGACCCCGGCCAGCAGCTTCAGGCGGTAAAGATCGTCGCCCTCAAAGGTCAGGGGCACGAGGGCGGGGCGCGTTTCACCGACCGGGATGCCGAATTGCTCCGCAATCCGATAGGCGAGGCCGGTGGCGCCCATGGCCGGGATGGATTTGCCGCCCGTGGCGATCACCAGATGGCGGCAGCGCGCGTGCCGACGCCCGAACGCACCGGACAGGGTCACGGAAAAATCGCTCTCATGGCGCGCGACATCGACGATCTCGGTGGACAGCAACAGCTCTGCGCCGGCGCTCTCCAGCTCCTGCACCAGCATGCCGACCACTTGGCGCGCGCTGCCGTCACAAAACAGCTGCCCCAGCCGTTTTTCGTGCCAGGCAATGGCGTGGCGGTCCATCAGCGCGATGAAATCCCACTGGGTGTAGCGCTTGAGCGCGGATTTGCAGAAATGCGGGTTGCCCGACAAAAAATTGCCAGGCTCGGTGTGCATGTTGGTGAAGTTGCAGCGCCCACCGCCGGAAATGCGGATCTTTTCGCCGGGCGCCTTGGCGTGATCGACGATCAGCACCTTGCCCCCACGCGCAGCCGCATGGATGGCGCACATCATGCCGGCCGCGCCGGCGCCGAGGATCACTGTGTCGAATTCATAGGCGGACATGGGCGGGCTCCTTGGTTCGGATCGGGGCGTCAGAGCATGGATGGCCGCGTCAGGCAAGGGCGAGGGCAGACTGGCGCGCGCACCCTGCCTGCGGGGGCGACGGCGGCGGCGCGAGGGCTGATTTCGACATCACGACCCGAACAGGCCTGCCGTAGGCCCTGCGCGTGTTGCTGGCGCAGCGCCCGTGCGATGGCTGGGCGCGTGATCGGGGCTTTGGCGGATTGGTGCGGTTCTGGGGGAAGCGTCACATGATGTTGCGCAAATTGCGCGACAAGCTGCATGGCGATGCGGCGGTGATGCGCGACAGGGCAGGGGGCATTCAACAGCGAAATCAGGCGGCTGAAGCGTTTGCTGAGCTGCCACCTGACCGACGAAAAAGATCTGGTGGTCCCCGTGATCTAACTGCGCGGCATGGACATGCCAGGCAGCTGACATGGGGCGGAAAACGCGTGCAGTGGCACCTGCACGATCAAGCGCCACCGCAATTTGATGTGGGCCTATTTGATGTGGACCCAGTCAGCCGTGGTCGTGGACGTCGCCGTCGTGGCTGTCGCCTTCGTCGGCATCATGACCGCCTGCGCCGCCTTTTTTGCCGCGAAAGATCGTGTCTTCGATATGGCCGCCTTTGCCTTTGTGGCCGATGGCGCGATCGCCGCCCTTGTATTTGGGGCCTTTGCCTTTGCCTTTGCCACCGTCGGCATGGTCGTCGCCATCGGTATGGCCGTCGGTTTCACCGCTGTCTGAATGGCTGCTGCCGCCTTTGCCGCCGCTATGGCCGGTTTCGGCTGCGGTCGCGGCACCCGTGGTCAGGGCGGCGGTAAGGATGAATGCCGCGCTCAGGCGCAGAAGCGTTGCGATGGTCATGTTGTATCTTCCTTGCAAGCTGAGTGAGGGGGGGGGACGCAAAAGGGGGCGGACCCTGGCCCGCCCCCCTGCAATGCGCCGCCCGATCAGTTGGTTTCGTCGGCTGGGATGGCGTATTCGTGGATGTAGTTCACCACGGAGCGCGCGTCGTCGGCGGCCTGAGCGAAGGCCTCGATGGTGCCGGAGCCGGTGTAGTCCTCGTTGCCGAACACCGCGTCGTAGACCTCGACGTCGGTCACCACGTAGGTGATGCCGTCGGGCTGCAGCACCAGAACCGAGGCCGTCACGCCGTCAAAGGCGTCCGAGCGGTCGTAGGAGAAGCTGGTGTAATCCACGACCGACTAGGTCACGTCGCCCGAGCCGTCGAGGTTGATGCCGAGGAACGCGTCGAGATACGCGACCTCGTCGATCGTCAGCTCGCCCGACTTGTCGGAGGCGGCGGCCAGGAACGCGGCCGAGGCGGTGAGATCCGCGGCGGTGATCGCGCCATCCGTGAGGAAGGCGTAGTCGCCCGAGGTCGGATCGATGCCCGGGATCGAGCCGGTGGTCACCAGCGCCACATAGAGGGCGAGGTTCTCAAGCGGGCTGTCGATGGTCTTCGCCACGCCGTCGACGGTCAGCACCAGACGCCCGGCAGCATCAGTTGAAATTGCAGTGGCTTCGTTCAGCAGCGCGATCACTTCGTCCGCGCGGCGGTCAAGCACCTTGGTCGGGGCAAGGCCAACGTTCAGGCGGCCCAGCGCAACCTCTGTCGCAAGGGTCGGATCGACCGGGGCACCTTCGGCGTCAAGCGCAATCGGGTTGCCGTCAGCGTCGACCGGCTGCACGAAGCCCGCGTCAGACAGGATCGGGATGCCCTGATCGTCGCGCAAAATCACATACATGTCGCCGAACAGATCGCCCTTTTTGGCATCAGCGCCTGAAGGCTTGCCGCCGCCCACATCGGACTTGCCGCCCTTTTCGCCAGCATAGTCAGGCGCGTCGCTGTCGCTTTCTTCGGACGAAGATCCGGTCAGGTCGCGGAACAGACCGTGCATGGACCCTTTGCCCGAACCGCCCTAGCCGCCTTTGCCGGCACCTTTGCCCATGCTGCCCTTGCCGCTGTGGCTTTCGGCCAGCGCCACATCAGCGCCGGTGACGGCAGGTAGCAGGAGCGAAGACGTGAATGCAGCCGCGGTGGCCAGAAGCATTGAGCGCAGAGCGGTGTTCTTGAAAGCGATGGTTTTCATTTGTAACTTAATTTAGTCAGGTTGGCCATTCACAGTTTTTTAGGTATTTATACGCCCAGTTTAGGACCTTTTACTTAAAAATATCCAGTAGCTGATTTGTATCTTTGATCGAGATCAATCCGTTTAACTTTTTGTAGATCCGCACATGAAAAAGCCGAGGGGCGGAGTTTCCTCCGCCCCTCGGCCAACCTTCGCGCGCGCTGCTCAGAAGCTGTAGAGCACGCCGATCCGGAACTGATTTTCCGAATTGTCGAATTCGTCCCGCCCATCAGACCCGTAGGAGATGCCGAAATCGTCGTATTCGGTGTGGGTGTAATCGAACCTCAGGCGCAGCGACTCGCTCATGCTGACTTCGATGCCGGCACTGATGCGCAGGCCGACCTTGTCCTCGGTCGATTCGGTCGACGTGCTGGAGGTGGCGAAATCGGTGTCAAAGCCGCTGATCACCGGACCACCGCGCGCATAGATCAGCATGCCGTCGTTCACCACATAGCCGACGCGCAGGGATGCGCCAAAGCTGTGGGTCTTTTCGATCGAATAGACCCGGCCCGAAGGCGCGCGTTCCTGGGTCCAGTTCACTGAGGAAATCTCAGCATCCACCTCAGCGCCGACATAGAAATCAGTGCCAAAGATCATGCCATAGCCTGCCACCACGCCGAAACCTGCGCCAAAGCCTGCGCGCTGGGCATCAAGGGTGAAGGTATCGCGGTCACCAACATTTTCGGACATCAGCGCGCCATGCCCGAACAGCGCACCGACGTAAAATCCGCCAAATTCGACTGGATCGCTTTTGGGGATGTCGGCCTCGGCACCAAACCGCCAGATCAGGCCCAGCCGCGCCATGCCCTCGGCATCGGCGAAGTTGTCGCTGGATGTGCCGACGCCCGCGTCATGGTCATCCCAAGCGGTGACCACATAGTCAAGGCGCGCCGACAGGCCGGCGGTGACTGGTGCCTCTATGCCCACGCCCAGCCGGGCACCCAAGGCGCGGCGGTTGGAAGTGAAGTTGCCGCAGTCTTCGCAATAGTTGGTTTCAAGATTTGCGTTCACCAGCCCGCCGCGCAGATAGGCGAAAGACCCGCCCGACAGATCCAGCCCCGCGATGGCTGAGATGCTGTAAAGATCGCTGCGCTTGACGGAGAACGTACGGTCCGCGTCATGGACCCAGTCTACATCGGCCAGCTCGGCCCCGACCTCGATGCCGAAGCGGGCGTCGTTGACACGGTGACGCCAGCCAAGGAACACGCCCCCCGCAAAGCCGTCATCGGCCAAAGGATGCCTGATTGGTGCCCGGATCAGCGCCGCCGCCGCGCGTGCCGTCGAGGGTGGACACCATGCTGGAATGGCCCGCCTGGACACCGGCATAAAGCTCAGCGCGGCCCATGGTGGACAGCGCCGCGGTCTTGGCGAATTCCGCGGTGGTCTGGGCACCGATGCGCAGCATGGCGACGTTCGCTTCAAAGTCAGCGCCGCCGATGTTTGAATTGCGCTCAATGTGCCGCAAGCCCGCGCCGAACCAGACATGGGGCGTCAGGTAATAGCGCGCGTCTACCCCGAACGACCCGATATGGTCGGTGCGGTCGATGCCGTTATAGGTGTCCATCTGCCAGGCGATGTCGGCGCCGATGCTGACCTGTTTGGCCACGCGATGGGCCGCGCGGACGCGCAGCGACGTGGCCGTGTAAGACGAGGCCGGGACGCCGCCCATGCTTAAGGTCGATTCCTCAATGCTGCGGTCCACCGACAGACGCACCCGCGTCAGCGGCGCAGGCGTCCATTTCAGCGCAGCACCGATGTCGAAGGTTGCCACGTCCCCAAGCCCGGGATCCGCGTAGTCCTGCATCAGGAACCCGACCAGCACTTCGCCCGACAAAGCGCCATATGTGCCATCAAGCCCGATGGCAAAGGCGAAGCCCTCGGAATCGCGGACGAGGGTCCCCGGATTGTCATATTTGCGCTGGTCATAGACGCCTTGCACGAACACGCTGCGGGTGTCCGACAGCTTATGGGCAAGGCGGGCACCGGTCTCGGTCATCATCTGGTCGCGACAGTCGTTGTCGAGGGTCCCCGAGGTTCCTTCGACATCGTCGAAATCGAACTGGTTAAAGTTGATGCCGACGCGTGCGGAATTGGTGCCGTACTCTGCATCAAAACCCGCCCAACCGCCCAGACGGCGGTAATCGGTGGGGTTCAGGCCGTTGACGTCATCGGGGCTGTCGCGGTCTTCATGGTCCCATGCGTGCTCAGCCCGCAAAGGCCGACAGCCCGTCCACAAAGCGCAGAACCGCGTCGGCACTCAGTTCCGCATCAACGTAATCTTCGTCGTGATGGCTGGCAAAGCGGCTGTATTCGGCGCTGGCTAGCGCGCGGGCCGTGAAGGTTTTCGTCTCCACCTTGGCTTCAAGCCGCGGCGAGATGCGGGTGATAAAATCAGATTCGCGGTCATTCGCCGTGCCGTAGATGTTGTCGTCCAACGCCTGTTCGACCGTCACCGTGCCATTGAGCGTGTACAAGTCAGGCTCAGCCGCCTGCGCCGTGGTGCCCAGCGGAATGGCCGAGGCTGCCGCGATGGTTGCCCAATCGACAAGCCCGAGAGTTCGTCGCGCCATATCCTGCTCTCTCCATATCTGTGATCGCGTATGCGCGATTCGTATTAAATCCTTATCTATGGCCGCGGCCTGGGGTCAATAATTAGTGTCTCGTGCGGTTCCCATTTAAAGTTGTTTATTTTGGAAACAATTTTTAGATATCTTAAAATTTCTGTTGTTATGCAAGCGGCTTTCGCTTGTTATTTCCTTGTTTTTCGATTGGTCAAGTGTCGCCTGTGTGCATCACGTGAAGTGGCGGGTTTCCTTTAAGTCAGCCCCCCGTGGCTGCGCTGCGCAGATCTCTGACCAACCGCATCAGCGCCATGTCGCGCCAGCGCGCGCGGGCGGGCAGGGCGTCAGCGGGCAGGGTTTCGCGGCGCTCAGCCTCCAGACGCGCGGTCAGGGCAGGGGACCAAGGGGTGGGATCGGTCCGCGACCGCGCGATGTCGTGGTAAAGCGGCCCAAGGCGCTGGGCATAGTCGGCGATGCCGCCGGGGGCGTTCAGATCAATCGTCTCGAACGGGCCCATAAATGCCCAGCGCAGGCCCAGCCCCTTGGACACGGTCGTGTCGATGTCCGCCGCGCTGGCGTAGCCTTCGTCGTAAAGGGCCCATGCCTCGTTCAACAGCGCACCTTGCAAACGGTTGAGGATAAATCCCTGCACCTCGCGGGTCAGCACGACCGGGGTCTGGCCCAGATCTGCCATGCGCGCGCGCAGCCAAGGCACGATTGCCGGGTCGGTCCAGGGGGCGGGCACCAGCTCCACCACCGGGATCAAGTGCGGCGGGTTGACCGGGTGCGCGATCAAAAAGCGGCCGCGATTGGGCGCGCCTTGGGTGAAGGCCGATGCCGGGATGCCTGAGGACGACGACCCCACCACAGTGTCCGGCCCAATCAGGGCGCCGATCTGGTGGCTGATGGTGCGCTTGGCCTCAAGGGTTTCAAACACGCTTTCCTGCACATATTGCGCGCCCGCCAGCGCGGCCTGCAAGGACGGTGCGATGGTGATGCGGGCGGCGACGGTGGCGATGTGATCAGCCAACCCGAGGCGTTCCATATCGGCCAGCGTTTCGCGCACCCGGGCGGGCACGCGCGCCAGCGTCGCGGCATCGGCGTCAAACACCGTGACCGTTGTGCCAGCGCGCGCGAACACCACCGCCCAGCTGCACCCGATCAGCCCGGCACCGACGATGGCCACATGATCAAGGGGGTGTTTCATTGCGCTCTCCGCTGTCATTGCGCGGGGCGGGGGCGGCCCGGCGCTTGTCGCGGCAAGTAGGACCGTGTCTGCTGCGTGGTGCAACACTGGAAAAGATGCGCCCATGACCGATCCGATCCCATCGCAGCCCAAGGCCCGGATCACCGCGCGCGACGTGGCGCGCGACGCTGGCGTGTCGGTCGCCGCGGTGTCGCGCGCCTTCACCCCCGGCGCCCCGATCGCTGATGTCACCCGCGCCCGCATTCTGGCCGCGGCTGAGGCGCTGGGCTACGCCACCCCCAGTGGCCGGGCGATTGGCGCGCTGGGCGCCCGCACGGTTGCCGCGGTGATGGGCGACATGGCCAACCCGTTCTACCCCGCCGCGCTGGAACTGCTGGCTGAGGCGCTGGCCGCCCGCGGTCAGCGCCTGTTGCTGCACGCCGCCGCGCCGGGGCGCGATGTGGACAGCGTGATGGCGCAGGTGCTGGACCACCGCGCAGACGCGGCGATCATCGCGTCGGCGCATCTGTCATCAGATCTGGCGCGGGCCTGCCGGGCGCGCCGGATGCCGGTGGTGCTGCTGAACCGCGTGCAGGCTGACAAAGGGCTGAACGCGGTGTGCTGCGACAACTATGGCGGCGCGCGCGTGGTGGCAGACCGGTTTCTGGCCCAAGGCCACCGCCGCATTGCGATGATCGACGGCGCGCCGGGCGTGTCCACCGGGGCAGAGCGTCGCCGCGGTTTTGTGGATCGGTTGGCTGAGGACGGCATTGCCCCGACCGTCCTGCGTGGCCATTTCAACCATGATCGCGCCATGAAGGCCGCTGAGGCGCTGCTGACCGGCCCCGCCCCGCCCGACGCCATATTCGCCGCGAATGATCTGATGGCGCTGGCGGCGCTCGGTTGCGCAAGGCGGCTGGGGCTGCGGGTGCCGGATGACGTGGCGATCATCGGGTTTGACGACATCCCCATGGCCGCGTGGCATGCGTGGGATCTGACCACCATGCGCCAGCCGATCCGCGCCATGCTGGCCGCGACGCTGGATCTGATCGACGCGCAGATCGCTGACCCGGACGCGCCCGCGCAGATCCGCATTCTGCCGGCGCGGCTGATGGTGCGTGCCAGCGGGTGAAATAATTTCACTCTGGCCCCACCACGATTGCCCGGCCCGCCCCGGCCGTGGCATTCCTGCGCCAAATCAGCCGGAGGAGACCCCATGACCATCGAGCATATCAAACGCGGCAAGCCCGAAGCTGAGCGCGCCGAGGATGACGCCGCCGTGCGCGCCAGCGTCGAAACCATTCTGGCGGACATCGAGGCGCGCGGCGACGCGGCCGTGCGTGATCTGTCGGTCAAATTCGACAGCTACGCCCCCGCCGCGTTTCGCCTGACACCGTCTGAGATCGAGGCGGCGATGTCCAAAGTGTCATCGCGCGATCTTGACGACATCCGCTTTGCCCAGACCCAGATCCGCCGCTTTGCTGAGGCGCAGCGCGCCTCCATGACGGATATTGAGGTTGAGACGATGCCGGGCGTGATCCTTGGCCATCGCAATATCCCCGTCCAATCGGTTGGGTGCTATGTGCCGGGCGGCAAGTTTCCCATGGTGGCGTCGGCGCATATGTCAGTGCTGACCGCGGCGGTGGCGGGGGTGCCGCGCATCGTGGCGTCGGCCCCGCCGGTGAAGGGCGCGCCGCACCCGGCCATCGTCGCGGCGATGCATATGGGCGGGGCGCACGAAATCCTGTGCCTCGGCGGCATTCAGGCCGTCGGTGCCATGGCACTGGGC
Source organism: Paracoccaceae bacterium (assembly GCA_047610385.1). GTDB lineage: Bacteria > Pseudomonadota > Alphaproteobacteria > Rhodobacterales > Rhodobacteraceae > JBOCEF01. The sequence goes on along the minus strand of JBLGAC010000014.1, from coordinate 31,556 downwards.
ACCGAGAGCCTTGAGCCGGTGCACATGCTGGTCGGCCCCGGCAACGCCTTTGTGGCTGAGGCCAAGCGCCAGTTGTTCGGCCGCGTCGGCATTGATCTGTTCGCCGGGCCGACCGAAACGCTGGTGATTGCCGATGACAGCGTGGACGCCGAAATGGTCGCCACCGATCTGTTGGGCCAGGCTGAGCATGGCTACAATTCCCCCGCCGCGCTGATCACCACGTCGCGCGCGCTGGCTGACGGAGTGCTTGTTGAAATTGACCGCATCCTGAAGATCCTGCCCACCGCCGACACGGCGTCGGTGTCTTGGCGCGATTACGGCGACATCTATGTCTGCGACACCCATGATGAAATGCTGCAGGTCGCCAATGACATCGCCTATGAACATGTGCAGGTGATGACCGACCGCGATGATTGGTATCTGGAGAAGATGCACAGCTATGGCGCGCTGTTTCTTGGCCCCCGCACCAATGTCGCGAATGGCGACAAGGTGATCGGCACCAACCACACGCTGCCGACGCGCAAAGCGGGGCGGTATACCGGGGGGCTGTGGGTTGGCAAGTTCCTGAAGACGCACAGCTATCAGCGCATCACCACTGACGCGGCGGCGGCTGAGATAGGGGCGTATTGCTCCCGCCTGTGCATGCTTGAAGGTTTTGTTGGCCATGCTGAGCAGGCCAATATCCGCGTGCGCCGTTATGGTGGCGGCAATGTCGGCTATGGGAAGGCGGCGCAATGACCGTGCTTCCCCAAACCCCGAGCTTCGATCTGACCGGGCGGCGCGCGCTGGTGGCGGGCGCGTCCTCGGGCATCGGGCTGGGCTGCGCGGTGGCGCTGGCGCGCGCCGGGGCTGAGGTGTGGCTGGCCGCGCGCGGTGTGGACCGGCTGTCCGGCGCGGTGGATGCCATGAAGGCTGAGGGGCTGTTGGCCCACGCCATGGCGCTGGATGTGGCGGACATCGACGCGGCAGCGGCTGCGGTGGCGGCCCATGGACCGTTTGACGTGCTGGTGAACTCTGCCGGGCTGGCGATCCATTCCAAGGCGGCGGAGACGACGGCGCAGGATTTTGACGCGGTCATGGGCGTGAATGTCCGCGGCGCCTATTTCTTGACCCAAGCGGTGGCCAAAGGGCTGATCGCGGCGGGAAAACCGGGCAGCTTGATCAACATATCCTCGCAGATGGGGCATGTGTCGGGGCCGGAACGCGCGGTCTATTCGGCCAGCAAATTCGCGGTCGAAGGGTTCACCAAGGGCATGGCGCTGGAATGGGGCCCGCTTGGCATCCGCGTCAACACCATCGCCCCGACCTTCGTGCGCACGCCGCTGACTGAGGCGACGTTCACGGACGCCAACAAGATGGCGTGGGTGCACAGCAAAATCGCGCTGGGCCGGGTTGGCACACCGGGCGACATTGCGGGCACAGCGGTGTGGCTGGCATCCGACGCGGGCGCTTTGGTGACGGGATCCTCGGTGTTGGTGGATGGCGGCTGGACCGCGGCCTGAGGGGGGCGGCCTGAAGAGGGGCGGCCTGAAGAGGGGCGGCACCTGATGCGCCACCTGCCCATTGCGCCGGATTTTATGAAAATTTCCGGTGCAATGGGCGGCGTGACACCTGATCTGGACCGAATGCGCCCGCGCTTTGGAAAAATCCCGCACTTTGGGACAATGAAGTGGCGAAGACTATTCCACCAATACGGCGGATCCAGATCTGACGTTACGCGTCTGCCGGGACCCAAGCGGGCAGCGGTGTTCCACCTGTGTAGTGGTTCTCGGCGGGGGTCTCACGAAACAGGACATAGAGGTCGACCGGATCAGATCCCAGCTCCGTCTTCAAGATTGCGGCGATGGCGTCGACCAAGCTTTTCTTGCGCGTCGCATCGCGACCGGGGCGCAGATCGACAGTGACCAAGGGGACGCCGTCGCCCAATTCGGCGAAGACTTCGGTCACGGCCACGTAATCATACTTGGTCTCTTTGGGCGCAAGCGTGTCGAGCACGGCTTGCTTCACACCCTCACGAATGCGTTTTTTTGTGGCGGAGGGGACGCCCTCGGGCACTTCGATACGGATCACTGGCATTTTTGGTCTCACTGACTTTGTGATTTGCCTGCGTTGCGTGGCAGGTGCTGAAAAGGCGGACCGGGCCTTGGGCCACCCTGATTGCCTAGGCCTGTCAGGCGTGGGTGCCGCCGCCCGAAGACGGCGGCACCTGTGATCACTTCACGGCGCTTGAAAAGCTCAGCCCCGCGGCGGTGCCCTTCTTGAAGCCCTTCCAGTAGGTGTGCTCAGGCTTCAGGGTTCCGTCTTTTTCGGCGGCGAACACGGCAGCGCCGCCATCTTCGGCCAGATCAAGATAGGTGGCCATTTCCGCGTCGCCCTTCAGGTGCAGGTCCATGAAGGCGGCGGCGAAATGCTGCGCGATGTTGTTCATGCGGGTCGTGTCCCACACGGCATCGGCGTAATGTTCAAACGGTGCCCAGCCCAGCTTTTCGGACATGGCCCAGCTTTCCATCGGCGCAGGCATCGGGGCCACGGCGTTGTGGCCAGCGTTCGCGAACGACAGCAGACCGCGCCACGGTGCGTTGATCGACCCCTCATAGATCGCCTTCACGCCGGTTTCATAGATCGACGTGGCGTCTGAGGTTCCGGCCATGAACAGGATCGGTTTGCGGACCCCGGCCAGCCCTTCGGCGTCCCAGAAGCCTTGCGTGCCGCCGTAATGGCCAAGCTCCATGCCCCAGGGGCCGATGGCGATGACGGCCGCAAGACGGTCGTCGATCAGCGCTTCATGGGTGTCGGACCCTGCGCGGTTGACAGCGGCCAACCCTTCGGGCGCGCCCCAGGCCAGATCCACGCCAGCCTGGCTGATGCCGCCGCCCGCGGAAATCACCGCGCCGTAGCCGCCCATGGAATACCCGATCAGGCCGGTCTTGCTTGCGTCCACGACGCCGGCCAGCGCACCGCCAGCCGCGCCTGCCTGCGCCATCTGTTCAAGCACGAACATCTGGTCGATCGGGCGGTTCACCAGCGTGGAGCCGAAATTGCCCATGTCCTGATAAAGGCTGTCAGTGTGGTCGATCGACACCGCCACATAGCCGCGGGCCGCAAGGCTTTCGCCCAGATGGGCCATCAAAATCCGGTTGCCGGGATACCCGTGCGAGATGATCACCAGCGGATAAGGCGCGCCGGTCATGTCGGGGGCAGCATCGCGCACCGCCGCACCGGTGATGGTCACGTGGGTCTCACCATCGCGCAGCAGGGTGTCATAGGTTCCGCCGGTCTGGTCGGTGGTCGCGGGGTGCCAGATTTCCACGGTCAGCGGGCGGTCATAGGTCGGGCGCGCGCCGTCCTTGACGCCAAGGATGTTGAGCTGGCCGGGATTGGACAGCTCCATGGTCCGCACGCCGACCTTGTAGGCACCATGGATGGCCAGTGTGGGCGCGTCGGGGCGCACCAAATCGATGCGGTTCTGGGCCATGGCCGGCAGGGCCAGCGACAGCGCCACGGCGGTCGCTCCCGCACGGGCCAGCAGGGTGAAGGGGGTCATTGGCGTTCTCTCCGCAGTTGGGTTGGCGCGTCTTGATGCGCGCCATGAAGCAAGACCGTCGCCCGCCCTTGCCCGCTGGTCAACGGAGTTGTGGGGCTGTCACGGTGGAAATGTGAAATTCCGTTTCGCACAATGGCACGCCGCGATGGCCCGGTCCTGTGGCCGCACGCGCAAACCCGATCTTTGCGCGCGCGGCCCATGCGCCTAGGGTGCCACGACCCAGATCAGCCGGAGCCACCTCAATGACCAACATCGACACCCATGATGACATTCGCGCGGCGGTTGTCCGGCTTTGCGCTGATTTTCCGGGGGCGTATTGGCGCGCCCTCGACCGCGATCAGGCGTATCCGACGGCGTTTGTGACCGCGTTGACTGAGGCGGGGTATCTGTCGGCGCTGATCCCTGAGGAATACGGCGGATCGGGCCTGACGCTGTCCGCAGGTGCCGCGATTCTTGAAGAAATCCACCGCTCAGGCGGCAATGCGGGCGCTTGTCATGCGCAGATGTACACGATGGGCACGTTGCTGCGCCACGGCTCAGACGCGCAAAAGGCCGCCTGCCTGCCGCAGATCGCCGATGGGTCGTTGCGCCTGCAAGCGTTCGGGGTGACGGAGCCGACCAGCGGCACCGACACCGGGTCCCTGCGCACCACGGCGCGGCGTGATGGCGATAAATTCATTGTGAACGGCCAGAAAATCTGGATTTCACGCGCCGCACATTCAGACCTGATGATCCTGCTGTGCCGCACCTCGCCGCAGGTTGAGGGGGGCAAAAAGACCGACGGGCTGTCAGTGCTGCTGGTGGACATGAACGCGGCCAAGGCCAAGGGTCTGACCATCCGCCCGATCCGCACCATGATGAACCACGCGACCACCGAATTGTTCTTTGACAATGTCGAAGTGCCCGTCGCCAACCTGATCGGCGAGGAAGGCCGCGGCTTTCGCTACATCCTGTCGGGCATGAATGCAGAGCGGATCCTGATCGCGGCGGAGTGCATTGGTGACGCCAAGTGGTTCATCGAAAAAGCGTCGCGATACGCGACGGAGCGTGAGGTGTTCGGCCGCCCCATCGGCCAGAATCAGGGCGTGCAATTCCCGATCGCCAAGGCCTATGCCCGCATGCGCGCCGCTGAATTGATGCTGAATGAAGCGATCCGCCTTTACGAGGCCGGTGAAAACCCCGGCGCTGAGGCGAACATGGCCAAGATGCTGGCCGCTGAGGCCAGTTGGGAGGCCGCCGAGGCCTGCGTCCAGACCCATGGCGGCTTTGGTTTTGCCGAGGAATATGATGTGGAGCGCAAGTTCCGCGAAACCCGGCTTTATCAAGTGGCGCCGATCTCCACCAACCTGATCCTGTCCTATCTGGCGGAGCACGTGCTGGGCATGCCGCGATCGTATTGACGGCGCGCTATTTGCGCCGCCGCGCCACGATCCCCAGCGCGCCAAGCGTCAGTATCAGCAGGCCCAGCGTGCCCGGGATCGGCACCGCGGTGACGCTTGCCGACACGCTTCCCAGAAACAAGGGCGGGATCGGTTCCCACATCGTGATGTCTTCTTCGCCGGGGTTATCAGCTGGGGTGTAGGGCGTGGTGTAAGGTGGGCTGGTGGGAGATCCGCCGCCACCCCCCCCACCGCCGCCGCCGATCAAGCTCGGGCGCCAGGCGTTGCCGCCAGTGGTCGGCAGCTTCAGGCCCGGCACGCTTTGCCCATAGATCATGGCTTCTTTGCCCCGGTCGCGGCAGGCGCGGGCGGCGCGGCGGCGAAGGTCGTTATAGGCGTCCTCAGGCAGCAGCAGCCCAAGCCCCGGCTGTTCGGTGCAATCGCCCTTGTTGGGGTTGCAGCGGTTCAGCTTTCCATTGCGCGCGCAGATCGCCGGGCGATCACCGTTCCAGCGGCTGATCTGCGCGAACGGGGTGGATTGGGAAAATTCAGCGGTCTTCACCCGGATCGCGCCGCATTCGACGATCAGGTCCTCAGGCTCGGCAAAGCTGCAATCGGTGCCGCCGCACCATTCGGCGGGAAAGTCTTCATGGGCCAACAATGGGCCCGCAAGGGTCGCCAGCACCAGCGTCGCGAAGACCAGTAGGGCGCGCGCGGCCGGCGAAACTGGCCCGCGGTTGACGTTGGTGGGACTGTGGATGGCAGGGGCAGTGGCCCCATGTTTCTTGTCAAAATCCGCTAATAAAAGATGCGATTTCTCGGCTATGTGTCGATGCATGAATCATCACCCGCCTGCGTCAGGACAAATAAGATGCCAGGCAAGTTTGATATGATGAATTTGACGCGTTAGATACTTATGGCGTGCTTAACGATACTGCTAACGTTGATTGTGGCGCTGCGTGGTCAGCCTGTGATTTCAATGTTCCAGGAAATTGAAATCCGCTCCCCCTCGCCGCGAAACGGGTGCACGAGGTGTTTGATCCAGCTGGGAAAGAACACCATCAACCCCGGAAGCGGCGCGATCAGATACCGTCCCTCAAACACCGATCCGGGCAGCGCCAGCATGTTGACGCCGACCCGCGGGTCCAGCAGCTCCAGCATCGCGTTGTGGGGGTTGGCGTTCGGGGCAGGGGTGCCCGCGGACACGTAATACACGCCCGACCAATGGGCGCCGGGATGGTCGTGAACCCCGTTGTAATCGCCATCGCGGGACACGTTGGCCCAGGCGTCGATCTTCATGTCCAGCTTGCGCGCGGGGTCGGCGATGACCAGCGCGGTCAAATCGCGGGCATAGCGGATCAGGCGGGCCTTGAACGCGGCCACATGCGGATCATCCGATGCCAGCAGGTCGGGCGCCGAATGCCAGCCGCCGATGTTGGACCGCAGCACGCCTTTGTCGGCGCGCTCAGCTGCCAGAATGCGGGCGCGCAGTCCGGCGTTCAGCGCGTCGGCATCGGCCCATTGATGGGTGGAGATCGGCGTGCCGAACGCCATGGCGGTGCAGCTTTCGGCAAGGTTGGCGGCGCTGTTCATTCCGGGTCTTTCCTGTGCAAGAGGCACATGCAAAGGGCCGACCCCGGCGCGCGGGATCGGCCCTGATTTTTCGCGCCGCGATCAGGCGCGTCGGCGCGCCGCAAAGCCGAGCGCGCCTAGACCGATCGCCATCAGCGGCAGTGCAGCGGGCAGCGGCACGGCGGCGGCGGTGTAGGTGTAGGTCAGCGTCGCGACCGGGCCAGTCCAGCCAAGATCGACCCAGTTCCCGGTGTTGGCGGTGGCGATGAGCGAGAGGTTGAAAATCGCCGACGTCGACGTGAAGGCAGCGGCATTGAAGGGCGTGCCGAACGGGTTGCCAGCGTCCAGCATCTCAGCCGTGAAGTCGTAGGGCGTCGGGCCGGTGCCGCTAAACTGGCTAGTGGCGGTGAATAGATGATCCGCCGTCTCAGTGCCAAAGCTGACGGCTGCGTTGCCCTCGGGCTGGGGGCCGCCTTCGCTTGAACCGAAAAGGCTGCTGTCGAACGTCAGCAAAACGCCGGTCAGCGTGCCCGGGCCAGCGAACCCGGCAAAGGTGAGGGTGCCGCTCGCGCTGGGCGCGCCCAGCGTGTCGTTGCCTTGGGCGGCGAGATTGATGGCCTCAGCGCTGTTGACGGTGATGGTCAGCGCCGCGGCGGGCGCAGCGCCGCCTGCGATGATGGTGACGCCAGCGAGCATGCCAACGGTAAGCGCGGTGTTCAATCTGCTGGTCATGACAATTTCCTGTGCCGTATGTTTATTCTGTGACGTTGTTGCGTGACCCTACAGCGCCCAGAGCGACTAACAAAACATTCATTTAGGTAATTGGCGCACCTTTATGGCGTCAGCGGCCAGACCAGCAGCAGCACCGGCACGCTGATCGCGATGATCAGCAGTTCCAACGGCAATCCCAGCCGCCAGTAATCGCCAAAGCCAAAGCCGCCGGGGCCCAGAATCAGCGTGTTGTTCTGATGCCCGATCGGGGTCAGGAACGCGCAGGATGCCCCCACCGCCACCGCCATCAGAAAGCTGTCAGGGTTGACCCCCAGCGCTGTGGCGGTTCCCAGCGCGATCGGGCACATCACGGCGGCGGTGGCGGCGTTGTTCATCATGTCCGACAGGAACATGGTCACCACCAGGATCACCGTCAGCGCGATCACCGGGTTGCCTTGGGCGACGCCGTCCATCAGCAGCCGCGCGATCAGGTCGGCGGCGCCCGTGGTCTCCATGGCGCCGGCCACGGGGATGAGGGCGGCGAGCAGCACCACCACCGGCCAGTCGATCGCGGTGTAGACGTCGCGCGGCGGCACGGTGCGCAGCGCCATTGACGCGAGCACCCCCATGGCAAACGACACCGCGGCAGGCAGGATGCCAAAGGCGGCCAGCGCGATGGCACCGCCCATGATCGTGGTGGCCATGGCGGCCTTGCGCCGGTCGGGCACGCGCAGGTCCCGCTCCGCCAATGGGACGCAGCCTGTGTCGGCGGCAAAATCGGCCAGGGCTTCGGGCGCGCCCTGCATCAGCAACAGATCGCCCGATGCAATCTGCAACGTGCGCAGCCGCGTGCGCGATCCTTTCCCATGGCGCGACGCGGCCAGCATGTTCAGCCCGTAGCGGCTGCGCAGGTGAATGTCGCTTGCGGTTCTGCCGACCAGCGAGGATCCCGGCCGCACCACCAGCTCTCGCAGGATCACCGCCTCGTCGCGCGGGGCATCGGCGTCGGTGGACACGCTTTCCTCCAGCGCCAGCCCCAGACTGGGCAGCGCGTCTGACAGCGCGCCGATGTCTGCCTCCACCGACAGGATGTCGCCAGCTTGAACGCGGCGGTGGCCATGGGGGGCGATCAGGCGGACATCATGCCGGGCCAGCCCGGTGATCTGGGCACCGGCATCGGTCAGCGCGGTCTCCACCTCTCGCAACGTCTTGCCGACCAGCTTGCCGCCGTCTTCGACGCGGATTTCGGTCAGATAGCTGCCCGGGTCGAAATCGCTTTCGTTGCGGGTCACGCGCGCAGGGGTCAGGCGCCAGCCGACCAGCGCCACAAACGCCACGCCCGCCACCGCCACCGCCAGCCCGACAGGGGTGAAATCAAACATCCCAAATGGCTCGCCGACTGAGCGCGCGCGAAACCCCGACACGATCAGGTTCGGCGGCGTGCCGATCAGCGTGGTCATGCCCCCCAGAATGGTGCCGAACGCCAGCGGCATCAGCACCTGGCCCGGTGTCAGCCCGATGCGCCCCGACAGCCGCACCGCCACCGGCATCAGCAGCGCCATGGCGCCGACATTGTTCATCACCCCTGACAGCAGCGCCCCCAGCCCCAGCAGCGCCGCAAGGCTGGCGGTGCGCCCCGCGCCTGTTGGCAGGGCGCGCCGGGCCAGAATCTCGACCGCACCGGTGGTCTGGAGGCCATGGCTCAGCACCAGCACACATGCCACCGTGATGACGGCCGGGTTGGCAAAGCCCGCAAACGCGTCGTCAGGCGCGATCAGCCCGACCGCCACGCAGGTCAGCAATGACCCCAGCGCCACCATGTCATGGCGCCAGCGCCCCCACAGGAACATGCCCATGGTGGCAAAAAGAATGGTGAGGATTGCGATATGCTGGGGGGACATGGGCGGCTCCGGCGGTTGCACCGCAAACACGCTGCCCGCCTTCGGGGCGAAACGCCATCCCCCGCAAGTTGATTGCTGCTGTGGCAGGTTGGCCCTAGCTGAGGCCGCCCGCGCCAACCTGCCCGATCCTGACGTTGCGCGGCGCACGCGCACCCGGGATCAGGCCCGCACGCGGCTGGCATGGCTGCCGGGTGGGGGTGGCACGGCGGCTCTGGGCTGCGTGACGGGCGCGCCCTTTGGCATCGTCAGCATCGCTGCTGAACGGTGTCACAATGATCGGGGAGGCTGGCCGCTGGCACCGCGTGCGCAAATCAAAAGACGCCTGTGCCCGGTTGTGCTCAAAAGGCGCGATCTGTGGGCCGCGGCATCTTTCTGACCGTGATGGTGCCGCCGCCGCAGGCATCACCGCTTGGCTTGGCCCCGATGACCGCATCGCCGCCATGTGCCGCGGGTTGATGACCGGCGTGTGATCAGCGCCTTGGTCCATGTCACCGGCAACGGGTTGATGTGGCGCGATGCCCACGCCGCCGATGGCCTGCACAAAGCCCTCTACAACCGTTTTGTGCCCTGGCGCCGGGTGGGCGCATTCGACCGGATTTTTGCCACGCTGGCCACTGAGCGCGCGGCAACCAACACCGTCATGATGGAGCCAAGCCCTCATCCAAACGCACCGCACCGCACCGCGGCGAGCTTGCGCAAAATGAGGCTGTTCTTCTCCGCATCGGGCGGACCAAAGGCGGCCAGACCCCCAAGCTGCACGCAGGTTGCGATGTGGACGGCAAGCCATTGATCCTGCTGCTCACCGAGGGCCAAATCAGCGATTATCGCGGCGCTGGGACTGTCCTGTAGGCGTTGCCGCCAGAAGCGACGATGATGATCGCCAACAATGGCGTTGAGGCGCGACTGGTGCCGCATCGCAACCCGATATGACCGATGCGCACACACCTTCATGAGCATCATCTGCATCGCAGCAACCGTCATATTTTGTTTATGAGTCATCAACTTAGCACGGGATTCTTCTGGTGCAGCTGTCGCGAAGCGTGGGGCCATCGCCGACCATTGGGCGTCGGTCAGCTCGCTCCGGTAGGCATCGTGAATGGCCAAGGTCCCGATCCGGCCGATGAGAGATAGGCACCCTAAAAAAACACACACGCACCCCCTGTGTAAAATCCATTCCTAAACAAAATCTTATGGACCTATTTGCGTCCAAATAGGCGGATCAAATCTTCAAGTTCTCAAAAAATGATGAAACTTTTAACCATTGCGCATCGTGCCTTATCTGACGTCATTCCGCGTTAGACGTGCAACCATGTCTTGGAGAGCTTCATGAGCGCCCTCAAATCTGTTGCGCTTGCAGCAAGCCTCAACGTTGTCTGTTTTGCACCAGCTTCGGCTGCCACAGTCTATATTGATGTCAGCGCGTTCGCTGCTGCAACAACCAACATCAGCACCGAGGCCTTTGATACGCCTATTTCGGGCCGCACCATCTTTGATGCCATCAAAACGATCACATTTGCGGGCGGCACAACCTCCACAGCAATCAGCAAAACAACAAGGTAAGTGACGGCAGCTTTTTAGGTGGTGTACGCGCCGGTCGCACCGATAAATTCGACAGCAACATCACTTTTAATTTTGGGCGTGACGTAATCGGCTTTGGCGCCTTTTTCACCAATGCGTCTGAGATCCTGGTTTTGGGTCAGTTCGATGGCACTCTGAGGTCTTTCCTGATCGGGGACGCCCGCAGCGGTGATGGATTTTTCGGCCTGACCAGCGCCACACCCTTCCAGTCGGTCACTTTCAGCACCGATGCAGGCAGCTTTTTCCCCTTCGGAACTCCGACGGTGTCGACCCAGGCCAAGAACTTCAGTCTTGATGACCTCGTCACAGGGGACATGCGGGCGCTGGCACTGGTTCCACTGCCGGCTTCGGCGCTGATGCTCCTGAGCGGGCTAGGTCTGATCAGTGCGATGCGCATGCGTCGCCGCTGCGCCTGAACGCGTCTATAGCAAGCGTCTATAGCAGCGCGGCCAAAGACCGGCAGTGCAATGCAATTGGAACCGCCTTTCGCAGCATCACCAGCGGCGCGACATAGCAGAACGGTGTGTCCCCCCCGTCGCCCGCTGCCGAGAACATGTCGGATGAGCTGCTGAACACCACAGTGCAAGGCATCAGTGCCAGTTTCCTTATGCCGGTCTGGCGGGAATGCAGCGTGCTTGCGACACCCCTGCCCGCAAGCGCGTTGCTACTGGTAGCCCTTGGCGCGGAGAAGATCGCGGGCGCAAGCGCAGAGCTTGACACCTCGGAGCGCCGCTTTGGCAAGGGACGCGGCTTTTGCGCCCTTCGCGCCCGCCCGCGTGGTGGGGAAAGCTTTGGATCGTCTGCCTGCAGCCTTCTGATCAGCGCGCAGATGGACCCGGTGCTGACTTCACGGCTGGTTCACCGTCAGATATTCGGCCATTGGCACGTGCGGTCACCTTGGGTACGATCGCAGGTCAGCCTTACTGCAATAACGTATTTGCGACTAAGTGTTTAGTCCCGGAATTTGATGAAACTGATTGAGGATGAATCGATCTGGCTCGGAAGTCCAGCATTTGCAGATGAATTCATAGGGCGTCAGCCCGCGGAGAGCCTTTGATCGGCAGGCGTAGTTGTTGGCGTCTATGAAATCCGCGAAATGTCGCGACGCTGGCCGTGGCTGCGCAATGAAAGCGTTTGACGGTGGCTTTTTTGATCGTGCGGGTCCGCTGGCTGGCAAGCGTTTGCTTGCAAACGCTGGAGCATCCGCGCGACTTGGCCGCTCATTCAGGGATGGCTCACCTTCGTGACGCGGTGTTTGATCCCATTCTCGTGGTAAACGGGATCGAAGATCTGCATGAAGGTGTGCGCATCCAGGGCGTGGTTGGTGAACTGAATGTCGTTGTCGATCAACACGGTGTGGATCCGGTAGGCCAGCGCCTGCTGCAGGTCGCGCAGAAACTGCGCTGCTTCGATCTTGCCTGCCCTCTTCTCCAACCGCAGATGCGCGAACTTCGACGTCCCGTCGATGGCAACGAACAGGGTCTGCTTGCCCTCGGCTGTTTGGACCTCGGCCAGATCCCCTCTCGGCAGATTGCTTTGCAATCCGTTGGCCGTCAGGTGAATGCACGCATTCATCGTCAGGCGCTTGCCGGGCAGCGGATGTGAAAATACCAGATGCGATACCGCTTGAAGCGCTGCTTGGCGGGATGGTCGGCTGCAGCGCACAGAGGCAATCGTCCAGCGGCAGCAGCGTGTGGCGGCGAAACACGGGCGCTCAGCACCTTGTCTTTCGACGCTGAGCACCGTCGAGCGCGGGGTGCGCGGACCCGTGGGCAGGTCCGCGGGCGCCGGTGCGCTTCTTTCACTTGGCTACGGTTTTAGGATTGATCCCATAGCGCTTGGACAGCGCCCTCAGACTGTCCGAGCTTTTCTGGATAACGCGCCAGACGCCCCCCGTCGCCGTGGCGTTTTCCATACAATACCTGGCCCATAGTGCGTCATTTCATCCTTGAGATGAGACTGCACCATCAAAACTTGGGATTAAACACTTAACTGAATTCCACAGCCGCACAAAACATGGCTTTCATACTTTTGTTCAAATACAAAAACACCCCACGTTGCGAAATGGGTTTTTGCTTTTGCCGCTGGCCCAAAATTATCGCCGTCATCGAGGCGCATCCGCGCAAATGCGTGATCGGCTAAGCCAAAATCCCAACATTTTTAACGCCCTTGGCCTGGACGGTGACGTTATGGTCACGCAATCTGGCAAAAAAAATGACGGACCACCGAGCGCTTTGAACCAGTCGTTGAGGATATGGTCGTTCATCACTGGATCCAGATTTGCACGGATGCGAACCCCTCACCACACTCTTGCAGCCCACAGATCGCCCTCTGGTGCCCGGCTTCGGGGTCGATGAGGGCCTTGTTCCCCATCTCCATCAGCTGCCCGGCCTACAGGCGGATCGCTTTGAGCCGCGCATCGGTGCCGCGCGCGGGCATCGTTTCATAGCCCGTCGCGCCCAGATCAACGCCACTGGATGATCCGCCCCCGCCAAGGAATTTCACCAGCGCTGGTGCCGCCGTGCCGGGCACGCCGTGGATGGCGGTAGGGCGGAGGCCGACATGATGTTGCCCCCCGCGCGCCGCGCCGCCGCGCAGAAAATGGACCGGGGATCGCGGTTTGGCTGATGGGGTCCCTCAGCGCGTGCAGGCGGTTTCGCGCGCGTCGATCCCGAGGGTGTCGAGGGTGTCGCGCTGATGTTCGAACCCGTCGAGCGGCGCGCGCGCGATCACCGCGTTGTGGGTGGCCAGCAGGATCGGCTGGCGCAATTGCCCGTCCCAGGGCCGAAACCCGCCGCGCACGCCCTTGTAAAGGTCCAGCGCGAAATCTGGCGCCCGGATGGTTTGGCCAATGGGCGCGTCGGGGAATTGGATGGCGGCCTCGATCACCGCGCGCATTGCGGCCCAGGCGGCGAAATCGCCTTCCTCCATGTCCCGGTCCGCAAGGCGCCGAAAGCGCTGGTTAAGCTGCGGTGCCCCGTTGCGTTCCCACGTCCAGTGCCAGCCAAGCGCGCGCAGCCCTTCGGCCCCGACCACCGGGCGCGGCGATTGGGTGGTGTAGGGCAGGTAGCGCCCGAATTCACCCGCGCTGTCGGCCAGCCAGATCACGTCATGGACGGGGCGGCCGGTCAGCAGTTTGATGTTGCTAAGATCCCGGCGCCGCGGATCGTTGGTCAGCAGAAAATCGCGCTGCGCGACGATGCGCAGGCCGAATTTTTTCGCGGCGCGGGCGACGGCCTCGGCGTCGGCCCGGTCCTCGGGCGCGTCGCCGACCAGCAGCAGGATGCGGTCCCAGCCTTGGGCGCGCAGGTGCTGGGCCAGCGCGTCGGCCAGCATCGCGCGCGACGGCATGGAATGCAGCAGCTGCGGCGCGCAATCGGCACCGCGCCAGCGGTCGCCCTTGTGGCGGACGTTGATCGCGGTGTCGCCGGGCAGGCCAGCTGCGATGGCCTGCGCCATCATGTCTTCGGGCAGATCCAGCAGCACCGCCGCCGCGCCGCCGTCCAATGCCGCGCGCAGGGCGGGGCCGGGGGGCTGGCCGGGGGCCAGCAGCACCTCATCCAACGCAAAGGTCAGCCCCAGCGCGCGCCCCATAATCCGCGCGCCTTTCACCGCCAGCTGCGCGCCGGGCAGGGGGCGGGCGCGGTCCTTCAGCGACAGGCCGGTATAGACGGCCTGCGGTTCGTAATACGGATCGCCCGCCAGCCCCAGATAGACCGCGCGCACCGGATCGGCTGCGGCGGCCCCGGCCAGCAGCATCAGCGCCGCGGCGATCCTAGCGATCATCGATCAGCACGTCGTAAGGCACCCGGCCGACGGGCACGGTGGTGATCGGGGACATTGAAGCCGTGTCGATCACGGTCACATCGTCAGACAGCCCGTTGGCCACGAACAGGGTGCTTTCATCCGCGCTCAGCGCCAGCCCCCATGCCCGCTTGCCGACCAGAATATAGCGCAGAACCTTGCGCGCGGGCACGTCGACCACCGCCACATGGTTCGCCCGCCCCAGCGCCACATAGGCGCGCGATCCGTCGGCGGTGATCAGCAGATCCACCGGGGTCACCTGTTCGGGCCGAAAGCCGGTGGGCAAAAAGGCGACATCACCGATCAGCTTCAGCGTCGCCACATCGATGATGTTCACCACCCCGGCCAGTTCGGCCGACACCCACAATTCGCGGTCATCGGGGGTCAGGGCAAGGCGGCGGGGGCGGGTGTCGACCAAGATGTCAGCGATCACCGCATCTGCGTCCAGATCGATCACATGCACCAGATTTGCGGCCTCGGAGGCCACGAACACCAACCGCCCGTCTGCGGTGACCTGCACGCCCTCGGGTTCTTCTCCCGTCTCATATTCGGCCAGCAATTCGCCGGTTTCCACGTCGTAGACCGATGCGAGCGCGTCTTCCTCGTTCGACACGATCAGGCGGCGCCCGTCAGGATGCAGATCGAAGGTTTCAGGTGCCGGAACCCCGCGGATGCGCCGTTTCAGCGTGCGGGTTGCGACGTCGTAAATGGCGATCTGGTCGTCATCGGCGCAGCCCACGAACAGCTCGGTGTGGTCTGCGCTGAAATGCATGCCGCGCGGGCGCGCGCAGGTCTGAATCGTGTCGAGCACGCTGTGATCAGGGGCCAGAATTGTGATCGTGTCGTCGCGTTCATTCGCGACAAAGGCAACGCCTGACCCTGCGGCCGCCGCTGATGCGGCGCCCAAAATCCAGACCGCTACGGCGCATGCGCCTGCTCTCATGTTCTGCGTTCTCCTTCGTGTTGCGCCGCATCATTCCACTGTTCGGCATTGGGCATTAAAGCCTATCAACGAAACATGGAATTTCAAACGAATTCACGTTAGAGTTACGCCCCGGCATCCACAGAAGATAGCCGGCAGGGAGGATATAATATGACTATACGGAGAATGGCCGCCTTGGCGGCCTTTGGCGCATGTTTTGCCGCCATCCCGGCATCTGCGCAGGAGGAGACCGCAGCAGGGACCCTCTATGCGGACATGCAGAACGTGACGCAGCCGATGCTTTCGAATGCGGCTGGTGACGGCAATAATTTCCTGCACACAAACGGGAATTACGCGCAGACGCGGTATTACCCCGCGCGGCAGATCAACACCGGCAACGTGAACAAGCTGCGCCCGGCTTGGGTCTTCCAGACCGAAGTCGTGGACACGATGGAGACATCTCCCATCGTCGTGAACGGCGTCATGTACGTCACCACAGCGTTCAACCATGTCTACGCCCTGAACGCGCGCACCGGCCAGCAGATTTGGCATCACAAGCATGAAATGGGCCCGATCACGACCTATTGCTGCGGCCCCAACAACCGCGGCGTGGCAGTTGCGGGCGACAAAGTGTTCATGGGCACGCTCGACGCCCAACTGGTGGCGCTTGACGCCAAGACCGGCAAGCAGCTTTGGGCCACTGAAATCGCGGATCCTGAGCTGGGCTACTCTGAGACGATGTCCCCCACTGTCGTCGGCAACAAAGTGCTGATCGGCACCAATGGCGGCGAATACGGCATCCGGGGCTTCGTGAAAGCCTTTGATACCACCACCGGCGCGCTGATCTGGACCTTCCACACCACCGCTGAAGACAGCGTTGGCGTCTGGGCCACCCATGATGCCACGGGCCGCGACATGCACCGCGACATCGCGGCGGAAAAGGCCAACCTTGCGGCGCACGGCGATCCGTACAAAACCCTTGGTGGCGGCGTGTGGCAGAACCCGGCAGTGGACGAAGCCATGGGCCGGATCTGGTTCGTGGTCGGCAATCCGTCGCCTGATCTTGATGGCGGTCTGCGTCCGGGCGACAACCTTTACACCGACAGCCTGGTGTCCGTGGATTTGGAAACTGGCGAATATGTCTGCCACTTCCAGTACATCGCCCATGACGTTTGGGATCTTGATTCGGTGTCCCCGCCGATCATCACCATGGTCAAAGACGGTTCGGGCAACGACGTCAAAGGCGTGCTGCACGGCGGCAAGACCGGCCATGTTTATGTAAACAAGGCCGATGATTGCAGCCAGATCCGGTTCTCTGAGGCGATGGTCCCGCAGGAAAACATGTGGACCCTGCCCACGGCCGACGGCGCACGCATGCTGCCCGGCGCCAATGGCGGCGTGGAATGGTCGCCGATGGCGATCGATCCCACCAAGCGCCTGAGCTATGCGATCAACCTGCACCAGCCGATGACCTACTCGGTCAAATCGTCGCCCTATCCCGATGGCAAGCTGTGGCTTGGTGGGTCGTTCGACGTGATCGCGGATGAGGCGATGGCTGGCAACGTCACGGCGGTGAACTACGACACCGGCGAGATCAAATGGCAGGTCATCACCCAGGAGCCGATGATCGGCGGCATTCTCGCCACGGCGGGCGGCCTTGTGTTCACCGGTGAAGGCAACGGCCTGTTCAAGGCCTATGACAGCGACAACGGCTCCCAGCTCTGGCAGTTCCAGGCAGGCGCCGGCGTCAACGCGCCGCCGTCCTCGTATACCGTTGAGGGCACGCAGTACGTCGTCGTCGCAGCTGGCGGCAACGCCCAGCTGAACTATAAGCGCGGCAACAACATCATCGCGTTTACGCTGGCTGACTGATCCAGCGCGGCAATCACGATGGGGGGCTGGCCTGCTATGGTCGGCCCCCTTATTTGGTCCTAAGGAGCCCTTTGCATGAAACCCATCGCCTTCGCCCTCGCGATCCTGATCGCCGTCCCCGCCGCGGCGCAGGAGTTCAATCTGGCTGAGACCGTAGAGGTCTGCGCCGCATGTCATGGCGAGGCCGGCACCCCTGATGATCCTGAGATCCCGGCGATCTGGGGGCAGCAGTTCTTCTACATCTACACCCAGCTCAAGGACTACAAAGCGGCACGGCGCGACAATGAGATCATGACCGCCATGGCCGCCGATTTCGACAAGACCGCCATGAAACAGATCGCGCAGTATTTTGCCGACAAGCCATGGCCCGCCATTCAAGCCCGGATGGAGGACGGCGACCAGCTGTTGGCGAACCGCGCAATATCGGGTGGGCAGTGCAGCGCCTGCCATGGCAAATGGGAAGGCGACAGCCGCATCCCGCGTCTTGCAGGGCAAAATCAGGCGTATCTTCAAAAGACCATGCTGGATTTCAAGCATGAGGTCCGCATGAACGCCCCCGACAAGATCAGCACCATGCAGCAACTGAGCGACGAGAGCATCGCCGCGCTGTCGCGCTTTCTTGCGTCGCAGTAAGGACGTGCGTTAAGGGCGCGAAAGCGCAGCGCGGGCGGCGTCAGTCTCGGCAAGGGCCATCGCGGTTTTGCCGATGTTGTCACGCGCAGTAAGGTCCGCGCCATGGTCGAGCAGCAGCGCGATCATGGCGGTGTGGCCGCGCGCTGCGGCGATCATCAGCGCGTCGCGCCCGCGGTCGTCGCGGCTGCGCGGATCGGCGCCTGCCTCCAGCAACAGCGTCGCGGTGCGCACGCCTTCGGCGGCAGGCGCATCATTGGAATGGCCCGCGGCCCACATCAGGGGCGTCAGCGCGTGGCCGCCGGGGCGATCCGGGGCTGCGCCAGCGTCCAGCAGCATCGCCACAACATCGGCAAAGCCCCGTCCGGCGGCGTAGCTGAGCGCAGATTTCCCATCCTCAGCCAATGCATCGGCATCTGCGCCTGCCGCGATCAGGGTTTGCACGATCCGCCCATGCCCGCCAAAGGATGCGGCGATCATCGGGGTGACGCCTTGGTCGTTGAACGCGTTCACATCCGCGCCCACCACCAGCAGATCGGCCACCATGCGCCGCCGCCCGGCCTCAGCTGCGCGCAGCAAAGGTGTGGCGTGCGACAGGTCCCGCCGGTCTACCGGCGCCCCCGCCGCCAGCAAAAGCGCCGCAACATCGCGCGCGCCGTGCTGCGCCGCAACGCCGAGGGCCGAGGCCCCGAAGCGGTCGCGTGCCGACAACAATGCGCCGCGTGCCAGCAGATCGCGCGCCATGTCGACGCAATTTATCGACGCCGCCTCAAACAACGCGTCATTGAGGACACGGCCATCGATGGACGCGGTGCCGGGGCGTTGGGCCAGATCGCGGGCGAAATCCGTGCAGACCTGGCTTGGCCCCCGCGCATGTGCGGCGGCGGGCAGCAGGGCCAGACACAGAATAAGGCGGAGGGCAGTCATTTCACCACGAACTCGCCGCGAAAGCCTTGGGTTTCAAGACCTTCAATGTAGAATTGGTAGGTTCCGGGGCGGATTGTTATGAACCAGATGTCGATGGCACCTTCGTCGTCGAATTCGACGGCGTGCAGGCCCATGGGTTTAACCTCCCGGTCCTCGATCACAACTTGGTCGATCCAGCTTTCGCGGAACAGGCCGGGCGCAAGCAGCTTGTATTCTTCAAGCCCGTCGCTTTCGATCCGCCAGCGGTAATAGACGCCGGAGTCGATTTCGTAGCGAAGGACCGAAAATCCGTCCGCGGCGTTCAGCTGCAACGGTTCCAGCCGCGTGGCGCGGCGGGTGGGATCGCCTTCAGCATGGGCGGCGCCGGTCAGCGCGATCAGGGCGGCGGCGATGGCGGTGCGGATCATGGGCGCTCCTGTCTGCAAAGAAGCCGCAGGCTAGCATGGCGCGCGCGGTCAGGCGACGTCTTCCGCGCTCACGATCTCAGCAAAACGGGTGAAGAATTTCGCCGCCAGCTTTTTCGCCGTGCCTTGGATCAAACGGCTGCCGAGCTGAGCAAGCTTGCCGCCGATCTCAGCCTTCGCGGTGTAGCTGAGGATGGTATAATCGCCATCCTGCACCAGCGTCACGTCGGCGCCGCCTTTGGCAAAGCCCGCCGCGCCGCCCGACCCTTCGCCGGTCAGCGACATCGCCCCCGGCGCGCCGGAGCGGTCAAGCACCACGGCCCCCGCAAACCGCGCTTTGACCGGCCCGACCTTCAGGACCACCTTGGCCTCTAGGTCCACGTCCGAATGCTGGATCAGGTCTTCGCAGCCGGGGATGCATTCCTTCAGCACTTCGAGATCATTGAGGGCTGCAAACACCGCGTCACGGGGGGCTTTGATGCGGATTTCGTCTTTAAGTTCCATGTCGGGCGTCGTCCTTCAGCAGCAGGGGAATGTGATGCGGGCCAAAAGCACCGCATCAGGTTGGGGCAGGGGCGGTGTCAGACATGGGCACCATTGCGCTGGCCCGTGCGGCGCTGGGCGATGATTTCGGCCAGCACCGACAGCGCGATTTCTTCAGGCGTGATCGCATGGATGTCGAGGCCCGCAGGCGCGTGCACCCGGTCAAGCGCAGCGCGATCGGCGCCGCCTTCGGCCAGCTTTGCCGCCAGCGTGTCGAATTTGCGGGCACTGCCGACAAAGGCCAGATAGGCGGGCGCGGCAGCAAGTGCAGCCGACAGCGCCGCGGCGTCGCCTTTGCCTTGGGTGGCCACCACGATGAACCGCTTGGCACCCGGCGCGTCGGGCAGCGCGAAATCATCCTGCAACGCATCGACCTGAGGGGCCATTTCGCGTGCCAGACCCGGCGCGCACAGCACCGCGCGGAAATCAAAGCGCCCACACAGATCGGCCAGCGCCAGCGCCACCGGGCTGGACCCGAACACCACCAGTTCGGGCGCCGGGACCACCGGTTCCACGAAAATGTCCATCGACCCTTTGCTGGGGCAGCCATTGCGCGCGAACGTGACGCCAAGGCGTTCATCCCCGGCGGTCAGCCCGTCTGCGTCCAGCAATTCCTCAGGCCGAAGCGAGACATATTTGGGCTGGCCGTCGGCGATGGCCTCACGCGCCGCGCGCCCGATCGCACCGCGGGCACAGCCGCCGCCAACCCAGCCTTCGGCAATGGTGCCGTCGGCCAGGATCAGCGCCTTGGCCCCCGGTTTGGCCGAGGTCGCATCAACGGTGCGCACCACGGTGGCGATGGCAAAGGCGGCGCCCTGATTGCGCAGGGTCTGCGCCAGATCGGTGATGCGGCGTTCGTTGAGCGGTGTCATTTTCACAGTCCCCGAAGCTCCCCTTCAAGATCGGCAAGATCGCCCAATGTGTTGGCGGCGCGGAACACGCTCAGATGCGGCAAGGCGGCGGCCATGCCGCGGGCGGTCGGTTCATACCCCGCCCACCCCTTGAGGGGGTTGAGCCAGATGATCTTGGCGCCGCGCCTGCGGATGGCGGCCAGCGCCTCGGCAATTGCCTCAGGCGGGTCGGTGTCATAGCCGTCCGACAGGATCATCACCACCGTGCGCCCATCCACGAAGCGCCGCGCATAGGTGCGCGCGAAATCGCCCAGATTGCCGCCGATCCGGGACCCGCCCCCGAACCCGTCGGCCAGCAAGGACAGCCGCCCCAAGGCGCGCAGCGGGTCGGGATCGCGCAGCGCCTCGGTGATGCGCACGAGGCGGGTGTGGAACAGATAAGCGTCAGATTTGGCGTCCGCCCGCATCAGCCCCGCCAGAAATGCCAGAAACGGCCTGGCATAAAGGGTCATCGACCCCGACACGTCGCACAACGCCACGATTTTGACGGGCCGGTCGGGGCGGCGGCGCTTGGGCAGGCGAATGGGTTCGCCCCCGGTTGACAGCGATTGGCGCACAAGGCGGCGAAAATCGATCCGGTCGCCCTTGGTGGCGGCGCGGCGGCGGCGGGAGCGGCGGTCGCGGATGGCTTTGCCCAGACGCTCCGCCACCTGTTCGGCTTCGCGGATGTCGGCGGGCGATACCAGATCGCGCAGGTCTTTCTTCAGCAGGTTGCGGATGCGCGACGCGATCAATTCGCCGGTGCCGTCGGCGTCCGCGTCCCCGCCGGTTTCATCATCGGCGCTGGTGATGTCGCCGCAATCATCACTTTGGGCGGTCTTGCTGTGTGTCTCGGCGCCCGCGCTGGTGTGGTGTTGATCGGGCGTGGTGGTGGGCATGATCTTGTCGCGCACCCGGCCTGCGTTCATCCAATAGCTGTCGAACAGGTCGTCGAACCGCTCAGCGTCCTCCCTGCAGCCGGTGCAGACTGCGCGCAGCGCCATGCGGGCCTCAGCGGGATCAGGGATGGCGGCGTGGGTCAGCGCGGTCAGCGCCAGTGCTGCCTCGCCCACCCCGAGCCGCAAGCCGTTGTCGCGCAGATGGGCCATGAACCCCGACATGCGCGCGCAGAACCCCGGATCGCGGCCTGCAAATCGGGTGATGCGGGTCATGCCGCTTTTCCGGCAAGGCGTTGCGCGACTTCGGTGGACAGGGTCGCGCGGTCGGATCGGGTCTTCAGCAAGGTGGCCAGGGTTGCCTGCAAGATCACCGGATCATCAGTCAGATCATTGATGCCAAGCCCCGCCAGCGCGGCGGCAAAATCGAGCATTTCTGCGATGCCGGGGGTCTTCTCCAGCTCCTCCTTCCTGACCGATTGCACGAAACCGATGATCTGAAGGGCAAGCTGGTCTTCAATCTGCGGCAGGCGTGACGACAGGATCGCCAGTTCCGTCGCCCGGTCGGGATATTCCACATAGGCATAGATACAGCGGCGGCGCAGCGCGTCCGACAGATCACGGGTGCCATTGGCGGTCAGGATCACCAGCGGGCGGGTGGTCGCCGTGATGGTGCCAAGTTCGGGAATGGTGATCTGAAAGTCTGACAGGACCTCAAGCAGATAAGCCTCAAATTCCTCATCCGCGCGGTCAATTTCGTCGATCAGCAGGACGGGCGGTTCAGGCTGACGGATCGCTTGCAGCAGGGGCCGTTCCAGCAGGAATTCCTCGCTGAAAATGCGTTGCTCCACGCTGCGCCCGGTTTCGCCATCTTCGGCGGCGGCGCGGATTGCCAGCAATTGGCGTTGGTAGTTCCATTCATAGATCGCGTGGCCTGCATCCAGCCCTTCATAGCATTGCAGGCGGATCAGTTTGGCATCCCGCGCGGCGGCCAGCGCGCGCGCAAGTTCGGTTTTGCCGACGCCCGCCGCGCCTTCCAGCAGCACGGGGCGGCCCAGTTGCACCGCGATGTGCAGGGCCATGGCAAGCTCCGGCGACGCAACGTAGCCTTGCGCCCCCAGATCGGATCGGAGTGTTTTCCAGTCGGTCATGATGTGCGGCCGGGGGGCGGGCGTGCCGCCCCCCATGCCTGTCCCTCAGCCGTGCAGGCCAAGCTTTTCGGCGGTCTTCCAGATGCGCCAATGGTCATGGGGCATATGGGTCTGGCGAAGCCCGAACGGTTTGAACGCGTCGTGCACCGCGTTTGAGAACGCCGGAACCCCGCCCACATTGGGGCTTTCGCCCACGCCCTTGGCCCCGATGGGATGGTGCGGTGACGGGGTTGTGGTGTGGTCGGTGGTGTAGTGGGGGGTTTCAACCGAGGTGGGGATGAAGAAATCCATCAATGTCGCGTTCATGTGGTTGCCCATTTCGTCATAGGCAATTTCCTGCGCCATCGCGATGGCATACGCCTCAGTCAACCCGCCATGGACCTGACCTTCGATGATCATCGGGTTGATCCGGGTGCCGCAATCGTCCAGCGCATAGAATTGCCGGATTTCGTGGGTGCCTTGATCGACGTCGATCTCCATCACGCAGATATAGGCGCCGAACGGATAGGTCATGTTGGGTGGATCATAGTAGCTGACCGCCTCCAGACCCGGCTCCAGCCCCGGAATGGCTTGGTTGTAGGATGCATAGGCGATCTCAACCATGGTCTTGAACCGCTCTGGCGCGCCTTTGACGGCGAAGCGGTCGACATCCCATTCCACGTCGTCATCGTGGACCTCCAGCAAGTAGGCCGCGATCATCTGGGCCTTGGCGCGGATTTTGCGCCCTGCCATGGCCGTGGCTGCGCCTGCAACGGGCGTGGACCGCGACCCGTAAGTGCCCAGACCATAAGGCGCCGTATCCGTGTCGCCTTCTTCGATGGTGATGCTGTCGGCGGGCAAGCCGATTTCGCTGGCAAGGATTTGCGCGAAAGTGGTCGCGTGGCCCTGACCCTGCGAGATTGTGCCAAGCCGCGCGATGGCCGATCCGGTGGGGTGGATGCGGATTTCACAGCTGTCGAACATGCCAAGCCCGAGGATATCGCAGTTCTTGACCGGCCCGGCCCCGACGATTTCGGTGAAGTGGCACAGCCCGATGCCCATAAGCTTGCGGGTTTCACCAGCTTTGAAGGCTGCAAGCATCTGGGCCTGTTCACTGCGCAGCGCGTCATAGTTGACCGCCTTCAGCGCCTTGTCCCATGCGGTGTGATAATCGCCTGAATCGTATTCCCAACCCAGCGCGGAGTTATACGGGAACTGATCCTTGCGGATGAAGTTGATCCGCCGCAATTCGGCCGCGTCCATGTTCAGCTCTATGGCGAGGATCTCGACCATACGCTCAATGAAATACGCCGCCTCGGTGACGCGGAACGAACAGCGATAGGCAACGCCCCCCGGCGCTTTGTTGGTGTAGACGCCATCCACGGCCAGATACGCAGTCGGGATATCGTAGGACCCGGTGCAGATGCTCATGAACCCGGCGGGGAACTTGGTCGGGTCGGCGCAGGCATCGAAGGCACCGTGATCGGCGGTGGTTTCGCACCACAGGCCGGTGATCTTGCCTTCTTTGGTGGCGGCGATTTTGCCCTTCATCCAATAGTCGCGCGCGAATGCGGTGGACATCAGGTTGTCCATCCGGTCCTCAACCCATTTCACCGGCTTGCCGGTGACGATGGACGCGACGATCGAACAGATATAGCCGGGATAGACCCCGACCTTGTTGCCAAAACCGCCACCGATATCGGGCGAGATCACGCGGATGTTGTGCTCCGCAATGCCAGAGATCAACGACGCGACCGTGCGCACGGCATGGGGCGCTTGGAACGTGCCGTGAAGGGTCAGCTTGCCGTTGACCGCGTCCATCGACGCCACGCAGCCGCACGGCTCCAGCGGGCAGGGATGGGTGCGGTGATAGTAGACCATTTCCTCAGCCACCACATCGGCACCATCGATCACGGTCTGGGTCGCGTCTTTATCGCCAACTTCCCACGTGAAGATATGGTTGTGGTGCTTGCGATGGCCGTGGGCACCCTCGGTCTGGCCCGCGAGGTCTTCGCGCAGCACCACCGCATCCGGATCAAGCGACTTGAACGGATCGACGATCACCGGCAGTTCTTCGTAATCTACCTCAACGGCTTCGACGCCATCGGCGGCGGCATAGCGGTCGGTGGCGACCACAAAGGCGACTTCCTGACCTTGGAACAGCACTTTGCCGTCGGCGAGCACCATCTGCTTGTCGCCCGCAAGCGTCGGCATCCAGTGCAGCCCGAGCGGTTCAAGATCAGCCGCCGTCAGCACCGCCAGCACGCCTTTGACTTTCAAAGCAGCCGCGGTGTCGATGGATTTCACCCGCGCATGGGCATAGGGGCTGCGCACGAAATCGCCGTGCAACATGCCCGGCAGCTTCAGGTCGTCGACATAGTTGCCCTTGCCTTGGGTAAAGCGGGCATCTTCGACGCGTTTGCGCGATGAACCCATGCCCTTAAGGGCTTTGGCGCGCTCTTCGCTGGAGGGGGTCATATCGTTCATTCCGCAGCCTCCTTGACGGCGTTGATCTGGGCCGCGGCGGCCAGGATCGACTTGACGATGTTTTGATATCCGGTGCAGCGGCACAGGTTTCCAGCGATGCCAAAGCGAACCTCGGCCTCAGTCGGATCGGGGATTTCCTGTAGCAGGCGATAGGCGCGGGTGATCATGCCGGGGGTGCAGAAACCGCATTGCAGGCCGTGATGTTCCTTGAACATCTCCTGCAACACATGCAGCGATCCGGGGGCGCCGATGCCTTCGATGGTGGTGATGTTGGCGCCCGCGGCCTGCACGGTGAACATGGTGCACGATTTCACGGACTTGCCGTCGATGTCGATGGTGCAGGCGCCGCAATGGGTGGTCTCACACCCCACATGGACGCCGGTCAGGTTCATCTGTTCACGCAAGGTGTAGACGAGCAATTCGCGCGGATCAGCGAGGACGTCTTGCGCCTCGCCGTTCACGGTCATCTGGACGTGGTGCTTGGTCATGGGTTGGCCCTCCTCAGGCGCGCGCGATGGCGCGCTCTATGGCGCGGCGGATGATAATTTTGGCGACGTGCATCTTGAATGCGATCGGGCCGCGGTTGTCCTCGGTCGGGTCGATGTCGGCCAATGCGGCGGCGACGGCGGCGTCCAGATCGGCGGGCGCGCATGCGGTGCCGACCAGCGCGGCCCCGGCGGCCTGTGACCAGACCGGCGTGTCGCTAAGGTTGGTCATGGCGATCGACGCTTCGGTGCAGCGCCCGCCCTCCATCGCGATCTGCGCGGCGCAGGCGGCGGTGGCGTAATCGCCGATCTTGCGCTTTTGCTTTTCATAGGCGAACCCGCCCTTGGGGACCGCAAAGCTGACTGCTGTCAGGATCTCATCATCCTGGCGGGCGGTCATGTAGGCGGCCTCATAGAAACCGCGCGCCGGGACCGTGCGCTCCCCGGTCGGGCCAACAAGGGTGAACTGCGCGTCGAGGCATTGCATCACGCCGGGCATGTCGTTGCCCGGATCGCCATTGGCGACGTTGCCGCCCAGCGTGCCCATATAACGCACCTGCGGATCAGCGATCTGAAGGGCGGCTTCGGACAGCAACGGTGCCGTGGTGGCCAGCCCCGGATGCACGATCAGATCGTGCTGGGTGGTCATCGCGCCGATGGTGACGCGGCCGTCATCCGTGGAAATTCCCGCCAATCCGGGGATGTCCTTGAGGTCGATCAGATGATCGATCATGGCCATGCGCAGCTTCATCATCGGGATGAGGCTGTGGCCCCCGGCGACGACGCGGGCGTCATCGCCATGCTCGGTCAGAATGGAAAGGGCCTCGCCGATGTCGGCTGGCCGATGATACGCGAATGGCGCGGGTATCATTGCGTGCTCCCTGTGCTTGTCCGGGTTTTAGCCGCCCGGTTGTGCACACGATGACGCAGCGGCGACGTGGCGTAAGGCGCGATCAGCGAGCGGCCCCGCCCGTTGCACCAAATGCGAAATGCGCGCACGAGATGCGAAGCTGGGACGCGGCTGTCAAAGGCCCAGCGCGCCACGTACCGCAGCAAGGCGCGACCGGCTGACCGGGGCCTTTTCCAGCGATCCCACCGCGTCGAAGAACACCAGTCCAGTGTCTTTCTTGCGCGCAAACCCGCTGACATGGGCGGGGTTGATCAGATAGCTGCGATGCGCGCGGATGAACTCCGGCTCCGGCAAGCGGATCGCCGCCTCTGAGATTGACCACGGGCAGAACAGCTTTTCATTCCCGACATAGAGGATGGTGTAATGCCCCTCAGCGCGCACTGCCGCGATGGCGCTGGTCGGGGTGAACATGGTGCGGCCGTCGCGTTCATAAGGCGCCTGTTGGGGTGGCGCGTCGACGGACGTGGGTGCGGGTTTGGGCGTGGGTGGTGCGATGACCGGTTCCAGTGCCGGGGGGGTGGCATCGGGGGTGTGGGTGACGGGTGTGCGGGCGTCGGGTGTGCGGGCATCGGGCAGCATCGTGACGCTCGACAGCAGGAACCCGCCGCAGATCGCAAAGGACGCCAACGACACGATCATCGCCAGCGTGTTGTTGCCGATCCCTGGGCCCGCATCCGCATCGCCCCCGACGGGCAGGAACTCGGTCCCCGCCATCGCCGCGAAATGTACGCACAGCACCGCCGCCCCGAAGCAGATCGTGCCGAAGATGATGTTGCGGTTCGCGCGTTCCCCATAGGCTGCCCAGATCGCCCCGGTGCTGAGCACGACGGACGCGACCCCCGCAAAGGCAACGCCCGCGGGGGAATAGACGGCGCGGCACAGCTCCATCCCCGCCATGCCTGCGTAATGCATGGCCAGAATGCCGATGCCGACCACCGCGCCTGCCAGCGTGATGGTCGCGGCGCTGCGCGCGCGGAAATGCAGGATCAGCAGCGCCACCCCCACCATCAAAATGGCGATCAGCGCCGACATCAGTGTGAAAAGCGGGTCGTAGTAGTAAATCGCTGGCATTTGCAGCCCAAGCATGGCGACAAAATGCATCGACCAGATGCCGCCCCCCAGCGCGATTGCGGCGACAACGATCCGCCCCTTGCGCTGGTTGTGCGGCAGGCCGGATATGCCTTTGGTGGCCGAAAGCCCGGTGAACCCCGCCATCAAAGCGACGGCGAAGGATGCCAGCACCAGCCAGATGTTGTGTGAATATTCCAGGTACAGGGCGATTTGCTCCCGGCTTGCGAATGGCCTGCTTCAAGCCGAACCGCTGGCGCGTGGACAATTGGTATATGTCGTAGGGGCGCCTTTGCAACATCGCTGTGGCACTGCGTCGGCTTGCGGGCACTTTCGCATGGGCTTTGTGCTGGCATAGCTGACTGGGCTGGGATTGATCTGAGTATGGCCGTGATGAGATTGTGAAATCTTGTCAAAAGCACGGGCAAATTGCTGTTCAGAGCTTTGGCTGCCGAGGGCGCGCTGAAAATGGACACCGGGGTGCTTGGCCTTGATACGCGCTGGCGCGGGTAGCTCAGGCTGGGGCCGGGCAACAGTGGCGCGATCAGGTGCCATTCGCGGTCCGTCATGTCGCTTGAACACCGGCAGCCGCGCCGGATGTGATCGCGCCGCGCGGTTCAGTCCATGCTCGTGAACGGACGGAAACACAACATTCTGAGATCGCTCAGATATTTCGGGTTGGGCACGAAGATATCAAGTTTGTCTCGCTCAGGGTTGGACTGCCGTCGATCTGAGCGCGATTTGACCGGATCAAATGCGGCTTTCGGTACTTTAAATCGTTGAAATTACCGTTACGCTAAGGCATCTTAAGCAGGGCCGCTGTAAGAAATAGAAAAAGTTTCATACGAAACAAGTTCAGTGGCCAGAAAAGACGGAGCCTAGACAGAAAAATAGAAACAGATTGAAGAAGCTAGATGAAATATTTTATTTTTTGGCAGTGTCATAGCCGTGCTCTCGGCGTCTACTGCACATGCAGACCCACCAGCAACAGTGGATGCGCCAGAAGTTTTTTGCTTTCGAATTACGGACATCGAACGGATCAGTGGGCTAGACGGGTCCGATGGCAATGACTTTGTGTTCGAGTTCGAAGTGCTGAACTGGACCGATACGCCAGTCGCTGGCGTAGAAATCATCGCGAACATCGGAACCAGTGGCAGAGGTTTGGGCCCTGCAATCGGGGCTTCACCAACCATTGCGGGCATTGGGATCGACCGGGACGGCCGCGGCGGACCGGTGGGGGGCACTGACATCGATGCCAGCGGGCTGGGACTGACGAGTGGATCGGGGACCTTCGATCCAATCGCGATCCAGAGCGGGCGCGGGCGCGGCGACATCGCCGGGCACCTCAACGATTGGGATGCGGCTTCGTTTTCGGCGCGGGAGGCCCTTTGGGATGTTGGTTCTGGCACAGTGATCCCGAACGTGGATCTTATTGCCGCCGGGGTCGACGCAATTGATCTGGTGCCAGGCAATCCCCCGGTTCTTGATGCGCTTGGCGACACCGCCGTGGATGGTGGGCCGACCCCATACACCGCGGGCCGCGGGGCAGGCCAGCCGAGCCCCGATGGCAGTGGCAACGTTCTGGACGGGTTTACCCTGACCATGACAGATTGGGACGTGGGGGAATTTTTCTCGTTCAACTGGAGCCTGCTTAACGGTGCCGGAGATCCTATTGGCACCGCTGGAAGCCCGACGGGCAACCCATACGGATTTGGGGTGGTCAGTCTGGCCCGGCTTGATCCGGGTGGGGTCATGCCGACGCCGCTGTTCCCGTTCAGCACCGGCTTTGCAAATGCTGGCAGCCTTTCGTTTTTTGACACTGTCTGGGCTGTCCCGAACCCGACCGAATTTGCGCTTGAATTTGCCGCAGGCGTCTCCGCACCGGTTCCGCTGCCGCCGGCTGGTGCTTTGCTGGTTGGCGCCGTTTTGATCCTGACGCGTCCCCTGCGGCGCAGGACAAAGCATAGCAAGAACCAGGGATGAGGCAGACGCGGCCACATCGCGGCTACCCTCGACGCAAAAGGCCAAACGAGGCCTCGTTCAGAGGCCTCGTCTTGGGGGTCGCAATCGTGTTGGCCCTGCCTGTCAGCGTCATAGCCGCCACGGCGCTGACGCTGAAGCTTCCAGGCCTGGGTTTGGTGGTTGAACTGGATCCTTTGGAAACCAGCCCCGCTGCGGCAGAGGTGTTGCGGCTTTATGAGGCCGGACAACCGCAGGCGGCGGCCTTTGCCCTCGACACGCTGCTGCGCCACAATCCGTCAGACCCAACGGCAATCGTGATCCGGGGATACGGGCTGGTGCGCGCAAATCCGCAGGCCGCGCTGGATGCGGCAGCGACGGTGCTGGTGGAGCAAGGGCCGCGAAAGGATGCGCTCGACCTCATGGGCATGGCCTTTGCCATCTATCGCAGCCGTGCGCCGAGCGACAAGATCGATGCCGATATCCGTGTGGTTGAGATCCGCAACAATGCGAAGCTGCTGCTGATCTACCCCGATTGGGGTGAATTGCTGTTCCGAACCGCATCCCAACGGATCGCGCTGGAGCGCCTGCGCCCCTCCGCATACGACCAGTTGACGATCGCGGTTGGTGAGTTGAGTCACCTGATCGTTGTGCTGAACCAGAACGCAGCGCCCGCCCGCATCCGCGGTCAGGCGCAGTTTCAGGTGGCGCGTGCTTACAAGCATCTCGAAGATTCTCAACCAACACCGGGGCGAGAGACAGGCCCGTTGCCGGAAAATTATCGACGTGCGCTGGAGCACTTTGCCAAGACCATGAAAATTGACCCAAGCCGGCTCGACGCCATGGGTGAAATCGTGTTGCTTTATCAGGGTGCCGACCGGCCAGAGAAAGCACTGGCCGCGGTGCGTGGTGCATTTGATCAGTTTACCGACCCACCATTTCTGGCGAAACTGCATGAGATGGAGGGACGCCTTTTGCTGGATCTGGGCCAACAGCATGAGGCGGCTGCGGCTTTTGAAAAAGCGATTGACCTCGATGACACACGTGACGCGTCCTGGCTGACACTGGCGCGCATGTTGGCCCAGAGCGGGAACATCGCAGCGGCGGTCCAGCTGCTGGACCGGGCGGCCAATATAAGGCCCAAGACGTTGGAAATACATCAAGCGCGCGCAAAGCTTGTCGAGGTGACGGCACCGGATGCTGCCATCGCGTCATGGCGCATTCTTTTGTCGGTCAAACCATCTGATGCCGTGACGTTGGGCATGCGGCCGTCGCCTGAGCGTTTCAGGACCAACCTTTATATGACCGCCGCTTTGGAGCTTGCGCGCTTGTATATTGCGTTGGAAGACTGGGATCAGGCCATCGCGGCCCTGAGGCTTGCGCGGCGCAATGGTGCCACCGAAGCACAAATTGCACGTCTGTCGCAGGGGATCGTAGGGCGCTGACAGGGTCATGTGACGGAGTTGCAATTGAGTCTCGGGCGCACCTGTGCCTACCTGTTTGATCCCAAGGTTTGATGGTACGCTCCTGTCTTGGGATTGAAAGGCTGCACTATGGGATGAGGTCGCCGCGCGAGCGCCGCGGCCAAGTTCTCCGTAAGAGCTGCACGACAGCGATCGCAGGCCTCGAGCGCGCAGGCGGGCGCCGTCCCGAAGACGGTGGGTAAATGGCGAAAGCGGGCCACTGTCGAGGGCCTCAAGACTGGGCCTAAATAGCCGTGATTTTCTGTCTTGGCCGGGGCCGAAGACGCTGCGGTCGGCGCGGCACCGGTGCCTGCAACGGCATGGGATTTCGCACCTGCCTGATCTGGCCGGGATCACGCTAGGCCGTGTGGACAAAGCGCATCCAGCGATGGATGGCGGCAAGTTGGACGAAGCTAAGGAAGCTTTCGGCGGTCTTGTCGTAGCGGGTGGCGACGCGGCGAAACTGTTTCAGCAAGCCCAT
>JBLGAC010000013.1:0-86697 GCA_047610385.1 Paracoccaceae bacterium | reverse complement strand
CTAGTCCTGTGGCGTACGCAATGCGGCCACGGCTGCTTCGGCGATTTTGACTCCTCCGGCAAACATCAGTGCGGGCGCGCCATTCTCCAACCGAACTTCGCGCACCGCCGCAAAGACCCGCCCTGCGTCGACGCTCGTCCTTTCGTCGTTATTCCAGTGCTCGACCTCGAACGAATAGACCCCGCCCTCCTCTCCGCCGCTGCCATCCCACGTATAGGAGGTCTGGCCAGCCTCCACCCGTGACCGGTGCACCGTCTCGCCCTCCGTATCGCGGACGACCAGATCGGTGCGCGTTGCCGGCGCGGCAGGATCGATCTCGATCGCAACAGGGCCGCCATCCCACGCCAACGGCATCGCGGCCTGCACCTCAGCGCCCAGCCAACCGGCCAGACCGGCACTGCCCCCCGCCAGCATCGTCTCAATGGCCTCAAGGTTCTTGTTGGTCGCCACCTGCTGCTCCACCGCTGAGAACGACGCGAGCTGCGCGACGAATTGGGTCGAATCCAGCGGTTTCAGCGGATCCTGGTTGCGCATCTGGGTGGTGAGCAGCTTAAGGAACGTCTCAAAATCAGACGCGGTTGAAACCGATGCCTTGTCAGCGGCAGACGCGGCCTTCTGCACGGCGGCTGTGACGGTGCTTTGTGTGACGGCTTCCATGACGTTTCCCTTTAAACCCGAATGTCGAGACCGCCCGCCGCGCGCGACAGGCGCAGCTGGGCGGCGAGGTCGGCGCCCGGGACCTTGCCCGGCTTGTCGAGACCAATGAATATCTGTGGCGCGTCATCGCCCTTTTCACCGCCACCGCCATGCTCAGGCCCGAGCGATCCGAAGGACAGGTCGACCCTGGTTTGCCCCCCAGCCGCCAGGTCGCGCAGCAGCAGGTCCACAGCGCGCTTCATCATATCGATTGTCTCCGGGCGCTCTGCCAGGATGGTGGCGACCAAACCGTTCTCATCGGTGCGCAAAGTCAGACGCACCCGCCCCAGCTCCGGGGGGTCGAGCCGGATTTCCGTGGTGCCGTCGGCGCCTTTGCGCAGCGTCGGGGCCACCTGCGCCATGACAGCGGCGCCCTGGGTGCGGTCCGCCACCGGGGTCGTCACAGTGAATGATGTCGTGGCGCGAGTTTCAGCCCCGATCCCAAGACCAAGCGCATCGGCGTCCGCAAGCGCGCGATCCGCCTCTGCGGCGATGCTGATCTGACCGTCAGCCATCCTCACTTCGGCCATACCGTGTTGCGGCGGACCCTGCGGAATGGCGACTGGTGGCGCGGCGGGCCGCACCGCCTGCGCGGTCTCGACGCCCGCGGGTGGCGCGTTCGGCAGCGCGGATGGCTCTGCTCGGCGATCAAGCGCCGCCTCGGCCCGGCGGGCTGTGGTTTCAGCAGCGGCCACAGCCTCAACCTTTGGCTGGTCCGATGGCGAGGCTTGCTGAGGCGGAGCTTCATTCCCCACGGTCGTGGCGGGCGGCGGTGTGACCGCGGACGTGGGCTGGCGGGCGTCAGCGGGCACCGTGCGAACGGGACCGGCGGCCACCTCGGCGTGCGGCACCTCGGGCACACTGGATGCGGATCCCAGCGCGAAGACCGGCGCCGCAATCAGGTCGCGCGGCGTCTGCGCAGCATCGGGCATGTCGGTCCGGGCGATCTCAGGCGATCGCTCAATGGCAGGTGCCTCGGCCTCAGGCACCGTGGCGATCGCATCCCCGACTGCGACCGTCATCGGCGCAGCCTCCGGCGAATCGATGTCCTCCGTCACATCAGGCACCACGTCTGCGTCGCGCGTCAGCGCGCCCCCCGCGCGTTCGGAAGCAGGTAAGGAGATCGCAGCCACATCCAGACGAAAGGGCACTGGTTCCCGCGCTGGCACCACCACAGCCGGTGCCAGCGCGGCATGAATGTCTGCGAAATCAGGTTCTTCCGCCATGTTCCTTTCAGGACCCCGGCGGGCCGTGAGGTCCGTGCCGCGCAGATCGCCCCCGCCCTGTGTCGGGCGCGCCCGGACGGGGCGCGGGTCTGCAGCGGCGACAGGCATCGCCATCGGTTGAACAGCCAAGTCGCGCGCTCCTTCTTTCTGAAGTCAGCGACATTTATCGACCACGATAGTTACCAGTTGTTTACCGGCACCGGACATAGTGACGGCTACACCGCCTTCGCGATGACGGAGCATACATATGACAACGCCGTTGATTTCACCTCATCCACTGCTCGCCGCAGGTGCCCCACCGCCAAAGTCGCCACTGTCTTCGGCACGCACTGACGATGAACTGCGCGCCGCAGCGGCTGAGTTTGAGACTCAGTTCCTGTCAGAAATGCTGACCCATGCTGGCTTCGGCAAGGCGCGCACCGAAATGGGCGGGGGACCGGGCGAAGATGCGTTTGCCTCAATGCTGGTACGCGAGCAGGCGCGCTTGATGACCGAGGCCGGTGGCATCGGCCTTGCGGAACGGCTGTTCGAAGCGCTCAAGGCAGGAATGAACCATGGGAATTGATCCGCTCGGCGTTGGCCGTGGCCGCTGGCTGCGCAGCGCGCGCAAGCTTCTCGCATTGCTGGAACGCGAACGCAGGCTTCTTCGGTCCGGCGCGCTGCGCGAGGCCGCCGATCTTGCACCTGAAAAGGAACGCCTCTCGACCGACCTCGCCAACCCGCCCCAAAGCGCCGGAGAAGAGGCACGCAGCATCGCCCGCGATCTGCAGGTCGGCGCCACGCGCAACCGTATGCTGCTGGGCGCCTGCATCGATGCGGTCCGTGCGGCGCGCGTCCGGATCGCACAGATTGAGCGCGCGCGAAACGAACTCGGCGTCTACGACAAATCAGGCATGCGCCCTGTCGCCCCGTCCGGCGGCACCACCCGTGACAGCCGGGCCTGACACCTCAGAACCAGTTGCCCGCCGACCCGATGGCCAAAATAGCGCTGGCGCTGAACAGGCTGATCGGATCGCGCATGGCAAAAACCAGCGGGTCGTCGGTCATCCGACCGCGATGGGCCAGCATCACCATGCGGCTGATCCAATACAGCAGCACCGGACAGGCGGCCCATAACATGGTGGGAGAGGTGTAGAGCCCCTGCACCTCAGGGCTGGACGAATACAGCGCCAGAACCAGCACCGACACATAGCCCGACGCAATCGCCATCATCGCCACGATCGGCAGATCGTCCACTTCATACGCCCGCCCGGACGCACGGTCCTTGCCGCGGCGCAGCCCGTCCACCAGTTCAGCCTGCCGCTTGATCGCCGCCAGCGACAGAAACAGGAACGCCGCGAACGCAAGCGTCCACGGAGAGATGTAGGTCAGCGTCGCCTCGCCCCCCGCCAGCACCCGCAGCGCGTAAAGCCCGGCGAGCGTGCAGATATCGATCACCAGCTTGCGCTTGAGCACGAAGGAATAGGCCAGCGTCGCCACATAATACAGCCCCAGCACCGCCAAGAACGACAGCGGCAGGAAGGCCACGGACAACGCCGTCCCCGCCACCACCAGCGCAGGCGCCAGCAGCGCGCCGTGCAAGACCCGGAGCCTGCCGCTCGCCATCGAACGGAGGCGTTTGCGCGGATGGGCGCGGTCGGCGGTCAGGTCCAGCAGATCGTTCAGCAGATAGACCGAGGACGCGATCAGGCAGAACGCCACGAACGCGATGAACCCGTCCACCCAGACATGCAAAAGTGTCTGCTGCGACGCGAGAAGCGGCAGGAACACCAGGATGTTCTTTAACCATTGCTGCGGGCGGATTGCGCTGAGCACCGCGCCCCACCAATCCGACCATCCCGGCCTGGGCGACAGATGCATCGCAGGCGTGCCCTTGGTAGCCGCTTGTGCGGCTGCGCGCATCGATGCGTCCGCGCCGACGGTGATCGCGCGCCGTGATACTTTCCAGACCGCCACATCCGCGCGGTTGTCGCCGACATAGTCGAATGTGCCGGCACCGTAGCGCTCCGCCAGGAACCCGGCCTTGTTCTCGCCGGTCAGGTTGCGCTCTGGCGTGCTGCCGAAGGCTTCGTCGAACAGGCCCAGATACGCCGCGATCACCCGCACCATCCGCTGGTCGGTGCCTGAGACCAGGGCAACCTGCTCTCCCGCCGTGCGGCGGGCGCGGATCAGGGCGAGCACGTCTTCGTTATACGGCAGATCCTCGGGCGGGACGCGCACCAGTTCGGTCATCGCCGCCTTGAAGGTCGCAGGCCCCTCGCGCAAGCGCAGCAGCGCCTGCAACGTCTGCCGCGGCGCGTGCGCCAGCCCTTCGAACAGCGCTTCGTGCAAAAGATCCGTGCGGATCAGACTGTAATCAAGATCCACAACAAGCATGGGGTACCTACTTTCCGGATCAATTCATACTCTCCGAAACCATTGGGAAACCTGCGCTGAAAACGTATGACAAGTCCACCACGCTCAGGCACGCCCTCTGATAGATGCGACGTCACGCCCGCAGATTGCGCTCTGGCGCAGTGCAGCAAAGCATGCGCTATTATAAGGAACACTGACGAAACCCCACCGCGCGGAGCCCTCGATGACCGTGATCGCCCCTCCCACCTTGGCCATTGTGCCTGTGCGCTTCATGAAGGCGGCCCTGTTGATGCTGGGCTGCTGCGCGCTGATGTCGGTGGTGTCGCTGCTTGGCAAAACGCTTGGCCAAGGGATCTGGGGGGCACCGATGCATCCGCTGCAGATCACCGCCGGGCGGTACGGGTTCTCGTTCATGTTCATCGCGGCGGTCAGCCTGCATGTGCGGCCCAGCTTTCGCGGCACACCGTGGCGCGCGCATCTGCTGCGCTCCTCGGTCGGGATCATGGGCTTTGTGTGCCTGTTCGCGGCCGTGTCGCAGATGCCGTTGACCGAGGCGACGGCGATCGGCCTTCTGGCCCCGTTTGTCACGCTGATGTTGGCGATCCCACTGCTGGGCGAAAAAGTCGGCCCATGGCGCTGGTCTGCCGCGGCGGTGTCGCTGATTGGCGCGCTGTTCATCATCCGGCCCGGGACCGACGCGTTCCAGCCCGCCGCGATCATCGCGCTCGGCGCCGCGTTTTTTCAGGGGCTTGAAGCAACGCTGATCAAGCGCCTGAGCCGGGCGGAGCCGTTGCTCCGCATCCTGATCATCAATAACGGGTTCGGCGCGCTGCTGGCGATCACCATGGCCAGCTTTGTCTGGGTGCAGCCCAGCGCAGCGCAATGGGCGATGCTGGTGGGGCTGGGCGCCTGCATGGCCACGGCGGCAGTGCTGTTCACCACCGCGTTCAAGATGGCCGACGCGTCATCCCTGATGCCGCTGGTCTATGCCACACTGGTGTTCACCGCCTTTTATGATGTCGCGCTGTTCGGCAACATTCCGGACGTGATCGCCATCGCGGGCATGTCCGCAATCGGGGTGGCAACGCTGATATTGGCGTGGCGCGAACGCGCGCTGCACAAAACCCCCGCGCCGACGCATCTGTAATGCCGCGCACCGCTTGATGGAAAGCGCAGGCCATGCTTACACTTGCTTCGCGCCACATCGGCGCGTCAGGCTAGGAGCCGCCGTTTGTCCAGCATCCCCAATGCCCTGCGAACCGATGAAGTCGACCGCCTGATCGCAATCGTCGACGGCAAGCGCGATGCGCTGATCGCGCTGACTCAGGCGCTGGTGCGCATCCCGTCGGTGAACCCGCCGGGGGCGCATTACGTGGAATGCGGGCAGCTGGTGGCCGATCACATGCAAGCCGCCGGTTTTGTGGTTGAGACGATCCGCGCCAAAGGCGCCCTTGCAGACAGCGACCAATACCCGCGCATCAATGTTATCGCGCGCCGCGACGGCACTGGCGACGGCCCCTGCGTGCATTTCAATTCGCATTACGACGTGGTGCCGGTGGGCGAAGGCTGGACCGAAGATCCCTTTGGCGCCGTCTTGAAAGACGGCCGCATCTATGGCCGTGGCACCTGCGACATGAAAGGTGGGCTGGCGGCATCCATGATCGCGGCTGAGGCGCTGGCCGAATTCGGCGGCTGGCCCGGCGCATTAGAAGTGTCCGGCGTCGCGGACGAAGAAACCGGCGGCTTCGGCGGGGCGGCATGGTTGGCGCAGAACGGGTTCTTTTCCGAGGCGCGCCAAGACCACGTCATCATCCCCGAACCGTTCAACCCCGACCGCATCTGCATCGGCCATCGCGGCGTGTGGTGGGCTGAGCTGGAGGTGTTCGGGCGCATCGCCCACGGGTCGATGCCGTTCCTTGGCGATTGCGCGGTCCGCCACATGGCCGCAGTGATTCACGCGATGGAGACTGAGCTGATCCCCGCCCTTGCCGCCCGCCGCACCGCCGCGCCGGTGGTGCCTGAGGGCGCGCAGGTTGCGACCCTTAACCTTGCATCGCTGCATGGCGGCCAGGCTGAGGGCGCCGAGGGCAACATCGCCCCCAACGTCCCCGACACTGCGCGCCTGATTTTCGACCGCCGCTTCATTGCCGAAGAATCGCTGGCCGATGTGCAGGCCGAAATGCGCGATCTGATCGGGCGGGTGGCCAACGCGCGCGGCTTCAAGTGGGCGCTGAAGGACATCTTTCATGTGCTGCCCACGCTCACGGACGAAAACGGCCCGGTGGTGCGCGCCACATCCGCCGCAATTGAACATGTGCGTGGGCGCAAGCCTGACATCGTCTGTTCCCCCGGCACCTATGATCAGAAGCATTTCGACCAGATCGGCGGCGTGCGCGACACAATCGCCTATGGGCCGGGGATCCTCGATCTTGCGCACCAGCCGGATGAATATGTCGATGTCGACGATCTTGTCGCGTCTGCCAAAGTGATGGCGCTTGCGGCTTTGCGGCTGCTGCACGGCGCCGCCTAACACTCCCGGGCCCGGTGCAAAAGACGCCGGTCCGATTTTCCCGCCCCTCGGGGCTCTTCCTGACAGGGAGAAGATCATGACCATATCCACCCTTCTGCGCAGCGCGGCGCTTGCCGCCCTGATGACCGGCCCGGCCTTCGCCGCCGGGTCCATGACGCTTGGCATGCAGCTTGAACCCCCGAACCTTGACCCGACCTCCGGTGCCGCCGCGGCAATCGACGAGGTGGTGTTCCCCAACCTTTTCGAAGGGCTGGTGCGCGTTGCCTCTGACGGCAGCATCACCCCCGGCCTGGCAAAAAGCTGGGACATTTCAGCGGATGGGCTGACCTATACCTTCCATCTGGTCGCCGGCGCGAAATTCCATGATGGCGCGGATTTTGATGCCTCAGACGTGGAGTTCAGCTTTGCCCGCGCCATGGCCGATGACAGCACCAATGCGCAGAAGGGCCTGTTTGAGGCGATCGACAGCGTTGAGGTCATGGACCCCGCCACCGTCAAAATCACGCTCAAACGCCCGACCAGCCAGTTCCTGTTCAACATGGGTTGGGGCGACGCGGTGATCGTTGATCCGGCCAGCGCCGACACCAACGCCACCGCGCCCGTCGGCACCGGCGCGTTCAAATTCGCGGAATGGAAAAAAGGCGACAGCGTCAAGCTGGTGAAAAACCCCGACTATTGGGGAACGCCCGCGCAGCTTGACGCCGCGACGTGGAAATTCATCTCAGACCCCACCGCCGCGATGGCCGCGCTGATGGCTGGCGATGTGGATGCCTTTGTCGGCTTTCCCAGCCCCGAAACCGTCCCGGTGTTTCAGGCCGACCCCCGCTTTGTGGTCAATTCGCGCACGACTGAGGGCGAGACGATCCTGGCGATCAACAACAAGCGCCCGCCGTTCGACAATCTGATGGTGCGTCAGGCCATCGCCTATGCCATCGACCGTCAGGCGATCATCGACGGCGCCATGTTCGGCATGGGCACGCCGATCGGGTCGCATTTCGCGCCCCATCACCCGGCCTACACGGATCTGACCGGCATGTTCCCCCATGACCCCGCCAAGGCCAAGGCCCTGCTGGCTGAGGCTGGTTTCCCTGACGGCATCAAGGCGACGATCAAGCTGCCGCCCCCGTCCTACGCCCGTCGTGGTGGTGAAATCGTCGCCGCCCAGCTGCGCGAAGTCGGCATTGATCTGGAGATCCAGAACGTCGAATGGGCGCAGTGGCTTGAACAGGCATTCAAGGGCAAGGATTTCGATTTCACCATCGTCTCCCACACTGAGCCCTTCGACATCGGCATCTATGCGCGCCCGGAATACTACTTTCAGTACGACAACCCCGACTTCCAGGCCCTGATGACGGCGATCAACGCTGAAACCGACGACGCGGCCCGCACCGAAATGCTGCACAAGGCGCAAGAGACCATCGCGAAGGATGCGGTCAACGGCTACCTGTTCCAGCTTGCTGTCGCAGACATCTGGTCGGCTGATCTGACCGGTTGGAAGAAAACCGTCGCAGTTCAGTCCATCGACCTGACCGGCGTCAGCCGCAAGTGACCATCGGCGCGCCCTGCTTGCCGGGGCGCGCCGCGACCGGACCGAAAACCGCCTTGCGACCGGAAAGGATGCGCGATGATCAGCTATGGACTGTTGGGCTTGCTCCCGATTGCGTGGATCCTGCTGCAACAGGCATTGATCTGGCTGATGCGCCGGACCGGGGCGCTCGACCGCCCGCCGCCAGAGATCGAGGGGCGGCGCAGCTTTCGGCGGCATCCGGCGGTGTTCTTGAGCGCGGCGCTGGCGTTCAGCGCGGTCGCGGCGGACATGTTGTTCTCAGACTGGTTGGTTTTCGGGCTCGTCTACGCGGTCTTCGGCACCCAGTCTTTTCTATTGCTGTTCGGCCAACGTTACGTCCTGTCGGACGATCATCTGACGCTGGAGATACTCGGCCTCCGCCTGCGGCACATCGCGCTGTCCGATATCGTGCGCCTGCGCCCAGGCGGGTTCTGGCGCGCCCAGACCCTGGTCCGCCAAGCGGGCAAGGAGTTCCCGCTGCCCGCCGATATGATGGGCGTGACCTGGCTGATCGACCGGGTCGCGCCGCATAATGACCCCGCAATTGCCGGAGCGCAGCACCGATGATCCGTATCGCCCTCGCCCTTCTCATCCTGCTGGCAGTGTTCCTGCTGGCACGCAACCTTTTATCTGCCGTCCGCGATGTTGAATCCGATCGCCGCAAGGCATGGGACGCACCGCTGATCGACGGCGACGTGGCCGTGCTGACCGCGCCACTGCGCGCATGGGCGTGGTGGGCCGGGCTGGCGTTTCTGACCGTGCTGGCCAACATCACCTTGATTGACCGATTGGTGATGGGCGAAGGGTTCGCTGGCACGTGGAAACATTGGATCCTGCTCGCCA
The DNA here is from genome assembly GCA_047610385.1 of Paracoccaceae bacterium. Lineage (GTDB taxonomy): Bacteria > Pseudomonadota > Alphaproteobacteria > Rhodobacterales > Rhodobacteraceae > JBOCEF01. Next base: position 77,480 of record JBLGAC010000013.1, on the reverse strand, counting down.
TCCTGCTGACGGTGACCTTGCGGCGCGGCGTGCAATTGTCGGAAAAAGTCACCGTCACCCATGACCGCATCGTGTCGCGCGGCTGGCTGGGGGAAAACTGGTCCATGCCACTGTCGGACCTTCAGGGCATCGGCGAGACCACACGCACCATCATTCTGGACTTTGGCGGCGGCAAGACGTTGCCGATATCCCCATGGCTGTCGGGCCGGTTCTGGCTGGGGCGCGAGCTCAGGCGCAACGTGCTAGGCCAGAGGGACCGCGACAATTCATGACCATGTTCCTCGCCCGCCGCAGCTTTGCGCTGATGCTGACGCTGATCGCCGCGACGATCCTGATCTTTGTGATGCTGGAAATCGTGCCCGGCGATCCGGCCACCGCCATGATGGGCGTCAGCGCAAGCGACGACGCCGTGCAGGCCCTGCGCGTGGAGCTGGGCCTGACCGCCGATCCGCTGACGCGCTATTTTGAATGGGTCGGCGGGATGCTGCGCGGCGACTTCGGGGTGTCGTATACCTATAGAACGCCGGTGACCGAGCTGATCGGCGACCGCATCTGGATATCGCTGCCGCTGACGCTGATGGCGCTGGCGCTGTCGACGATCATCGCGATCCCCGCGGGGGTCTACGCTGCATCGCGCCGCGGCACAGTCGCGGACATGGGTGTCATGGGCGCCACGCAGATCGGCGTCGCGGTGCCCAATTTCTGGTTCGCGATGCTGCTGGTGCTGCTGTTCTCCACCACTCTGCGTTGGGTGTCGGCGGGGGGCTTTCCGGGCTGGGACGCTGGCATCGGCCCGGCATTGGGCGCGCTGGCGCTGCCGGCATTTTCGCTGGCCCTGCCCCAGGCGGCGATCCTGACACGGGTGATGCGGTCCGCGCTGCTGGACACCTTGACCGAGGATTACATCCGCACCGCCCGCGCAAAAGGCCTGTCAGAGCGTCAGGCGCTGTGGCGCCACGCGTTGCGCAATGCGCTGATCCCGGTGCTGACCATCATCGGCATGCAGTTCAGCTTTCTGCTTGCGGGTGCGATCATCATCGAAAACGTGTTCTTCCTGCCCGGCCTTGGGCGGCTGGTGTTTCAGGGCATCGTGCAACGCGATCTGATCGTGGTGAAATCGGTGGTGGTGCTGCTGGTCTTCGCAGTGGTGGTGGTCACGCTGGTCGTGGACCTGACCTACGCGCTGGTCGATCCCCGCCTGCGGGAGGGGCGGCGATGACCCGCCTGCCGATCGCACTCTGGCTCGGCGCGTTTCTGGTGCTGACGTTTTTCGGGCTCGCGGCGCTCAGTGTTGTCTGGACCCCGTTTGACGTGACCAAACTGATCATCACCGCGCGGCTGAAACCGCCGGGGGGCGACTATCTGTTTGGCACCGATCATTTCGGGCGCGATGTTTTTTCGATGGTGATGGTCGGGGCGCGCACCTCAATCTCCGTCGCGGTGGTGGCGGTCAGCGTCGGCATGGTGTTCGGCGTGCCGCTGGGCCTGCTCGCCGCCGCCCGCCGTGGCGGCTGGGTGGACGAAGTCATCATGCGCGCCAACGACCTGATCTTTGCGTTCCCGTCCCTGATGATCGCAATCATGATCACTGCCAGCTTTGGCCCCGGCGCGGTCAACGCCATAATCGCCATCGGCATCTTCAACATCCCGGTGTTCGCACGCCTGACCCGCGGCGCGGCGCTGCCGATCTGGACCCGCGAATTCATCATGGCCGCGCGGCTGTCGGGCAAAGGCCCGGCGCGGATCAGTGCGGAGCATATCCTGCCCAACCTCAGCAGCCTGCTGATCGTGCAAGGCACCATCCAGTTTTCCCTCGCGATTCTGGCTGAGGCGGGGCTGTCCTATGTCGGCCTTGGCGCCCAGCCGCCGATCCCGTCCTGGGGGCGGATGTTGAACGAGGCGCAGACCATGATCTATGTCGCGCCGTGGTTCGCGATCTTCCCCGGCATCGCCATCGTGCTGACCGTGCTGGGGCTGAACCTGCTGGGTGACGGCTTGCGCGACCTGATGGACCCCCGCATTCGGAGGGCACGATGACCCTGCTGTCGATCAAAAACCTCAATGTCACGATCAACGGAACCCAACTGCTGCACGATGTGGGCTTTGACATTGCGCCCGGCGAAGTGGTTGGCGTGGTCGGGGAATCGGGCTCAGGCAAATCCATGACCGCGCTGTCGGTGATGCGCCTTTTGCCCCGCGGCGCGGCCATGACCGGACAGATCACGCTGGACGGCGAAGACCTGACCACGCGCACGGAGCCGGGCATGTGCGCCCTGCGCGGCGACCGACTGGGGATGGTGTTTCAAGAACCGATGACCGCGCTGAACCCGCTGCGCACCATCGGCGCGCAGGTGGCCGAAGTGATCGCCCGTCACCGCCCCGGCGTCGATGCTAACGCCGAAGCCGCGCAGGCATTGGCCCGCGCCGGTCTGCCGCCCGCACAATTTCCGCTGACCCGTTATCCCCACGATCTGTCGGGCGGTCAGCGCCAGCGGGTGGTGATCGCCATGGCCACCGCGCTGCGCCCACGCCTTGTGATCGCGGATGAACCGACAACGGCGCTGGATGTGACCACGCAGGCCAAAATCCTGGACCTGCTCAAGGGACTGGCGGCTGAGGACGGCGCCGGCCTGATGATGATCACCCATGATCTGGCGGTCGTGGCGGGCATCGCCGACCGCATCGTCATCATGAAAGACGGCCGCGTTGAGGAGGTCGGCGAAACCACGCAATTGTTCCGCCAGATGCGCCGCCCCTACACCCGCGCGCTGTTCGAAGCATCCACCCACAAGCCATCGCGTCATGGCCGCGCGCCCGGTGCCCCGGTGGTGGAAATTGACACTGCGATCCGCGACTACCCCCTGCCCCGCCGCGGGCTGTTCGCCAAGCGAGAGGTATTTCGCGCCGTGGACCGGGTGTCGCTGGCGGTGCGGTCGGGCGAAAATGTCGGGCTGGTGGGGGAATCGGGCTGCGGAAAATCCACCCTGTCCCGCGCGCTGCTGGCGCTGGAACCCTTGCAAGGCGGCACCGTGCGCATCACCGGGCGCGATTTCGCCACCGGCGCGCCCGACATCCGCCGCGACGTGCAGGCGGTGTTCCAAGACCCCTATGGCAGCTTCAACCCACGCTGGCGGGTCGCGGATCTGATCGCGGAACCCTTCCACCTGATGCGCCCCCGCCCCTCTGCCACAGAACGCCGGAAACGGGTGGAGGAGATGCTGGAGGCGGTCGGCCTGTCGGCCGCCGACGCCACCCGCTATCCGCACGAATTTTCAGGCGGACAGCGCCAGCGCATCGCCATCGCCCGCGCGCTGGTGACCGCGCCCAAGCTGGTGGTGCTGGACGAAGCGGTCTCCGCGCTCGACGTATCGGTGCGAGCCAAGATCCTCGATCTGTTGGCACAATTGTCCGAACAGCTTTCGGTGTCATACCTGTTCATCAGCCACGATCTGCATGTGGTCCGCGCGATCACCGACCGGGTGATGGTGATGCAGGCGGGAAAAATCGTTGAAGAAGGGCCGACTGAGGCGCTGTTTTCCGCCCCCCAGCATCCCTATACGCGGCAATTGCTGGCCGCGACCCCGAACCTTGAGGCCGCCTTGGCCGCCCGCGAGGCGCGATTGGCGTCTTGACCACCCACATCATGGGCCGAAGCGTGAACAATTTATTGGAATGTTTACCGTTGACGCCGTTAACCTACAGGTAAATGCCTGCAGCTCTCGCCACGCGCAAAGACCCCCGTTCCACGGAGCCTGAGATATGACCAACCCCTCGCTGCCCATCGAAATGCGCGAAATGTACATCGCCGGGCGCTGGCGCCGGACCGGGCACCTGATGCCCCTGACCGACCCGTCCACTGGCGAGCATCTGTGCGACGTGCCGCGCTGCTCCGCGCAGGACGTGGACGAGGCGGTTGAGGCCGCGCGCGCCGCCCAGAACGGCGCATGGGGCAAAGCCTCGGCGGTTGAGCGGGGCCGGGTGCTGAGCCGCATCGGCCGTCTGGTGCTGGAATGCGAAGACATTCTGGCTGAGTTGGAGGCCCGCGATGTCGGAAAGCCGTTGGCGCAGGCCCGCGCGGACGTCAAAGCGCTGGCGCGATACATGGAATTCTACGGCGGCGCGGCGGACAAGATCCACGGCGACACCATCCCCTATCTGCCCGGCTACACCGTATATACCATGCGCGAACCCCACGGCGTCACCGGCCATATCGTGCCGTGGAACTATCCAATGCAGATCATCGGGCGGTCGGTGGGCGCGGCCTTGGCGATGGGCAATTCCGCGGTGCTGAAACCGGCCGAAGAAGCCTGCCTGACCGCCATCGCCTTTGCCCGCATTGCCGAAGAAGCGGGCCTGCCGCCCGGCGCCCTCAACCTCGTGCCCGGCACGGGTGAGGAGGCCGGGGCCGCGCTGTCGGGGCACCCCGGTGTCGATCATCTCAGCTTCACCGGATCGGTCGCCACGGGCGCATTGGTGCAGGCGGCAGCGGCGAGGAACGTGCGCCCAGTGACGCTGGAGCTTGGCGGGAAATCCCCGCAACTGGTGTTTGAGGACGCCGATCTGGACGCCGCTTTGCCGTTCCTGGTCAGCGCGGGCATCCAGAACGCAGGCCAGACCTGTTCGGCCGCGTCGCGCATTCTGGTCCATAAAAGCATCCATGAAGAGGTCGTGGAGCGGATGGCAGAGCGTTACGCCAAACTGCGGGTCGGCCCGGCAATGGGGGATCATGACCTCGGGCCGCTGGTGTCCGCGCGCCAAAAGCAGATTGTGGAGCGGTATCTGGCCCGCGGCGCCACGCTGGCGGTCGCCGGGATCGGGCGCATCGTCGACGACGCGCCCGAAGGTGGGCATTATGTGGCCCCGCGCCTGCTGGTTGGCGCCACCGCCGATCACACCTTGGCGCAGGAGGAAATCTTTGGCCCGGTTCAGATCGTGATCCCGTTCAGCGACGAAGACGAGGCCGTCGCCATCGCCAACGGCACCGAATTTGGGCTGGTGGCGGGCATCTGGACCCGTGATGGCGCGCGGCAGATGCGGTTGGCGAAACGGCTGCGGGCCGGTCAGGTGTTCATCAACAATTACGGCGCCGGGGGCGGGGTGGAGCTGCCCTTCGGCGGTGTCGGAAAATCGGGCCACGGGCGCGAAAAAGGGTTTGAGGCGCTTTATGGCTTCAGCCAAGTAAAAACCGTCGCCGCCCATCACGGCTAGGTCGCTTGCCGGGACGGGCGGCGGGGGGCCTGGCGCCTTTTGGCCGAATATGGGCTTGGGGGGCCACGCCCCCCTCACCCGACGCGGTGCCCAGATTTCAGATGATGTAAAATCTGGCATCGGGCGCCAGATCGCCCCCATGCCCGGCGCGGCCCTGTTCCAGCAGGCCGATCAGGCAGCTCAGCACATTGCGGGCGGCTGCGGGGTGCAAGGCCGGGTCCACATCGGCATAAATCCGCGTGGTCAGCGCCATCGGCGTCGCCGGGCCGATGGCCGACAACGCGTCCAGCACCTGCTGCTCACGCCCCGCGCGGTGGGCCAGCTGATGGGCCAGCATTGCTTCGGGATCGCGCACCGGGGCACCGTGGCCGGGGTAATAGATCCGGTCGCCGCGGCCTTGCATCTTGCGCAGGCTGGCCATGAAGGCCGCCATGTCGCCATCGGGCGGGGATACCATCGTCGTCGCCCAGGCCATGACGTGATCACCTGAAAACACCGCGCCGGGGCTGCCGCCATCCAGCCCCTCAACCGCAAAGGCGAGGTGGTTCGACAGATGCCCCGGCGTGTGCAGGGCGCGCACAGCCCAGCTCTCGCCCTCGACCAGCGCGCCGTCCGCCACCAAGTAGTCCGGGGCAAAGCTGCGGTCAGCGCCCTCTCCGCCCCCGAACCGCGCACCCGACGCAACCAGCGCCGCCATGCGGTCGCTGATCCCCGCGCCATGGGCACCAAATGCCAGAACCTGCGCGCCCGTCGCGGCGGCAAGCGGCGCAACCCCGGGCGAATGGTCGGCATGGGAATGGGTCACCAGGATCGTGGCGATCCGCTCGCCGCCCTCCAGCGCAGCCAGAATCGCGGCGCGATGTTCGGGCAGGTCCGGGCCCGGATCCACCACCGCCACCGCCCCGCGCCCCAGAATGTAGGTCTGCGTTCCGGTGAAGGTCATCGGGCTTGGGTTGCGGCAGGTGATGCGGCGGATGCCGGGCTCCATCTGGGTGACCTCGGCATAGGCGATGGCCGCGTCCCTGTCGAACGGATCGGACATGAAGGCTCCTTTCTTTGCGGTGCGCGCACCACATACAATGACATCCCCACGCACGCCATCGGTGGCGGCGCGGCTTGGTGCAGCCTTTGGGTCCGCGGCGCAGGGCGCGCGGTCGCTGGCGGGCGGGGCGGTCGGCGCCGCGTTCCCGGCCCGCCATATCACGCCGCCGCTTGCGCTGGGGCGCGCGCCGGGCGATCCTCGCGCCCATGGACCTCACGCTCAAGCGTTACCTTCCCAAAAGCCTGTTCGGCCGCGCGCTGATGATCTTGCTTGTGCCGATTCTGCTGTTGCAGATCGTGGTCACGGGCCTGTTCATCCAGCGCCATTATGCGGGCGTTACCGAACAGATGGCAGGCGCTGTTGCGCGCGAACTGGTCTATGCGGTGGAGGTGGTGGAGGCCTCCTCAGACGCCACCGCGGCGCAGGCCCGCCTGACAGAACTGGCCCACCCGCTGGGGTTGGAGCTGTCACTGCTGCCCGGCCAGATCGTGTCTTATGAAGCGCGCAGCCGGTTCTATGACGTGTCCGGCGAGGCGTTGGCCGCCACGCTGCGCAATTATGTCCCCCGTCCCATGGCGCTGGATCTGGTCACTTCACCGCGCAATGCCGTGGCTGAGATCCAGACCGCGAAAGGCGTGCTGCACGCCGTCATCCCGCGCAAGCGCACCATCGCGTCCAACCCGCATCTGCTGCTGGTCTGGATGGCGGTCACCGCCGCGGCGTTGGTGGCTGTGGCGGTGATCTTTCTGCGCAATCAGGTCCGCCCGATCAAGGCGCTGGCAATCGCGGCTGAGGATTTCGGCAAGGGCCGTGGGCGCAATTTCCGCCCCTCAGGCGCCGAGGAAGTCCGCCGCGCAGGTGCCGCATTTCTGGAAATGCGCCGCCGGATTGAACGCCAGATCGACCAGCGCACCCGCATGTTGTCGGCGGTCAGCCATGATCTGCGCACGCCGCTGACCCGCATGAAGCTGACGCTGGCGATGCTGGACCCCAGCGACGACGCCGACCAGCTGTCGCGCGACGTGGCGCAGATGGACCGGATGCTGACCGAGTTCCTCGAATTTTCCCGCGGTGAGGGCGGCGAGGCGCCCGCCTTTGTTGACCCCGCCGAATTGCTGACATCGGTGGTTGAAGACGCACGCCGCGCTGGCCACGACGTAACCCTGCATCTGCCCGAACGCCCCGAGGGCACGGCCCCCAACCGCCTGTCCCTGCGCGCAGGCGCCGTGACGCGGGCGCTGACCAACCTGCTGGACAACGCCGCACGCCATGGCACCCGCGTTGAGGCCCGGCTGCGCGGCAACCGGCGCGCGGTGGAATTTGTCATCGAAGACGATGGCCCCGGCATCCCCCCCGGCGCGCGCGAAGCCGCGTTCCGCCCCTTTACCCGGTTGGATGAGGCGCGCAATCAGGACAAGGGCGGCGGCGTGGGTCTGGGCCTGTCGATCGCGCTCGACGTCGCGCGGTCCCATGGCGGGACAGTAATGCTGGATCGGTCTGAAACGCTGGGTGGCCTAAAGGCCGTGATGCGCGTGCCGCGCTGACCCTTGGCACAGCATGCCGGTGCGGGGTCTTTTTTGCCTCTGCTGACAAATCAAACCGGTGTCCGCACGCGTCCCGTCGAACAGCATGTCACCCGCTAAGCTGCCTTTTTTCCACCATTTTTGCATATGCCTGAGCGGCCGGTTATAATCATCCTACGCTCAAAACGGCTTCGGCCCGCCACGTGCCTGGCCATTGGGAAAGGACAACGTAATGAAAATGATCATCTCAACAGGCGTCGCAGTCATGGCGGCCTTTCTTGTTGCCGGTTGCGCGACCAAGCCCGACCCCAACAGCTTTGGTGGACGTCTGCAAATGGATGGCGGTGAAATGGCTGCGATCGGCAAAAGTTGGACCGATGGCGAAGCGTTGATCATCAAGGGCCGCGCCTCAGTCGCTGATGGCGAGGGCGACATCAATAAGGGCAACCGGCTTGTCTCTGCCGGCGGGAAGAAAATCCGCAACGGTGAGACGATGGTAAAAACTGGCGAGACCATGAAGATCGACGCCGAAGAAGCATATCGCCTGCGCAGCCTTGCGCCTGAGGCGAAAGCGCTCGCGCCGACATCCTGATCCCGCACGTCGGGACGCTTTGCACCCCTTGCGCCCGAGGCTGGGTTTCAGCCTCGGGCGTTTTTGCTAGCGGGCGGCAAGGGGCACAAAACCCGGATCGGCCAGCGCCTCAATCCCCGCTGCGATGTCTTCGGCCGCGGCCATGATATCAACGCTCTGCGCCCCGCGCTGCGCATAGGATTTCAGACCCATGACTGAGATCTGCAGCAGCCGCGCCAACGCCTCCGGGTCCGCGTCGGGTGGCAATTCGCCGACGCGCCGGGCTTCATCAAAACGAGCGGCGAACCGGGTTTCGACCTGCGCCAGCAGCGCCTCGGCCTCGGCAAAGGCGGGGGCATCGGCGTCCGGCATCTCAAGGATCGTTTTGACCAGCATACAGGCACAGGATGGCTGCCCGGCATCGCGCAGCGCGCCGAGCCGCCGCATATAGGCCGCGATTCCGGCAAGTGGGCTGGGCGCGTCGGCAAAGACATGTTCGGTCTGGGCGTGCATATCGTCGGCATACCGCGCGAGCACCAGGCGAAACAGGTTCTCTTTGCTTTTGAACGCCGCATAGATGCTGCCCGGCCGCATATCGAGTGCCAGTTCCAGATCCTTGAGCGAGGTCGCATGGTAGCCCTTGCGCCAGAAAAGTTCGAGCGCGCGCGAAAGCGCCTTGTCGCGGTCATGAAGGGCATGGCGTGTCATGGCGGCAATATAGGGTGCGGTGGGCCGCAGGGCCAGCGGATCAATTTATTTGAACGATCGATCAACACACCCCTTGAGCGATCGTTCAAGATGCATAGATGACCGTCATGGACGCGCGCACCACCGCGCGGCGCCAAGCAAAGGACCGCCCCCATGGCCGATTTCACGCACCACACCCTCGAAACCGCCCCGGAGGCCAGCCGCCCGTTTCTGGAAAAATCCATCGCCGCTTTTGGCCGCATTCCGGGCCTGCACGCTGTGATGGCCGAAGCGCCGGGGATGTTGGGGGCCTATCAGGCCATGCACCGCGCGTTCCTTGAAAGCAGCCTGACCAACGAGGAAAAGACCGTCGTGTGGCAAGCGATCAATGTTGAACATGGTTGCCACTATTGCGTGCCCGCCCATACCGGCATCGCCAAAGCCATGGGCGTCGACGACGCGATCACCCAGGCGCTGCGCACTGAAACCCCGCTGCCGACCCCACGGTTGGAGGCCCTGCGCGATTTCACGCTGATGGTGGTCCGCAGCCGTGGCGCCGTGGACGATGCAGCGATGCAGGCGTTCCTGTCAGCCGGCTTTGATCACCGCCAAGTGCTGGAGGTCGTTCTGGGCGTCGGCCAGAAGGTGATGAGCAACTACACCAACCATCTGGCCAACACGCCGGTGGACCAGCAGTTCCAGAAATTCGCGTGGCGCCGCGGCGAAACCGCAACCTGATTTTCAGGCTGATCTTCAGGCACGCGGGGGGCGGGATCGCCGCCCCCCGCCCACCAGCACCGGGGCGCCAAGCGACAGCGACGCGTCCACAGCCTCGCGCACCCCGTGCGGGGCGTTCAGCACGATCATCCCCGCCGCGGTCATCCCCGCGCCACCCTTCAGCGCAAAGCTGCGTTCAAAGATCAGCGGTTGCAGGCCCGACACGCCTTGCAGCAATTCAACATGACGGCCTGCGGCCAGCACCGGATACCAGATCGCCACCATCGCCTCAGGCCAGCGCGTCAGGATGTTCAGCGCAAGCTTGGCGATGTCGGCGTATTCGGTCTTCACCTCATAGGACGGATCGATCAGCACCAGACCGCGGCGCGCGTCGGGGGGCATGCGGGCGATGGCGCCGTCAGCCCCGTCGCGTTTTTCGATCAACGGCTCAGGCCCGGGGATCAGGCAATTGGTGAACACCCCTTCCAAGGCGGCGTGTTCGGCCGGGTGCAGTTCCATCAGCGCCATACGGTCGGTTGACCGCAGCATCGCACGCGCCAACAGCGGCGATCCGGGATAGGCGCCCAGGCCATAGACGCGGCGCACCGCGCGCAGGGCGTCGCCATAGGGGCCTTTGGGCAGGCCGTTATGGGCGGCCTCCCATGCCTCAAAGCCCTCAGCGGCCTCATGGGTTTTGGTGGCCTCGGGGCCACGCAGATCATACAGCCCCCGCCCGGCATGGGTTTCAAAATACGACACTGGGCGCTTTTTGCGGGTCAGCGCCAGCAAAAGCGCGCTCAGCACCAGATGTTTGACCAGATCGGCCGGGCCGCCCGCGTGATAGGCGTGCTGATAGCTCAGCATCCAAGCATTCCTTCGCGAAAGGCCGACAGCGCCATTTCGGCGGCGGCATCGGGGGTGAGAGCGCCAGTCGTGACATCCGCTTCAAGCCCCGGAAGCAGGGCAGACACGGCGGGCGCTTTGCGGAACATGTCGGTCAATCGGCCTTCGATTTCAGCGCGCATCCAAGTCACCGCCTGTTCGTGGCGGCGGGCATCGCGCACCCCGGTGTCGCGCCGCCAACCGTCGAGGGCGCGGATCTCCTCCCACACGGCTGCCAGCCCTTCTTCGCGCAGGGCCGACATGGCCAGCGCCTTGGGAAAACCTTCGGGATCATGCTTGCGGCCACGCAGCAGGCGCAGCGCCCCGGCGTAATCGGCGCAGGTGCGTTGCGCCGCCAGCTTCAGATCGCCATCGGCCTTGTTCACCACGATCATGTCGCAGATTTCCATGATCCCGCGCTTCACGCCCTGCAATTCGTCGCCCCCCGCGGGGGCCATCAGCAGCACGAACACGTCGGTCATGTCAGCGACCATCGTCTCCGACTGGCCGACGCCGACGGTTTCCACCAGCACCACGTCAAAGCCCGCCGCCTCGCACAACAGGATCGATTCGCGGGTGCGCCGCCCGACCCCCCCCAGCGCCGTGCGGCTGGGCGAGGGGCGGATGAAAGCGCGCGGGTCACGCGACAGCAGCTCCATCCGGGTTTTGTCGCCAAGGATTGACCCCCCCGTGCGCGTTGAGGACGGGTCAACCGCCAGCACCGCAACCCGCAGGCCCGCCTGCACCAGCATCATGCCGAACGATTCAATGAACGTGGACTTGCCCACGCCCGGCGTGCCCGACAGCCCGATGCGCAGCGCCGTGCCGCTGGCCCCATAAAGCCGCGCCACCAGCGCCGTGGCCGCCGCCCGATGGTCCGCCCGCGTGCTTTCCACCAGCGTGATCGCCCGCGCCAAAGCCCGGCGTTCCCCGGCCGCAAGGCGGGTCGCAATATCCTCAGCCAGGGTTTCGGGATCGGCAAGGGCTTGGGTCTGGGCGGGCATCGGCGTCTCCGGCGGCGGGCGGGGGCACATCCGCCCTGAAATCGCCCGACCATATCCCATATGGTGACCGGCGGGCCAAGCCCCGCCAGCGCCGCGGCGACGATACGCGCGCGCCAATGCATGACCGCCATAAGGACCACGCCCATGCCCGACTGGCCCATCGCTGCCCCTCACCGCCGCGCCTTGCGCATCGCCGCCGCGCTGATCACGGCGGCGATCTGCACCACGGCGACCGGGGCGACGCGGCTGCCCGGCGGGCATGCGCCACCCGCGGCCACCATGCCCGGCATTCAGGCGGGCACCCATGACAAGGCGCTGTTCGATCTGCATTTCGGCGGCATCTGGGCCGGAACCCTGGACCTTGCGCTGCGGTTTGACGGCGACGCCTACACCGCCTCAGCCCAAGGGCGGACCGAGGGGTTGGTCGGCGCGCTTTATGGCGCGTCATTCTCAGCCGAGGCGCGGGGTGACGCGCCCGGCGGCGCAGGTCCGGCCCCCGGCGCGCGGCCCGACACGTTCAACGCCAAGGGCAGCTTTGGCGGCGACAAAATCAGCCTTAGGATCGCGTTTGGGCCAACCGCACCGCGCGCTGTGACGGCCGATCCGGCGTTCAAGCCAAAGCCCTATCAGATCGACCCAGCAGCGCAGACCGGGGTGTTTGACCCGCTGGGCGCCGCGGCGTTGCTGCTGCGCGAGCGCCCCGGCGGCGTGCTGTGCGATGCGCGGATCGACGTGTTCGACGGGCGCAGGCGGTCGCAGATTACGCTGGCCGCGCCCACGGACGGACCCTCAGCAGGCGAAATCCAGTGCGACGCCGCCCTTGCCCGCGTGGCCGGGTGGAAGCCCAAGGACATGCGCAAGCCGCCGTTCAGTTTCCGCCTGTTCTTCACCCACCGGGTCGATAACACACCCGCACGGCTGAAACGGTTTGAGGTCGACACCCGCTACGGCATGGCGACCGCGGTGCGCCGGAACTGAAACGCGAAACGGCGGAGCCTTGCGGGCCCCGCCGTTTCAGATTTTACAGCGATCCAAATGGGATCAGATTTTGGTGTGATCCAAATGGGATCAGCGGTTGCCGAGCATCCGGGTCAGACCAGCGCCAGACCCTTCGCCGCCGCCGGAGCGGCGCGGCTTGCCGCCGCCTGCCGGACCACGGGGCTTGCCGCCATCGCCATCGGCCGCGCGCCGCTTGGCACCCATGCCGCCGCGGGGCTTGCCCAGGCCGCCGGGCTTGCCCGACCGTTCCCCCCGGCTTTCGGCGCCGCCGCCATAGCGGCTTTCGCCATAACCCGCGTTGCCGCCGGGACGTCCCTGCTGAGGACGCCCACCGGGACGCGCGCCGCCACCCGACCGCTTGCGCGGAGCGACAGCGTTTTCATCCATCGGCCCCGGCGCAGCGCCGACCACCAAAAGCGCCGATCCGATCAGCTTTTCGATCGCACGCAGCGACCCCCGTTCGTCCGGGCAGCACATCGTCACCGCGATGCCGCTGGCGCCAGCGCGCGCGGTGCGGCCGATGCGGTGGACGTAGGCCTCGGCCACCTCGGGCAGTTCGTAGTTGATGACGTGGGTCACGCCATCAATGTCGATGCCGCGCGCTGCCACGTCGGTGGCCACAAGGATGTGGACCCTGCCCTGACGGAACTGGCCCAGCATGCGGTCACGCTGGCTCTGGCTTTTGTTGCCATGGATCGCACCAGCAGAGATGCCCGCGTCTTCCAGCCATTTGCACACCCGGTCCGCGCCGCGCTTGGTGCGGGTGAAGACGATGGCGCGCTCAACCTTCTCGTCGATGATGTAGTGGGTCAGCGCTTCACGCTTCGCGCCGTGGTCCATGTGGCGGACCTCCTGCGCGATGCGTTCGATCGGCTTGGATTCAGACGCCACGGCGATTTCGGCCGGGTTGGTCTGGAAATCCTTGGCCAGATCGCGGATCGCTTTCGGCATGGTCGCAGACATCAGGACCGTCTGGCGGTTCTTGGCGCATTGCGACAGGATCTGCCGGATCGCAGGCATGAAGCCCAGATCGAGCATCTGATCCGCTTCGTCCAGAATCACGATGTCGGCGTCTTCCACGCGCACGGCGCCGGTGGACATGTGGTCCATCAGACGGCCGGGAGTGGCCACGATCACGTCGACGCCCGGGGCGACCGAACGGATCTGCGGGCCGGCCTTGGCACCGCCAACGATGGTGGCAACGGCGGGACGGATGTGGCGGCCATAGGTGCGAACCGCCATGCCGATCTGGGTCGCCAGCTCACGCGTCGGGGTCAGCACAAGCGCGCGGCAGCCCCTGGGCTTGGGGCGCGCGCCGCCAACGATGCGGTGCAGAAGGGGCAGAACAAACGCGGCGGTCTTGCCGGTGCCGGTCTGCGCAATGCCGATGACGTCGCGGCCTTCCATCATCGCGGGGATGACGAGGGCCTGAATGGGGGTGGGCGTGGTGTAACCTTCGGTGGTCACGGCACGAAGAATCTGCTCGGCCAGGCCGAGATCGCTGAACTGGGTCAAACGTAAACTTTCATTAGCGAAAGGCACCACCGCGCACACAGGCGCGGCGACGGTGTCGCTGGTCATATCGATGGGGAGCTTGCGTAGAACAGCCGCCGGGGTTTTGCTCGCCGGCCCGAAGGCGGCGTCCTTGGCGGGCGAGGCCCGGCGTCTCGGCGTCGCGGTGGCCTTGGGGCCGCCGGGGCGCGATGACGCTTGTTCGGGCTTTGCTCGCTACATGCTCCGCCGACGGCTATACCGTCCTCTACGCGCAGCGCATGACTTGGGCCTTTAATCACAGGTTGCGCCGCGATGCAACATAAATCGCACACAAGCGCGGTCTCCGGGGGGCGCGGAGCCCCCCGTTCACCCGGCCATCGCGAAAACGCGATGGCGCGCCCAGCCCCTCAGCGGTGCTGGGGGTGGTAGGCGTCGTTAGGGCGCATGTCGATCGCCGACGCCACCCGGTTGGTCATGTTGAAGAAGGCCGCGACAGCGGAGATGTCGAAAATGTCCCGCTCCGCAAATCCGGCATCGCGCAAGGCGGCGCGGTCAGATTCTTCGATCTTGTGGCTAGATTCAGTGATCTTTTCGGCGAACAGCAGCATCGCCCGCTGGCGCACATCCAGATCAGCGGCGCGCCAGTTCATCACCATCATCTCACCCAATTTCGGGTCGCCCGACAGCTCACGCACCGCCGCGCCATGGGCGGTCAGGCAGTAGAAGCATTTGTTGATCGAGCTGACGGCGACCGCGATCATCTCACGCTCCAGCTTGGTCAGGCCGCTGTCGGCCAGCATCAGATCGTTGTACATGCCACTGAACGCACGCAGTTTTTCCGGCGCGAACGCATAGGCGGCAAGCACGTTGGGCACCATGCCGAGCTTGGCCTGGCAGATGCTGAAATATTTGGCGATGTCCTCGGGCAGCGGATCGGGCAGCGGCAGGTCGAGGGCGGTGGGTTTCTCAGACATTCGGTCCTCCCGGACGGCGGCGTCCCGTGTTGGCCACGGGAACGAACAGTTGGAATGGGGCGGGCCGCGCATGCGGCGCGGGCGGCGGGGGCGCAAGGCGCCCGTCGCCCGCTCCCTGGGGGCAGGCGGGTTTCAGGCGGGTTTCAGGCGGTAGTGATAGCGGGTTGCTTCGGTCATTCGAGCACCTTCGTACAGCGCGCGGGCACCCTCGTTCGCCTCAGTGACGGCCAAGGCCAGCGTGGTCGCACCGTTGTCGAGCGCGATCTGCGCGGCCCCGGCCAGCAGCGCGCGGCCTGCGCCTTCGCGGCGCAGCTGGGGGCGGACCTCAACGGCATGGATCATCGCGACGTCCCCGTCGACACCGACAAAGGCGACGCCCGCGGTGGCCGCGTCGGTGCGCGCCATCAGCATTGCGGACGGTCCCTTGCAGCGCGCCATCACCGCGCGCCGCCCCGGCCCGATGCCGCCATGGTCCCAGATGGTGTTCAACAACGCCAGGGGCGCGCGGGCTTCGACCCAATGCACGCCTTTGGGGGCCTTCAGGTCAACCAGAACGGCCGGATCGCCGACATAGATCACCACCGGATCGATCAGATGATAGCCGCGGGCGGACAGGGCATGGTCCAGCGCGTCTTCGCCCGGGCGCAGCATGAACAGGCGGTCCTGGCCGATGGCTGTCATCGCGGCCTCGGCGGCCTCAATGTCCGGGACGTCACCGAGGGTCAGGGCGGAGGCGGCGGACACACGTTTTCCCCCACCTTCCCCGCGGCGCAGGCGCCAGCCGGGGGCGGACAGGTCATCGCAGGACGCGGCGGGCCAAGTGGCTTCTAGCGCGTCGGCAAGACGGGCGGCATCGGTGATCATTGGTTCGGTCTCCCCTCAGGCTTCGCCCATTTAGTAAGGCGCGGCGGGGCGGGGGGCAATGCAGCGGGCGCGCGAAGCCAAATTCTTCTGCGAAGAATTTGCGCCCCGCTCAACCCTGGTTCTTCAGCAGTCGCTGTTTTTCCCGGCCCCAGTCGCGCTGCTTTTCCGTCTCACGCTTGTCCGACATCTTTTTGCCCTTGGCGATGCCGACCAGCAACTTAGCAATGCCCTTGTCGTTGAAATAAAGTTTGAGCGGGATCAGCGTCATCCCCTGCCGCCCGACCGACTGCCACAGGCGCGACAGTTCTTTTTGATGCACCAGCAGCTTGCGCCGCCGGCGTTCGTCATGGGTGAAGGTCTTGGCCTGATTGTACGGCGCGATGTAGCCGTTGATCAGATACAGCGCCCCGTCTTCGATCGACGCATAGCTTTCGGCTATGTTCGCCCCGCCGATGCGGAGCGATTTCACCTCAGACCCCTGCAGCATGATCCCACATTCGATCGTGTCCTCGATCGCGTATTCATAGCGCGCGCGGCGGTTCTCCGCCACGAGCTTTGAATTGGGGTCGCTTTGTTTGCGCGGTGCCATGATCAGCCGTTCAGCAGGCCAGCATGGACCATCCCGGCGCGAACTTCGGCCTTGGTCTCCTCGGTCAGCGTGACCATGGGGGAGCGCACGTCCTCAAGGCATTTGCCCAGAAGCGACAGCGCGTATTTCGCCGGGGCCGGGTTGGGTTCGCGGAACAGCGCGGTGTGCAGCGGCATCAGTCGGTCCTGAAATGTCAGCGCGGCGGCGAAATCGCCAGCGCGCATCGCGGCCTGAAACTCCGACGACATCCGCGGCGCCACGTTGGCGGTGACCGAGATGGCCCCGTGCCCGCCATGGGCGTTGAACGCCAGCGCGCTGTCATCATTGCCGGTCATCTGCAGGAAATCGGTCCCGCAGGTGGCGCGCTGCTGTGACACGCGAACCGGATCGCCAGTCGCGTCTTTCACGCCGATGATCCGCGGCAGCTTGGCCAATTCACCCATGGTCGCCGGGGTCATGTCGATGATCGACCGGCCGGGAATGTTGTAAATGATGATCGGCAGCGTGCAGCAATCATGCAGCGCGGTGTAATGCGCGATCAGCCCGCGCTGGTTGGGCTTGTTGTAATACGGCGTGACCACAAGGGCCGCGGCCGCGCCGACGTCTTCGGCGAACTGCATCAGGCCGATGGATTCGGCGGTGTTGTTCGACCCGGCCCCGGCGATCACCGGAATGCGGCCTGCGGCGGTTTTCACCACCAGCTCGACCACATGGCGATGCTCGGCATGGCTCAGCGTCGGAGATTCGCCGGTGGTGCCGACCGCGACAATGCCGTCAGAGCCTTCGGCCACATGCCATTCCACAAGCTCGACCAACGCTTTCTCGTCGATCTTCCCGTTGCGGAAGGGCGTGACGAGGGCGGGGATCGATCCCTGGAACATGACAATGGTCTCCACGAAGTGGCGCTGACGGCGGGCCGCAGGCGAATGGTTGACCGCGACTGCGCGGTCGGATGAGGTCGCGGAACCTAGCGCCTCATCGCGCCGCCCGCAAGCGGCGGGCCGCGTCAGCCCGGTGCGATGCGGCCCAGCAGGCGGCGCAGCTCGGTGGCCTCAGGGCCCGACAGCGTGGACAGCGCCGCCTCGCCGCCAGCAGCGACATGGTCGGCGGCGGCGCGCAGGGTCTGCTCCAAGGCCCGGTCGGGGGCGGCGGCGGGGCCCATCACTGACCCGAACCGCCCGGCAAAGAAGGTCAGCGGCGCGCCCTCCGCAATGGCGCAGCGGCTGACGCGGCCAATGAACAGTTCATGATCCCCGGCGGGATAGACCGCTTCGTGGGCGCATTCGAACACGGCCAGCGCACCATCCAGCACCGGCGCGCCGCCCAGCCCTTCGGACCATGCGATGCCCTCAAAGCGGTCCTCAGTCTTGCCTGCAAAGCGCCGCGCCAAGGCCGATTGGTCCGCGGACAGGATGTTGACCGCGTAATGTTCCGCCGCGCGATAGGCCCCCAGACGCGGCGAGCTGCGCGCCAGCGACCACAGGATCAACGGCGGATCCAGCGACACGGAGTTGAACGAATTGGCCGTGAACCCCACCGGCGTTCCATCAAAGTTGCGCGCAGTGATCACCGTGACCCCGGTGGCAAACCGCCCAAGCGCCCCGCGCAGACTGTCAAGATCGGCCGGATCGAAGCGATGAGAAGATGTGTGGGGCATAGACGGATCGCTTTCGGGCAGGAGCATCGGCGCGCCTCGCGCTACCAAACCGGGACAATAGCGCGCAAGCCCGGCAATACGACCCCCAACATGCCAGCCATCCGCGCGGAACAGCCCATAACGCGCCCTGCGGGGCTGTGTGAGAGGGGGCGAACGGCACCCGCCCACCCGATTTTTGCAGTCATCAGAACCGGCCCCCAGCACCAAAACCGACCGAGCGGTCACTCAATGCTTGCTCCCGCCCGCCGTTTCCGTTCATGCTGTCATTGTGTCCGGCACGAAATATGATTTCGCTTGGGGCCGGGCCCACGCAATGCTATTTGTTATGCCAACAAACAAATAACGCGATAAGCATAACGGTTCAGGGAGGAATCATTCATGCGTCTGCTCAAGACTTTCGCCGCCGCCGCGCTCGCCCTTGGCGTCGCCATTCCGGCGCAGGCCGCCGACACGACGCTGACCATCGCGTCGTGGGCACCGCCGACTCACGGCTTCAACGCCAAGATGTGGCCGCGCTTCATCGCGATGATGGAAAAGGCCACCGACGGCAAGGTCACCGGCGAAGTGAAATTGGGCCTGGCCCCGCCGCCCGCCATGATGGACCTGGTGCTGGACGGTGCCGCGGACCTGACCATCATCTTTCACGGCTATCAGGCGGGGCGGTTCGTCACCACCAAGCTGATCGAGCTGCCGGGCTATGATGGCACTGCTGAGGAGGCATCGGTCGCCTATTGGCGCGTCTACAAAAAATACCTCGAATCCGCGAACGAACATCGCGGCGTCAAGGTCATCGCGATGCACACCCACGGCCCGGCGCAGATGCAGACCGCCGCACAGTTGACCAGCCTTGCAGATGCCAAGGGGCTGAAGCTGCGCGTTCCCGGCGGTGTCGGGTCAATGGTGGGCGAGGCGCTCGGCGCCATCGGCATTCAGGTGCCTGCGCCCAAGGTCTATGAAACGCTGTCCTCCAAAGCTGCCGACGGCGTGGTGATGCCCGCCGAATCGCAGCAGGGGTTCAAGCTGGCAGAGGTCGCGCCCTATCTGCTGAAGATGCCCGGCGGCCTTTATCGCGGGTCGTTCGCCATCCTGATGAACGAAGATTCCTTTGCCGATCTGCCCGCCGACGTGCAGGCCGCGCTGGAATCTGAGGTTTTCGGCGAAACCGCCAGCCGCATGTTCGGCGCGGTCTGGGATGAAATGGACGCGGGCGGCTACGCAGCCTCTGACGCATCCAAGATGACCAACGTTTCGGCCGCCGACATCGCGATGTTCGAAGCGGTCAAGGCTGAGGTCGCCGCCGTGGTGCTGGCCGAAATCGCCGCCAAAGGCGTCGACGCCGCCGCCGCGCACCAGATGATCATCGACGAACTGGCCTCAATGCACTGAGGTCGCCGGGGCTGGCCCTGTTGGGCCGGCCCCGATCCCCATTCCACCGCCGTGCGTCCGTTTTCCGGCCCGGCCCGGTCCGCCCCTCCTGCCCCGCTTACGCGGCAGGACCCGCCGGACGCCGACCCCTGAGGGCCCTCCATGTCCAGCCTCATCCGCACTGCCCGCATGGCAGAGCTTGCGCCCGCCCTGCTTGGCGCAGCCGCGCTGTTCGCGCTCATGCTCATGACCTTCGCCGATGTGGTGCTGCGCAGCGCGTTCGACGCGCCGCTGCCCGCCGCGACTGAACTGACGCGCATCCTGATGGCCGTGGTGGTCTTTTCCGGCATCCCGATCATCTCCGCCAAGGGCAATCACATCTCAGTCGACCTGCTGGACAGCTTTTTCCCGCGCCGCATCCGTGTGATCCGCGACGCGCTGATCTGCATCGCCTGCGGTGTGCTGCTGTATTGGCCGGCTGAGCGCGTCATGGTGCTGGCAGAGCGCGCAAGGTCTTATGGCGACGTGACCGAATACCTCGCGATTCCAGAGGTTTATCCAGCCATGTTCATTGGCTACGCCGTGTATCTGACCGCCGCCCTGATGGTGCTGCGCGGCATCGCCCTGATCGTCGCGCCCCGCGCGCTGGGGCAGGAGTGATCTTATGACCGAAGCGCTTGTCGGCTTCGCCGCCGTTCTGTTTTTGGTGCTCATGCGGGTCCCCATCGCCTTTTCCATGGGGCTGGTGGGCATGATCGGGCTGATCGACCAAACCAATTATCGCGGTGCCATTTCCATGGTGTCCCGGCTGATCATCGACACCTCCCAGGATTACGGGCTGTCGGTGGTGCCGCTGTTCATTCTGATGGGCCTGTTCGTCAACAAGGGTGGGCTGGCCAAGGAATTGTATCAGGCGTCCAATGCGTTCCTCGGGCATTTCCGCGGCGGGCTGGCCATGGCGACCATCGTCGCGTGCGGTGGGTTTGCGGCGATCTGCGGGTCGTCGCTCGCGACCGCGGCGACCATGTCAAAAGTGGCCATGCCGCAGATGCGCCGCTTTGGCTATGCTGACAGCCTGTCCACAGCCTCGATCGCGGCGGGCGGCACGCTGGGCATTCTGATCCCGCCCTCGGTCATTCTGGTGATCTATGGGCTGCTGACCGAAACCTCGATCGGCAAGCTGTTCATCGCCGGGGTGCTGCCGGGGATACTTGGGATCATCCTGTATCTGGTGGCGGTGAAATTCACCGTAACCATGAACCCCGCCGCCGGCCCCGCCGGGGAACGCGCCGCTTGGCCAGACCGCTTCAAGGCGCTGCGCGAGGTGTGGGCGGTGCTGCTGCTGTTCTTCCTGGTGATCGGCGGGCTGTACGGCGCGCTTGATTTCTATCCGCTGCACCTGACCTTTTCCCCGACCGAGGCCGCGGGCATGGGTGCCATGGGTGCCTTTGTCATCGCCCTGGCGCGCGGCACCCTGACCATGCGCGAAACCTTTCAGGTGCTGCGCGAAACCACCAACACCTCCGCATCCCTGTTCGCGGTGCTGATCGGCGCGTGGATCTTTTCGAACTTCGTCAATCTGGCCGGGCTGCCCGACGCGCTGCTGCTGATCGTGACAGAAAACGCGGTGGCACCGTGGATGGTGATCGTGCTGATCTTAGGCATCTATCTGGTGCTGGGCTGCGTGTTCGAATCGCTGTCGATGCTGCTGCTGACGGTGCCGATTTTCTTCCCGCTGATCGTATCGCTTGGCTATGACCCGGTGTGGTTCGGCATCATCGTGGTGGTGTCGGTGGAAATCTCTCTCATCACGCCGCCAGTGGGGCTGAACGTGTTCATCCTTAAGGGCGTGGTCGGGGATGTCAGCACCGCGACCATTTTCAGGGGCGTAACCCCGTTCTGGATCGTCGACCTGATCCGCCTTGCGCTGCTGGTGCTGATCCCGTGGATCGCGCTGGTGCTGCCCAACTCCATGGGGCCGTGATGACCGCCAACCTTGCACAGGGGTTCGAACTTTCGGCCCCGCCCCCCGGTTTTGCCCAAGACCCATACCCGGTCTATGCCGCGTTGCTGGCGCACGCGCCGCTGAAGCGTTTCGCCGACGGGTCAGTGATGATTTCACGGTGGGAGGACCTGTCCCGCGTCTACCGCGACGCGGCCATGTTCTCATCGGCGAAATTCGCCGAATTCGGGCCAAAATACGGGATCGATGCGCCGCTCTACCGCCACCACACCACATCGCTGGTGTTCAGCGATCCGCCCTTGCACACCCGCGTGCGGCGGATCCTGTCAGGTGCCCTGACCCCCCGCGCCATCGCAGCGATGGAGCCGGGGCTGATCCGGCTGGTCGATCTCCTGCTGGATGATCTGGAGGGGGGCGGCACCGTCGATCTGGTCGAGGATTTCGCATCCCGCATCCCGATTGAGGTGATCGGCAACCTTTTCGACATGCCCCACGCTGAGCGTGGACCCCTGCGCGACTGGTCGCTGGCAATTCTGGGCGCGCTCGAGCCGGTGCTGACCCAAGCGCAAGAAGCCGAAGGCAACGCAGCGGTTGAGGCGTTCAGCGCCTATCTGGCCGATCTGGTCGCGCGGCGCACAAAGACCCCGGGCGATCCGACCACCGATGTGCTGACCCGCCTGATCCAGTCCGAAGACCCCCTGACGACTGATGAGCTGATCCAGAACTGCATCTTCATCCTCAATGCCGGGCATGAGACGACGACCAACCTGATCGGCAACGCATTGGGCGCATTGGCCGATCACCCGAACGCGCAGGCCGCCCTGATCGCTGACCCCGGGCTGGCAGACGGCGCGGTTGAGGAAACGCTGCGCTATGAGAGCCCCAACCAGCTCGGCAATCGCCGCATGACCGCGGATGGTGAGCTGGCCGGACAGACCCTGCCCGCCGGAACCCGCGTGCATCTGTGCATCGGCGCCGCCAACCGCGATCCGCGCAAATTCGACGCCCCGAACCAGTTCGATATCACGCGCCGCCCCAACCGCCATCTCGCCTTCGCGGCAGGCCCGCATGCATGCCTCGGGTTGACCTTGGCGCGGATGGAGGGGCGGGCGGCGTTGAACGGGTTCCTGAAGCGTTTCCCCCACTGGACGCCAAGCGGCCCACGCCCGCGCACCGGGCGCCTGCGGTTCCGCGGCTATGCAACCTTGCCCGCACGCCTGCGCTGATCGCCGGGGTGCCGTTCGCCCCATCGCGGTCCCTTCAGGCCCGCATCTGGCCCGCCCTGCACCCCGATCATGTGGCACCCCGACAGCCATGGGCGCAAAGGGGAAGGGGGGCGTGGGGGGAGGGGGCGAAAGCCCTCTCCCCCCACATCCTCGCGGGCGGATGAGCGGGGGCAAAGCCCCCCGAAGACGCCCGCAACCGCCCCGTCAGACCCCACTGCGTTCGCGCATCACCTTGTCATAGGCGTCGTTGATCGCCGCCAGCCGTGCGGTGGCCAGCTTGATCGCTTCCTCCGGCAGGCCTTGCGCCATCATCCGATCGGGATGGCTTTGGCGCACCAGACGCCGCCAAGCCGCGCGCAATTCATCGTCGTCGGCGCCTGGATCGACATCCAGAACCGCATAATGATCCGGTGCCGCATTGGGCGCATAGCGGGCGTGAAGCGCTCTGAACACCCGCTCCGGCAGCGCAAAAATCTCCCAGACCCGGCGCAGGAAAGCGTCCTCAGCGGGGTGATACATTCCGTCAGCCGCCGCGATGTGGAACAGGCCTTCCAGCAAAATCTCCAACGGCTCCTTGCGCGCCCTGAACATGCGCGCGATCCGGGCAGCATAGCCTTCGAACCCGGCCACGTCTGTGCGCGCCAGATCAAAGATCTTGGCGGCGTTGCGCTCAGCCGACTTGGGGATATGAAACACTTCGCGGAAGGCGGCGACCTCGTCGCGGGTCACCTGCCCGTCAGCCTTGGCCATTTTTGCGCCCAGCGCGATCACCGCGATGGCGAACCCGACTGTGCGTTCGGGCGGGGTGCGCAGACGTTCAAAGACATCCCCCAGGGACTGTCCGGTCCCAAGGGCGCTCAGCGCGTCGGCAATGCGTGACCAAATCGACATGCGAGACATGCTACCCCGCTGATCGCCCCGAGAACAGCGTGGGTGCGTCGCAGCCCCATCAGCCCCCCCATCAGCCCCCCGTCAACCGCACCAAGATGGGCAGTGCAAGGGTCGGCAGCACCTCAATGCCCGCGGCCATCACGATCAGCGCCCGCGCGCGCACGCCATCGAACCGCCGCCACAGAACCGCGCACAATGCCAGCGCCGCCACGCCTTCGACCGCCCCGACCATGCGGCCATACCGCGCCGGATCCCAATATGAAATCGGGCTGCGGAACATCCAGTCCGACAGCGGCCAGAAATGGCGACGCGCGTCCTCATTGTGCAAAACCAGATCAAACGAGACATGCAGCAACGCCGCCGCCGCACACAAGGCAGCCAGCCGCCAGCGCATCAGCAGCCCGACCACCAGCACCAGGGCCCAAAGCGGGATAGAGTTGTCCACCGCAAACACGCCCTGCCAGAACACTGACCGGAAATCTTCCTCAAACACCTGCTGCAAGGTGCGGTTTTCCGCCCAATGCTGCCAGATGATCATGACCGGCATCGACACGTCCGGGATCGTCGCACCCGCCAGCAATGCCATGTTTCCCGCCCGCGCGCCGGGGCGGGCGAGCAACGCAGCGGCGAATATCAGGTGCGCGGGAGTGTTCACATCAGGTCCGGGCCAGGCAGGACCGGGGCCCCGATGAAAGATAGAAGGGAGGTCCGGCAGACGCCCGCCGCAAAGGCGCCCACCGAACCCTGCGACCACGCGCCCCCGACCTCAGGGCGCGCATCTCGCCCGCCCGCGGATCAAGCTCCAGGTCCGCTGGTGCGACCGCTGCGGGCGGCTGAGCACAGACTGCGCGCCAAATGGTTAACCATTTGTTACCCGCCGACCTGATTGCGCGCATAGGGCGCTGCAAAGTCGATCGCCACCGCCGTGGGCATGATCTGGTGCGGCGTGATCGTCCCATGGCTGAAATGATCATCCTGCCAGATCTGGTCAAGCCGCACTCCATCTCCAGCGCCTCTTGATCCGCTTCGCGAGTGGTGGCGACGCCGCCCTTGCAGACCGCATGTTCACGATGCCCCTGGATGCGCGCGATCATCGCGTCAATCTGGGGGCGCAGCGCTTCAGGGAAACAGCCGTCGATGTTGCCAGTCATGTCGGTGCACATAACGCACCTTTGGGCCTTACCCCACAGCACCCGAACCGCCACGCGCCCAGCTATGTCCGGCAGATCGCGCGAAAGACCGACGCGCAATCTGCCCAGGGCCAAGCATACGAGGCATATGGATGATCACGCCCGCCCACAAAACAGCGCCAGACGGGGAGGGGGGCGCAGGGGGAGGGCGTCAGGCCCTCCCCCGCATGGTGCCGCGTCAGCCAAGCCCTGCCATCGCGCGCAGGGTTTCCAGCCGGTCGGCCTCCTCAGCCGGTTTGTCCCAGCGGATGCGGGCGATGCGCGGGAACCGCATCGCAACCCCAGATTTGCGGCGCGGGGATGGCGCGAGCGCGTCAAACGCCACCTCCAGCACCAGGTCCGGCACCACGCCGCGCACCGGCCCGTAGCGTTCAGTCAGATGCGCGCGCACCCATTTGTCGAGCTTCGCCAGCTCAGCATCCGTGAACCCTGAATACGCCTTGCCCACGGGCGCAAGATACGGCCCCTCTGGCCCATCAGCCCACACCCCGAACGTGAAATCGGAATAGAATGACGACCGCCGCCCATGCCCCCTTTGGGCATACATCAGCACGCAATCGGCGGTCAGCGGCGCGCGCTTCCACTTGAACCATTGCCCTGCGGGGCGCCCCGCCAGATAGGGCGCGTCGCAGCGCTTGATCATCACGCCTTCTTCCTCGGCCCCGCGCGCGGCTTCACGGCGCGCGGCAAGCGCATCCCACCCGTCATCGGCCAGCACCGTCGACAGGCGCAGGCGGGCGGGGCGCACACGCGCCATCCATGCCTCAAGCGCCGCGCGGCGGGCGTGCCATGGCAGGGGGCGCAGGTCGCGCACACCGTCATGCAGCAGGTCATAGACCATGATGATCGCGGGCAGTTCGGCAAGCAGCTTGCGCGTCGGCGTCTTGCGGTTCAGCCGGGTCTGCAGGTCTGAGAACGGCGCAACCGCATCACCGCGCATCACCAGCAATTCGCCATCCACGCAGCCATGCCAGTCCATCGCCGCCAGCAAATCGGGGAACGCCGCGCCGATGTCGTCGCCGGTGCGCGAAAACAACCGCCGCCCGCTGGCGCTTGCCGCGGCCTCAATGCGCGCGCCGTCCCATTTCACCTCAGCGGCATATTCCGCACGCGGCATGGCGGGGATCGACGCCTCAAGCAACGGATGGGCCAGCATCATCGGGCGGAACGCCAGTTCAGCGTCCACCTGCGGCGCCGCCCCGCCTTCAAGCCAGGCGAACAGGTCCACGTAAGGCGGGGTCAGGCCGTGCCAAAGCTCCTCAATCGCGGCGGGGTCCACCCCGCCGATCCGCGCCAGTGCCTGCCGTGCCAGCCCGCCCGACACCCCGACCCGCAGCGCCCCGGTGCACAGCTTGATCAGCGCGAACCGCGTGGACGGGTCCATGGCGTCAAACATCGCCGCCAGCACCGGGCCCCGATCAGCGCGGCCCAACCCGCGCAACCGGTCCACCGCCGCGCCCAGCGCGGGCGGGTCCACGCGGGTGCCGGCATCAGGCCAGATCAGCGCTGCGGTTTCGGCCAGATCGCCGACAAAATCATGGGACAGGCGGAAAAGCACCGGGTCCACCCGCGCCTCTGCCAGCCCGCGGATCAGGGATGGCGTGATGCTCGGCAAATCCATCGTCCCGGCCAGCGCAGCCAGCGCCCAGCCGCGGTCAGGGTCGGGGGCGGCTCGGAAATACCCCTCCAGCAACCGCAACTTGGCAGTGCGGGACGGGGCATGGACCAATGCCTCCAGCAAATCGGCAAAGCGCTTCATTCGCCGCCCTCGTCGCGGCCCGCGATCGACAGAGGGCGCGCGTCGATGCCGTGGCCTGCGCACCAGTGGCACAGGGCATCTTCCGCACCATGGGTGACCCAGACGGTTTGGGCCCCGGTTTCCAGCACCGTGGCGCACAGCCCATCCCAATCCGCGTGGTCTGACACGATCAGCGGCAGCTCAACCCCCCGCTGTTTGGCGCGCTGGCGCACCCGCATCCAGCCTGAGGCCGCGCAGATCACCGGGTCGGGCAACCGCCTTGCCCAGCGGTCGGCCAATGCCGATGGCGGCGCCAGCACGATGTCGCCCGCCGCCACCCCATCATTGGCGGGCACCAGCGGGCCCAGCGCGACGCCGAGGGCTTCATACACTGCGCACAGCCCCGCCAGCGCGCCATGCAGTTTGATCGGCGCATCCCAGCCTGCATTCCGCAGCTCAGCAATCAGCCGCTGCGCCTTGCCCAACGCATAGGCGCCGACGGCATGGCAGCGGTCCGGGTTGGCCGCGACCGATGCCAGCAGTTTGGCGATTTCGCCGCCGATGGGCGGATGGCGAAACACCGGCAGCCCAAAGGTTGCTTCGGTGACAAACAGATCACAGGCGACCGGTTCGAACGCTGCGCAGGTCGGGTCCGGGCTGCGCTTGTAATCGCCGGACACAACGGCGCGGGCGCCCGCACATTCGATCACCACTTGCGCGGCGCCCAGAACATGGCCCGCAGGCACCAGCCGGATCACCGCATCGCCCACATGCAAGGGAACGCCATAGGCCAAGGTTTCCACCCGCCCGAAGGCCGACGCACCAAAGCGCGCCACGGCGATGGCGGCAGTTTCTGGCGTGGCCAGGATCGCGTCCGACCCCGGGCGGCAATGATCGGCATGGCCATGGGTGATCACCGCACGCGCCACCGGGCGCGCCGGGTCGATGAAGACCCCGGCGGGCGGGCAGAACAGCCCCTCAGGGCGCAGGGTCAGCAAATCGGTCGGTTTCATGCAAAGAAAGTCTAGCGCGCCGCCGCGTAAATACGAGCCTGCGCTTTCCGGCCCCGCCCGGCGCGCTATGATCCCTGCGCATGAACGCAGGCCTTCCCCCCGCCCTTTCCGCCTGGTTTGCCAGCCGTGGCTGGACGCCCCATCCCCACCAGATGGCGCTTTTGGCGCGTGCGCGTATGGGCGGCGCGGACCTGCTGATCGCGCCCACGGGGGGCGGCAAGACACTGGCGGGGTTTCTGCCAAGCCTGTGCGATCTGGCGGACACCCCACGCCCGGGGCTGCACACGCTCTATGTCTCGCCGCTGAAAGCGTTGGCGACGGACATCAAGCGCAATCTGGCCGTGCCCATCGAGGAGGCCAATCTGGCGATCAGGGTTGAGGACCGCACCGGCGACACCACCCAGACCGCGCGCCGCCGCCAGCGCGCCGACCCGCCTCACATCCTGCTGACCACCCCGGAATCGCTGGCGCTGATGCTGTCATGGGAGGACGCGCCGCGCATCTTTGGCGGTCTGGCTCGGGTGATCTGCGACGAAATCCACGCGCTGGCCGAAAGCAAGCGCGGCGACCAGTTGGCGCTGAACCTTGCACGGCTGGAAACGCTGGCCCCCGGCCTGTCGCGCATCGGCCTGTCCGCCACCGTAGAGGACCCGCCCGCGCTGGCCCACTGGTTTGCGCCATCGGGCGCGCGCATCCTGACCGCCGATCGCGGCCCGGACCCCGACATCACCATCCTGACCGGCCCCCGCACGCCGTGGATGGGCGCAGGCGGGCGCCATGCCGCCGCCGCGGTGCTGGCCGAAATCACGAAGGCCCGCGTCACGCTGGTGTTCATCAACACCCGCGCGCAGGCCGAGCTGTTTTTTCAGGCGCTGTGGTCGATCAATGACGAAGGGCTGCCCATCGCGCTGCACCACGGGTCGCTGTCGCGGGACGCGCGCACCAAGGTCGAACAGGCGATGGCCGACGGCGCTTTGCGCGCAGTGGTGTGCACCGGGTCGCTGGATCTGGGGATCGATTGGGGAGAGGTTGATCTGGTCATTCAGGTCGGCGCGCCCAAAAACGTCAAACGGCTGGTGCAGCGGATCGGGCGGTCCAACCACCGCTGGAACGCGCCGTCGCGGGCGCTGCTGGTCCCGGCCAACCGCTTTGAGGAAGTGGAATGCCGCGCCGCCCTCGATGCCGTGCGCGCGCGCGATCTGGATGGCGATCCGCGCGGGCCGGGGCCGCTGGACGTGCTGTGCCAGCACATCCTCGCCACCGCCTGCGCCGGGCCGTTCGATGCGGACGCGCTGTTCGCAGAGGTGCGGCGCGCGGGCGGCTACAGCGCGCTGACCCGCGCCGATTTCGACGCCTGCCTCGATTTCTGCGCCACGGGGGGCTATGCGCTGCGTGCCTATGACCGTTGGCGGCGGCTGATGCAGGCCCCAGACGGGGCGTGGCAGCTGCGCGATCCGCGGTCTGCGCGCATCATCCGCATGAATTTGGGCACCATCGTCGCCACCGAAACCCTGTCAGTGCGGCTGGCGGGCAAACGCGGCGGCGGGCCAAAGCTGGGCGAGGTTGAGGAAAGCTTTGCCGCCACCCTGATCCCCGGCGACACCTTCCTGATCGGCGGGCAGGTGGTGCGCTACCGCTGCCTGCGCGACATGAACGTGGAGGTTGAGCGCGGCGGGACGGAGCCAAAGATTGCGGTGTTCTCGGGGACCAGAATGGCGACCTCCACCCAGCTGGCCAACCGGGTGCTGGGGATATTGGAGGACCCGGCCCGCTGGGCTGATCTGCCAGTGCATGTGGCCGATTGGCTGGACCTGCAACGCCGCGTGTCCACCCTGCCCGCGCGCGACGGGCTGCTGGTGGAGACGTTCCCCCGCGCCGATCGCTGGCACATGTGCATCTACGGCTTTGCCGGCCACAACGCCCATCAGACGCTGGGTCTGCTGATCACCAAGCGCATGGAGGACGCGGGGCTGGAGCCGCTGGGCTTTGTGTGCACCGATTACGCGCTGCTGGTGCGCGGCCTGCGCGAAGTGACCCGGCCCGCCGACCTGCTGGCGCTGGATGGGCTGCGTGAGGGGTTGGAGACGTGGCTGGCGGGCAACGCAGTCATGAAGCGCACCTTTCGCACCGCCGCCGTGGTCGCCGGGCTGATTGAGCGGAACCTGCCCGGGCAAAGGAAATCAGGGCGCCAGGCGACGTTCAGCTCTGACATCTTGTATGACGCGCTGCGTGCCCATGACCCGGACCACCTGATGCTGCGGATCACCCGGGATGAAGCGATGCGCGGCCTGGTAGATTTCGACCGGATTGAGGACATGTGCGCCCGTGCCGCCGGGGCAATCCGCCATGTGCGCGCACGCCACGTCACCCCCCTGGCCGCGCCGCTGTTGCTGGAGGTCGGCCGCGTGCCAATCCGCGGTGCCGCAGCCGAACGGCTGGACGAAGAGGCCGCCGCCGCCATGATGCGCGAGGCAGGCCTTGATTGGGATGCCGGTTCGGCCCGGCGCGCAGCCTCGCCATAGGCGACGCCGCCCGACCGCCCCGCCCTGCATCCCAATCATGGCCCCAATCATGGCCAAGCCCTTGCATCGGGCCGATCCGCGCCGTTACCTGCGGCCCATGACACATCACGACATTTCGCTGGCGGGAGCGGTGGTTCAGGCCCGTCCCTCAGGCGCCCTTTGGTGGGCGGGGGTTGGGGTGCTGGCGGTCTCAGACCTGCATCTGGGGCGCGCGGCGCGGCGTGCGCGCCATGGCGGCGCATTGCTGCCACCCTATGAGGCGCTGGCGACGCTGGACCGGCTTGAGGCCGAGATCCACGCACTGGCGCCGCGGGTCGTGATCAGCCTTGGCGACAGTTTCGACGATGCAGGGGCCGAGGCGCGTCTGGACACCGCCGCCCGCGCCCGCCTGATTGCCCTGGCCACTGGGCGGCGCTGGGTGTGGATTGCGGGCAACCACGACCCCGCCCCGTCATCCCTGCCCGGAGAGCATCTGGCAGAGCTGTCCGTTCCCGCCCCAGACGGCCCGGTTGCGTTCCGGCACATCGCCGAAACCGCGGGGCCAGAGGTGTCGGGCCACTGGCATCCCAAAGCGCGGTTGGGGCGCGGGCCGGCGCGCGCGTGCTTTATGTGGGATGGCGCAAAGCTGATTTTGCCTGCGTTCGGCGCGTATGTCGGGGGCCTTGATGTCGGCGCGCCGCCCTTGCGCGCGCTGATGCCTGAGGGGCTGGCCCTGCTGACCGGGCTGCGGGTGATCGCCGCGCCTTTGTCTGGGCTGCGCGACCAGGCTGGACGCCGCCCAAACGCCCGCGCTATCTGCGCGCCATGACACATATCCATGTTCCCCGCGCCGCAGACTGGCGCGCCCGCATCAACGCCGCATTCGACGCCCAGGGCATGATGCACACCCTTGGCGCGGCCTTGACCGATGCAGCGCCCGGCATGGTTGAAATCACCGCCCCGATCCGGCGCGAGACCGGCCAGCATTACGGCTTTGCCCATGCCGGGCTGACCTTTACCCTAGGCGACACCGCTGCGGGGCTTGCCGCGCAGACGCTGATGGGCAGCGATGACGGCGTGATGACCGTTGAAATGAAGATCAACCTGATGGCGCCCGGCGATGGCCAACACCTGCGCGCCGTTGGCCGGGTCGAACGCGCGGGCCGTCGCCTGACGGTCGTGCGCGCGGATGTTTATGCCGATGCCGAAGGGCGCGCGCCGGTGCAGGTCGCCACCCTTCTGGGCACGATGATGACCATGTCGGGCCGCAACTGACCCCAGATCAGCGCGCAAAAGGGCTCAGATGGTCAGGCCTTCGGGGGCCTCCAGCCCGTGGATGCGGCTGGCGGCGGTCACGGTGTTGGCCAGCAGGCACGCAATGGTCATCGGGCCGACGCCGCCGGGCACCGGGGT
Source organism: Paracoccaceae bacterium (assembly GCA_047610385.1). Taxonomy (GTDB): domain Bacteria; phylum Pseudomonadota; class Alphaproteobacteria; order Rhodobacterales; family Rhodobacteraceae; genus JBOCEF01. The sequence continues at coordinate 45,969 of JBLGAC010000013.1, read as the reverse complement.
GATTGCGCCCGCCACCTGAACCGCCGCGTCGAAATCCACGTCGCCGACCAGCCGGGTCTTGCCCTCGCCCTTTTCGGGTGCGGGGATGCGGTTGATGCCCACGTCGATCACGGTCGCGCCGGGCTTGATCCAGTCGCCGCCAACCATCTTCGGGCGTCCCACCGCGGCGATCAGAATATCGGCGCGGCGGCAGACTTCGGCAATGTCGCGGGTGCGGCTGTGGGCGATGGTCACCGTGCAGCTGTCGCGCAGCAGCAGCTGCGCCATCGGTTTGCCAACGATGTTGCTGCGCCCGACCACCACCGCGTTCAGCCCTGACAGATCGCCCAGACGGTCGCGCAGCAGCAACAGGCACCCCAGCGGCGTGCACGACACCAGCGCGTCCTGCCCGGTCGCCAGCTTGCCAACGTTTGAGATATGGAACCCGTCCACATCCTTGGCCGGGTCGATCGCGTTGATCACCAGATCTGAGTTCAGGTGATCGGGCAGCGGCAGTTGCACCAAAATGCCATGCACCGCGGGATCGGCGTTCAGCGCCGCGATCACCGCCAGCAATTCAGCCTCGCCGGTCGCGGCGTCCAAGCGGTGTTCAAAGCTGCGCATCCCGCATTCCACGGTCTGCTTGGCCTTGGACCGCACGTAGACCTGGCTTGCGGGATCTTCGCCCACCAGCACGACCGCAAGGCCGGGGATCACGCCTTGCGCGGTCATGCGCGCCACATGGCCCGAAATGCGGCCGCGCAACCGGGCCGCGAAGGCCTTGCCGTCGATGATGTCAGCGCTCATGAGGGTCGCGTCCCCTATCTGAAGTGGATCTTGTGGCTCCACTCGACGCCATCAGTGACCGTCAGGCTTTCGAAGTCGAGGATCTGGAGCATGTCAAAGAACGTGGCCGTCGTGTCCAGCCCCCGTTCCACGAACAGCGGCGATTCGCGCAGATTGCTGCTGAGCTGCGCCAGCACCGCCCGTGCGCGAAAGATCGTGCGGAAGATGTTATCATCCAGCGCGACGATGATCAGATGGCGGCTGTCCGACCCCTTGGCAAACACCACGTAGCGGGGCGTTTCCGGGGCGTCGAGCTGCGCGCGCGTGACCAGGCTGACGAAGCGTTCGCGCAGATCGCCGTCTGATGGGGGCGCGTCCGGGATCAGGTGGCGGGTGAAATCTTCCTCAGTCCCGACGGTGGGGTAATGGTAGCCCTCCTGCCGGTCAATGTGGACGGCGTCGTCGTTCGCGGCGCGCAGCCCTGACATCCCCGGCGCGCACAACGCCAGAAGCAGGATCACGATGGCGAGGGGTCGAATGTCGGTGCGCATGTCTGGCTCCCTGACACGGAATGCGTCGTCGCGCAGGCTGACCCGACGCCGCGGGGCGCTCAAGCCCCGATTTCCGCGCAGGTGGGGCGCGAAGTTTGCAGGCCCGGCAGGGGGCACCTCGTTTCAAGCCTGCTTTCATATGCGATATGGTATAGTGTCACCTAAGTTTTTCGGCTTTCCATGCGGAAGGATGATCGCCGTCCCCGCGCCCCGACCGGAGCACGCGACGTGAGCCCATGAAAGAGATTTTCGCAGGCATGGTTCTTGTTGGCCTTCTGGTGGCCGCCCTGACCTCGTCCTCCTCGGATGGGCAAGGCACTGGCGCGCGTATCCCAGAGCACCGCAACACATGGAACGATCTGCGCAATCCGGACGACGTGCCAGACATCCGCGGCGCGCGCTTTTCAAGGCCGCGCGGCAGGCCGGTTAATTTCTCCTCACCCGATGTACTGCTGGAACCAGCCAAGCGATTCGCCGAATCGCTCAGCGCCTTTGCCGCGGATTTGGGCGAAGCCGCGGGGCCTGAACTTGGCACCTCATGGCTGATGGCCAAGGCGGCGCGCTTTGCGGTTCCCGAAGCGCCGCTCACCAAGCCAATGCCCCGCACGCGCGCCGCGCTCAGCGCCCCCCTGCCCAAACCGCGGCCCGACGGGTCAGGACACGAGGCGCAAGGGGTGCTGTCCGCAGCGCTCAGCCTGTTGGAAAAAGCGGGGCTGAAGGCGCTGACCCCCGCGCCCGACAATGAAGCGCAGGATCGGGCCATGGCTGACAAGGCGCCGCCCCGGACCGCCGCCACCGCCGGGCATGGCGTGAACGGCGCAGACCCAGCGCGGCTCTTGTCCGCATCACACCCCGACCGCGCGCCAGATCAGGCCATCTGAGGCGCCCGCGTCAGGCGTGGCCCCAAGGACGCTGCGACGGAACATGCAGCCTGAGCGCATCACCCAGACGAATTTCGCCCGGACATTCCACCCACGCAACCACGCCGCGGCGGCCCATGGCGGCCTTGATCCAGCGCTTGCCATGGCCGGGATGCGCGGCCTCAATCACATCTGCGGGAAAGCGGCAGGGCCCGTTCTCCAGGTCCACCGCGATTGAGGCACCCGAGGGCGCGATCAGCCGGGAGCCCGGCGGGATCTTGGTGAAATCGGGAATGCCCTCCAACACCAGATTGGCGCCGATCCAGGCAGGGTTGATCGCCGGAAGACCAATCGCCTCAGCGGTGGCGGCCATTTCCTCAGCCGACAGAATCGAAAGCTGGCGGGCGTTGCGGATTTGGGTCCCGCGCGTCGGGTATTGCCCGATAACGCGCACGCAAGACGGCCGTGTCGCCCCGCCATGGGTGTCGCCGGGCACGCCGTCGAAGGTTAGGGCAGTGTGCGCCAGCGGCTCGGCCTCAAGGGTGACCGCACGGTCATGCACGACCCCGATCCAGGTGATGCAGCCATGGTGGTCAGTGGGCGAAAGAATTGGCATTGCGCGCGGCTCCCTGTGAATTGCATTGCACGATGGCGCCGGGTCCGCGCAATGACCAGAGCGCGCCGCCTTTGAGGCCCCAAGCCGCGCCCCCACGCGCGCGCCAGCGGCCCCCGAAGCGCCTGCGCGGCACTGCACCTGTCGCACCGGCGGCAACCCGGCGCCGGTTGCCGCCCGCAATGTCCAAGGGCCTAGGGAAGCCCCGGTTGCCACGGGCCGGGCGGCCGCAGGTCGCCGTGGCGCGCAGCGGGGTCAATCCCCGCAAGCGCCGCGCCACGGTGGATCAGCCGCGCGGGATCTGCGCAACATGCGCGTCGGGCAGGAATGCGTCGAGCATGGGCGCGCGGGTGCCGCTCAGCTCCTGCGCCAGCGCCTGGGCGATCACATGAGCGAGCGCGAAGCCGATCTTGAAACCGCCCGTCGCAGTCCAAAGACCCGGCGTTCCCGCAATCGGCCCGGCCATCGGGCGGCGCCCGACGGCACGGGGACGCAGGCCTGCCCACCTCTCGCGCGGGGCATGACCGCGGAGCAGCGGGCACAGGGTGGCGGCTGCCTCGATCACCGCGTCCAGCAGCGCGTCCGGACCCGGCGCGTCCCACGTTTTCTCTGAGGTGGACCCGACCGCGATGCCACCATCCTGCGGGATGATCCACAGCCCGCCATCATTGATCGCCGCCGCGCCGTCCGGGGCGGGCACATCAAAGAACGCCGCCTGGCCCTTGATCGCCCAGCCTGCCTGCGGTGCCTCCACCCCCAGATGGGGCGCGAGCAGCGCGAACGACCCGGCCCCCGCCGCCACGATCACTGCGCCCGCATCAATCCGCCCACCATCGGCCAGGGTCGCGCCCCGGCCATCCACCGCCGCGACCGCCGCGCCTTCGCGCAAGGTCACCCCGGCGCCGAGGCACGCGGCCCTGAGCGCCGCAAGGAACGCACGCGGGGCGATGCGCGCGCTCAGATCATCGATCAGCACACCGTGGGACGGGGGCACCAGCCAGCCGGGATCGGGCGAGGCGTCCTCAATCCACATGCGCGGGGCCGGGGCGGGGACCTCGGCGGCCCAGCGGATCGTCGCTTCAGCTGCCGCGATTTCGGACCGCGCGCGCGCCCTTGCGGTGTGCAGCGGGGTCAGCCGCCCCACGGCGCGCCAGCCGGGGTTGAGGCCGGTTTGCGCAGCCAGTGCCGCGACCTCCAAGGGCAGGGACAGCAGCGCCGACAGCTGAAGCGCCTTAAGCGGGGTCCACGGTTCGGTCCGGTGCGGGGCCAATGCGCCAACGAACCCCATGCTGGCCGCGCGCGTCGCATCCGCCCCCGCGATCTGCCCGCCATCGACCAGCACGACCGACAGCCCCTTGGCCGCGCAGGCCCGCGCGCACCACAGGCCAAACACACCGCCGCCGATCACTGCCACGTCGCTTGCCAAATCCCCGCCCCTTTCGCCATGCTCCGCCAATGACCGGGATCCAAAGCAGAGCGCGCGCCGCGGTGCAATCCTCAGCAGAAGCCACCCGCATGCCCACAGGCATGCACGGCGGCGCAATCGTCGTGCGGGTCCTGTGGCGGGCATGGCCAGCGTTGTGCACGCGGGGGCGGGGCGCGATGCAGATCACCGGGTTCAACGCGCATCTGGGCCTTGAGGGTGCGCCATGACCGCCGCCATGTTGTCCGCGCGCATCGCCGCATGCACCGAATGTGCCGCACGGTTCAAAGCAACCGCCACTGCCCATGCCCCCCGGCCCGTCACACGGATCAGCCCCACCGCGCAGGTGCTGCTGGCGGGGCAGGCGCCCGGCGCGCGGGTGCATGCGTCGGGCCTGCCGTTTGACGACCCGTCAGGGGATCGCCTGCGCGGCTGGATGGGGGTGGACCGCGCCACATTCTACGACGCGGCCCGCATTGCGATCCTGCCGATGGCGTTCTGCTTTCCGGGCTACGACGCCAACGGTGCGGACCTGCCGCCGCCGCCGGTCTGCGCAAAGCTGTGGCGCGATCAGGCGATGGCGGCCATGCCGCAGCTGCGCCTGATCCTGCTGATCGGTGGCCATGCCCAGCGCTGGCATCTGGGCAAGCCCCACCGCAAGGTGACCGACACGGTGCGCGACTGGCGCGCGCGGACCGACGCTGCCCCCGCCTTGTTGCCCCTGCCCCATCCAAGCTGGCGGAACACTGGTTGGTTAAAGCGCAACCCGTGGTTTGAAGGCGAAACTGTGCCATGGCTGCGCGCCGCCCTGACCCCAATGCTCAAGAGGCCCGAATGTTCAGACTGATTGCCGCCGCCTTGCTGGCCGGGGCCTTGGCGGCCTGTGCGGGGGGCGCTGCGGACCCGCGTGCGCCCCTGACGGGCACGCTTATGAACGCCACGCCCGCCACGCCTGACGGCGAAAACCAGATCGAAACCCAGCCCCCGCAGACGCTGCGCCTGACGGGTGCGGCGCAATCGCCCGTCGCCCATTGGCCGGCACAGGGCGCGGCGCGCGCCGTGATCCTGGGGCTGCATGGCTATGGCGATTACGGCGCGTCGACCTTTGCGCGCGCCGCCGCCGCGTGGTCGGCGCGCGGCATCGCGGTCTACGCCCCGGACCAGCGCGGATTTGGCCGCGCGCCGGGCTGGCAGCGTTGGCCGGGCGCGGGCACCTTGATCGCCGATGCGGGTGCCATGTTTGCCGCCGTGCAGGCGCGCCATCCCGGCATGCCGGTGTTTGTCGCGGGCCATTCCATGGGCGGTGCCGTGGCGCTGGCCGCGGCGGGCGAGGGACACTTGCCCGGTGCCGCGGGGTTAATCCTGCTGGCCCCCGCGGTCTGGGGCGGCGATGATCTGGGGCCGCATCTGCGAGCCTCAGCCTGGCTGGCGGCGCTGGTTGTGCCGGACGTTCGCTGGACCGGGCGCGGGCTGGTGCAGATCCGCCCTTCGGACAATGACGTGATGCTGCGCGCGCTCAGCCGGGATCCGTTGCATTACGCGGCGCCGTCGGGGCGCGAATTTCTGGGCCTCGTGCGGTTGATGGACCGGGCGGTTGCCGCCGCGCCCCATGTCGATGCCCCGGCGTTGGTGGTGCTGGGCGCGCACGAAGACGTGGTGGACCCCGCAACCGTGCATGCGCTGCCGGGCCGCTTGCGTGGCCCCGCAGATTTCGCCTATGTCCGCGATGGATGGCACATGCTGCTGCGCGACCGAAACGCGGGAAAAGTGCATGATCTGACCGCGGATTGGGCGCTGGCCCGCGCCGCCGACGCCCTGCCCACGGAGACCACCGCCAGATGAACGAAGCTTTGTCCACACCGCTCGACCGCGCCTTTCTTGCCGCCGCGCAGGATCCCCTGAGCGGCCGCGTCGCCGATGCGCTGATGGCCGCGCCCCTTTGGCTGCTGCTGGAAAGCGAACCTGCGGCAGATAAATTTTCCCCTCAGTTATTGGCGCTGGAGGCGGGGCCCACCGCGCTGGCCTTTGACACTGAGGACCGGCTGATCACGTTCACCCAGGACGTTGCCGCCCATGTCTGCCTGCCCGGCCGGGCGCTGATTTCGATGCTCGCCGGGCAAGGGTTGAACCTTGCGATCAATCCCGGGGTCGCGCCGTCGGAAATCTTTTGGGACGCAGCCACCATTTCATGGGCCGCTGAGGCGCTGAGCGGCGAGGTGGAGGCCGAGCAGGCCGAGCCGCACGCGCTGGTCTCGCCCGAAGGCATCACCGCTGAGGCGTTGGAGCTGCTGGGCGTGAAGCTTGCCGCCCTCGCCCCCGCGCTGGACGAAGCGTGGCTGGCCGAAGCAAGCTTTCCCGACGGTGCCGCCCGCCTGTTGCTGGTGCTGCGCCTTGCGCGCGGCGCCGGCCCGCAGGTGGAGGCAGATGTCGCCCGCGCGCTGGCCGATACCGGGCGGCTGGCCGGTGCCGCACTGCCTGAGCTGGACGCCGCCTTTGCCGCCGATGGCGACGCGCTGCTGCTGCGCGCCCGCAAGGTCGGCATTGGCGTGGAGCTTCCCGCGCCACCCGCCCCGCAGGTGGCCCGGGTGCATGAGGTGCCAGGATCAAACCCCGACAAGCCGCCAAGATTGCGATGAACGGACGCTTGCACATGGCGGCAACCTGAGGTTGAAATACGCCAGACCAAGATTGTCGAACGTGTTCAGCCAGATCACGCGTTTGGACGGGAGCCGCGTATGAACCAAGGACCGCCCGATCACGGTGCCGAACCAGCGGTGCGGCCCCTGCCGTTCGCAACCGCCCCGCGCGACGTCCATCTGCGGGTGATGCATCTGACCGATCTGCACGCGCATCTTTATCCTTGGGATTATGGCAGCGACCGCCCCGCGCCGGGCGTGGGGCTTGCTGCCGCGGCTGATCTGGTCACGCAGGCCCGCGCTGAGGCGCCCAACACCCTGCTGTTCGACGGCGGCGACATCCTGCAAGGCGCGCCCTTGGGCGATCTGGCCGCTGAGGACGCGGCGACGCGGCGTGCGCAAGGCGTGGCGCCGGGCGTACATCCGATGATTGCGGCGATGAACGTGATGGGCTTTGACGCCGGAACGCTGGGCAATCACGACTTGAATTTCGGGCTGGATCTGGCGCTGCATGCCGCAGCGTCGGCGCAGTTTCCGGTGGTGCTGGCCAATCTGCACCACAGCGGTGCCGCGCATGACGCGGCAGATGCCACGCTTTTGCCCGCCTGGGCGATGCTGGACCGCTCCGTGACCGATGCGGGCGGGCGGGCGCACAGGCTGCGCGTCGGCGTGGTGGGGTTCTGCCCGCCTCAGGTCGTGATGTGGGATGCCAAACACCTGACTGGCCGCGCTGAGGCCGAAGACATCGTGTCCGCCGCCCGCCGCGTTCTGTCCCAGATGCGCGCCGCGGGCTGTGATCTGATCGTGGTGTTGTGCCATTCGGGGATCAGCGGTGGCGCGCATCATGACAGGATGGAAAACGCCGCCCTGCAGCTTGCCGCGCTGGGGTTGGCCGATGTGATCCTGACCGGCCACCAGCACATGATCCTGCCTGGCCCTGATTTCGCCGGGATCGACGGTGTGGATGCGAATGCGGGCGCGTTGGCCGGTGTGCCAGCGGTGATGACGCCCCATCACGGCGAAGGGCTGGGGCTGGTGGACCTGACGCTCAGCCCGCCTGCGGATGGCGGGCACTGGCGGGTGACCGGCAGTCGGGTGCAGGTGCGGCGCGCGCGCGTTGACGCCCCGGTTCTGGCGGGATTCGCTGAACCAACGGCCCCCCGTATCTTGCCAACCGCTGGGCCCGGTGCCTTGTCGCGCGCCGTTCTGGCCGCGGGTGCACAGGCCCATGCCCGCACCGTCGCCGCTGCCCGCCGCCCCGCAGGGCATCTGACCGGCCCCCTTCATTCTTGGTTCGCGCTGATCGCTGACAGTCCCGCGGTGCGGCTGGTGAACCTTGCGCAGCGCACCTGGGCGCGGCGCGCGCTGGCGGGTGGTCCGCTGGCCGATCTGCCGCTGTTGTCCGCCGCCGCGCCGTTCCACGCAGGCTGGCGCGCGGGGCCGGAGGCGTATTTTGATCTGCGCGCCGGGCCGGTGGCACGGCGCCATGCGGATATGCTTTATCCCTTTCCCAACCAGTTGAAGGTGCTGGAGGTCACGGGCACCATGCTGCACCTGTGGCTGGAACGCTCAGCCGCGGTGTGGCGGCGGGTGGCACCGGGGGCGGTGGACATCCCGCTGATTGACCCGCGCTTTGCGCCCTATAATTTCGACGTGATCGATGGGCTGGCATGGCAGGTTGACCTGACCCGCCCCGCCCGGTTCGGCCCCGAAGGGGATCTGGCAGACCGCGACAGCGGGCGCATCCGCGATTTGACATGGAGCGGCGCACCCGTGGCCCCGGACCAGCGCTTTGCCATCGCGGTCAATGGTTATCGGGCCGCGGGAGGCGGCGGGTTTCCGGGTCTGGCCAACGCGCCGCGCGCCGCGATATCCGAAATCACCGTGGGTGACGCGATTCTGTCGCTGTTGCGGGATGCCCAAGGCCCGGTTGACCCGGCCCCTGCCCATGCTTGGCGGTTTTGCCCCCAACCGGGCACCACCGCGCTGTTTCGATCCGCGCCCGACGCGCCCGAAGGCCCAGCCGCGGCGCAGGCCAGCGGCGGCCGGATGATTGAACGTGTCGGCATCGACGACAAAGGCTTCGGCCTGTTCCGCCTGCATCTTTGAAATGCGAACCACCTGTCCCCGGCACGCAGTGCTGCGGATCAGTGCAGCGGGCGCGACAGCCGGATCGGGCCCTTGGCGCGCAGGGCGTCCACCGCGCGTCCGCTTTGCGTGACATGGATCAGGCCGTCGCGCTGCAATCTGCCCGCCACTTTGCGCACACGGCCCACCAAAGACGGCCAATCGGCGGGTGACAGGGCGCGGGCCGCGTCGGACGGGCAAAACTCAGCCTCAGCGCCGCGCGCGAGGTTCAGAAGCGTTTCGGCAATGCGCGAATCTTCGATCATTTTGACCCATGCCTCCCTTGTCGATGGCGCACTATAGCATTGCACAGGTGAAGCGTGTTTGATTTCCTTCCAACGAAGCTGACTTTAAATTCAGCGGAACTTCGGTCAAACAGTGCCCGACGCAACGACGCAGGGCTTCGCTCCGGCACGAGTGACGCCTATATCTTGACGAAAGGGCCGTGCGCTTGCCGCAAGGGGCCCGCCAACGGGAGCGATTGATGAAAAAGTTCGGGATTTCTCAGGCCGTGCGCCGGGTTGAGGACACACGCCTGCTGACCGGGCATGGCCGCTTTGTAGACGACATCGCCCCCAAGGGCGCCGCGGTGGCGGCGTTCCTGCGTTCGCCCTATGCGCATGCGACGATCAAATCGGTGGATGTTGACGCAGCGCGCGGCGCCCCCGGCGTGATCGGGGTGTGGACCGGCGCGGATCTGGACATCGCCATCGTCAACGATCTGGACAGCGCTCAGCAGCAGAACCGCGACGGGACCAAGGGCGCCAAACCCAAGCGCCCGGCGCTGGCATCGGGGCGCGTGCGCCATGTGGGCGAAGGCGTGGCCATGGTGGTCGCCGAAACGCTGGAGCAGGCGCGCGACGCGATCGATCTGATCGAAGTCGACTATGACGAGCTGCCCGCCAATGTCGACCCGACTGCGGTGGCGACGGCGGAGCAGTTGCACCCCGACACCGCGCCCGGCAACCAAGGCTATGACTGGGCCTTTGGCAACGAGGCTGACGTGGACGCCGCCTTTGCCGACGCGGCCGATGTGGTGACCCTCAATCTGGTGAACAACAAGGTGATCGCTGCGTCGTTGGAGCCGCGCGGTGCCTATGCCGAATGGGACGACGCGGCCCAGCGCCTGCACATCGCGTTCGGCGGTCAGGGGGTCTGGAACCTGAAGGGTGAGATGTCGCGCAAGCTGGGGCTGAAGCCTGAGCAGGTGCGCGTCACCAACCCCGACGTGGGCGGCGGGTTCGGGATGAAGGGGTTTTCGTACCCCGAATATTTCGCGATTGCCGAAGCGGCGCGCAGCCTGAAACGCGCCGTGCGCTGGATGTCGGATCGGTCAGAGGCAATGATGACCGACGTCATGGGCCGGGACAACGTGACCACCGCCAAGGCCGCGTTCGACAAGAACCATCGCCTGCTGGCGGTGCGGTTCGACATCATCTCGAACCTCGGGGCATACAATTCGGCCTATGGGCAGATGATCCAGTCAGTGCTCGCGAAATTCGTGCAGCCCGGCGTCTATGATGTCCAAAAGCTGTTTATGCATGTGCGCGGCGTCTACACCAACACCACCCCCGTCGACGCCTATCGCGGCGCAGGCCGCCCCGAAGCCATTTACGCGATTGAACGTCTGATGGACGCCTCGGCCCGTCAGCTTGGCCTTGGGCAGGACGAATTGCGGCGCATCAACTTCATCAAGCCCGCGCAGTTCCCCTATGTCACCGCCGTCGGCGAAACCTATGATGTCGGCAATTTTGACAAGGTGCTGGACGCGGTTCTGATCGACATCGACTGGGCAGGCTTCGAAGCCCGCCGCACTGAGGCCGCATCCCGCGGGATGCTGCTGGGTCGCGGGCTGGCCTATTACATCGAAAGCATCCTTGGGGCGCAGAACGAAACCACGAAGATTGAATTTGCTGAGGATGGTGGCCTGAACCTGTATGTCGGCACCCAGTCCAACGGGCAGGGCCATGAAACCGTGTTCGCGCAGATCCTGCACGAACGCACCGGCCTGACCTTTGACAAGATCCGGCTGGTGCAGGGCGATTCGGACCTGATCGCCAAGGGCGGCGGCACCGGGGGATCTCGCTCAGTGACCATGCAGGGCAATTCGATCAACGCCGCAGCGGATGAGATGATCGAGAAGTTCCGCGCAATGGCGGAGGAGGAGCTGGAAGCCTCAGCCGCCGATCTGGTGTTCGAGGACGGTGCCTGGCGCGTTGCAGGCACCGACAAGGCCCTGACGCTTGAAGATCTGGCCACCATCGCCCGCGCCAAAGGTGCACAGGACCTGCTGGTCACGGAGCGGGAGAACACCGTCGAAGCGCGGTCCTTCCCCAATGGCGCCCATGTGGCCGAAGTCGAGATCGACCCCGACACCGGCGTCACGCGTGTGGTGCGCTATGCAGTGGCCGACGATCTGGGGGTGCTGATGAACCCCATGCTGGCCGAAGGTCAGGTGCATGGCGGCGTCATTCAAGGCATTGGGCAGGCGCTTCAGGAACAGGTTTCCTATGATGCGCAGGGGCAACTTTTGTCCGCCTCATTCATGGATTATTCGATCCCTCGGGCTGAAGATGTGCCGATGATTCCTTTCCACTCGGTGCCCACCCCTTCTACGGCCAACCCGATTGGTATGAAGGGCTGCGGCGAGGCAGGGACCGTCGGCGCACTCGCAGCCGTGACGAATGCCGGGCTTGATGCGCTGTCGCGGGTGGGGGTCGGGCATGTGGACATGCCCCTGACCCCGCAGCGGGTGTGGTCCTGGCTGCAGGCCGCCCGGATCGCGGCGGAATAACCGCGCGGACCCTTTGGGGCCGCGCATCACGCGCGGCCCCGCCCCTGGACAGGGGCAAAACGACAGCGCCCCTGGACAGGGGCAAAACGACACCCCGGCCCTGAGCCGGCAGGAGACTTAATGCGCGGGATCATCAGGCGGCTGTTCGGACCCGAGGTGGTCCCGGTGTTCGACGCACCGCTGGTCATCGACCGGCCGACCTATGCCATTGGCGACATCCATGGCCGGTTCGATCTGCTGGTGCCGCTGATGCGCAAAGTGATCGCTGACGCGCAGGATGTGGGGATCACATCGCCCCGGCTGGTGTTCATGGGCGACTATATCGACCGCGGGGAACAAAGCCGTCAGGTGCTCGATTTCCTGTTCAATCTGGCGCACGATCCCGGCGACATCGACGGCGAGGTGGTGATGCTGCGCGGCAACCACGAAGAAATGCTGCTCGATTTCCTGCGCCACCCCGCCGAAGAAGGCGCGCGGTGGCTGCGCTCCGGTGGGTTGCAGACGTTGCTGAGCTATGGCGTTGGCGGCGTGACCGCCAGTGCCGACGCCGCCGCGCTGACCAATGCCGCCGCAAAATTGGCCGAAGCGATGGGGCCCCATGTGGACGCGCTTGTACGCCTGCCGATCCAGGCACGGTTCGGCGGCGTGTTCTTCGCCCATGCCGGGGCGGACCCGTCGCTGCCAACCTCAGTGCAATCGCCGCACACGCTGGTCTGGGGCACACGGACGCTGTTCAGCCACCTGCGCGACGACGGCGTCTGGGTCTGCCACGGCCATTATGTGGTCGATGAGGGGGAACTGACCCGCGGCCGCATACCGGTCGACACCGGGGCGTATTTTTCAGGCAAGCTGACCGCGGTGCGGCTGTCGGACGGGAATGCCCATTTCCTCAGCGCTGAGGACTGAGCCGGGGACACGGTTCGTCGCAATCATCCATAAGAAAAAGCAGCCTTCGAAAACGCCCCAATTTGATGCAGCAATCGGGTGTTTTGCGCCTCAGGAGTGTTCTGGAGAGGCGATGAAATGGGCCGCAGCCGATTGTGGCAGCGCCCGGCAGGCGACTGCAAAGCAATCTGCCGCAAGGCGGGGCGTGCAGCCGATGCCCTTTGCCCGCGCGGCGGACCCAGTGCATCAGCTTTGAACTGGTGCCCCCGGATGGTGGCGGCGTTGAAACGAGGCGCCTTCCAACCTTTTCTGACGGCTGGGCACAGCCCGGCGTTCAAAAGCGAACGGGCGCCAAGGTTGCCCCCGGCGCCCGTTCTGTCCCTGATGCGGGGCTTCCCCCCCTCACGTCAGAGCGTCTGTGTGCGCAGACTATGACCGCGGAAGGTTAAATACCCCCTGCCGAGTTGACTGCCTGCAGGAAGAGCTGCGGGGTCAGCTGGCTCAGCACACGGTTCCAGGTGGTGACCGGCTGTTCGGCGACGAACACAACGTCGTTGGGCCGAAGTTCAAACACCGCCGCTTCGGTCAGCGCCGCGGCATTGGCGGCGTCGAGGTGATAGGCGGTCACGCCGCCAGCTTCTTCTGGCCGAAGGCTGCGGCGCAGCACATAGATTTCGGCGTAGTCAGCGGACTTCATGTCGATCCCACCGTCCTTGAACAGCAGATCGGCAAGCGACGCGCGGGTTTCAAACGGCAGCTCCATGCGCGCGGGTTTGCGCACTTCGCCCGCGATATAGGCATAGTCACGCTTGACCGCGCCAAGCTCCAACCGGTCCTTGAACGCCGCGCGTGCGTCAGAGGCGTCGGTCCGCACAACGCTGCCGCGCTGCGCGTTGTAAGTGGCCACATCAATCCGCATCCGCACCAGCTGTTGCTGAAGCTGCGCGCGCTGGAATTCGAACTGCGCGAGGGTAGAGGCAAGGCGCACCTCGTCAATCTCGCCTTGGGTCTGACGGAAGGCGAATTCCTGCTCACGCAATTCAGCGTCGCGCAGGCGCAGCTGTTCTTCGAAATAAGACCGCGCGCTGTCGATGTCGTACTGGGTGTCGACGAACACCGAATCCCCATCGCGCAGCAGCACATCGTTCAGCCCGCCATCGGCATAAAGGCGGCGCAGCGGGGCCTGATAAACCTCGCCGTTGCGGAACAGACGGACCAGCACATAGTCGGGATCGGAGGCGGCCACGCCACCCGCGAGCTGAAGCGCCTCAGACAGATATAGGGGTTTGAGGGTGATCGGCGCCAGTTCGGGCGATTTGACCGCGCCGCCAACCGACACACGCTGGGAATTGAATTCCGCGATCTCAAGGCTGAAGGTCGGGTCAAGCCGCTGGCTGACCAGCGCCTGGAAGATCGCCGCCTCAGATTCCTCAAGCGTCAGGCCGCCGATCCGCACGCGGCCGACATCAGGCACCGCGATCGCCCCGTCATCCTGCACGATATAGCCCTGACGCCGATTCTGCGCCGCGATCAGCGCAGGCACGTCGTTCAGCGTGGCGCCCGCGGTGTTGGCCGACAGCAGCACCACGTCGGCAACGCCGATGCGGTAGGGCTGCGCCTCGCCCGCCGGGGGCAGGCGCAGCGCGGCCTGTCCGGGCGGTCGGGTCGCCTGAGTCGCGGCCGGCGGCAGCGCACGGCTAAGCGTTTCTGCCGCGCTGCGGCGCGCCGAAAGCGCGTTCGCATCGGGCAAGTTTGGCATCACGCCAGCACCGCCAAGACCCAGCTTAGGGGCCGGGTCCGACGGCTCTGGCCGGAAATACGGCGGCAGACGGGCCGGAACATAGGGCGACAGATTCGCCTCCGACGTGGCGGAGAACGTCATGGCGACCACCCGGACATCCATGCTTCCGTCCAGCCCGTCGGTCACCGACGGAGAGGTATAAATGGCCCCGCAGCCGCCCAGCGTCAGCGCGAGCATTGCCACGATAAGTTTATTGCTCATGCGATTTCTTCGCCCCAGAAGTTCCGTTTAAAAAACAGCGGTTTGTTTGCCGCTTGGTCAGATTACATACCATCGGGCGGCAAAAAGCAGTAGCGCGAACATCCCTGCCCCCATTTCCCATGCCAAGTGTGGCGCGGCGGAGACCCCCGACAATCCGGGCTGAGCGCTGCGGAAGCCCCGGGATCACAGCGGCCAAACGTCCTCAATCGCCCAAAACCTTTTGTTAACCGGGAATCAAACTTGAATTTTAGGGAGTTTTGATCTCAATTGGACGCTGGGGATTACCTGTGGATTAGGAAGGCGTCGAAGGGGCCGCGGTTTCGCGGACGGCGCATCCTAAATAGGGTTTGAGGATGGATATGGCGGATATTCGCTACGAACGGAATTTTGGTGGGGCCGACGCTCTTGCCCTTGGCAGGGACGCCGCTCCTGCGAGCCGCTATCGCAAATTCGGGAAACGCACCTTCGACATTCTGCTGGCCGTCGCCCTTCTGCCGATCATCGGCATCACGGTCCTGCTGCTTTGTGCCTTCGTTTACGCCCATGACCGCAGCTTTCCGATGTTTGGCCACGCGCGGGTCGGGCGCGGCGGACGCATGTTCCGGTGCTGGAAGATCCGCACCATGGTGCCCGACGCGGAATCCCGCCTGGCCGCGTATCTGAACCTGAACCCCGCCGCCGCCGCCGAATGGGACGCTGAGCGCAAGCTGAACGACGACCCGCGCATCACCCGCATCGGCGACATCATGCGGCGCACCAGCCTGGATGAACTGCCGCAGATCTGGAACGTGCTGATCGGCGAGATGAGCTTTGTCGGCCCGCGCCCCGTCACGGCGGATGAGCTGGGCAAATACGGCATTTCGCGCAGCGCCTATTGCGCCATGCGCCCCGGCATCACCGGACTGTGGCAGGTTTCTGGCCGCAATGAGGTCAGCTATGCCGAGCGCGTGGCGCTGGATGTTGATTACCTGCGCCGCATGTCGCTCGCTCTGGACCTGTCGATCATTGCGCGCACTGCGGGCGTGATCGTGCGACCAACGGGCAAGTGAGCCGCGCGAACCGATGACCCCCCTGATCGACGGAGCCTGCGCGTGACCCGCGCCCCCATGCGCGTGGCCATCATTCATTATTGGCTGATCGGAATGCGCGGCGGAGAGCGCGTGTTGGAGCAGATGTGCCTGATGTTCCCCGACGCGGACATCTACACCCATGCCTGCATCCCCGAAAACATCAGCCCGCTGCTGCGCCGCCACAAGATCACCGAGACCTTCATCGCCCGGATGCCGGGTGGGCGGAAGCATTATCAGAAATACCTGCCCTTGATGCCCCGCGCGCTCGAGGAGCTGGATCTGAGCGGCTATGACCTTGTTATCTCATCCGAAAGTGGGCCTGCCAAGGGCGTGATCGTGCCGCCCGATGCGGTGCATCTGTGCTACTGCCATTCGCCGATGCGGTATATCTGGGATCAGTATCACGCCTACAAGGCCGGTCAGGGGCGGATCGCGCGGTGGGCATTTTCTGCCGCCGTGATGGGGCTGCGCACCTGGGATACGACCAGCGCGCAACGTGTGGACCGCATTGTCGCCAATTCCAATTTCGTCGCCCGGCGCGTGCGGCGCTGCTGGGGGCGCGAAGCGTCAGTCGTCCATCCGCCGGTGGATCTGGACGCCTATCAGCCGGGGCCAGGGGGAAAGGGTGGCTTCTATCTGTTCCTGTCGGAGCTTGCGCCCTACAAGCGCGCCGACTTGGCGATCGAGGCTGTGCGCGGCACGGACCGCAAGTTGAAGGTGGTCGGATCAGGGTCTGAGCGCGCGAAGCTTGAGGCGACAGCGCCTGCGAATGTGGAATTCCTCGGCCGGGTTGGGGATGCTGAGATGGCGGCGCTGTATCAAGATTGCCGCGCGCTGCTGTTCCCCGGCGTCGAAGATTTCGGCATCGTGCCCTTGGAGGCGATGGCCTGCGGGCGCCCAGTGATCGCGCTCGGCAAAGGCGGGGCGCTGGACACGGTGATCGACGGCGAGACCGGCGTTCTGTTCAATGAACAAAGCGCGGCAGGCCTGCGCGTGGCCATTGAGCGGTTCGAGGCGGATCTGGAAGACACGCTGGACCCGGCGCGCATCGTGGCCCATGCGGGCGGCTTTGGCGCAGCGGCGTTCCGGGCGGGGCTGGCACGGGAATTGCGCGCCGCAGCGCCGCACCTGCCGCTGTTTGGCATCGAGCACATCTGACGCGATCGGGGCGCAGCGCCGGCCCATCGCGGCCCCTTCAGGTCCGCATCAGGCCCACCCTGCGCCCCGATCGCGTCAGTTGTAATCGTAATCGTAGTAGCGGTCGCTTTCGACATCGTACTTGTTCAGCACCACCCCAGCCACATGGGTCAGGTCTGACAGCTGGCTTTCGCAATCATCGACCTCGCGCAGCGAACTGGTGCCAGAGGCCGCGATCAACAGCACACAATCCACATGCGCCATGAATGAAATCGCATCATCCGACGCCATCATCGGCGGCAGATCGTAGATGATGATGTTGGGGCGCAGTTGACGTTTCAGCTCTGCGATCGCGTCGAAGGCGGTTTCATTCTGCACCACCTCGGCGGAATGGCGCATGGCCTGGCCAGTGACGCAGACCGCCAGCGTGTCGGTGTAGCGCACGAAATGATCCGCCACGCCCCCAACGCCAGACAGAAAGTCACCCATGGAGGTCGACGCGTTCGACCCCAGCACCTTGCGTATCGCCGGGCGCTTGAGGTCGACGTCGCACAGCACCACACGCACGCCACCCTGACGCGCAAAGCTGAACGCAAGATTGGTCGCAATCATGGTCTTGCCACAGGCCTGGCTGGGTGAGGTGATGGCGATGGAGTTCCAACCGTTGCGCTCCATCAGCTTCAGAAGCTTGGTGCGCAGGATGTCGAACGCCACATGGGCGACGTTGTCCTTGTGATGGGTGACGATTCGTGCGTTGCGCAAGGCGTCCTCGTTCAGCTGCTTGACCGGCAGCGCGTTCCACCCTTCCGGCGTCACATCGCGTTGGCCCAGCGTTGGGGTCGCGGGGCCACGGACCGTCTGGGGCCCCTCGCCTGCGCGCGTGCCCTTCGCCTTTGAGATCGCAGCCTTGATCCGCTCCATCGGAACGCTCCTTCACCTTGGTCAATCCGTCAGGGACGTCTTAGAAATTCAGCCGCGAGCGGATCATTTCGATCGCTGTGTTGATCCTGGCTTTCTGCAGCAGGTTCTCAAACAGAAGGTCGAGCGGCAGATAGTGATAATGCACCACATAGGCACCGATCCCGATCAACGCCAATGCCCCCAGAACGATGCCAATGCGCAGACGACGGCGCGCGCGGGCCTCTCGCTCAGTGTAGATATAGGGCACGATGGCGATCGCGACGATGTCGATGCGGGCCAGCTCAGACGGGCGGCGGATCGCCTGATTCATCAGCTCCAACAAGATGATGATCGCGAGGCCAAGCCCCACGCCACCCACCGCGCCTGCCATCATGATCAGCGGGCGATTGGGGCTTTTGGGCTGCTCAGGCACAGTCGCCTGTTCCACCACGTCAAAACGTTCGGCCTGCTGCTTTAGCTCCAGCTCCTCACCGGTCGCGGCGCTGGACAGTTTGCCCCGAGCGCCTTGGAATTCTGCGCGCAGACCATCATATTCACGGTTCAGCGTGCGCAGCGCCATTTCGATGTTCGGCGTCTCGTTGACGGTTTTCTGCAGGTCTTCGACCTCAGAGGTCAGGCTGGCGATTTCATCGTTGAGGCCTTCGATCCGCTTGTCGATGGTTGCCAGTTCACGCCCCAGCGGGCTGTTCATCAGGCTCATCGCCAGCTCACCATTCTCGCCGGTCATAGCCTCAGCCTGGTCTTCAACCACGCCTGTCAGCGCGCTGATGCGGCTGTCGAGGGCCCGGATCTCAGGATGGGTTTCGGAAAGGATCGCGCGGCGCATCACCCGCAGACGCTTAAGCTCCAGCAGGCTCTGCTGTTCCGGCGTCATGGTGACCAGCCCATTGAAACTTGGGTTGGCCTGCGCCTCCATCAGGATGTCGCGCTGGTCCCTGAGATTGGTCCGCTCACGCTCACGCAACTGACGGGTCTGGCTGAGAAGGCCAAGACGGTCGCGCCGGTAATTGAGCGTTTCGGGCAGGCTGTCGGCGTTTTCGCGCTTGAAGCTGACGATGTCGAGCTCAAGCTTGGTCAGCTCAGCCTCAAGCCGGGCCACCTGCTGTTCGAAGAACGCCGAGGTGCCAGCAGCACGGCTGGTGCGCAGCTTGACGTTGCGTTCCAGAATCCGGGTGACGAATTCGTTGGTGACGCGGGCAGACACCTGCGGTGAGGTTGCCAGGAACGAGATGGTAAACGCCAGTGCCCCCCCCTCCCCACGCCGGTCGCCGCCAAGCCGCGCCTGGCTGAAGTTCGTCGCGGTGCGCATGGCCTCGACCAGCTCGCTGGGTGACATGGTGCTGCGGTTGGGGAAAACGCGGAACTGTTCCTCAATCGCGAGCAGCGTGTCGCGCACCATCAGCTGCTTTTCGATGACCTTAAGGCGCTCCACCGCGTCGACCGTGACGGTCGACTGGGCCAGCGCGCTCGGGATCTGCTGCGAGATCACGAGCATCGTTGCCGCAGCCTGATAGACCGGCGGCAACACCACGGCAACACCAGTCGCAGCGCCGAATACCAGCACCGAGACAAGGATAAAGACCGGAAACCGGCGGATAAACACCGAAATCAGGAATCGGAGGTCAAAATCATTCTGCATTGCTGTGATCCGCGGCAGGCTGACCAAAGGTCAGACCTTGCGCTCTCCCCATACGCCGTAAAACACGTTCTCATCGCCGTCGATTGAGGCCGGCCCAGGTGCCGTAGGCGGCGTGGCCTCCGGCGCCCGGACCGGCGCGGCTGCGGGTTTGCGCGCACTCACCTGCGGGGCGCCGTGCACCGCGTCAGGATAGGAGAACACGCCGAATTCCCGCCGGTCCTCCAACACGTCGCGCACAATGGCCGCACCGATTTCTGGCTGTTCCTCGGCAAAGCCGTAGACCAACGCGTAATCGCACAGCTGATTGATCAGCCGCGGCACGCCCCGGCAGGCCGCATGGATCACCGCAGCTGCGTTTTCGTCGAACACCGGCTGTGTGGCACCGCCGACAGCCATGCGATGGGCGACATACTGGGCGGTTTCGTCGGGATCGAGCGCACGCAGGTGGAATTCCGACGCGATGCGCTGCGCGAATTGCTGCAGCTCGGGCCGGTGCACCAGGTCGCGCAGCTCAGGCTGACCCACCAGAATCAGCTGCAGCAATTCATCTTTGTCCGCGTTGATGTTGGAAAACATCCGCAGTTCTTCAAGCGTCTCGGCCGTCAGGTTCTGCGCTTCGTCAAAGATCAGCGCAGTGCGCCGGCCCTGAGCGTATTCGTTGATCAGAAAGGTCTGGAAGCTGTGGAAAATCTCCACATAGGTTGCGCCTGATGCAACCTGCTGGCCCAGGGACATCATCACCCAATGCAGCAGTTCCCCGCGCCCACCAGTGGCGTTAGAAATCAGTCCAACGCAGTAATCGGCGGGGATTTCGCTAAGAAGCTTGCGCACCAAGGTCGTCTTGCCAGAGCCAATTTCGCCAGTGATCACCGTGATCGGCGCATGGCTGGCGATGCCGTATTCCAGCATCGTATAGGCTTTGCTGTGGGGCCGCGCCCAGAACAGAAAGTCAGGGTCAGGCACCAACGAAAACGGTCGCTCACGCAGGCCGTAATAGTCCAGATACATACGGGACAGGTCTCTCATCGTGCCGGCCCTCCCCGTTTTGCGCCACAATCGGCGTATGTCTGTGTGTTGTCAGAAGTCAAAATCGGTCTGCTCAATCCTTGTGATCGATAGGTGCGAAGTGGCGGCGCCCCGCCTGAACATACGGGGGCAGGGCGCCTGCCGATCATTCAGGGGCCGGCGTCGCCAGCGCCTTGCGCGCCGCCTCAACACGCGCCAAAGCCGCCTTTGCATCATCGAGATGGGTGAAAGGCGCATCCGCCGCCAATTCGATTGAGCGCGCGAGCGTGTCATGGGCGCGGTCCAGCTGCTTGAGCTCCTCATAGACGCGACCCAGATGGTACTGGACCAGCGCGTTGCTCGTCAGACGCTCCGCCGCGGGGCGCAGCGCGGCCACAGCCTGCTCCGGCTGTCCACGCAGGAAAAGCAGCCAGCCGTACGTGTCCTGCATGTAGGGGTTTGAGCTTTCGCGGAACCGCTGCGCGATGTTAAACGCCCGCTCCAGCTGCGCGGGATCATCGGCACGGTGGTCAGCGATCAGGCTGGCGAGGTTGTTTGCCACAATAGCGCTGTCGGAGCGCCGTGAATAAATTGTGTTATAGGCATCGATGGCCCCGTCGATGTCGCCCGCAGCCTCCATACGCATCGCAAGCGCAAGACGCAGATTGTCGTTGCCGCTTGCTTCCAGCCCGGCTTCGAGCTGGCGCTTGGCCTCATCCTGATTGCCCTTTGTCTCATAGATTGAGGCAAGGCTGGCATAGGCGACGCCGTATTCCGGTGCCTCCTCGATCGCGCGCAGGAATGACGCCTCAGCCTCATCGAGCTTGCCGCGCGCGGCCTGCAGCGAGCCAAAAAGTACCAGCGCGGCGGGGTTGCCCGGGTTCTCTTTGATCTGGGCGGCAAGATAGCTCTCCGCCTCCTCAACCTGGCCAGCGGCCACATAGGTGCGCACCAGCGACATCATCGCGCCGATATCGGCACCATCCGACGCGGCGACCGCTTCGGAGAGCACATCGATGCTCTGGCTGAACATCTTCTGGCCGACAAGTGACGCGGCGATCAGGCGGTCCGCCGCCGCGTCCTCAGGGTCCAGCACGCGCAGCCGATCAGCAATGCGCTGCACTTCGCGCCAGTCTTCTTTGGCCAGGCGCAGCTGCGCGAAGGTCAGCAGGAATTCGCGGTTGTCTTCGCGCTTGGCAAGCGCATCGCGCAGGATGCTTTCGACCACGTCATCTTTGCCTTCAGCCATCAGCGCCTTGACGTAGCGCAGGGTCGGCTGGGGTTCATAATTCGAAACGGTCGCTGCCTGCGCCATCCGCTCAACCGCCAGCTCATGGCTGCCTGCGCGCTCATATGCGGTGGCGAGCAAGCCGAGCAGTTTGAGATTGTCAGGATCGCTGTCGAGCGCCGCACGCAGGTCGTTGATCGCCAGATCAGGGCGATCTTCTTCCACAAAGCGGGCCGCACGAATGCCAAGCGCCGCAACGTTGCGGGGGTCTTTTTCAAGGATGTAGTCGATTTCGGCGAAGCCAGCCTTGCGATCGCCGCTGCGGATCATGTAGCGCGCGACTTCGACTCGGGCCTTGAAGCCGTCGGCGGTGTCGCCCGCCTTTTCGACCACGGCGCGCAGACGGGCCATGCCCTGCTCATTATCGCCTTCGGACAGATCGACCGCAGCAAGCGCAAACTGATATTCGGCATGGGGGTGGTCCGACGCGATCAGACGCTCCAGCTCGGCACGTGCCTCCGCGGGCCCCTTGATCGAACCAAGAAACCGCACCAGGTCCAGCGACCAGCGCACATCCTCGGGATTGTTGTCGGCGAGCGCGCGAAGCTGGTCTTCCGCCTCGACAGTTTCATTGCGCCCCATATGCCAAGCCGTCAACGAAGACCGGAACTGGTTGGTCTTGGGGAACATGCGCACAAGGATCTTGAGCTGCTGACCCACCGGCTCCGGATCGCCAAGCTGCTCGGCGATGCCCAGCTTCACAACATTGAGGCTCAGATCCTCAGGCGAGAGGCCAAGCCCCTTATCGATCTCCGCCAGCGCTTTGCGCAGTTCGCCGCGATCCATCAGATAGGCTACATTGACCAAACGGCCTGTGACGTTGCTCGGATCTTCAGCAAGAACAGCGTTCGCGCGTTCCAGCGCAAGATCGACGTTGCCATTCTTGAAATCTACGGTGGCCTGCATCGACCGGGCGCGGATGTTTTCAGGTTCAAGTTTCAGAGCCGCCTCGATGTGGCGGGCTGCATCTTCGGGACGGTTTGCAAGAAGAAAAATCTCACCAATTTCCAAGCGCGCTGGCAAGAAGTTACCGTCAAGCTCAACAATGGTGAGGTAATTCTTCAAAGCGCCGCGGATGTCTTGGTCAGAGCGCATGATCCGGGCGAATTCGTACCGCGCCTGGACATGTGTCTTGTTCAGCTTCAACGCATTGCGAAACTCGAGCTGTGCCTTGACAGGGGTGCCCTGCTCAACAAGCTCAAGGCCACGCTGGAAATGCGCCTCAGCGCGCTCTTCCGCCGTGTCGCAGGCCGTGAGCACAGTAAGCAACGCTCCCACGAGCGCCCAAGTCCAAGCTCTTGACATCAGTTTCATTTCTCAACACCCCGAAAGACTTTGCTCGACGCCGCGGCCACGATCGGCGAGGCAGGTCGTGGTATCCGCCATCAAGCGGTCCGACCACTGAAATGGCGACGCTCAGCTCTGCTGCGCCGCAACGGGACAGATGCCGCCAGCCTTGCATCAACCCTGCCAGATCCAGCACCACGCGTAGAGCCATATAGTGGCAAAAAGATGAAAGTGTCACCACGCATCGGCAAGCGCGACGGGCGGCCGCAACATGCCGCATCACACCCATTGGAATAAGGAAGCGGCGCAGCGTATTGTGTTGGTGCACGCCTACGCCGCTCTCATGCTGCGACGCAATACCATCGCAGAGATTTAATCGCCAA
Source organism: Paracoccaceae bacterium (assembly GCA_047610385.1). Taxonomy (GTDB): domain Bacteria; phylum Pseudomonadota; class Alphaproteobacteria; order Rhodobacterales; family Rhodobacteraceae; genus JBOCEF01. Next base: position 22,583 of record JBLGAC010000013.1, on the reverse strand, counting down.
CTTCACGCAATGCCAGTGCCTGACAAGCTCACCCACCATTGGAAAGCAACAGGCCAAACGTGGCCCCCGCACCAAAGCCGCTGGAGGTCAGCAGCGTCAGCGCCGTGGCCCCCGGGGTGGTGGCCGAAGGACCGCTTTCAGCAGATACCCTGGCGAGATATCGGGTCAGGAGCTTGTCGACGGCGCCTTCCTCTTTGAAGACGGCCAGCGACGAACTGCCAAGTAACGCCGTCGTCTTGTCTTTCATCGCGTCGCGCTGCTGATCGATATCAAGCTTGCCGAAGCTGCTCGGCAAGCCAAAAGCCCCTTCAAGCACCGCGCGCACCGGGCGATCGCCGAGCGCTTCGAACCAAGTGTAGCCATCAGGCGAAGCGCCATCGGCGAAGCGCTGAATTTCTCGTCGGAAGTTGAGGGCAAGCCGCAGCGAGTCGTCGCTTTCACCCAAAGCAGTTTCAAACTGGCGGGCCTCGTAGGCCGACGCAATCTCCTCCGCAAACCCTGTGCGCGCCACCTGCCCGCCTGACCCGTCTCCAAACCCGAACGCGCTGACAAACCTCTTCCATTTCGGGTCGACCATGCGGTTCGCAAGGCTGCTCTTGTCCGTCACTCCATCTTCGAGTGCGCGCCGGATCAATGCGAATTTTCCCGCCTCGTCCTCCAACCCGAAGGCGCCAAGCGCGACTCGGAGAAGCTGCGGATCGGCGACCAGTTCTGCCGCAGTTGTTGTGTCGGCAATCTTGGCGCGAAAATGTTCGACATCGCGCTTGACGGTCGGCGTATTGGAGAAGGCGGCCCGCTGGGTCGCCTCCGTTCGTTGCAGCAGTTTCCACCCCCCGACTCCGGTCAGGGGCACCGAGGGCTGGAAGCTCATGGCACACCTTCTGGAACTGCGGTCTGGATCAAGCGCGACTCACGTCCCAAAAGCGCGCGCAAAGCCTTGAGCGCCGGATACCAGCGGTCATCAGCCAGCGCTTCGGTCGCTTCAGTCAGCCGGCGACGGCTGTCGGAGTCGGTGAAGACCTGGCTGAGCTGTTCGATGCCCGTAAGAAGTTGCGACTTGGCCTCGATCGGCTCCGCCTCTCCGGCCAGAACAAGCTGGGCGATGTAGCACACCCGCCGGACCGGCGTCGTGGCTTCATGCGGATGAATCGCGTCGCGCAGGCGAAGCACATTGGCCTCAGGCGTGACGATGTTGAGCCGGGCGCGCCTTGGCCCGTTTTCAACCACCACACCGTTGAGCATGAATCGCTCGCCCGGGCAAAGCTTGAGGATCAATCCTGGCATCAGGCGGCGCCTCCCGCCGCAACGCCCGCCCGCAGGCCCTTCATAATCGCGGTGTTCACATCGATCAGAACGTCGGGCGCGGCATCCCCGGCAAGCACCTTGGCGGAGTGCACGCGGGTGAATTCCGCAAGGTAGAAGATGCGTGCGCGCAGCTGTGCGGGAAGTTCATTTCCCGGACTGGCAACATCGGCCGCAAGGATCATCCACAGCCGGACGTTGTCATGAAGCGCTTCAGCCAAACCCGCAAAAGCCCCAGCCTGATCACTGGCGGCACCCGCGGCAACACGGAGCCTGCGCGTCGCCTCAGCGAACGTGCGGTATTCGGTTTGTCTGAAATCGTGAAAGGCGATCTGGGCGTCGCCATACCCTGTCGTAGCGAGAGCAGCGCTGTTCATCTCGTGTCCTTCGCATCGGCGCCACTGCTGCGCCCGGAATTTCAGCCGCTTTGGGCCGCCGGACGCACTGGCGAACAGGCTGGGCCAAGCCGCGCTGTTCAAGGCGACGACATAACCCCCGAGAGGCTGGGGCGCCCATCAAGGGCGCCCCTACCCATCACGTTAGCGGAAGAGCGACAGGACGCTCTGCGGTGCCTGGTTGGCGATCGACAGCGCCTGAACGCCCAACTGCTGCTGCACTTGGAGCGACTGAAGGCGGGCCGAAACTTCCTCCAGATCCGCGTCAACCAGGGCACCGATCCCTGACTTCAGCGAGTCCGACAGCTTGCCAACAAAGTCTGACTGGATCTCAATGCGGCCTTGGACCGAACCAAAAGACGCAGCCGCGTCGATCGAGGTCTGCAGCAAATTCTCGATCTGGCCAAGGGCCGTTGCCGCGCCGCCAGCTGTCGAAACGTCGACCGAAGCAAGAGCGCTCAGCCCGCCAGTGCCGCGGGTGGAGGTCTGCGTGAACGCCACGTCGTCGTTGGTTTCGTTGGTGATCGTCAGCGCGCCAGCCGCCGTGTCGATGTCGAGCGAGTACTTGTCGGTGTCGATGCCCGCCGAGATCAGCGCGTTCTTCATGCCGGCCGCGACCGCTTCCACGGTGTCGCCTTCCTGAACGGTGTAGACGCCTTCGGTGCCGCCGACCGACAGACGAAGCTCATCGCCCGCAACCATGCCGGTGGCGACGGTGTCGTCGACGCCCGCCTCATCGGCGCTCAGCGCCGCGGTGCCCGTGTCGCCGCCCGTGGCATCAAGGAACAGCTGCGGCGTGAAGGTGATGCTGTCATTGGTGCCGCCATCGTTGGCGTCAATCGCACCGGCCGTGCCGAGATCGGCGGTGATCGCCGCGGCGCCGGTGGTGGCGGTGGCGTCCAGCGCAAGACCAGACGTCTGCGACAGGTTCTGCCCATCAACACCGATCGAAGACGAACTGACGCCTCCGCTGCTGTCGCGGTCGAGCGACGACAGCACATCCACGCCAGCGTTGCCGTTGGTATTGGTGTTGGTTTCCGACCCGTTGATCAGGTTCAAACCGTTGAACTGAGCGGCACCGACCACCGAGGTGATCTGATCACGCAGCGCGCCGATGTCGGTCTGGATCTTGGCACGGTCGACGTTGTCTTCCTGCGCCGAGACGATCTTGCCTTTGATCTCTGTCAGCAAGTCGGTAACGGTTTCTGCGGCCTGACGGGCCACGGACACGGTCGAACTGCCGAGCGACAGGGATTCTGAGATGCCCTTGAAGCCCTTAACGTCGGACTTCATGACTGAGGAGATTGCCCAGACGGCGGAGTTGTCTTTCGCGGAACCGACCTTTTTACCAGTGGAGATCTGCGACTGGACGTCGGTCAGGCCCTTGTTGATACCTTTAAGGGTCTGAAGCGCGACCATCGCGCCGTTGTTCGTCAGGATGCTGGCCATTATCTCTATCTTTCCAGTTTGGGTGCGGCGCTTCACGCCGCGCTTTCAGTGGATGGCGGGAATTAAGATCCACGCCAGATCGGCCGTTCTCACGCCTGCGGTCCCGCCTTTTCGGCCTGGCCGCGCCGACCCCCTTGGTGAGGCCGCAATCAGGAGAATGGCTGCCATTTCATAAGAGGACGTTACCTGCCCGATCTTCCGCACGGCGCAGCGCAGAGAATTTTAGACGATCCTGCGCGGCTTTGCCGGGCCACGCGGCGCAGCAAGGGCCTGCGCAAGGCGCACGAAGCTGTCGGGAACGCCCCGCGGCGCAGGCGCGGCCATGAAAGCGTCCAGCGCGGGATGCACCCGCACGGCCTGGTCCGCGGTCGGATCGGCACCCTCTTTCCACAGACCGGCCTGAATCATCGGCAGAGACGACTCATATGCAGCCGTCATGCGTCGGGCCTCAGTGATCAGGCGATTCTCTTCGACCGTGGCGACGCCGGGCAGCACGCGCGACACGCTTCGGCGCAGATCAATGGCGGGGTATCGGCCGCGCTCAGCGATCTCTCGGTCCAGAATCACGTGACCGTCCAGAATTCCACGCGCCATGTCGGCGATCGGTTCTTCCATGTCCGACCCCGCGACCAGCACCGTGAACACCGCTGTGATGTCGCCCGAAGGCCCCTCAAGCCCCGGGCCTGCGCGTTCCGCCAGCGCCGCAATCAGATGGGCGGTGGAGGGGGGATGCGCGCGCAGGGACGGCGGTTCACCCGCGGTGAGGGCAATTTCGCGGTGCGCTTCGGCAAAGCGGGTCAGCGAATCGAACAAAAGCAGGACCTGTTTGCCCTCGTCGCGGAAATACTCAGCGATCGACAGCGCGGTCCAGGCGGCCCGGCGCTTGACCAAAGGTGATTCGTCCGAGGTGGCGGTAACGATTACCGCCCGTTTGCGTCCCTCTTTTCCCAGCGCATTTTCTGCAAATTCTCTGAGCTCACGCCCGCGCTCCCCGATCAGGGCCAGCACAACAACGTCGGTTTCCACCCCTTTTGCGAGGTTCGCAAGCAGTGTGGATTTGCCCACGCCAGATCCCGCAAACAGCCCGATCCGCTGCCCCTTTGCGATCGGCAAAACGGTGTCGAGCGCCGACAATCCGGTGCGCACACGCGCGCCCAAAGCCCGTCGCTGCGCTGCAGCAGGAGCGGCGCGGCGCAGGGGAATTGTATCAAGCCCCTGCTGCAGCGGACGGCCATCCATGGGCCGTCCAAACGCGTCGACCATTCGGCCTATCCACTTGTCACAAGGGCGTAATCCGGGATCGCTGGACAGCCAGGCCCGGTCGCCCAGACCCACCCCTTCCGCAGGTGCGAAGGTCATCGCCACGGCCATGCCGTCACGCAGCGCGATGATCTCTCCCTCAAGGGGTGGGCCGCTCCGGCGCTCCACCTCCACCAAGTCGCCAAGCCGCGCGCGGGGCGCCAGGCCCCCAAGGGTCAGGGACGCGCCATCAGCGGCCCGGACAGCCCCCCCACGCCGGAGCGGAACCACCCCTTCCAGCTCCGCAGTCAGTCTCTCAATATTTCTCATCGAGGTCTCCGTCATTTGCCCACCGGTAAACCGGACGCTTACGACTTCTCAACCATGTTGCGGTTAACCCGGTGTTGCGATGCCGACGAGGGAGAAGCCCCGACATGATGCAAGAGATCAAGATTCTGAACCTGGCGAGCGGCCTTGCCGCCCATTCCGGCCGTCGTTTGAGCGTGCTCGCCGAAAACATCGCCCATGCGGACACGCCGGGCTTTCGCGCCCGCGACCTGACCGCATTCGCGGACACATTCGCCGGGCGGCAGGCGGGGGGGGGCGGCGATTCGATGTCGACCTTCGTCGGACGCGCGACCCGGCCCGGCCATTTCCGCCCCTCCGCAGAGGAGGTCGCGGGCGTGGCCGGCGAAGACAAGTTCATCACCGCCGTTGGTGCAGCCTCACCCAATGGCAACACGGTGTCCCTTGAGGATCAGATGACCCGGTCGGCAGAGACCAAGATGAATCACGACCTGGCGCTGGGGATCTGGCGCTCGTCCCTCAACATTCTGAGAGCAAGCGCAGGCGCCTCCGGCCGTTGATCGGCCGCACAAACGGGAGAATCCCTTGTCCAGTCTAATGAAAACCATGGCCGCCGCCTCGTCCGGCATGGCCGCTCAGTCCGCCCGTCTGCGGCTGAGCTCCGAAAACATCGCGAATGTCGACACCCCCGGCTATCGCCGCAAGCTGGTCTCGTTCCAGCAGCTTGCGCAGCCCGGCGGCGGGGTGGTGTCGGCAGGTCGGGTGCGGCTTGACCAATCGCCACTGCCCAAAACCTACGATCCCTCGCATCCGCTTGCGGACGAGCAGGGATATTTCGAAGGCTCGACCGTCGATCTGATGGTGGAACTGGCGGACGCGCGCGAAGCGCAACGCAGCTACGAAGCCAATCTTAAAATGATGGACCAGGCCCGGTCGATGACCACCGGCTTGCTCGAATTGCTCCGTCGCTGACGGCTTTTCTTCCCCAAACTCTCCAGAAGGAGATCTGCTATGGACGTGAGAACCTCTCTCGCCTCCCGCCTTTACACCAACCTTCAAGGTGCGGTTCAGCCTCAGAAAATGCCGTCTGCGCCCAACGCGGGGGATGAAAAATCCCCGTTCAGCGCCGCAGCCCTGTCCTTTGTCGATACGTTGAAAAATGCTGAGGACACCGCCCGCGCCGGGCTGGTCGGACGCGCTGAGCCGCAATCGGTGGTGATGGCCCTCGCATCATCAGAATTCGCGGTGCAGACCGCAGTGACCATGCGCGACAAAGTTGTGGAGGCTTATCAGGAAATCCTCCGCATGCCGGTCTGAGGCCGGATCGCCATGACCGAAGGACAAATCATGGACGTGCTGCGCGACGGGCTCTGGACAGGGTTTATCGTCGCGTTGCCGATTCTGACGGTGGCGCTGGTCGTCGGTGTCGGCATCGGGTTGTTCCAAGCGCTCACCTCAATCCAGGAAATGACGCTGACTTTCGTGCCAAAGCTGGGCGCGATCGCCATAGTTTACTGGATTTCGATGGGCTTCATGGCAGATCAGCTCGTTGCGCTGTGGCGCGATCGGTTGATCCCCATCATCGCTGCGGGAGGGTGAAATGCGCCTCATCGCCCTTAGCCTTGCGCTGACCTTAGCCGCCGGGGCCGCCTTGGGGGCATCGCGCGCACCCTCGGACGCCGATCTGTGTGAGGCCGCAGCTTTGCGCGCCGCCGCAGCAGAGCAGGCCCCGCCCGAAGTGTTGCGGGCCATCGCGCTTGCGGAAACCGGCGGTGGCAAAGGCGGCAAAGGACGCCCATGGCCCTGGACCACCAATGTCGAAGGCGTCGGCAAATGGCACGAATCGCGCGAAGCAGCGATTGCCCACATCCGCCTTCGCCACGCCGAGGGCGCGCGCAGCTATGACATCGGTTGCTTTCAGATCAACCGGCGCTGGCACGGCGACGCGTTCGATTCGCTCGAAGAAATGTTCGACCCTGAGGCCAACGCCCTTTATGCCGCGCGGTTCCTGAAATCCCTGAAGCAAGAGGCCGGAAGCTGGGGCCGCGCCGCGGGTTGGTATCATTCCCGCACGCCCGAACTGGCCGCCAAATACCGCGGGCGGGTGGAAACGATCCTCGCCTCACTGCCTGCGCCGCCTGCCGAAGCCACGATGATCTTTGGTGCCGGCGCGGCTCGGGCGGCCGTGCGCACCGCAGCGTTGCGGCCTGAGATCAGCCCACCCGCCCACAGCGACCCCGGCATCCAGACACCGGGCGGCGTGCGTCTTGCGCTTATGCGTCTGGCACCCGTCGATGATTTCCGGACCACGGCGACTGACAATCACACCGCCCCTGCAATGCTGCGCCGCGCCCTCCCGCTCATCGCCGTGCTTGCGGCGGCGAGCGGTGCGCCCGGCGGCGCGACCGGGGGGCTCCTCCCCCAGGATCAGGCCGGGGGCGGGCCGTTTTTTGCCCCAGCCCGCCCGCTTTTCGACTGATCGGATCCTATGTTCTCCGCGTTCAAAGTAGAGCAGCTTTGGCAGCCAACGGTGCTGCTGGCACTCGCGCTCATGGCGATCATCGTCATGATGATCCTGCCAGTGCCGAGCTGGGTGCTCGATGTCGGCCTCGCCGCGTCTTTCGGGCTGGCGATCCTGATCTTCACCACGACGCTGTTCATTGAACGGCCACTGGATTTCAGCTCATTCCCGACGATTTTGCTGGCGACGCTGATGCTGCGGCTTTCGCTCAACATCAGCTCCACCAAGCTGATCATCGGGCAGGGACACACCGGCACCGGCGCGGCGGGAGAGGTCATCGAAGGCTTCGCCATGTTCGTCATGGGCGGGTCGGTGTTCCTCGGGCTTGTGGTGTTTGGCGTGCTGATGATCGTGAACTTCATCGTGATCACCAAGGGCGCGGGCCGCATGGCCGAGGTCGGTGCGCGCTTTGCGCTCGATGGCATGCCGGGCAAACAGCTGGCGATCGATGCGGACATGGCCGCGGGAGCGATCTCCCACGATCAGGCGCGCGAACGCCGCCGGATCGAGCAGGAGGAAACCACCTTCTTCGGCTCGCTCGACGGGGCGTCAAAATTTGTGAAAGGCGATGCGGTTGCGGGTCTGCTGATCACACTTCTGAACCTTTTGATGGGCCTTGCGATGGGGGTGCTGGTCCACGGCATGCCCATGGGAGAAGCCTTTGAAACCTATGCAATTCTGACCGTTGGCGATGGGCTGGTGACCCAGATCCCTGCTGTTGTGATCTCAGTCGCAGCGGCGCTTTTGCTGTCGCGTGGCGGCGTGCAGGGATCCACCGACAGCGCGCTGTTCAAGCAATTGGGCGGGTATCCCGCCGCGCTGTTCACGGTGGCCGCGCTGATGGCGGTGTTCGGCCTTGCGCCGGGCCTGCCGTTCATCCCGTTCCTTGGGGGTGGCGCGCTGCTGGCGGTGGCGGGCGTGATGACGCTGAAGGACCGGGCCAAGGTCGATGCCGAAGCCGCCTTGCTGCCCGCACCCGAAGACAGAGGTCCCACGACCAAAACCTTGGGTGACATGCTCGATCTCGACGAAATCCATGTGGAGTTCGCCGAAGATCTGATCGACATCGCCATGGACGAAGCCACCGGCATCGGCGCCCGCATCCAGAACATGCGCAACCACATCGCCGGCGCCTACGGCATCGTGATCCCTGAAATCAGGCTGACCGACAGCGCGGCGCTTGGCCCCGGTGAATACGCGATCCGCATTCAGGGGGTTGAGGCCGCCCGCGCCAAAGTGGAGCCAAGCCAGGCCTTGGTGCTGCTGTCCGAAGCCAACGGTGCCGCCGCACTGGCACCCGAAGGGCAGGACGTGTCGGAGCCGGTTTACGGTGCCCCCGCCCGCTGGATCACGGTCGATAAGCAAGAAGAAGCGGCCCTTCTGGGTCTGCCGGTCATCACCCCCACTGAAGTTGTCGCCACCCATTTGCTGGAAACCATCAAGGAGAATTTCGGCCGCCTTTTTTCCCGCCGATCATTGCGCAAATTGCTGGAGGAATTCGTGACCGTGTCCGATGTTGGCCGGGCCGAAGCGAACCGCAAAATCCTCGATGAATTCATCCCTGACAAGGTCTCACCCGATCTGCTGCAACAGGTCGTGCGCTTGTTGCTGGAGGAACGGGTGTCGGTGCGCAACCTGCCCCTGATCCTCGAAGCAATCGCCGAAGCGCGGCCCATCTTCAACGCGCCCGAACCGATCGCGGAGCATGTGCGCCGCCGCCTTGGCTTTCAGCTGGTGGCAGAGGTCGCCGAACCAGACGGCGCTGTGCCGCTGATCCAGCTCTCCCCCGATTGGGAGGATCTGTTCATGCGCCATGAGACCAAGGACGACAACGGCGTGGACGTCGCGCTGCCACCGTCAGAATTCAACCGTCTCGCCGCGGCAGTCGCAGAAAAAATCGCACGGGCGAGCGCAGAGGGCCGCTATCCCGCAGTCGTCACCTCCGCCCGGCGCAGGCGGTTTGTGCGCACGGTCCTGTCGGCCAAGGGCGTGCGCAATCCCGTGCTGTCCTTTGAAGAAATCGGATCGCGGGTGAAGCCAGCGATCCTCGGCATGGCCTGATGGACGGGATCGAAGATCTGCTGCTTCGCCTCGCCGCTGCGGGCGAAGCGCCGATCTACGCCGCCATGCTGGTGTTTGCGCGGATCGGCGGCGCGGCGACCCTGATCCCTGGCTTCGGCAACCACATGATCCCGACACGCGTGCGGCTGGTGGCGGCGCTGGCGCTGACCGCAATCGTCTGGCCTGCAGCATGGCCTGCGGTGAACGCGGCGCCGGGGCTGCAGGGCGCCGATGAAATGACGTTCCTGCGCCTTCTGGGCGCAGAAACAACCATCGGCATCATCATCGGCCTCGGCGCGCGGATGATCATCATGGCGCTACAGCTTGCCGGGTCGATCGCGGCGCAATCGACCTCAGTCGCGCAGATTTTCGGCGCCGGGGTCACACCCGATCCGATGCCTGCCATCGGCAACGTGTTCGTGATCGCAGCGCTCGCCCTCGCGTTCAGCCAGGGGCTGCACGTCAAGATCGCCGTGTCGCTGGTGCGCTCCTACGAGGTGGCGCCCGCAGGCATCTGGCCTGATCCAGGAATGCTGGCGGAATGGGGCATCGACCGGGCCGCGTCAGCGTTTGAACTGGCATTCTCGCTCGCCGCACCATTCGTGGCGGCGGCCTTCGCGTATAACGTCGCGCTCGGTGCCATCAACCGGGCGATGCCGCAGCTGATGGTGGCCTTCGTCGGCGCGCCCGCGATCACCGCAGGGGCACTTTTGCTGCTGGTCGTGTCGGGGCCACCGATGCTCAAGCACTGGTCAGGCAAGCTCGACATCGCGCTGTCAGACCCGTTGGGACCCGCACCATGAGCGGGGCACAGGACGACGCGGCTGAGAAAAACCATGAACCGACACCGCAAAAGCTCGAGGAATCGCGTGAAAAAGGCGACGTTGCAAAGTCCGCCGATCTGGGTGCCGCCGCTGCCTATCTGGGGTTGATGGCCGCGTTGCTTGGGCAGGGCGAACAGATGATGCGCGGCGCGGCTGAGGCGCTGAACATCTTCCTGTCCGGGCCCGACCTGCTGGAGGGGCGGCTGCTCGGCCCCGGTGGCCCAGCGATCGCGGCTGAGATCATCGGCAATCTCGCCAGCGCGGTCTCCCCGCTGTTTTTTGTGCCCGCGATGGCGGTTATTGCCGCCTATGTCGCCCAGCGCGCGATCGCACCATCGCTGACCAAGATCGAACCCAAGCTGTCGCGGATATCACTCCTGTCGAACGCCAAACAGAAATTTGGCGTCACGGGCATGGTCGAATTCCTGAAAACCTTCATCAAGATGACGACAGTGACCACCGCGCTTGCGGTCTTTCTATCCGCGCGCACAGACTATTTTGCGGGCATGTTCGCGGCCGATGCACGCGCCATCCCCCGCGAAATCATGCATATCGGCGTCGGGCTGCTGGCGGTCATCTGCGCCATCGCAGCGATGATCGGTTTTGGCGACGCTGCATGGCAAAACTTTGATCACAAACGCCGGCTGCGCATGTCCGACCAGGAAATGAAGGATGAGTACAAGAAATCTGAGGGCGATCCTCATCTAAAATACGAACGCCGCCGCCGAGGGCGTGAGATCGCCACCAACCAGATGCTCTCCGACGTGCCCAAGGCCGACGTTGTGGTGGTCAACCCGACGCACTACGCCGTCGCGCTGAAATGGGCGCGCACCCGCGGTGCCGCACCGATCTGCGTCGCCAAAGGCACGGGCGACGTCGCCGCGCGCATCCGCGAGGCGGCGATCCGGGCTGGCGTTCCGATCCATCCTGACCCGCCAACCGCCCGCCTATTGTATGCCGAAGTGGAGATCGGCGATGAAATCCAGCCCGATCATTTCGTCGCCGTGGCCGCGGCGATCCGCTTCGCTGATCAGATCCGCGCGCAGGCCCGCGCCCGCGGTTGGTAAGGATATCCGATGCCCGCGCCCGACCCCAAAGTCATCCGCAAGCTGCAATCTCTGGCTGATCTGTTGTGGCAGGCCGAACGCGTGCGCCTCGCCGAAGCGTTGGCGGAAACTGAGGCGCGAACCCGCGACGCGCACGCGCTGTCAGACCAACGCGGCGCCGAACGCGCCATTGCCACCGACTGCACGGAAATCGGCGCGATGATCGCAGCAGTGCGCTATGAAAACTGGGCCGACGGCCGCGCCGACGCGCTTCTGGCCGCGCGCGACGTCGCCATATCAGCCGAAAGCGTGGCCCGCGACCACGCAATCGAAGAATTCGGCCGCGTCCGCGCATTGGAACATATCGAAAAAATCGCCGTTCGCGAACAGGATCGCCGCCGCCGCGCATCTCAGGAACGCGACGGCCAGCCAGAGGGGTGAATCGAATGGGGAGCAGGGCGGGCAAGCCGCGGCCGCGAAGCGGACGCGCTGGGCCGTCCGGCGATCAGCTTTCCGCGGTGGCGCGGGCCTCGAGCACGTCGAACGGCACCCCGGGCTCCGTCTTGGCGCAGCGGATCACCAGCGATGTCTTCACGCTGGCCACTTTGGGTGCCGCGGTCAGCTGTTCGGTCAGAAAGTTCTGGAATGAGCTGAGGTCCGGTGCAACGCATTTCAGGATGAAATCGATCTCGCCGTTCAGCATATGGCATTCGCGCACCAGCGGCCATTCGCGGGCCTGCGCCTCAAATGCAGACAGGTCCGCCTCGGCCTGGCTCGACAGCCCGACCATCGCAAAAACCGTGACCTCAAAGCCCAGTTCACGGGCATTGACGCGCGCATGATAGCCTTGAATGTACCCGGTTTCTTCCAGCGTGCGCACCCGGCGCAGACACGGAGGGGCTGAGATCCCGACCCGCCGGGACAGCTCCACATTGGTCATGCGGCCGTCCGATTGCAGTTCCGCGAGAATCTTGCGATCAATGGGATCGAGCTTCGAACCGGCCATGCGGGCTTTACGCCTCCATCTTGAACCAAACTTCCGGGGCGACGCGCCGGACAGAACGTTGTTTCTTCTAATTGCCGCCCTGACGCAGTTCAAGGCAATATTATTGCGCGCGCGCGCAATATGTGGAAATCCTTGTCGATGATCCCACTTCCCCCCCTTGCCAGCATCAGCGTTGTCACCGACGGCCGCCCGGGCAATGAAAACCCCGCGCTGGGGTTGGCTGAGGCGCTTGCGCGCCGCACCGGGGCCAAAATCACCGTTCACCGTATCGCCCTGCATCCTTGGTTGGCGGTGCTGCCTGCGGCGATCTGGGCGGCGCCCGGGCCGTTCGACTGGCCGTTCTCCGGGTTGACCGAGGGGCGTGAGGGCCTGCGCGATCCTGCCGATCTGATCATCGGTGCCGGGCGCCGTGCCGCGCCGATCGTCGCTGCCCTGCGCGATGCGGAAACCGCCGTGATCCAGCTGTTGTCACCGCAGATGGCGCTGGCGCGGTTTGACGCGGTGATCGCGCCCAGTCACGACCGGCTGACCGGGGAAAACGTGATCACAAGTCTCGGTTCCCTGACGCGCCTGTCGCCTGAGCGGGTGGCCGAGGCCGCTGAGGCCCTGCCCCCGGCATGGACCCCGCCGGGCCGCCGGGTCGCGGCGCTGATCGGCGGGCCCAGCGGGTCGGCTGATTTTGGGCCAGAGGAATCCGCGGCCCTGATCGCCGCCCTGACCCGGTTCGCAGATGCCGGCTTTGCGCCGCTGGTGATCCCGTCGCGGCGCACGCCGCAGGCGGTGATCGACGCGCTGGCCGCTGCGTTCCCCAACGCGCCGCTTTATGTCGGCGCGGGGGCGAACCCCTATCCCGGCGTGCTCAGCGCCGCGGATGCGATCCTGGTGACCGCCGACAGCGTGAACATGTGCTCCGAAGCGGCGAGCACCGGAAAACCGCTCTTTGTGCTGCCAGTCGCAGGATTGGCGCCAAAACTTGCGCGATTTCAGGCCGCTTTGGCCGACCGCACACATGCGCGCGCGCCATACAATCTGGCCACCATCTGGGATTATGCGCCGCTGGACGAAGCCGGGCGCATCGCCGATCTGCTGCTTTCACCGCCCCGCGCGGCGCTGTAGCCCTTTCGGCGCGGCGCTTCCCGGCCTATATCAGCGATCCGCACCACGAAATTCGCCCGGAGTCCCGCCATGACCGCCACCAATGCCCCGCGACATGTCCGCGTGCTCATCATCGGGTCCGGCCCCACGGGCTGCACCGCCGGGGTCTATGCCTCACGCGCGATGCTTGCGCCGGTGATGATCCGCGGCATGCAGCCGGGCGGCCAGCTGACCATCACCACCGAGGTCGAGAACTGGCCCGGCGACACTGAGGTCCAGGGCCCCGCACTGATGGAGCGGATGGAGGCCCACGCCAAGGCCATGGGCACCGAAATCATCGACGACATCGTCACGGCGCTGGATCTGTCCGCGCGCCCGTTCCGCGCCATGACCGACAGTGGTCAGGCCTGGACCGCCGATACGGTCATTCTGGCCACCGGCGCGCAGGCGCGCTGGCTGGGCCTGCCGTCTGAGCAGAAATTCCAGGGCTTCGGCGTCTCAGCCTGCGCCACCTGCGACGGGTTCTTCTATCGCGGACGCGAAGTGGCGGTGATCGGCGGCGGCAACACCGCGGTTGAGGAGGCACTGTTCCTGACCAATTTCGCGTCAAAGGTCACGCTGGTGCATCGCCGCGACAGCCTGCGCGCTGAGAAAATCCTGCAAAATCGCCTGATGAAGAACCCCAAGGTGGAGATCATCTGGGACCACCAGCTGGACGAAGTGCTCGGCGACAGCACACCGCTGGGCGTCACCGGCATACGCATCAAGCACGCGACCACTGGTGAGACCCGCGAAATTCCCTGTGCTGGCGTGTTCATCGCCATCGGTCACGCGCCCGCGTCCGAATTGGTCAAGGATCAGCTGGAAACCCATCATGGGGGCTATGTGGTGGTGAAACCCGGCAGCACCACCACATCCATTCCTGGGGTGTTCGCGGCGGGCGACGTGACCGATCACATCTATCGCCAAGCGGTGACCTCTGCAGGAATGGGCTGCATGGCGGCGCTGGATGCAGAACGGTTCATTTCTGCACAGGGCGACGAAGACATGGCAGAATAACCACGCGGCCCCGGTCACACCACCGGCAGCTTCAGCACCAGATAGATCACCGCCGCCGCGGCGATCGACACGCCCATCGGCACCTGACGCATGCCCGGCTGCAGCGACACCCATTCCACCGGGGCTGCGCGCGCGCGCGCAATCCCGCGGGCGACGAACAGGAGCGGCAGCAACCCCAGCAGGCAGATCGACAGCAGCAGCATCGCCGGGCCAAAATCGCTGGGTGCCACGAAAGGCGCGGCGGCGGCCATCAGCTTCATGTCACCGCCACCCATGCGCGCAAAGATCACCAGCGCGATGCCCGCAACCAGTGTGGCGATGCCCGCGAATGCCCGCCACGCCGCGTCTTCGGGCGTGGCGAACAAGACCGCCCAGACCACGAAGATCAGCGCCAGCGCGATGCTGATCCGGTTGGGGATCAGCATCATCCGCAGATCCCAGATCGCTGCCCACACCAATAACGGCGCGGTCAGCAGCAACGCCGACCACGCAGCGACATATGGGTCAGGCCAAAACGGCATCAGGGTCAGCCTTTCAGCCGGCTCTGCAGGGTCGCGAGCTTGTCTGCCGCAGGTGCCCAGCGGCGGGGATGCGATTTGACCGACTGCTGCAACAGCCCGAGCCCGACCGCTTCATCGCCCTGACGCAGCGCGACCAGCGCGATGTTGTGCAGAAGGATTGCACGCTCTTCCTCGGTCAATGAGATCACTGGCAGGCGGTATTCGCGCTGCAACGCATAGGACAGCGCGAGGTTGTTTTTGGCCTCAAACATCCGTGGATCGTGGATCAGCGCCTCGCGGAACGCGGTCGCGGCACCTTTCATGTCGCCGCGCGCCATCTTTGACACGCCGATGTTGTTGTAGATCGGCGCGGGCTGCGCGGTCAGCTTGCGCGCCGCTTCGTAATGGATGTCGGCGGCGGCCCAGTCGCTGCGATGATCGGCGATCATGCCGCGCAGCTGTTCCTCACGCGTGTTGCGATACCCTGATGGCAGGCGCGACAGGGCCACATCCGCAGCCTCAAAGTCGTCGAGCATCGCCAATGTGCGGGCGTATTCCACCAGATCGCCAGGCTGCGCGCCGCCCTTGGACACCACGTCTTCAAACACCAACCGCGCTTCGGCGTGCTGGCCGTCGCGCGCGAGGCTGAGCGCATAACCCCGACGCAGGTCCACGCGCGCAGGCTCCCTGCCCACGGCACGGCGATAATATTCCACCGCAGCCTCGCTGTCGGCGAGGGTCAGCATGATGTCGTTCAGGTCGTTTTCGTCGATCACGTCGATGGTCTGATTGGCGGCGGCGGCTTTCTCCTCCTCAGAGATGGCGCAGCCTTGCACCGCCAGCGCGCCGATCAGCACCGCAGCGGCGGCCATCCGTTCAACATTGCGTCGGATTTTCATTCGGACCTCTCACTGGCGATCAACGCGTAATGGCCGGCCCCGAGCACGGCAACATTCCACACAGGCGGCGGGGGCGGAGGCGGATCGTCTGCATGGGCAAGCTCAATCGCCATAAGCGCCATGCCCAGGTTCCGCTCAACCACCGGGGCCATCATGGATTCATGCGGGTTGCGGCCCGTCAAAGCAAGGGCGACGCGCAGCTCACGGGCGCCGTCTTCGGGGCGGCCCATGGCATGCAACAAAACCCCCAGATTGTTGCGCAGGCTGGCGCTTTCGGGCCAGGACCGCAGCGCCGTTTCCAAAAGACGCCGCGCCTGGTTAAGCCGCCCCAGCCCGCGCATCGCCGCCGAGGCGCCCAAGACATTTCGCAGCCCCACGCCTTCGCGCGCCATGGAACGGCTGAAAGCGCGCAGGGAGGCGTCGAAGGAATCGATGCGCAAAAGCCGAACCCCAAGATCTGCCCAAAGCTCATCCCCTTGGGGGCCCGCGACCAGCATGGGGTCAAGGATCGCCCCTTCAGGGATCGCCATGCGGGGTTTGAAAAAGTCCACGCTGTCCGGGGCCGGCCCGACAACAGCCGCGGCGGCGGCGGCCGATGCCTCCACCTGCGCGGCGATTGAGGCGTCATAGGCCACCCGCACGCGGTCGCCGGGATCGCCGCCGCCATGGGTGCCGGGCGCCAGTTCGGCCTTTGGCAGAGCCGCCGCAGCCGCAAGATCATCGCCCGCGGGCGCAGGCGCGTCAGGCTGGGCGCAGCCGCACAGCGCCACCATCGCGCAAATTACCACCCGATGCCCGATCATCAAAAATGTGACATGGTGTTCACGATGTCGATCAGCGACGGCCCGATCAGGATCAGCATCAGCGGCGGCACCGTGAAGAACATGGTGCACAGCGTCAGCTTGGTGGGCAGAACGTTGGCCTTTTCCTCAGCCCGCATCAGGCGTTTGTCGCGCATTTCGGCGGCATAAATCCGCAGTGCATCAGCCACCGAGGTGCCAAACGACGCCGACTGCACCAGCACCGTCACAAAGGAGGCCACGTCGTTCACCCCGGCGCGCTTGGCAAAATCGCGCAGCACCAAGGCGCGGTCCTTGCCCGCCCGCATTTCGGCGGACACGATCTGAAATTCATCGGCCAGCACCGGGTGGGCATGGCGAATTTCGGTTGCCACGCGCATCAGGGACTGGTCCAGCGATTGTCCCGCCTCAACGCAGATCAGCATCAGGTCAAGCGCGTCAGGAAAGCCGTTCGAAATCTCAGTCTGGCGTTCCTGACGCCGCCGCGTCACCCAGTAGTTCGGTGCCAGATAGCCGACCGCCAGCGCCAGACCGGCGATCATCAGATAGCGCGAAAGGGACACCTCCTCCAACGCGAAAGTCAGGTACATCGCGGCCAGCAAGGTCAGGCCCCCGGCCCCAACCGCGCGCGCGAAATAGAAGGTGCGCACCGCGCCATTACCGCGATACCCGGCCTGAACAAGCTTTAGCCTGATCTCCGTCAGTTCTTTTTCATCTTTGGGTTCAAGATACCCTGCGATCGGCGCCAGACGGCTACCGCCCGATTCCGTGCGCAGCTTCTCAGGCACCCCATGCACAGTCTTGCGGTGCTTAAGATCGATGACAGGCCGCGCCAGACGGTCAAGCGGATCGACCTTTTTACTCAGCAACAGCGGCGCAGCGGCAGCGATGGTCAGCGCTGCGACGGCGGCAAAGGCATAGATCGGGCCAAGCGGACCGAACGCATCGGTCAGCATCACCAAAACCGTGTCTATCATCCCTGTGATTGCGGCGTCGGGTGTGGGGGCGGCGGGTTCCATATGCTGTGTCAGACCTTGATGTTAACCATCATGCGCATGACAACGACGTTGACCACCAACATCGCCCCCACCGCGATGGTCGCCGGAATAAACAGCGGGTGGTCCTGCACCCCGTCGTAATAATCAGGCCGGATCAGCTGCACCACGATCAGCGCCACCACTGGGAAGGCCGACAGGAACCAGCCGGACCAGCGCGCCTCAGCAGTAATAGCGTTCACCTTGCGGAACAACTTGAAGCGTGACCGCACCACGCGGGACATCCCTTCAAGAATTTCGGCTAGGTTGCCGCCCGATTGCGCTTGGATCATCACCGCAACCGCAAGAAAGCGCAGATCGGGCACATCCACCCGCTCTGCCAGATGCTCCAGGCTTTCGGTCACGTCCATGCCATAGGTGCTTTCATCAGCGATTATGCCAAATTCCGACCCGATCGGGTCAGGCATCTCGCTGGCGACGATGGCAATGGCTGAGGAGAACGGGTGGCCAACGCGCAGCGACCGCACCATCAGCTCCACCGCGTCCGGCAGCTGTTCTTCGAACATCGTGATGCGCTTTTTAGCCAGCCCGCGCAGCCACACAAATATTGAGCCATAGCCCATCACAATCGCCACCACGACCCGCACCGAAAGCGCCGCAGAGGTCCAGAATGTAAGCCCAATAAATGCCACTGCAGCGGCCAGCAGCATAATCATGGTCAGCGCAAAGGGCGACCACGGCATGTTCGCCTGTGCGGCCTTGTCGAACAGCGGCGACATAATCGGGATGGCGCTGAGACCAAGATGCTGCTCATGCTCTTTCCTAAGCTGGGTCAGCACTTCTTCTGCGTCCGCACCCTTTTCCAAAAGCGTGAGGCGGCGATTTATCTTGTTGCTCAGCCGCGTTTGCTTGCCGAACGCAAGCATATACAGGCCCTGCACCATCAGCAGGACGCCGAGGAAGACGAATGCGAAAATCAGTGGCTCAATGGACATGTGTCGTCACCCCAGCTTGCGGCCCGGATTGTAGATATCCGAGGGCAGGTCATAGCCCCATTGTTTGAAACGCTCGGCATAGAAGCTGCGGATGCCCGAAGCGGCGAAATGACCGACGATGCGGCCGTCTTCCTCAGTGCCCTCCCGCACAAAGCGGAAGATGTCCTGCATGGCGACGACCTCCCCCTCCATCCCGGTGATTTCTGAGATCGACATCATCCGACGCGAGCCGTCCGAAAGGCGTGAGACCTGCACCACCACGTTCACCGCCGACGCGATCTGGCTGCGCGTGGCGCGCAGCGGCAGATCAAAGCCGGACATCAGCATCATGTTTTCAATGCGCCCGACCGCGTCGCGCGCATTGTTGGCGTGGATCGTGGTCATCGACCCTTCGTGGCCGGTGTTCATGGCCTGAAGCATGTCCAACACCTCCGCACCGCGGGTTTCCCCGACGATGATGCGGTCGGGGCGCATGCGCAGTGCGTTCTTCAGCAGATCGCGCTGGCTGACCTCACCCTTGCCTTCGACGTTGGGCGGGCGGCTTTCCATCCTGCCCACATGGGTCTGCTGCAATTGCAGCTCAGCCGTGTCTTCAATGGTGACGATGCGGTCATAATTATCAATGAAGGAGCTGAGCGCGTTCAGCGTCGTGGTCTTGCCCGACCCCGTGCCGCCCGACACAAGGATGTTGAGCCGCGTCGCCACTGCGGCCTGAAGATAGGCGGCCATTTCCTCAGTGAACGCGCCCGCCGCGACCAGCTTGTCGACCGAGAGCGGCTTTTTTGAAAATTTGCGGATCGACAGCAGCGCCCCGTCCACCGCGCAAGGCGGCACCAGCGCGTTGACGCGGGACCCATCCGCCAGACGGGCGTCCACCCAAGGTTGGCTTTCATCCACCCGGCGCCCGACCGCGGACACGATCTTGTCAATCACGCGCAGCAGGTGCTTTTCATCCTTGAACTGCACGTCGGTCAGCTGAAGCTTGCCGAAGCGTTCGACAAAAACCTGCTGGGACCCGTTGACCAGAATGTCCGAGATCGTGTCGTCTTTCAGCAATGGCTCCAACGGGCCAAGGCCGGTCACCTCATCCATCAGCTCCGAGGTGAGCTGTTCAGCCTCACCCGCGCTCAGCACCACGCCCATTTCGCGCAGGCCTTCGCTGGAAATCGCGGCAACCTCGCGGCGCAGCTCAGCCTCCGGCACCCGGTCGATGACCGACAGGTTCAGGGTTTCAAGCAACCTGCGATGCAGATCGACCTTGATGTTAAGAAGCCGCGTCCGGCGCTTCTGCTCCCGCGTTTGTTCGGGATCGGCGGCGGCAGGGCCGGTGTCGGCGCGCACCAGCTTGGGCGATTCCGGCAGCGGCGCCGTGTTCGCCGGGATCGGGGCCGGGGCATCGCCGCCTTTGCTATATTTGCGGAACATGGGCTTCACTCTCCGGCATCAAAGGGCGCCAGCCTGGCGCTGTTCAGCCAAGGTCTTGATGGCCAAGGCCACCTTCCGGATTTCCTTGCGCAGCGCATTGCCGCGGGCGTATTCGGCCAGCGGCTGGCCGTGATCACAGGCCTGCGTCACCTGCTTGCCCCCGTCAGGCAGCATCACGCTGTATTCGATTCCAAGGCTTTCGGCCATCTTCCTGACCCGCCCCTTGCCGCCAATATCAGTAAAGCCGGGTGCGCGATTCATGATGAATTCCAGCTTCTCCAGCGGCAGGTCCTCAGACTTCAGCAGCCTGAGAAACCGCAGCGTGTTCTGGGCGCTGCGCATGTCGATCTGGCTGACGGCAAAAAAGGTTTCTGACATGGACAGCACGGTTTCGGTCCAGTTTGTCAGCGTGTGGGGCATATCGATCACCACGAAATCGAACGCGGCGGCGGCGAGGGTCAAGACCCGCGCGACCTCCTCGCTTGAGATGATGTCCATCGGCATTGCATCAGCCGGAGCGGTCATCACCGACAATTTTCGCTTGTAGCTAGAGAACGCTGACGCGAGCGCGTCCCGTTCAATCCCGCTGGGGCCACCGCTGGACAGCAGCTCCATCAGCGCTTCCTGCCGGGGCATGTCGAGATAGGTCGAGACTGAGCCAAACTGGAAATCGAAATCCAGCAGGCACACGCGCTGGTTCGACTTGCGGCGGTCAATCGCCAGCTCCCACGCCAGATTGACGGCAAATGTGGTGCCCCCCGCGCCGCCAGACATGGAATAGACCGGCAGGATCGCGCCTTTGCGCGCAGCCACCACAGCGGGTGCAGCGGTCACCGCGGCACGGTCGCGCAGCCGTTGCAGCGTGTCGGGCAGCGCACCTTCGGGCGTCGGGTAAGGCAGAAAATCATCAGCGCCCGCGCGCAACAGCGCATGAGTCGCCACCGGGCCAACATCCTTGAGCAGCAGGATCACCGGCACGCCAAGTTTTTTAAGGGTCGCGACCAGAGCCGTGGTTTCCGCCACCCCACCTTCATCGGCAGCGTCCACAGCGATGATCACTTCGGTCAGCGCGGGCGGCAGACCGGCAGCAAGCAGGCGCGTCGCCTCAGCTTGGCTGATCCAGGACCATGCGTCAGCGCCAAATTCGGTGTCCAGATCGTCGCTGATGCCACCGAACAACGCAAAGTCGTCCGCAATGGCAAAAAGCTCAATCTGCCTGCCTTTCAGTCTGGGAAGCTGCATGAAACCAACCTCACACCATCAAACGCGATCCCGGCGGCGCGGCCGAGCCATCGCAGCAGCCGCACCGGTTCAGGGTGGCGCAGCAACATCATCGCATATTTCAGCGGGGCCACAGCGGATACCTGATCTGATCACGGTTTATCAACTAGCGCCAAATCGCCAACGGACCATGAACATCACATCGCTGCACCGCCGATGGGGTCGGCGGTGCAGCGATGCAGATCAGGTGCCGCCCAAAGTCGCGGGGGCGGCACGCTCAGATTTATCGGCGGTGTATGCGGTGTATCCGAGAACGGCGCGCCTGCCATCCATGCCCGGCCCACCAAAGCCGCGCTCAAAGCCCACGACCACGGTCACGGCACGGCGGTTACGGCGTTCGCGATCCTCGGTCACGACCACGGGCGCAGCCTCCCCGCGCGACTCCACGGTGTCGAGCCGCGTTGCTGCGACACCCTTGCCGACCAGATACCGCACAGACGCCTGCGCGCGATGCAGCCCAAGGCGGGAATTGTACCCCTCAGCCCCCACCTTGTCGGTGTGCCCGGTCACGCGCATACGCACGGTCGGATTGGCCGTGAGCCACGAGGCCTGAATGTCGAGGGCGCGGCGCGCCTCATCCCCCAGCGCGGCGCTGTCGAAATCAAAGGTGACCGTGTCCGGCGCCGAGGCGCGGAACTTGGACGACATCGAAATCATGCGCTGATCAGCAAATGAATTCGTCGCCTGCGCGATCAGGTTGCTGGTCTGGGCGGCGCCCAGTGTGTCAGTAGAAAACCCGGCAGGCCCCGTCGCGCACCCCGAAAGCAGGGCGGCGACGGCGACGAGGGGAAGCAGATGATTACGCAACACTGGTCTCACTCCATCACATAGCCGTAGGCGCCCTGAAAGTTCTGGACGGCCACGTCGTTCACGGCACCCTGACCCGTCATCCGACCGAACAGGAACAGATCAGATTCGCTGGGGGCCTGAATGCGGTCAGTGGGCAAGGACAGCGCATCACCATCCACCGGCGACACCAGATGCACGGTGACGATGATCACCAGCTCGCTTTGGCGGCTGCTGTAATCGGCGCTGCGGAACAGCGCACCCAACACCGGGACGTCGCCGACCCACGGGATTTGGCTCGCGTTGTCGCGAAATTCGTCCTGCAGCAGGCCCGCAATGGCAAAGGACTGGCCATCGCGCAGTTCCACCGTCGTGTTGGCGCGGCGGACTGAGAAGCCATTGAACGAGATCCCGCTACCCTGCACCACGATCGAGCTGTCGATCGCGCTCGATTCTGCGGTGACCTGAAGGTTGATCATGTCGTCGTCGAGCACGGTGGGCGTAAACCCGAGGCTGACGCCAAAGGGACGGTATTCGACCGAAATGCCATCGTTGGTGCTGGCAACCGGGATCGGATATTCGCCACCCGCAAGGAAGGT
>JBLGAC010000012.1:0-86953 GCA_047610385.1 Paracoccaceae bacterium | reverse complement strand
GCGACGGCCGGCGCCGCCCGGGGGGGGGTCGATCCCCCCGCGGGCGGCTGCCCGCGCCAAGGCTGCCGGGCGCTCGGGGACAGGCCCCCTCGCGCCCGGCCGGACACCGCCCAAGGGGCGGGTCCGCGGTGCACCGATCAACGCGGCGGGAGTGTGGGTCAGGGCTTGCCTTGCGTGCCTAGGAACAACCAGGGCTGCGCCTCAGTCCAGGCGACGAAGGCCTCCATGGCCTTGTCTTCCATTTCGGCTGGCCGTTCGCGCGGGCAGAACAGGCGCGCTTCGAAGCGGAACTTGCCAAATTCGGTGGTGCGCAGGCTGACCTCAGGCGCGACGCCGGGCAGGTGCAGGGCCATGCGGTGTTCGATGAACTGGGCGTAGCGTTCAGCCACATCGCGGAACTCTGCCGAGGCGGCCTCCAGCCCCATGCGAATCGCCTCACGCGCGGCCATCGGGTTGGGCAAGGGTTCAGAATGGATCTCGAACTCATGATGCACAAAGCGTTTGCGATGGCGGTGGTTGATCACCGGCGTCGTCAGGAACAACGAGTTGGGCGCCGTCACTGACCGCCCGGTATAGGTCATGTCGGTCGCATCGATTTCCATCAGCGTGGTGGTCACCAGATTCTGGTCCGTGACCTCACCGGAATGGGGCCCGATCTCTATCCAGTCGCCAGACGAAAATGACCCTGACACCCCGCGCACCAGCCCACCGGCGAAGCACATGATCAGTTCTTTTGTCGCGATCACGATCGCCAGCGCGAAGGCGGTCAGCGACAGGGCGAATTCTGACAGCTCCGGTGCCCACAGAATGAACAGCGCCGCCAGCGCCGCCAGTGTGGACCCGTTGCGGGTGAATGCGATTCGGCGGCGGTCCACATCCGACAGGAACGTCGCGCGGCGTTGGATCGCTGACACCACGGCCCAGCGCAGCAGCAGCGCCACGACGACCAAGCCCAGGGAGCCCAGCAACCGCTCATCAATGGACAGCCACCCGCCATCGGTATCTGCTTTTACGCCGAGGCGTTCCAGCGTGATCTGGGTTTCAAGCATGCGCCCTCAGGCAAGACCGGCCTCGACGGCGATCTGGGCGCGGGTCTTGCGGGCGCGCTCCGTCGCGGATTTCAGCTGCCCGCAGGCGGCCATGATGTCCTGTCCGCGCGGGGTGCGCACGGGGCTGGCATAGCCTGCGCGGTTGACGATGTCGGCGAAAGCCTCAATCCGGGCCCAGTCTGAGCGTTCGTACGGCGCGCCGGGCCACGGGTTGAACGGGATCAGGTTGATCTTGGCCGGGATGCCCGCAATCAGCTGCACCAGCCGCCGCGCATCCGCGTCGCTGTCGTTCACATCCTTGAGCATGACGTATTCAAAGGTGATCCGTTCAGAATTCGACAGGCGCGGATAGTCGCGGCAAGCTTGGATCAGCCGCGCGATGTTCCATTTTTTATTGATCGGCACCAGCGTGTTGCGGACCTCATCGGTGGTGGCATGCAGGGAAATCGCCAGCAGGGTGCCGATTTCATTGCCCGCGCGCTCAATCTCAGGCACCACACCCGATGTCGACAGCGTGATCCGGCGGCGCGAAATGGCGATGCCTTCGCCGTCCATGGCGATCTTCATGGCGTCGCGCACGTTGCCAGTGTTGTAGAGCGGCTCTCCCATCCCCATCAGCACGATGTTGGACAGAAGGCGCTTTTCAGGCGGACGCCCGCCCGCATTGGGCCATTCGTCCAGATCATCGCGGCACACCAGGATCTGATCGACGATTTCGCCGGCGGTCAGGTTTCGCACCAGCGTCTGCGTGCCGGTGTGGCAAAAGGTGCAGTTCAGCGTGCAGCCGACTTGGGAAGACACGCACAGCGTCCCGCGGTTTTCCTCAGGGATGTAGACCGCCTCAACCTCATGCCCGCCATCGATGCGCAGCAGGTATTTGCGGGTGCCGTCCGCAGACACCTGACGGGTCACGATTTCGGGGCGATCAAGGCGGAAATGCTCCGCCAGCTCCGTGCGAAAGGCTTTTGACAGGTTGGTCATCTGGTCAAATTCGGTCACGCCACGCGCGTAAAGCCATTGCCAGATCTGCCCGACGCGCATCTTCACCTGCCTGTCCGGGCATCCCATCGCGATCAACGCGGCCGGCAGTTCATCGCGGGTCAGCCCGACAATGCGGGGCTTTCCGGTGGACTTCATGCGCGGCAGGGTCTTCGCCTCTGGGGTCACGGCATCGCCGCGGCCTTCGGGCAAGGGCAGGTCGCCGGTCTGTGCGGCGTCAAGATCGGTCATGACTAACCTTTCTGGCACGGGCAGGGCCTGGGCCCATTGCGCGCCGGTTCGGCAGTCGCTGCAATTATGCGGGCGATGGCCGAAAACTGGAACAGGCCCGCCGAGTGCATCCTCGGCAGGCCATTTGCGCTTTCATACCAGCGGCGCGCCCCGGCGCCAAGTCCTGCGGCTTTGGGATCAGCGTTGGGGCTGCAAGCCTATTTGCACAGGTCTTTCGCCAGAGTCATCGCGTCGGTGAAGCCAAGCAGAGAGAACGTGTCAGTCGTCTCGGTCCCACGCTCCGAACTGCCGGTCACAATCGCCGTCGATCCACCGGTCATCGCCACGATCATGCGCGCGTCGATGTCGGGGTTGTCCAGCCAGCCGTTTTCGCCGGCGGTAAACATGGAAAACTTGGCGGACCCGATCTTGGCCTCAACCTTGCTGCCGGGGGCATAGGGATAGCCCGACACCACCGAGACCTCGTTCTTCACGCCATGATTGGGGCGCACTGAGACCATCAGGTAGATGTCACCGCGATTCACCTGCACCGGTTTGCCACCGCGGCGCGCCGTGGTGGATTTGGGCTGGGTCACGATCCAGCAGACCTTGCCGTCGGCATCCGCCGTGAACACCGACCAGTCGCGCTTGGCGTCCACGCGGTTGGCCACCTGCTGGGCCTGCGCTTCGTGCGCCACCGTCAGGGACAGGGTCGCCGCGATCAGCGCCCCCGCGGCGCAGGCACGGAAAGCTCGGATAATGCTTGCTCTCATCTTCGCCTCTTGCTCATTGCGGGCACTTTCGGAGGGATGATCGTCGTCATCCGCCCTGTCTGCGCCCTCGCGTCTTTTCAGTCGTCGCGTTAAGCCGTAACCTAACCCTGAAATCGGGTGCGGCGCCACCCCCCCACGGCGCGATCGCTGTCAGGGGGGGGCGGCAAGGCACCCGACCCTTGCGCAAAGCGACGGCGATGGTGCCGCCGCTTTTGGTCATCCCGGAGGTTCCCGCGATCTTGAGCTTGCTGGACCTCACCCTGTCCCCACCCAGCCGCGCCCCTTACATTCACATGGGCGGGCGCAATCATGGTTGATGGGACCGGCACATCGCCGCGGACACCGCGCACCGCAGGCCCTGATGCGTCTGAGGACATCGGGCTGATGGCGCGAATCGCCCTTAAGGACCGTGAGGCTTTTGCCGCGCTGTTCGCCCGCTATGCCGTGCGGGTGAAAGCGTTCGTAATGTCTGGCGGGGCCAGCCACGATCAGGCGGATGAGGTCGCGCAAGACGTCATGGTCACCGTCTGGCGGCGTGCAGAGCTGTACGATCCGGCCAAGGCCGCCGTGTCCACGTGGATCTTCGCTGTGGCCCGCAACCGGCGCATCGACATGATCCGCCGTGCCAAACGCCCGGCGCCCGACCCCGAAGACCCGCTGTTCCAGCCTGAGCCTGAGCCCGACCCTGCCACCACCGCCGCCGCCAAAGACCGCGACGCCCGCGTGCGTGTTGCCATCGCGGGGCTAAGCGTGGACCAACGTGAGGCGGTGCGCCTCGCGTTTTTTGCTGGGCTGACCCAGACCGAAATCGCCGAGAAGCTGAACGCGCCCCTTGGCACCGTCAAATCCCGCCTGCGCCTTGCCTTCGTGCGGCTGCGCGGCGCATTGGGCGACGATTTTTCCCAGGAGCTTCTTGATGACTGATCTTTCCCCCGCCGCCACCTTCGACGCCACGCTGGACGGCGCGCGCACCTCAGAGATCTTTGTTGAGGTGGTCCGCGGCCATTTCCCCGAAAGCGTGCATCGCGGCGCCGCCGTCATCTGCACCCCAGACGGACAGATCGTGGAAAGCTGGGGCGATGCGGATCGCGTGATGCTGCCGCGATCGTCGTGCAAGATGTTGCAAGCCTTGCCGCTTGTGGAAAGCGGCGCGGCGGATGCGGCCGGGCTGGGGACACAGCAACTGGCGCTGGCCTGCGCGTCCCATAACGGGGCGGAAATCCACACATCGCGCGTCAACGCATGGCTTGCGGGCATGGGCATGACGGACTCAGATCTGCGCTGCGGCCCGCAGGTTCCCGATGACAAAGACGCCCGGATCGGCCTGCGCGCCTGCGGCTGCGGGCCGGACCAGACGCACAACAATTGCTCAGGCAAACATGCCGGGTTCCTGACGCTGAACCGCCATCTGGGCGGTGGGCCCGAATATGTCGACCCCGCGCACCCGGTGCAGCAGGCGGTCAAGGCCGCGTTCTATGAAATGACCGGCGATCAGGATTACGGGTATGGCGTCGACGGTTGTTCTGCCCCCAATTTTGGCGCAACGCTGAAAGGGCTGGCGACAGCGATGGCCAAGATGGCCCGCCCTGATCAGGCGCTGTCAGGCGCGCGCGCCGACGCCGCGCGCAGACTTGTTGCCGCGATGATGGCCCATCCCGATCTTGTGGCCGGCGAGGGGCGCGCCTGCACCGGCCTGATGCGCGCCTTGGGCGGCACCGGCGCGGTGAAAACCGGGGCTGAGGGCGTGTTCACCGCGATTCTGCCGGGCCTCGGGCTGGGCATCGCGCTGAAAATCGATGATGGGGCCACCCGTGCGTCGAACTGCGTGATGGCCGCGCTGCTGGTGCGGCTGGGCCTGCTGGCCGCCGATGATCCCGCTGTGACGGCGTGGACCGCAACGCCCGACATCAACCGCCGTGGCCTCGTGACAGGCGGCATTAGGCCCTCGGAAACCCTGATTTCCCGGTAAACCCGGCTTCTTCTGCGATTTTCCGTGATTTGCCCGCCTGCTGGAAACCTGCGGTTTACGCCGCTGCGGTCATTCTCTCTCTCGTGCGACAAGCGTTCCGAGGGGAGAAAAGTGATGAGTGCGGTGGTTAAACTGAATGAGCGGCGATCCCATTCGATGCGGGGGCCAAGCCTGAACCCCGATGTGCTCGCTGCGCTGGGATTTGCGGTGGGGCCCGAGATGTGCAGAGAGATTATTGAAGATGCGCTTTTGATGGTGACGGAGCGTCTGATTTCAGTTGACTACGCCCTGCGCCGGAGCGACCTGAACAAGGTGGGACGGCTGGCCGAAGACATCTGCGCCGTTGCAGGCCGCATCGGCATGGGCGCCGTTGCCACGCAGGCCGCGGCGCTGCGCGATTGCGCGCGCCGGGCAGACGACATCGCCGCGCAGGCCGTGGGATCGCGGCTGCTGCGCACCGGAGAAGCATCGCTGATGGCCCATCATGGCGACCTGACCGGCTGACGGGCGCCGGCGCGCCGGCTCACAATGATCCACGCGCGCGCCTGCCATTGCCGAGGCGGGCATGGCGCTTTGTGTTAGAGGGTGCGGTAACACCATCCCGACCCAAAGCGCTCCCGCCCGTCGTCGCCGGATCAAAGATCCATCGCCCTCCCGTTGGGCCCGGCGCCGCGCGCGCCGACCCGCGCGCCCATGGCCGATCGTGCGCCCGCGCGGCGAGACCAACCGTGGGCGCCGATCGCCCCCATCCGCAGCATGCACACCTCAGCGCCCAAGCGACGCTTGCAATGCGCCGCGGGTGCCCCGCTATGGGCGGGCGCAACGGTGGGCGCGGCGCCTCCGGGGCCATCACCTTGCCGGGACCATCGGGTGCCCACGCCATGCGCCGCTTGCCAGCCCTGCGCGCAGGCGCGAAGCTGTCTGCCGATCCGCCCTATGGAAAGGCCACTTTCATGACCATCACCACCTGCGTGTTCGACGCCTACGGCACCTTGCTCGACGTCTCCGCGGCCGCACGGGCGCTGGCCGCCCTGCCAGGCAATGAGGCGCTGGCCGACACCTTGCCGCAACTGTCGGCGATCTGGCGCACCAAGCAGCTTGAATACACCTGGCTGCGCGCCGCAGCGGGGGTGCATACGGATTTCTGGAAGGTCACGCAGGACGGGCTTGATTACGCCATGGAGGCCGTGGGCGGGCTGACTGACGCCCACCGCGCCGCGCTGCTCGACCTTTACTGGACGCTCGAAGCCTATCCCGATGCCGCGGCCACGCTGGCGGAACTGAAGTCCCGCGGCCTCAACACCGCGATTCTGTCCAACGGAACGCCGGACATGCTGCGCGCGGCGGCGGATGCATCGAACCTGTCGGGGTGGCTTGATGCGCTGATTTCGGTGGAAAGCTGCGGGGTCTTCAAGCCCTCACCACGGGTCTACGACCTTGTGACCCGCCACTTCGGCGTCCCATCGCGTGAGGTGCTGTTTGTGTCGTCGAACGGCTGGGACGCGGCGGCGGCCGCGGGGTATGGGTTCCGCTCTATCTGGGTCAACCGCATGTCTGCCCCCCCTGAGCGCCTGCCCTGGGCGCCGGACGAAATTGCATCTGATCTGACCGCGGTTCCGGCCGCAGCAGGACGCTATTGATGGCCGTTTTCGCCGCGCCCGACGGTCGGCAACTGCATTATGAGGATGAGGGCCAAGGCCCGGCCATCCTGTGCCTTGCGGGTCTGAGCCGCAATCTGCGCGATTTTGCCCACATCCCCGCGCACCTGCCCGGCCATCGGGTGATCCGCCTCAGCGCGCGCGGGCGCGGGGGCTCGGCGCATGCAGAAGATCCGATGGCTGAATATCAGGTCCCGGTAGAAGTGGGTGACGCGCTGGCGCTGATTGACCATCTGGGGCTGACCGGCGTCGGCGTGCTGGGCACATCGCGCGGCGGGATTGTCGGGATGGTCATGGCGGCGACGCGGCCCGGTCTGGTGACGGCGCTTGCGCTCAATGATGTCGGCGCGGCGATAGAGGTTGCGGGCCTGTTGCGCATCGCTGGCTATGTCGGCACACCGCCCGAGGCGAAGACCTTCGCCGAAGCCGCCGCCGCCATGCAGGCCGCCCATGCCGCCGATTTCCCCGGTGTGCCGATCACGCGGTGGGAGGGACACGCCCGCGCGATCTTCGGCGAAGGGCCGGACGGGGCACCGGTCCTCAGCTACGACCCCGCCTTGGCCACCGCGACGCTGGGCGCGCTGGACCCAAGCATTCCGCAGATCAACCTGTCGCCATTGTTCGCGGCCTGCGCGGCCATTCCGGTGCTGACGATCAGGGGCGCGCTGTCAGACGTCCTGTCCGCCGAAACCTTAAAGGCGATGGCCACGCAGCACCCCGATTTCACCGCCCTTACCATCGCAGATCGCGGCCATGCTCCGTTTCTGGACGAACCTGAGGCCATCGCAGCCCTGCGCATCCATTTCGAAAGAACGCCAAGCCCATGACCGACATCACCGCGATTCGCGCCGCCGCCGCACGTCTGGCGGGCCACGCCCTGCGCACGCCATTGCTGGAAAGCCCGTTCCTGAACGACATTGCGGGGCGCCGCGTGCTGGTGAAGGCCGAATGCCTGCAGCGCACCGGCAGCTTTAAATTCCGCGGCGCGTGGTCGGCGCTGACCGTGCTGCCAGACGGCACGCGCGGGGTGCTGGCCTATTCATCGGGCAACCACGCGCAGGGCGTGGCGCTGGCGGGCAAGCTGCTGGGCATTCCGACCGTGATCGTGATGCCCGCCGACGCGCCTGCGCTCAAACTTGCCAACACCCGCGCGCTGGGGGCTGAGGTGGTGACCTATGACCGCCCCGGCGGCGAGGACCGCGAAACCATCGGCGCTGCCTTGGCCGAAGACCGCGGCCTGATTTTGGTGCGCCCGTATGATGACCCGATGGTGATCGCCGGTCAGGGCACAGTCGGGCTTGAGATCGCCGAACAGGCGCGCGACGCCGGGATTGATGCAGCCGATGTGGTGGTGTGCTGCGGCGGCGGCGGTCTGACCGCGGGCATCGCGCTGGCGCTTGAGGCTGAGGCCCCGCAGATGCGCGTGCGCACGGCGGAGCCTGAGGGATTTGATGATGTCGCGCGGTCACTGCGCGCTGGGTCGCGGCAGACCAACGCAGCCATGTCAGGGTCGATCTGCGACGCAATCGTCACCCCGTCACCCGGCGAGATCACCTTTCCGATCATGCGGCGGCTGTGCGGTCCGGGCCTTGTGGTGTCTGACCGGGAGGCACTGCACGCGGTGGGTCTGGCGGCGCTAAGGCTAAAAATTCTGGCAGAGCCGGGCGGCGCCGTATCACTGGCTGCTGCGCTGTGGCGGGGCGATGCCTTGCGCGACGGCCCAGTGATCGCAGTGGTGACAGGCGGCAACGCTGATCCGGAGACGGTGAGTCGGGCGCTTGCCTTGATTTGACGAAAATCCGCCTAAATCTGGCCCTATTTGGCCTTATTTCAGCCTTTCACGCTGGTTTTACGGATTTCACCCAGCTGTCACGGCCATTTTCACGCATGCGCCTTGATCTGTCACGGCTGGGTCACGGGCAGTCAGGTTATGATGATCGTGTCGCACATTGAAGTGTGTGACGGCGTCCAGAGCGGACGCGGCGCGCCCCTCGGGCCCTGGGATGACGGACATTTCTGGTCGTTATCCCGCATAGGGCTTGGTGGGGACGAGCGGCCAATGGGGTTGGCTGCAGGAACGCACCGCGATCACGCGCCGGATGGACGGGCCCGCTGCGTGGAACATTGATGTGCGGCGGGTCCAGTTTTTTCTTTGCTTATTGCGGCGACGCAAATTTCAGGAAAACCTTTGCAACGTCCCTCGTTCGAAACACTTTCAGGGGAGACCGGCTTGCCGGTCTCCCTTTTTTTTGTGCCGCTCAGACCAACCGCTGCATCAACACCAGATCCAACCATCGCCCGAACTTCCACCCGGCGCGGGGAATGCGGCCAACTTCAGTGAAACCGGCCCGCGTATGAAAGGCGACTGCATCAGGGTTCTTGCCCGATATGGCGCCAATCAGGCTGCCGATCCCCTGCGCGCGGGCAGCGCTGGCCATCGCCTCAATCAACGCGGCACCGACACCGCGGCCTTGCGCATCGGGGGCGACAAAGATCGTATGCTCCCAAATGCGGGCATAGCCGGGACCATGGCGGAACGGCCCCGCGGCGACAAAGCCCAGCAGGCCGCCGGGTCCTTCAGCCACAATGCGGGGCGGGCCTGCGACCAGCCATTCGGCCAGCGCGCTTGGGGTCTTTTCCACCGTGGTGAAGGTGATCGCGCCGCCACGAATCGCGGGGTTCCACAGCGCGGCGACGTCAGGAAGGTCGCGGGTTTCCAAGGGTCGGATGATCATTGCCGGATGCCTCCGTTGCATGGGGCCGTGGATCGGGGATAGGCAGGACGGCGACAAACGGCAAGATGGGGATGCAGGCGATGACACAATGGGATTTCTGGATCGACCGCGGTGGCACGTTCACTGACATTGTGGCGCGCGATCCGTCTGGCGCTCTCAGCACCGCCAAGCTGCTGTCGGACAACCCCGAACAGTATCGCGACGCCGCCCTTGCGGGCATAAGGCGGTTCCTGTCGCTGGATGCGGACGCGCCGATCCCTGCGGCGCTGGTAAAGTCGGTCAAGATGGGCACCACCGTGGCCACCAACGCCTTGTTGGAGCGCAAGGGCGACCGCACGGTTCTGGTGATCACCAAGGGCCTGCGCGACCAGCTGCGGCTGGCCTATCAGAACCGCCCGCGCCTGTTCGACCGCCATATCGTGCTGCCCGAAATGCTCTATGACCGAGTCATAGAGGCTGACGAGCGCGTGCGCGCCGACGGCACCGTGGAATGCGCCCTGAACGAGGCCCCCCTGCGCGACGCCCTGGCACAGGCCAAAGCTGACGGCATCAACGCCTGCGCAGTGGTGTTCGTGCATGGCTATCGATTTACCGCGCATGAGGCCCGCGCAGGCACCATCGCGCGAGAGGTCGGCATGGCGCAGGTCAGCGTGTCCCACCAGGTGTCCCCGCTGATGAAGATGGTCAGCCGCGGCGACACCACGGTGGTGGACGCCTATCTGTCGCCGATCCTGCGCCGGTATCTGGACAGGGTTGCTGCGGCGTTCGACGGCGACATGTCGGGCAAGCTGATGTTCATGCAAAGCTCTGGCGGGCTGACCGACGCGCAGATGTTCCAAGGCAAGGACGCGATTCTGTCCGGGCCTGCGGGTGGGGTGGTCGGTGCCGTGCGGACCTCAGCCATTGCGGGCGAAGACCACATCATCGGCTTTGACATGGGCGGCACGTCCACCGATGTCTGCCACTATGCCGGCGAATTTGAACGGGTCCTGCACACCGAAGTTGCCGGCGTGCGGATGCGCGCGCCGATGATGCACATTCATACGGTGGCGGCAGGGGGTGGGTCCTTGCTGACCTATCAAGGCGGGCGGCTTCAGGTCGGGCCGCAAAGCGCGGGCGCCGATCCCGGCCCTGCCTGCTATGGCCGCGGCGGCGCGCTGGCGGTGACCGATGCAAATGTCGCCACGGGGCGCCTGCGCCCTGAATTTTTCCCCGCGATTTTTGGCCCTGACGCCGATCAACCCTTGGACGCCGCCGCCACCCGCGCGCGCTTTGCCGAGATGGCCGCGGACACCGGGCTGTCAGCCGAAGACGCCGCCACCGGGTTCCTGCGCATCGCGGTTGAAAACATGGCCAACGCCATCAAGACCATATCGGTGCAGCGCGGCCATGACGTGACCGGATACTGCCTGACCGTGTTCGGCGGCGCGGGCGCGCAATTTGCCTGCGCCATCGCCGACACGCTGGGCATGGAGCGGTGCTTGATCCACCCGATGGCGTCCTTGCTGTCCGCCTATGGCATGGGGCTGGCCGACATCCGCGCATCACGGCAAATGGCGGTTGAGGCGCGCTTGGATCCCGCCAGCCGCATGCAGGCCGCCGCTGATCTTGACCGCCTGTCCGTGGCGGTCAGCGGAGAGGTTGAGGCGCAGGGCGTCTCAGCACGCGACATTGATCTGGCGCCAGTCATGATGCTGAAGGTCGAAGGCACCGACACCGCGCTGCCGATCCCGTTCGGGCGCGAACAGGACATGCGCGCGACGTTCAACACCGCGCACGCCCAGCGCTTTGGCTTTGCCCCCGGCGACCGGCCCTTGGTGATTGAGGCCCTGAGCATGGAGGCCATCGGCCGCGCCGCCGACCTGTCAGAGCCTGTGTTCCCCGTGGATGAGCGCCCCGAAGACGCTTATCCCACGGCGCTAACCGCCCCGATCTATGCGGGCGGCACTTGGACCGACGCGCGGTTCGTGCGCCGCGCCGATCTGCGCCCCGGTGACACGCTGACCGGCCCCGCGGTGCTGGTTGAGGATCATACATCGATCATCATCGAAGACGGCTGGCGCGCCGCGGTCACGGCCCATGACCACATCAAGCTGACCCGCATCACCCCTCGTCCGCGCACTGAGGCCGTGGGCGCCAAGGCCGATCCGGTGATGCTGGAGGTGTTCAACAACCTCACCATGTCAATCGCGGAGCAGATGGGCGCAGTTCTGGAAAACACCGCCGCGTCGGTGACCATCAAGGAGCGCCTCGATTTTTCCTGCGCGCTGTTTGACCGCGCCGGGGATCTGATTGCCAACGCGCCGCATATGCCGGTGCATCTGGGGTCGATGGCGGCGTCGGTCAAAGCGATCATGGATCAGAACCCCAAAATGGGCGTCGGCGATGTTTATTGCCTGAACGCGCCCTATAATGGCGGCACCCACCTGCCCGACATCACCGTGGTCGCGCCCGTCTGGGATGACACTGAGGCGGAGATCCTGTTCTACGTCGCCGCCCGCGGTCACCACACCGATGTCGGCGGGCTGACCCCCGGCTCCATGCCCCCTGACAGCCGCCGGGTTGAGGACGAAGGCGTCCTGATCGACAACTGGAAGCTGGTCGATGCCGACCGCTTCCGCGAAGATGCCACCCGCAAGCTGCTGCTGTCCGGCGCGTATCCAGTGCGGGCCGTCGACATCAACATCGCGGACCTGAAGGCGCAGGTCGCATCCTGCGCCAAGGGGGCGGCTGAGCTGCGCCGCATGGTCGATCATTTCGGGCGCGCAACGGTTGAGGCCTATATGGGCCACGTTCAGGACAATGCCGAAGAATGCGTGCGCCGCGCCATCACCGGCCTGCAAGATGCGCAAATCACCTATCCCATGGACCCCGATTATGACGGCACCGCGCGCGAAATCCGCGTGAAGCTGACGGTGGATCATGCGGCCCGTGAAGCAACTGTCGATTTCACCGGCACCACCGCGCAGCTTGCCACCAATTACAACGCGCCCGAACCGGTGACGCGGGCCGCGGTGCTGTATGTGTTCCGCCTGCTGGTCGCGGACGGCATCCCGATGAACGAAGGGGTGATGAAGCCCCTGAAGGTGATCCTGCCTGAAGGCACCATGCTGTCGCCCCGCTATCCCGCCGCGGTGATCGCCGGAAATGTGGAAACATCGCAGGCCGTGACATCTGCGCTGCTTTTGGCGCTGGGGGTTCAGGCGGCGGCGCAATCGACCATGAACAACACCACTTGGGGCAATGACCGCTGGCAGTATTATGAAACGGTGTGCGGCGGGTCCGGCGCCGGAATTTTGCATGACGGGACCGGACATCCGGGCACATCGGGCGTGCACACCCACATGACCAACAGCCGCCTGACGGACCCCGAAGTGCTGGAATGGCGCTTTCCGGTGGTGCTGGATGAATTCTCAATCCGGGCCGGGTCGGGCGGCGCGGGGGACTTTCGCGGCGGCGACGGCACACGGCGGCGGATCAGGTTTTTGGCGCCGATGACCGCCGCGATCCTGTCAGGGCACCGGGTTGTGCCGCCTCCCGGGCTGGGCAAGGGTGGGCCGGGCGCGGTTGGGCGCACGCGGGTCGTGCGTGCGGACGGATCGGTGGATGAGCTGCGATCAGCCGACAAGACTGAGATGGGGGTGGGGGATGTGTTCTGGCTCGATACCCCGTCGGGTGGGGGGTACACGCCTGAGTGATTTGCGCCCTCGGGTCGGACGGGCCTGTGGCCCGCGCGCCCCTTCATCGCCACACCTTATATTGCGGGGGGGGGCATATCGCCGTCGCCGCATAAGTTTGACCAAAAGGATGACCGCCATGATCCGATCCGCCCGCGCCGAGGCCGCCCTGATCGGCGCCCTGACCGCCGATGCCGCCGCGCTGGGGCTGCATTGGCTGTATGATCCTGCGCGCATCGCGGCCTTGGAGGCGGCCGGGCCGCTGGCCTTCCGCACGCCCAACGCGGCAGATTTCGCGGGCGCCAAGGGCGGCTTCGTCCATCACGGGCGGCGCTCCGGACAGGGGTCGCAATACGGTGCCCAGATGCGCACGGCGATGCTGGCGGTGGATTTCACCGCAGAGACCGCGCAAGCCCGCTTCATGGACGCGTTCGGGCCCGGCGGATCGTGGACCGGCTATATCGACAAGCCCACCCGCGGCGCGGTGAGAAACCTGATGGCCGGGCGCACCGACCCGCCCGGGATCGAGGATGACCAGCTGCCGGCCCTGTCGCGTCTTGCGCCCCTGCTGGCGCGGCCCGGCGGCGCGGATGCCGCGACGCTGGAGACCTCGATGGCGATCACCAATCTGGGCGACGCGGCGCGCGATCATGGCAGGGTCTTTGCCGCTGCGCTGACCGCCGCGCTGGATGGCGCAGACATGGGCGCGGCGCTGGATGCCGGGCAGGATGCGGCGTCGGTGCCCCTGGCCGCGGCCCTGGCCGCCGCGCGCGCATCGGATGCATCGCCGGAGGATTATGCAGGCGAGGTCGGGCGCCATTGCCACCTGCCCGTCGCGATGCCGGTGATCTGGCGCATCGCGGCCTCCACCCCCGATTTCCGCGCGGCGGCTGAGGCGAATATCCGCGCAGGCGGCGACAGCTGCGGCCGGGCAATCCCGCTTGGGGCACTGTATGGCGCTGTGCATGGGATCGGCGGATCAGGGGTTCCGCCCCTGTGGATCCTGCGCCTGACCGATGGTGAGGCGCTGGCCCGCGAAATCACCGCGACCTGCGCCTGACCGCGCCGGGGGGTGACGCCGCCGGGTCCACGCGCTAAACGGGCCGTGAAATCCGGGCGGCGCCCAGATCAACAAGGGACCGAGGCATGCAGATCCTGATCTATCTGGGCGTCATTCTTGCGGCCATTGGCCTTGGCGGTGTGGTGTGGTGCCTGCTGACCGCACTGAAGCTAAGGAAGTCGGGCCAGAGCATGAAGGACGCCCGGCCCTTGCTGAACCGCATGGCCGCGGTGAACATGGCGTCAGTGGCGTTCGCGTTTCTGGGCCTCGCCATCGCGGCCACTGGGCTGATCCTGCGTTGACCAGATGCGGCCCCTTTTCCCGAAGGATGAGGGACCGCAATGGCCCGCTTCAGCCGATATGGTGGCCTTCGCGCACCAGCTGATCGGCCAGCAGATCCAGCGCCTTTTTGGCGCGCGCTGCCATCTCATCCAATTCCGCTTCGGAGATCACCAGCGGCGGCGAAGCAATCATCGTGTTGCCAACCGCGCGCATCACCAGCCCGGCCTCAGACACGCACAGGTCGCGGCAACGCCCGCCCGCATCGACCTCATCGGCAAACCGCGCGCCGGTGGTCTTGTCGGCCACGATTTCCAAGGCGCCGAGCATGCCTTTGGTCCGCGCCTCACCGATCAGCGGATGATCACCAAGCGCGGCCCAAAGCCGGGCCATCTGCGGGGCACCGGTCGCAGCGACACGCTCCACCAGCTTTTCTTCTTTCATGATCCGCAGCACTTCGAGGCCCGCAGCACACGATGCCGGGTGGCCAGAATAGGTGAACCCGTGGCCAAATTCGCCAGCCTCGTCGATGATCGGCCCCGCGACACGGTCTGAGACCAGCACGCCGCCCATCGGCTGGTAGCCTGAGGTCATGCCCTTGGCGATCGGCATCAGGTCAGGTTCGAACTGATAGGTTTCACAGCCCCACCATTTGCCGGTGCGCCCGAAGCCGCAGATCACCTCATCCGCCACCAGCAGGATGTTGCGCGCTTTGCAGATGCGCGCGATTTCAGGCCAGTAGGTGGCGGGCGGGATGATGACGCCGCCAGCGCCCTGAATGGGTTCGGCGACGAAGGCGCAAACGTTTTCCTCCCCGACCTCGTCGATCATCGTCTCCAGCTCCCGCGCGCGCGCGAGGCCGAATTCATCCTCTGTCATGCCGGTGGCGCGGCCTTCACCGAACCAGTAGGGCTGGCCGATATGGCGAATGCCTTCGATCGGCAGGCCAGATTGCGCGTGCATAAAGCCCATGCCGCCAAGGCTGGCGCCCAGCACGGTCGACCCGTGATAGCCGTTCTGCCGCGCGATGAAGATCTTCTTTTTCGGCTGACCAACACAGTCCCAATAGGTCCGCGCCATGCGGAACGCGGTGTCGTTGGCCTCTGAGCCCGAGTTGGTGAAAAACACCCGGTTCATATGCGCCGGGGCCATTTCCGTCAGCGCGGTTGAAAATTCGGCAACCGGCGCGTGGGTGCACTGAAAGAACGTGTTGTAATAGGGCAGCTGGCGCAGCTGGCGCGCGACCGCGTCGGCGATTTCATCGCGGCCATAGCCCACGTTCATGCACCACAATCCGGCCATGCCGTCGATCAGGGTCTTGCCCCCTG
Source organism: Paracoccaceae bacterium (assembly GCA_047610385.1). Classification (GTDB taxonomy): domain Bacteria; phylum Pseudomonadota; class Alphaproteobacteria; order Rhodobacterales; family Rhodobacteraceae; genus JBOCEF01. The sequence goes on along the minus strand of JBLGAC010000012.1, from coordinate 71,216 downwards.
CCTCAGTCAACCACACGCCCTTGGCGCTTTCGATGACGCGGGCGCCTTGGGCATTCAGCGCCTTGGTGTCGGTGAACGGATGCCAATGATGGGCGGCGTCCATGGCCTGATAGTCGGCGGTGGGGCGGGGATTCACAGGAATGTTCATGCGGATGGCTCCGAAAAATAGGTCACGTCATGCTTGGCTGGCGGCGGCGCTCCCGCCCGTCGCTGAGGGGCTACGCCCCGCGTCTCCCGTTTGGCCGGGCTGCGCGCCGGGCGGGCCCGAAGACCCCGGCCTGGACCGCGCGGCAGATCAACGGGCGGCGCGTGCGACGTCCCCGGGGCCCTCCCAGCGCGCCCAGCGCTGATCCCGCGGGTCCTCAGCCCCGGTGCTTGGCGGGGTCATGCCGCGTCCAGCCCTTCGGAGCCGAGCAGCGTCAGCCCCTGCCGCACATCGGCGCGGATGGCGAGGCGCAGGCCCGCTTCGTCCCCCGCTGCCAGCGCCTGGATCGCCTTGCGGTGATAATCGGCGACCCGGCCCATGCCGATCCGCCCGTAAAGCTGGCGCATCGAAGGCCCGGTCTGCAGCCACACGGTTTCGGCCAGCGCCAGCATCGCCGGGGCGTGGGCGCGCAGATACAGCGTGCGGTGAAATTCAAGATTGGCGCGCACATAGGCCGCCGCATCGCCGCCGCGCAGCATGACGTCGATTTCAGCGTCCATGCGTTTGAGACGCTCAATAAGGCTGAAATGCGCGCGCGGCATGGCGCGGGCGGCCAGCTCAGGCTCCAACAACGCGCGGATCGATGCCAGTTCTTCAATGCGCTGGGGGCTGAGCACCGGGGTCGACACCCGCCCCGAGGCTGAGATGACCAGCGCCCCTTCGGCCGCCAGCCTGCGCACAGCTTCGCGCGCGGGGGTCATTGAAACGCCCAGCGCCGCCGCCGCACCGCGCAGGGTCAACGATTCGCCCGGGGCCATTTCGCCGTGCAGGATGCGTTTGCGCAGATGCTTGTAGACCCGGTCATGGGCCGGGCCGGCATTGTCGTCGCCCAGCCCCATGCGCGCAGGGTAGGCTGCCGGCGGTGTGCTGATCGGCATCATGGGCGTCCTTTCCGGGCTGGGGGCGGGTGCGTGCGGCTTGCGCGGCGCGACATGCTCTGGCATTTGTGATCACATATCGATCTGCTGTCAATCAAGAGGCCAGACCCATGACCGACAAGCACCGCCGCGATTATGCGTTCCTTGCGCAGGACAACCATGCCGTCACGCATGATGAAAACATGTTCTCAGGGGCGCTTTCGTTTTGCCGCCGCCGATTTGCGCGCGATCTGAAAGGCGTGGATGTGGCCGTCGTCGGGGTGCCGTTCGACACCGCGGTCACCAACCGGCCCGGCGCACGGCTGGGACCGCGGGCAATCCGCGCGGCATCGGCGCAGCTGGGATGGTCGCGGGCGTGGCCGTCGCCGTTTGATCCGTTCGAAAAGCTGAGCGTGGTGGATTGGGGCGACATCCACATCCCCCACGGCCACCCCGAACAGGTGCCAGGCCATATTGAGGACGCCATGTCCCGCATCATCTGGTCAGGCGTCACGCCGCTGGCGCTGGGGGGCGATCATTTCACCACCTATCCCAGCTTGCGCGCCCATGCCGCCAAACTGGGCCGCCCGCTGGCGCTGATCCAGTTCGATGCGCACACCGACACATGGCAGGCCGAGAACGACTGGATCGATCACGGCACCATGTTCGGCACCGCAGTGCGCGAAGGCATCATTGACCCCAGCGCATCAATCCAGGTCGGCATCCGCACCACCAATGATGACACGATGGGCATCAAGGTGTGGGACGCCAATCAAGTGCATGAACGCGGCGTGCAGGCCACCATCGACAAGATCCTGTCCCGCGTCGGCGATGCGCCTTGCTACATCACCTTTGACATCGATTGCCTTGATCCAGCCTTTGCCCCCGGCACCGGCACCCCGGTCTGCGGTGGGCTGAGCAGCTGGCAGGCGCTGGCGATCCTGCGCGGTCTGGCAGGCATCGACGTGGTGGGGATGGACGTGGTTGAGGTGTCGCCCCCCTACGACGTGGCCGAAATCACCGCGCTGGCCGGGGCGACCATCGCGCTGCAGATGCTGTGCCTTTACGCCCAGCGTCCGGGCTGACCTGCTGCCCCCCCGCCCCCCCCCCGCGTCCAACCGGCGCGGGGACGGCGGGCGCGCGCGGCGCTATCACTTCGCCCATGACAACAGAATCCAGACATATTCACCCGGCCCTGCGCATCGCACTGGAGATGGGACCCCTCGCGGTGTTCTTCATCACCTACACGCGCACCGACATTTTCGCCGCCACGGCAGTGTTCGTGCCACTGATTCTGGTGACGCTGGGCATATCGTGGCGCCTCACGCGCAAGCTGCCGAAAATGGCGGCGGTCACCGCGGTCATGGTCACGGTGTTCGGGGGCCTGACGCTGTGGCTGCAGGACGAGACCTTCATCAAGATGAAGCCGACCATCGTGAACCTGATCTTCGCGGGTGGCCTTGGCTGGGGCCTTCTGCGGGGCCGGTCCTATCTGCGCGACCTGATGGGCGAGACGGTGCCGATGACCGAAGCCGGTTGGCGCATCTTCACCGCCCGCTGGGCACTGTTTTTTCTGGTGATGGCGGTGATCAACGAGGTGGTCTGGCGCACCCAGTCCACAGATTTTTGGATCGGCTTCAAAACCTTTGGCAGCCCTATCGTGACCTTCACCTTCGTAATGACCCAGTTCCCGCTGCTGAAAAAGCACGGGAATGAGGGCGAAAGCGAAAGCTGACGCCCAACCTGGGGGCAGCGCGCCCCCAACGGTCCCGCCCATGGCACCCGACGCGCCCGCGCGCCGGTCAAACCGGCCCAAGTATGGTGAGCGGAAGCAGCCGCGCCACATCGGCCGCATCGCACAACTGCGTGTCCGGCGTCATCACCGCCGCAGCGGCCGCCGCGGTGCCGAAGCGCAACGCTTCGTCAACCGCATCGCCCCTGTGCAGCGCCAGCGCGAAAGCCCCCACGAAACTGTCCCCGGCGCCGACGGCCGATACCACCTCAGACCTGGGCGAAACCGCGTGAAACCGCCCTGACGGCGCAGCGCAGACCGAACCATCAGCCCCACTGGCGATCACCACAATATCTGCCACCCCGTCCGCGCGCAGAGACAGCGCGAAATCGGCCAGCGCAGTCAGGTCAGGCAGGGGTGTGGCGGCGAGCTCCTGCGCCTCCTTGCGGTCAATGCGCAGGATCAGCCCGGAACCAGCCCGCGCCTGCGCCACCGCGGCCAGCGCGGGGCCAGAAGTGTCGAGGATCGCCCGCCCACCCGCAGCAACAGCCGCCTGCCCAAGCCACAGGACCAGATCGTGCGGCGCGCCAGAGGGCAGACTGCCGCTGACCACGCTCAGATCCCCCGGTGCCATCGCCTGCCTGGCGGCGGCGGCGACAGCGCTAGCATGCGCATCGGTCCAAATCGGCCCGGCCATCACAAAGCGGAACTGGGCGCCGGTGGCGTCCTCGGTCACTGACAGCGATACCCGGGTGTCGCCCGCGCCCGGCAGCGGCACTGCATGAATGCCCTCAGCCTCCAGCAACGCGTGCAGTTGGTCGCCTGTAGAACCGCCCAATGCAGCGAGCGCAACGCTGACGCCCCCCAGAAAGCGGATCGCGCGCGACACGTTCACACCGCCGCCGCCGGGGTCGCGCTTGGGCGCGCGGCACCGCAGCTTGGGGCCGGGCGTGACCTCCTCAGTATGCGTGGACAGGTCCAGCGCCGGGTTCAGCGTGATGGTGAGAATGCGTGCGCCGGTCATCGGGCGGCGCGCAGCAGGTTGGGGGCGGTCATGGCGATCCCTTTCGGCTGGCAGGCAGTGCCCCCATCATGCAGCCGCGCCCCGATCCGCGAAAGGGCCGAAACTGCCGGTGCGAGGCACCGGCGCGCCGCGCACCACCCTCCGCGAACGCCGTCATCAGCCGATGCGCGCCGCGGGCGGGCGAGCGGGGGGCATCGCCCCTCCGAGCCCGGCCAAGCCCCCCGCGGCCCCGCGCTGAGCGTCAGCCGTTCCAGCCGGCCTTGCGCATGGCAGGCAGGATCTTGGTTTCCAGGTCATTATTCTGGATCGGGCCGACATGCTTGTGGGCAATGCGCCCTTCGGCATCGATCACAAATGTTTCCGGCACGCCGTAAACGCCCCATTCGATGCCCATGCGGCCCTTTTCATCAAGGCCGACAATGGTGAAGGGATTGCCCAGATCGCGCAGGAACTTGCGCGCCTTTTCGGGATCGTCCTTGTAGTTGATGCCGTAGACCGGGACCCCGGCGGCTGACAGCTCCATCAGCTTGGGGTGCTCCACCCGGCACGGACCGCACCAGCTGGCCCAGATGTTCACGATCTTGACCCCCGGCCCCTGCAGGGTTGCCGTGGTCAGCGCCGGGCCGCCCTCGGTCAGGTTGGGCAGGTCCATCTGCGGAACCGGCTTGGCGATCAGCGCGCTTGGCAACGTGTCCTGATCGCGGCCCAGCATGGCGTAGAAGAGCACGCCCAACCCAAGCGCGAGAACCAGCGGCAGCAACGCGGAAAGCCGGCGTTTTCCCTTGGGGGCGTCGGGATCGGTCTTGGCCATTGGGTCGCTCCGGCATGGGTCGCGTGAAAAGGTCGGATCAGCCGCGGCGGCGGCCATGGCGCTTCTCCAGCGCCTCCAGCTCTCGGCGCGCGCGGGCGTTGGCGCGCAGGCTCATGATCAGCACGGCCGCCAGTATGAACACCCCGACGCCGTAGGAGCCAAGGACATAGGCGGCGTATTTTCCCAGCTCAGGCATGGGCAGCCTCGTCGGGTTCAGTGGCCTCGGCGTTCGCGCCAGCGGCGAGGCGGATGGCGCGGATGCGGCGGCGGCGGATTTCGGTCCGGGTGCGCACCAGCACAAGCGTGACGAAGAACAGGACAAACCCGGCAATGGCGACCAGCAAGGGGATGTAGAAAACGTCTGAGATGTTTTCCTCCTTGTCCAGCGACAGGGTTGCGCCCTGGTGCAGGCCCTGGTTCCAGAACAGCACCGCATAGCGGGACACAATGGCGAACACCGACCCCACAAGGCACAGCACCGCAGTCAGATCGGCGGCAGCGTCAGGGTCGTCGATCGATTCCCACAGCGCGATGTAGCCGACATAGAACAGGAACAGGATCAGAAAGCTGGTCAGCCGCGGGTCCCATTCCCACGCCGTGCCCCACATGGGCTGGCCCCACAGTGCGCCAGTGATCAGCGCGATCAGCGTCATCGCCGCCCCGATCGGCGCCGCGGCCTTGGCCGCCAGCGCCGACACATGGTGGCGACGGATCAGCCAGATCAGGCTCATGACCCCCATCATCACATAGATGTTGATGGCCATCAGCGCCGAGGGCACATGCAGATACAGGATCTTGACCGTCGAGCCTTGCTGATAATCATCAGGCGTGGCGAAGAAGCCCCAGCCCATGCCACCGACAAGGCACAAAGCGGCGAGCGTCGCAACCACGGGCAGGACCCGGCCGGACAAGCGCATGAAACGCGCGGGGTTGGCAAATTCCCAAACTGACATGTGATTTGAAATAGCCGCGCAGGGGCACCGGGGCAATGGCGGGCATGCATCTGGGGCGGCGCGATGTTGTCGCGTGGCGGTCACAATGACGTGGGACGGCACATGCGGGGGGGGGAGGACCTTGAGCGCCCCCCTCCTCGCCGCACCGGATCGCCCGATGCGCCGCGTTCCCATCGTGCGCACCCTGCGCTACACCCATGCCCTCGCCCCCCTTAAGCCCCGGAGCCTGCCCCATGTCCCGCCCCCGTCACGCCGTCGCCGCCGGTCATGCCCTTGTTGCCGAGGCCGCGGATGAAGCGTTGCGCGCGGGCGGATCCGCCGTTGACGCGTGCATCGCCGGGGCGCTGACCGCCTGCGTGGCCGAACCGGTGCTGGCATCGCTGCTTGGTGGTGGGTTCTTGATGGCGCGGGATGCGAAGGGGCGCACCAAGCTGCTGGATTTCTTTGTGCAGACCCCGCGGCGGCCCCTGCCGCGCGATGAGCTGGATTTTCGCGCCGCATCGGCGAATTTCGGCGAGGCGGCCCAAGAGTTCCACATCGGCGCCGGAGCGATCGCAACCCCCGGCATCGCCCCCGGGCTGATCGCGGCGCATCAGGCGCTGGGGCGAATGCCGCTCATTGATCTGGCCGCCCCGGCAGCGGCGCTGGCACGCAAAGGCGCGCCGCTGTCGGCGTTTCAGGCGAGCGTTTTCGCCATCGTGCTGCCGATCTATACCGCGAGCCCTGAGGCACAGGCGCTGTTCCTTGGGGGTGAGGCCAAGGCCCCTGCGCCCGGCGCGATTCTGCCCAACCCCGATCTTGCCGACGTGATTGAAACCTTCGCCCGCGAAGGCGCGCGTTTCATGACCGAAGGCGAAGTGGCCCAAGCGCTGCTGGCCCTGACCGCCGACGGAGGGCACCTGACCGCGGATGATCTGCGCCGCTATGCCCCGCGCTGGCGCACGCCGCTGCGCGTCACGCGCGGGCGGGCGAAGATTTCAGTGTCGCCGCCCCCTGCCCTTGGCGGCGCGCTGATCGCATTCGCGCTGGAGCTGGCCGCGCACGACGCCCTGCCCGCGCAAATGGCCCGCGCCTTTGAAATGACCGCCCGCGCGCGGCTGGACGCCGCCGTCGACGACAATGCGGCCGAAGGCACCCGAACGCTGCTGAGCGAGCAGAGCCTGACCATGTGGCGCGCGCGTCTGGCCGGGCGGCCCGCCGCGACCCGCGGCACCACCCATATCTCAGTGATCGACGCGCAGGGAAATGCCGCGGCGCTGACCCTGTCGAATGGTGAGGGCTGCGGGCTGGTGGCGCGCGGCACAGGGCTGATGCCGAACAACATGCTGGGCGAGTCGGACCTGATGCCGGGCGGCTTCCACCCGGTGCAAGCAGACATCCGGCTGGGGTCAATGATGGCGCCCAGCGTGATGGAATGGGATGACGGGACAGTCTGCGCGCTGGGGTCAGGCGGGTCCAACCGCATCCGCTCGGCGCTGGCACAGGTCATGGCGCGGTTGGCGGACGGGGCGGGCACGCTCGAATCCGCCGTGGCCGCGCCGCGTCTGCATGTGGAATCCCAGACCCCGGACCGCGAACGCGACATCCCCGACATGCAGGTGGATTTTGAAGACCGCCTGCGCGACGATCATCGCGCCGCGCTTTTGAACGCCTATCCTAAGGCGCGGGCATGGGCGCAGGACAGCATGTTCTTTGGCGGCGTGCATGCGGTGCGCCGCAACCCCAAAGGCGGGGTGGAAGCTATTGGCGATCCACGCCGCGACGGGCACGCCCTGATCGGCTGACCACCCGCGCAAAGGCTAGGATGGGGCGCGGCGCGCCCTTTGCGCGCCTGGGTGGGGGAGCGGGAGGGGCACCCTCTCCGACACCGCCCAAGCCCCGCCCATGCCAGATCACCCCATCAGGCCGCGGCGCAGCAGGTTCACCCCCGCGATCAACAACACCATCAGCACCACCTTGCGGAACACCACCGGGTTCAACCGGTCCTGAATCGACAGCCCCAGCGCCATTCCGATGCAGGCGGGCACGATCATCAGCGCGGAAAACGCCCCGCCCGGCCCCAGCAGCAGACCTGAATTCAGATGCGCGGCCACCAGAATCAGCGATCCGAGCAGGAACGACACGCCCTGCGCGCGCACCATGTCCCGCTTGGGTATATCAAGCGCGAGGAAATAGAGCACGATCGGCGGCCCCCAGACCCCGGCCAACCCACCAAAAAAGCCTGCGATGACGGCCACAATCGCCTCAACCCGCCGACGCCCGCCTGGCGGGATCGACGGCTGCCAGCCCAGCGCCTGAACGCCCGCGAACAGCGTGACCCCACCGCCGAGGATCAGGAACAGCGCCCGGTCCGGCAGCAGCACCACCAATTGTGCGCACAGCGCAATCATCACAAAAAGGATGGCGTTTAGCCGCCAATGCTCTCGCAATGATCCGAACGCCGCGGCACCACCTTGCCGGAAGGTTTGCCAGAAGTTGGTGATCACGCCCGGCAGGATCATCCCCGCCACCGCCATCGCCGCGGGCAGCACGCTGCCGCTGATGGACACCGATATCATCGGCAGCGCAAAGCCGACCGCGCCTTTGGCGAATCCCCCAGCGAACATGCCACAAATGGCGATCAGAATGATTGGCAGGCCGTGCTCGGCGATCAGGGATTCGATGCTCATGCCCTCCTGTAGCGCCCGGCACCGCGCCACGCCAGTGCCGCGCAGCGGAATGGCATCCGTGCGCTGGCAAGAAAATTTGCCGCAGGCTGCCGTTTGCCTTCTAATATTACGCCGCCACCATTGACGCCCCAGCACGACCCCACTAGTTTCCAGCGCAATGCAGCATGTATTCTGCAGTGCAGCATTCATGCGCACGACGCCGTATATCCAAAAAGGACAAGATCATGAACCAGGCCGCCCCCCTCGTCGCCGAGGCCGATGCCGTTCTGCTTCAGGATCTGTCGGGCCTTGCCGCCGCTGCGGTGATCGCAGTTGAAGGTGTGCTGATGGACGTGCGCCGCACCTTCGCCGCCAAGGTGGTGGTGGACGGGCGTCCCAACGCCAAACTGATCGAACAGCACCAGTTTGGCGCCCACGCTTTGTCCTGGGTCGCCACCTATGTCGAAGCGCTGCGCGAAATGAAGGGTTGGGCTGACCGCCTGACCGCCGACGGCAAGTTCGGCGAGATGGAGGCGCTGATCCTTCAGATCGCGTTCGGCGAATACCTCGCCCAGCTGTCAGGCGGCATTCCCATGAGCCAGGGCGAGATCGCGCGCCTGTCGGATCTGGGCGTCTCACGCAAGGGACTGGACGTGGTGGCGGTGGACGCGCTGATCGCAGGCGGCAATTCGGACGCCGCACGCAAGCGTCTGGTCGAATTGATGATTGAACGCAAAAGCGTCGCAACCTTCGGGCATTGCGGGCTAGACGATGAATACGAAATGATCCGCGATCAGTTCCGCCGCTTTGCCGACGACAAGGTGGTTCCCTTCGCCCATGAATGGCACCTGAAAGACGACCTGATCCCGATGGAGATCCTGACCGAGATGGCCGATCTGGGCGTCTTTGGCCTGACGATCCCTGAGGAATTCGGCGGCTTCGGCATGGGCAAGACCGCCATGTGCGTGGTGTCTGAGGAACTGTCCCGCGGGTATATCGGCGTCGGATCGCTTGGAACCCGCAGCGAAATCGCGGCGGAGATGATCCTGTGCGGCGGCACCCAGGCGCAAAAGGAAGACTGGCTGCCCAAGATCGCGTCAGCCGAAATGCTGCCCACCGCGGTGTTCACCGAACCCAACACGGGGTCTGACCTTGGGGCCCTGCGCACCCGCGCGGTGAAGGATGGCGACGATTACGTCATCACCGGCAACAAGACCTGGATCACCCATGCCGCGCGCGCCGACATGATGACCATGCTGGTGCGCACCGACCCGGACACCACGAACTATTCCGGCCTGTCGATGATCTTTGCCCCCAAGCCCCGTGGCACCGACGCCGACGCTTTCCCGGCCGAAGGGATGTCGGGCGGGGAAATTGAGGTGCTCGGCTATCGTGGCATGAAGGAATATGAGCTGGGATTCGACGGGTTCCGTGCCCCGGCCGCCAACCTGCTGGGGGGCGTCGAGGGTCAGGGGTTCAAGCAGCTCATGCAGACCTTCGAATCCGCCCGCATCCAGACCGCGGCCCGCGCCATCGGCGTGGCGCAATCGGCGATGGAACTGGGGCTGCAATACGCGCTGGATCGCAAACAGTTTGGCAAGCCGCTCGTTGCCTTTCCGCGGGTCTATTCCAAACTGGCGATGATGGCGGTGGAGATCATGGTGGCGCGCCAGCTCACCTATTTCTCAGCCCGCGAAAAAGACGCTGACCGGCGCTGCGACCTTGAGGCCGGGATGGCCAAGCTGCTGGGCGCCCGCATCGCCTGGGCCTGCGCGGACAACGCCCTGCAGATCCACGGTGGCAACGGTTTCGCGCTAGAATACAAGATCAGCCGCGTGCTGTGCGACGCCCGCATCCTCAACATTTTCGAGGGCGCCGCGGAGATCCAGGCGCAGGTCATCGCGCGACGTCTGATAGAACAGACCAACTAGGGTCGCCTTCGCGCGCCCCTCCATGCGAATGCGAACGAGGGGAAATACTGATGCGAGCGTTCAGCCTGATTGCCGCGGCGCTGTCCTGCGCAGCATTTTTGACGCCGCCGATCGCTGCTGCATCCGACGGCCACAAGGTGCGCAGCTTGCTGGAAGACATGGGCTACGAGGGCATCCGTCTGGACGGGTGCCTGCTGTCTTTCGCGCGTCGGGTGGATCCGGCTGGAAAGGACAACGGCTTCTTCGCCTATGAGCGGCGTCTCAACCTTGAAACTGTTGAGGATTTCTCCGGCGATATCACAACCCGAGAAACCATGGATGGCAGCACCGTCTACCAGATGACCCTCAACCCTACCGACGCGTATCGGTTTCAGCACGCCGAACTCGTCCTCTTTGGGGTGTGGGCCAAGAAGCAATTTCCTGACATCAAATGGCCGCATGCGTACCCCGGCGACCAAGGCGACCGCACGCCCGTGATCGAGTTCGAGTTACGGCAGCGCATGCCAGACTTGGACAAGATGAACGGCTGGGTTTTCTACACGAAATACGGTGGCTCAACCCTTGTTGAGAGGAATTTTCAAATGACGTTCGTCGATCGTGACGAGATCAAAACACTGCTCGATGCGCTGGCCGCGTATTCTCACAATTTTAACTGCAAGCAATAGATGGACAATCAGGTCAATTCAGCTTCCCAAGCTGTGCAGACTCGGTCTCGTCGCCGCGCGTCCAAATCTTTGCGGCCCGCCGGGCGCTGATCCTGCCCTAGCCGCCCGCGCGACCCGCGCGGTCAAAACTTGGCGCATCGCCCGGGGCTGGGCGCGCCGCGCCCCTTTGGCGCGGCCGGGCGGCAGCGCGGGAGGGGCCCGCCCCTCCCCGATGTCGTCCGCACCGGGCCGGGGCCGTTGCAATCCGCGCCCACGCCGCCCATATTTTCAAACAGGGCCCTACGTTGCCGCACCAGGGACGCAGGGCCCATGTCGCTTGAATATAAGGACATGCTCGATGGCGCGAATGACATTCGCTTCGCATCCGTTCCTGCTCGGCTTCGATCAGCTCGACCGTTTGGTGGAGCGGACAGCAAAAGCTGGCAATGACGGCTACCCCCCCTATAATATTGAACAACGAGGCGAGAACGCCTACCGCATCACGCTCGCCGTGGCCGGGTTTTCAGAAGATAACCTAGCCATCACGATCGAGGACGCCCAGTTGGTCATCCGTGGCCGCCAAGCTGAGGAGTCCGATGAGCGCGCGTTCCTGCATCGAGGCATCGCATCCCGCCAGTTCCAGAAGGCCTTTGTGCTTGCTGATGGGATGGAGGTCGAGGGGGCGTCGCTGGCCAACGGTCTGCTGCATGTGGACCTGAGACGCAGCCAGCCCGAACATGTTGTGCAGACCGTGCAGATCACCCGCGCCTGAAGGACCAAGGAGCCGACCATGTCAGACCACGACCTTCAAACCGCCTTTCCCGAAGCCGCCGATGAAATCGTGTATGTCCGCGAGGTCCGCGAGGGAGAGCTGCCGGACAGCATCGCCCCGCCCCCCAGCGGTGCCAAGATTTACGCGATCCACGACAGCAATGGCGCCCGTCTTGCGCTGACCGACGACCGCGGGCTGGCGTTCAAGCTGGCGCGCCGCAATGACCGCAAACCCATGAGCGTCCACTGATACCCAAGCGCCGCACCTGATTGCGGGCGCGGCGCTCAGGGGGATCGACCCCCGTCGCCCCGGCGCGGCCAACAGGGGCCGCGCGCGCGCCAATCCATCGGTGTACCGCTTGGGCAGCCGATGGCCCTCGGGCACTGCAATCATCGGGCAAAGGGCGATCTGGGCGCGGAACCACAGGCCAAAGGGGCCGGGCCCTGCGCATCATGCGCGCGCCCTCAGCACCGCCATGGACCAGCGACAGACGCACCAGATCCTGCGCCGCGCAGCCGATGTATGCGCGCAGTTCAGGCGTCATGTTGGACAGGGAAATCGCGTGCACGTTGGCGTCGCGGATGCGGGCGGTCTGGGGCAATGCGGCGTCGATCTTCACCAACACCCGTTCACCAACACCCCTTCAACCGCGCGCAATAAAACGCCTCTGATGCCTTGCGATCGGCACCCTGGATTTCAGGGTTTGCCGGGGTGAAGGTCTTTTGCGATCCTCATCAGGTTGGGTTGATGGCCAGGGTTTTGCCAACCCCATCCGGACACCATCGCGTCAGGAACCTCGCACCCCCGTCAATTTATTCGCATTGGCCTCGGACCCCGCGCCAAGCGGGCCGAAGGGGGGTCAATCCCCCCGAGGGCCGCCCCCTGCAACGAGAACCGCCGCGGAGAGATCCCCGCGGCGGCTTTCACGTCTGCAATACGGAACGGGTCAGGCGGCGCGCGATGCCAGGTCTTCGACCAAGATTGCAAAGATCGCCGACGCGTCAGAGGTCGAGCGCAGCTTGGTGCACCGTCCCTCATCGCGCAGCAGCCGTGAGACTTTGGCCAGCGCGCGCAGATGGTCAGCGCCGGCATTTTCAGGCGCAAGCAGCACGAACAGCAGGTCCACCGGCACGCCGTCGGGCGCATCGAAATCGACGCCGCGGTCCAACCGGGCAAAGTAGCCACGGATCTGCGTCACGCCCTCCATACGGGCATGGGGGATGGCCACACCGCGGCCCATCCCCGTCGCGCCCAGGCGCTCTCGCTCCATCAGCGCATCAAAGACCGCACGGGCATCGAGGCCTTCAACCTCAGCCACGCGGCCGGCAAGGTCATGGAGAAGCTGCTTTTTAGACGAAGCGCGCACCATTGGGGCCACCGACCCCGGTGCGATAAGTAGCTCAAGATTCATGGTCTACGCTTCCGCTCGCGGTGTCTGGGAAGGGGCCGACGGCCCCCTCCGCATCGCTTCAGTCAGAGACGACAAACGTCACCTCTCAGAAAGATTCGCCGGGTCGATCCAGCCGATGTTCCCGTCGGGCCGGCGGAATACCACGTTGAGACCACCGGTGCCATGGTTGTTGAAAAGGAGAAATTGCTCATCAGCCATCTCCATCTGCATCACCGCTTCACCTACGCTCAAAGACTGAATTTTTGCTTTCATTTCTGCGACAATGACTGGCTGAAGGCTCTCAGGCTCTTCACCGGTCTCGTCATGCGACTGCAGAACATAGGACGACGCGTCGAGCGCCTCGATCGGCATGGGCCGCGCCTTGTGGTGGTCCTTCAGGCGCCGTTTGTAGCGCCGAAGCTGCTTTTCCACCCGCTCACAAGCGCCGTCAGCCGCTGCGTAAATGTCGTTGGCCTTGGCCTTGGCCTTGGCCGTCAGTCCCGTGCTCAGATTGGCGATGACGTCGCAGACAAGTTCGTGGCGGTCGCGTGAAAAGGTCACCACACAATCGATCGGATTTTCGGAATATTTCCCGATGGCATCGCCGAATCGCTCCTCGACATGGGTGCGAAGGGCGTCTCCAACATCGATCTGGCGACCGTTGACTTGAATGTACATGGCTGCTCCCGAGCTGTGCGGTTGCTGGGCGATCACGAGAAAGTTTCCCCGTGACGACGATCATTCCGGCCTCAGCGGGGCGTTTCGGGGGGTTTTTCCCCCGTTCCGCCCCGACAAACCAAGCTTAGCCCGTCATGGACGAAGCCTTCATGCGTTTGCGTTGAACTGAGGACGGTATGCTCATGGCTACACGATATTTCGCAACGGTCCGTCGCGCAATATCAACGCCTTCAACCTGAAGCATTGTCACCAGTTTATCGTCGGACAATGTGCGGCGTGGGTCTTCGGCGTCGACGATCGTGCGGATGCGATGACGGATCGATTCAGCGGCATGGGCCTCGCCGCCATCAGTGGCGGCGATGGCCTGCGAGAAGAAGAATTTCAGATCAAAGGACCCGCGCTCACAGCTCAGCCGTTTTCCGGCGGCGACGCGCGACACGGTGCTTTCGTGAAGGCCGGTGTTCTCAGCGATTGAGCGCAGGGTCATCGGGCGCAGCGCACCGACGCCTTCGTCGAAAAATGCGGTCTGGCGGCGCAGGATCTCAGCCCCCACCAGCAGCATGGTGCGCGCCCGCTGTTCCAGACTGCGCACCAACCAAGACGCGCTGGACCGACATTCTGAGATGAAGCTGCGCACCTCACCATCGCCGCCTGACATCACCTCAGCGGCATAGGCGTTGTTGACCAGCACCCGTGGCAGGGTGTCGGCGTTCAGCTCCAGCACCCATGCGCCCGATGCGGTGCGCCGCACCAGCAGATCGGGGGGTTGGGCGAAAACGGGGTCGCTGCTCAGCCCACGGCCGGGCCTTGGGTTGAGGTCGCGGATCTCTGCCGCCATTTCGCGCGCGTCGGATTCGGACACCGCGCAGGCGGCGGCCAGTGCGCGGAAATCTGCGCGCGCCAGAAGATCAAGATGCGTCAGACAGCAGCGCATTGCAGGGTCCAGACGATTGCGCTCCGCCAATTGCAGCGCAAGGCATTCGGCCAGATCGCGGGCGCCGACGCCGGTCGGCTCACAGGTTTGCAGCAGCGCGATGGCCGCTTCGACATCCACGGTCGAGGCGCCAAGCCGCGCCGCAGCTTCGTCCGCATCCGTGCGCAGATAACCCGAATCGTCGATGTCCGCGGCCAGCGCCAACGCCAGCATCCGTGTCAGCGGGGCGGCGCGCATCATGCCGATCTGCGCGCTCAGCCGGTCCAGCAGCGTCAGCGCGGCGGCAGATGTTTCCGCAATGATGTCTGAGGTAAATGCCGCCCCACCACCACCGCCCCCACTGATGGTGCGGGCAGACGGCCTGTCGCGGTCCCAGATGTTGTCGGCCCCGTGATCAAAGGCACCGGACACCGCCTCAGGCCCCGCGCGCTCTGTGATCTGGCGGTCGATGCGGGCGCGTGTTTCAGCGGCCGGTTTGGGGTCTAATTCGGGCGAGGCGGTGGGCGCGTCGGCAGGCTCCGCCGGGTCGCGTTCAAGCAGGGGATTTCGCTCCACCTCCCGGTCCACGAAAGTGGCGAGGTCAAGGTTGGTCATCTGCAAAAGTTTGATCGCCTGCTGCAGCTGCGGCGTCATCACCAGCTGCTGGCTTTGCCTGAGTTCAAGCCGGGGACCCAGTTTCATGCGGCCCCTCCTATGATCAAGCGCCGCCGCGCGTCAGATGCGGAAGCTTTCGCCAAGATAGACGCGGCGGACATTTTCATCCGCAACGACATCTTCGGGCGTTCCGCTCATCAGAACATGACCATCATGCAAGATATATGCCCGGTCAATGATCTCCAGTGTTTCGCGAACGTTATGATCGGTGATCAGAACCCCGATGCCACGTTCTTTCAAATGCGCAACCAAAGCCCGGATGTCCCCGACCGCGATCGGATCAACGCCCGCAAACGGTTCATCCAGCAGCACAAAGGATGGGTTTGACGCAAGGCAGCGCGCAATTTCCACGCGCCGGCGCTCCCCCCCCGATAATGCCTGCGCGGGGGTGCGGCGCAGATGGGTTATCGAAAATTCGGCCAACAATTCTTCAAGCCGCGCATTGCGGCGCGCGCGCTCGGCATAGACCAGTTCCAACACCGCGCGGATGTTTTCCTCAACGGTCAGGCCGCGGAAAATCGACGCCTCCTGCGGCAGATACCCCAGCCCCATGCGGGCGCGCCGATACATCGGCAGGGCGGTCACGTCGCGCCCGTCGATGAATATCTGGCCCGAGTCGACGGGGATCAGCCCAGTGATCATATAAAAGCACGTGGTCTTGCCCGCGCCGTTGGGCCCCAGCAGGCCGACCGCCTCGCCGCGCCGCAGATGGATCGACACGTCGCGCACCACAGGGCGGCGGCGGAACGTCTTGCCGATGCCCCGCACCACAAGCCCGCCATCCAGCGGGTTGCCGTTGGGGCCGATGATCGGCGCGTCGGTCAAATCACTGGCCTTTGGCGGCAGGTTTGAACACCGAACGGACGCGCCCGCCGGATATTTCGCCCTTGCCGGAGTTCAGATCGATGGTCAGCTTCTGGCCTGAAACGGCGTTGTCGCCTTGGGCCAGCACCACGCCGCCGCCCATGGTCACATTGCCGCCAGCCACGTTGTAATCGGCCCAGGCGCCGGTCGCGGTTTCCGCCCCGTTCGACAGGAACACGTTGCCCTCAGCGCGCAGTTTGTCGATGCGGCCCGCGCCGGTTGCTTCGCCGCCTGCGCCGCCATAGTTCACGACAATCTTGTCGGCGGTCATGCGCAGGGTGCCTTGCGCAGCCTCAACCGTGCCGGTGAAGGTCGCCTGTTCGGTGCCTTGATCGACCGCAAGGCTGTCAGCCACGATTTCGATCGGCTGGTCGGCGTCATGCTTGAACGACCCGAACGGATTGGCCGCCTGCCCCCATGCCGCGCCTGCCATCGACATGGCTGCAAGCACGCCCGCAAGCGCCATGGCGCGTTTCGTCTGCCGGATCATTCTGAGCCTCCCCCTGCGCTGCCGGGCGAAACGCCCCCAGCCCCCCCGGGTCCCCGAGGGGCCGGAGCATAAGTCACCTTCACGCGGTTCTCGAACCAAATTCTATCACCGACCGGAAGACCCGTCGTCGCCGCAGGCGCCGCGCGATCGGCGCGCACGGCCCGGAACGACCCGGCCTCAATGGCGCCTTGCGGCCCGACCGCGCGCACCGGACCCGGCGCATCCAGCGCCCCGGTTTTGATGTTCGCATCAACGTAGCCCGTCGTCACCTTGTAGCCGTCAGACGTGACCAGCGTCACGTCCCCAGACAGCATCAGACGGCTTTCCTTGGGCAAAAGCGTGCCGGTCACCGCCGTCAGCACCACCGACCGCGCGTCCTGATCCACCGTCGCCTCGGGCGAGGCAAGCACGACCTTTTCGGGGTCCGGGCCATCCGGGGTCGCGGATGTGGCGGACACCACAAAAGGCTGACCTTCTTCGGTCGTGCCAGTGAAACGGGGGTTTGAGATGGTCAGCCCCTCACCCAACGCCAGCAGATCGGCGGTGGAATAGATCAGCCCGCCGTCAAACCCATTGTCGCGCGGCAGCAGAAACACCGCCGACAGCAGCCCCAGCGCCAACAGCGGCAGCCCGATCTTCAGCCAGCGGACGATCTTGGAATAGGTCATGCCCGATCAGACCGAATCGAGCCCGGCGCGCAGGCAATCATGCACATGCACGATGCCGACGGGGGCCGGGCCGACCGCGGGGTCCACCACGAACAGACAGGTGATCGTGCGTTTGGTCATCAGCGCCATCGCCGATTGCGCCAACGCCTGGGGCGCGATGGTCACCGGATCGGCGGTCATCACGTCGCGGGCGCGGCGCGACAGCAGCCCGTCCATATGGCGGCGAAGATCGCCATCGGTGATGATGCCGACCAGTGCGCCGTTATCCACCACCCCGGCAACACCAAAGCCGGAGCGGGAGATGGTCAGCAGCACCTCAGACATCGGATCGTCGGGTGTGACCAGCGGCAGATCAGCCGCCTTGTGCATCAGCCCCGACACCTTGACCAACAGCGCCCCAAGCTTGCCGCCGGGATGGAACACCTGGAAATCTTCGGGCTGGAAGCTGCGCCGCTCCATCAGCGCCACGGCCAGCGCGTCCCCGAGGGCCAGCGTCAGCGTGGTGGACGTGGTGGGCGCGAGGCCCATCGGGCAGGCCTCGGGCGCGCGGGGCAGCACCAGCGCGATGTCGGCGGCTTGCAGCAGCGGGCTTTCAGGGCGGCTTGCCACCCCAATCAGCGGAATGTCGAACCGGCGCGTGTGGGCGATCACGTCCGCCAGTTCAGGTGTGGACCCTGAATTGCTGAGGACCAGCGCCACGTCCGCCCGCGTCAGCATGCCCAGATCGCCATGGCTCGCCTCAGCCGGGTGCAGAAACTGCGCGGGGGCGCCGGTGCTGGCCAGCGTCGCGGCGATTTTGCGCGCCACATGGCCCGACTTGCCCATGCCGCAGACCACCACGCGCCCGGTGCAGGCGGCCATGGTTTCAACCGCGTCGGCGAAGCTGTCGCCCAGCGTGTCGGCAAACAGGGTCAGCGCCGCGCCCTCGGTGCGCAGCACCCGGCGCCCGGAGGCGATGTCCTGGGCGCGCCGGTCTGGGGCGGGTGCGATGTCGGCGGGAATGCTCACGCGCAGAAGGCTCCTTGTCGGCGAAATGGCGGCAGGTGGTCAGTGGGAGAAGATGTCCTGATCGTCCCACCCGATCAGATCGAGCATCGCCCTGTCAGGCAGAAAGTCGAAGCAACGTTTGGCAATTTCAAGGCGCCCTTCACGAATCAGCCGCTCCTGCAGCTTTTCACGAAGCACATGAAGATGCAGAACATCCGACGCCGCATAGTCCATCTGCGCCTTCGAAAGCGTGTCTGCACCCCAGTCGGAGCTTTGCTGCTGTTTGGAGATATCCACACCCGCCAGTTCCTGACACAGGTTTTTCAGCCCGTGGCGGTCGGTGTAGGTGCGCACCATCTTCGACGCGATCTTGGTGCACCAGACCGGGCGCGACACCACGCCAAAGCGGTTCGCCAGCACGGCAATGTCGAATCGCCCGAAATGGAACAGCTTCAGCACATCGGGATCGGCCAGCATGGCGCACAGATTGGGCGCCTCAGTCTGGTCCTTGGCGATGCGCACCACATGGGCGTGCCCGTCGCCCGCCGACAGCTGCACAACGCACAGCCGGTCGCGATGGGGGCGCAGGCCCATGGTCTCAGTGTCGATGGCGACAATCGGGCCAAGCGTGAGACCGTCGGGCAGATCGCCTTCATGGGCATATACGGTCATCTGTTCGGTCCGGTCCGGGGGGGGCGCTGCGCAAACGCGCGTGCCCCAGGTTGATGTCGATGGCGCGGTGGCGGGTCAGTCGTGGCGGCGATAGGTGGAAAGCGTGCCGCCTTGATCAATCAGGATGGTTTCATATGGCGCGCTCTTGCCGCCGAAATCCATGCCCGGCGATCCGATGGGCATGCCTGGCACAGAGATGCCCCGCGCGGCGGGACGCTCCGCCAGCAGGCGGCGAATGTCGGCGGCGGGCACATGCCCTTCAACCACGTATCCTTCGACCGATGCGGTGTGGCAGGCCGACGTTTCCGCCGTGATCCCCATGGCGATCTTCGTCAGCACCAAGGCACCGTGGTCCACGTTGCGCGCACGCACGTCAAACCCGGCGGCGCGCATCCGGTCGACCCATGCATGGCAGCAGGCGCAGGACGCGGTTTTTTCCACATGAATCACTGGGGCATTGTCAGCAAGGGATGCATTGGCAATGAAAACGCCAAACGCGGCGGTCAGGGCAAGCTGTGAAGCTTTCCTTCCCGCCGCATTAGCGTTGGAGATGCCAGGTTGCATCTTCCGTCCTCCCTATCCGTGTTCTTCGGCGTTGGCCGAGGCCCCCGCGAAAAGTCCACGTCCCACCTCCTGCGAGGGGGGAGAGAGGTGGTGGTGCCCAGAAGAAGACTCGAACTTCCACGTCCTTTCGGACACTAGAACCTGAATCTAGCGCGTCTACCAATTCCGCCATCTGGGCACGCTGTAAGGCGGTGTTTACGGAGAGCCGACGGTGCTGTCAACGGTGGTTGAGCGTGGAAAATGCGGGCGATGCAATTTTTTTCCACGGACCTCGCAGGACGCGCTTTTCTGACGGCAAATCAGCCCGCCGCAGCGCAGGTGCGCCCCCGACAGCGGCGATGATAAATGCCCTGCCGGCCGTCGCCGCTGCGGCGCTGAGGAACCTTGCCCGCCCGGCGTCCGGTCGGATAGGGACATCAGCTTAACTTCCATCCGTTTCCCGGAGGCCTCCCTCGCATGACCGCATCCGCACCGATCTGCACCATCTTCGGCGGCTCAGGCTTTGTCGGCCGTTATGTGGCGCAACGCATGGCCCGCCGTGGCTGGCGTGTGCGCGTGGCCGTCCGCCGCCCGAATGACGCGCATTTCGTGCGTCCCTACGGCGATGTCGGTCAGGTGGAACCGATCCAGGCCAACATCCGCGACGACGCCAGCGTGGCGCGCGCCGTGGCGGGCGCAACAGCGGTGATCAACTGCGTTGGCATTCTGGCAGAGGGCGGCAAGCAGACATTCTCCGCGGTGCAGGCCGATGGCGCGGCCCGCATCGCCAAGGCTGCTGCGGCGGCGGGCGTGACCTCGCTGGTGCAAATATCGGCCATCGGGGCGGACGCGAACAGTGCGTCTGGCTATGCGCGCAGCAAGGCGGCGGCGGAATCAGCGGTGATTGCGGCGTTCCCGAATGCGGTGATCCTGCGCCCCTCGATCATCTTCGGGACTGAGGACCAGTTCTTCAACCGCTTCGGCGCCATGGCCCGCCTGTCGCCGGTGATCCCGGCCATCGGGGCGGACACGAAATTCCAACCAGTCTATGTGGATGACGTGGCCCAAGCCGCCGCGAAAGCTGCCGTTGGTGAGGCCAAACCCGGCGTTTATGAACTGGGCGGCCCGTCGGTTTACACATTCCGTGAACTGATGACGCTGATGCTGTCGGTGGTTCGCCGCAAACGTCTGGTCGTCAACGTGCCGTTTGGCATCGCGCGGATCATGGCCAAGGTGTCCGGGCTGGTGCAGATGCTGTCGCTGGGGCTGATCAAGGCGGCGATCACCACCGATCAGGTGGAGATGCTGAAATCTGACAACTTGGTCGCCAGCGGCGCGCAAGGGTTCGACGCGCTTGGCATCAAGACCACACCCGCTGAGGCGGTGCTGGACAGCTATCTTTACGCATGGCGACCCTATGGCCAATATTCCGACATCACCGAAAGCGCGAAAAAGCTGAAATCCTGATTTCAGGCGCGGGCATTAAAAAAGGGCGAGACCGTATGGCCCCGCCCTTTTGTCTGCGCATCGGTCAGGCATAGACCCAGACCAGCAGCAGCACGCCCAGCGCCACGCGGTAGATCACGAACGGCGTCATCGACCAGGTGCGCAGCATCCGCATCATCAGCGTCAGCGCCAGCAATGCAGCAACAAATGACAGTCCCGCGCCGATCAAAGCGTCAAGGCCGAGGGTCTGGTCCCCTGCCTCAACCAGATCCTTGGTCGCAAGGATGCCAGATGCCAGAATTGTCGGGATCGACATCAGCAGCGACAGCCGCGCCGCCTCAACACGGGTGTAGCCCAGCCCGCGCGCCGCAGTCATCGTGATGCCCGACCGCGAGGTGCCGGGGATCAGCGCCACGGCCTGCGCCAGCCCCATGATCGCCGCGTCACGCCAGCGCCAGTCACCGGCGACCTTTTCCTGCGCGCCCTTCATATCCGCGATCCACAGCACGATGCCGAACACGATGCTGGCCCATGCGATGACTTCGACGGACCGCATCGCCTCGGTCAGGCCCAGCGTCGACAGCAGCCCCCCGGCGATCACCACCGGCACAGTCGCAAGCGCCAGCAGGAACGCCAGCTTCGATTCCGCCGTGTCCCAACGCCGGGTCAGCAGATGGCCGGTGCCGCGCAGGGCCTCAGCGGTTTCTTTGCGAAAATACACCATCACGGCAGCCAGCGTGCCCACATGCAGCGACACGTCGATCAACAGCCCCTGATCGGTCTGCCCGGTCAGCGCAGGAAACAGCGCCAGATGGCCTGAGGATGAGATCGGCAGAAACTCTGTCACGCCCTGGATGATGGCGAGCAGAACAAGGCTGAGTATGGGCATGATGCTGAGGCCTTAGGCTGGATCAGGACGGAAGCGGCAGGTTTAGCGCGCGCCTGAGGGTGGGGATAGGCGGCGGATTCGCCTTAGGCAACAGAATTATGTCATTATTGCTGCCATAAATTCACACGTACCGCCAGGACATCAAGCCGCGCGCAACAAAATTCCATACTAATAGGTCAATATTTATGACTTTTCATCCGATGGCCTTTCGAGTATGCATCGCACATTCGCTATGATTCCGGCCCGCGGCGCATGATTATAAGCTTACCGAATGGCGACGTGGCGCCGGACGAAGCTAAAGGGAGGGCACGATGCCTCAAAAGATGCTGACATTCGTCGATGTACCCCGCCTCACGCCGCAAAAGCGTTCGGCCGATGACCGCCGCGATGATTTCAATGAAATCTATCGCGAATTCGCCGATTCCAAAGCGGCAGAGCAGGCCTCACGCTGCTCGCAATGCGGCGTGCCCTATTGTCAGACCCATTGCCCGCTGCACAACAACATCCCCGACTGGCTGAAGCTGACCGCCGAAGGCCGGCTGGAAGAAGCGTATGAGCTGGCCCAGGCCACCAACACCTTTCCCGAGATCTGCGGCCGCATCTGCCCCCAGGACCGCCTGTGCGAAGGCAATTGCGTCATCGAAAAATCGGGCCACGGCACGGTCACCATCGGCTCGGTTGAGAAATACATCACCGACACCGCTTGGGACAAAGGCTGGGTCAAGCCGATCGTCCCCAAGCGGGAGCGGACCGAATCCGTTGGCATCATCGGCGCCGGCCCCGGCGGGCTGGCGGCGGCCGATTTCCTGCGCCGCAAGGGCTATCAGGTCACCGTCTATGACCGGTATGACCGCGCGGGCGGGCTGATGACCTATGGCATCCCCGGCTTCAAGCTGGAAAAGGATGTGGTGGAGCGCCGCAACGCGCAGTTGGAACAGGGCGGTATCAAATTCCGGCTCAATTGCAGTGTCGGGGTCGACATCTCGTTCGATGAAATCCGCCGCGAACATGATGCGGTGATCATCGCCACGGGCGTCTACAAATCGCGCGATCTGGGCGGGCCGGGTGCCGGTCTGCCGGGCATCGTGAAGGCGATTGATTATCTGACCGCGTCCAACAGGTTGTGCTTTGGCGACACGGTTCCGGAAATTGAGGACGGCTCGCTGGACGCCAAAGGCAAGCGCGTGGTGGTGATCGGCGGCGGCGACACGGCCATGGACTGCGTGCGCACCGCCATTCGTCAGGGCGCAAAGGCGGTGTCCTGCATGTATCGCCGCGACCGGACCAACATGCCCGGATCACAGCGCGAAGTGCAAAATGCTGAGGAAGAAGGCGTGGTGTTTCAGTGGCTGACCGCGCCCAAGGGCTTCACCGGCGAAGATGCAGTGTCGGGCGTCAAGGCGATCCGCATGCGGCTTGCCGCCCCCGATGTCACCGGGCGTCAGGCGCCTGAGGAAATCGTCAGCTCAGACTTTACCGAGCCTGCCGAGCTGGTCATCAAGGCCCTGGGGTTCGAACCTGAGGACCTGCAGCAGCTGTGGAACACGCCGGGGCTTGATGTCACGCGCTGGGGCACGATCAAGGCCGATCACCGCACCCACGCCACCCAGATGCCCGGCGTCTATGCGGTGGGCGACATCGTGCGCGGCGCATCGCTGGTGGTCTGGGCAATCCGCGACGGGCGTGAGGCCGCCGCTGCGATCCACGCACAGCTGAGCGTGAAATCCGCTGCTGTCGCTGCGGAATGAACCGATCAGGGGCGGCCACGCCCCCGATCGCGCCCTGCCCGATCGCACCCTGCCCGATCGCACCCTGAAAGGGGCCAAGTGATGGACAGGCGATCGGGCGGCTGCCTGTGCGGCGCGGTGCGGTTTCACGCAACGGTGGAGCAGCACGATTTCAGCGCCTGCCATTGCGACGCCTGCCGCCGCTGGGGTTCGGGCCCGTTCTTTGCGGTCGCTGCCGCGGACGTCGTGTTTGAAGATGACGCCTCGCTGCGTCGCCACAGGTCTTCGGACTGGGCGGAGCGGGGGTTCTGCGCTACCTGCGGATCAAGTGTTTTCTATCGGCTGGTCAATCAGAGCGATGCGGCGGAATACCAGATGTCCGTTGGCGCGCTGGACGATCAGTCAGGCCTGAAGCTGACCCAAGAGGTTTTCGTGGACCGCAATCGGGGTGCCTACGCCTTTGCCGGACCGCTGACCCAATTGACCCAAGCCGAATGCTTTGCGCGTTACGCGCCCAAAACTGAGGATGACTGAATGTTCTTTCGTGCCGCCACCGCCTGCGTTTTTTCAATCTGCGCCGCCCTGCCCGTCCTAGCGCAGGGCGCGCCCCAATTCAGCGCCATATCCGCAGCCAAAGTGGCCGCGCTGATGGAAGGCAAGGACAGCGGGCTTGCGCAGGTTGCGGACGCGCATGGCTGGCCCAGCCCGGACGCGGTGGTGGCCCATGCGGTGGAATTGAACCTGGCACCCGACCAAATTCTGATCGCAACAAAGATCAAGTCTGATCTTGAACGGGACGCCCGCGACATCGGCCGCGCCTATCTGGCGGTGGAGGCCGAGCTTGAGGAAACCTTCCGCTCCGGCCGCGCCAGCCCCGGCAATGTGCAGGCACTGGCCAAACGCTCAGGCGAATTGCGCGCGCAGCTGCGGGCGCTCCAGCTTAGCGCTCATATCAAGATGCGGCCCAATCTGACCCGCGCGCAGCTTGAAATTTTCAGCCGCCTTCCCGACGTCGCCGCCAGCCGCACCGGCGGCTGACAGCGACACCGGTCCCCAAGGCGCACCAGACAAGACGAGACAAGGAAGACAGATCATGACCAAGTTTGACGCTGCATGGGTCGAAGCCCGCGAAAAAGCCGGTCGCGTTTTGGCCGAAACCGGCATGTACCTGCCTGAGGAAGAACATGCCTCATGCGGGGTCGGCCTGGTTGTGGCCGTCGACGGCAAGCCCCGCCGCCAGGTGGTGCAGGCCGGGATCCGCGCGCTGTCCGCCATCTGGCACCGCGGCGCAGTGGATGCCGACGGCAAGACCGGCGACGGTGCCGGGATCCATGTGCAGATCCCCCGCGACTTTTTCCACGATCAGATCCGCCGCACCGGCCATGAACCGGGCGAAGAACTGATCGCCGTCGGCATGGTGTTCCTGCCCCGCGCCGATTTTGGCGCGCAGGAAGTCTGCCGCACCATCGTGGAGACCGAAGTCCTGCGCATGGGCCATTATATCTATGGCTGGCGCCATGTGCCGGTGGACATCAAATGCCTTGGCGAAAAGGCCAACGCGACCCGGCCTGAGATTGAACAGATCCTGATCTCCAACGCCAAAGGCCTGGACGAGGAGGCATTTGAGCGCGAGCTTTACGTCATCCGTCGGCGCATCGAAAAAGCCGTTGCGGCGGCGCAGGTCGCGGGCTTTTACATCTGTTCGATGTCGTGCCGGTCGGTGATCTACAAGGGCATGATGCTGGCTGAGCACGTCAACGTCTTCTA
Source organism: Paracoccaceae bacterium (assembly GCA_047610385.1). Taxonomy (GTDB): domain Bacteria; phylum Pseudomonadota; class Alphaproteobacteria; order Rhodobacterales; family Rhodobacteraceae; genus JBOCEF01. The sequence continues at coordinate 45,930 of JBLGAC010000012.1, read as the reverse complement.
CCCCGATCTGGAAGATGAACGCTTCGTCTCAGCCTTCGCGATCTATCACCAGCGCTATTCGACCAACACGTTCCCGCAGTGGTGGCTGGCGCAGCCGTTCCGGATGCTGGCCCATAACGGGGAAATCAACACCCTCAAGGGCAACGTCAACTGGATGAAGTCCCACGAGATCCGCATGGCCTCAACGTATTTTGAAGAAATGGCCGAGGACATCAAACCGATCGTGCCCGCGTCGGCATCCGACAGCGCCGCGCTGGATTCGGTGTTCGAAGTGCTGGTGCGCGCCGGGCGTTCCGCGCCCATGGCCAAGACGATGCTGGTGCCTGAGGCGTGGTCCAAAACCGCCACCGCGATGCCTGAGAACTGGCGCAACATGTACGCCTATTCCAATTCGGTCATGGAGCCTTGGGACGGTCCCGCCGCGCTGGCGATGACCGATGGCCGCTGGGTTGTCGCGGGTCTGGATCGCAACGGCCTGCGCCCGATGCGCTATGTGGTGACTGGCGACGGGCTGGTGATCGCTGGGTCGGAAACTGGCATGATCCCCACCGATGAAATGACGGTGAAGGAAAAAGGCGCCCTCGGCCCGGGTCAGATGCTGGCGGTCGACATGGCCACCGGCCGGATCCTGCACGACACTGAGCTGAAGGATGAGCTGTCCGCCGCCCAGCCCTTTGGCGAATGGGTTGGCAAGGTCACCGACCTTGAAGAAATGGTGATCGGCGCGCCTGAGCCGCGCCTGTTCACGCGTGATGAATTGCGCCTGCGCCAGATCGCGGCGGGCTACACGATTGAAGAACTGGAAGCGACCATCCACCCGATGGCCGAGGACGGCAAAGAGGCCATCGGATCGATGGGCGATGACACGCCATCCGCTGTCCTGTCGGAGCGCTACCGGCCCCTGAGCCATTTCTTCCGCCAGAACTTTTCCCAGGTCACCAACCCGCCGATCGACCCGCTGCGCGAACATCGCGTGATGTCGCTGAAAACGCGGTTCGGCAACCTGAAGAACGTGCTGGATCAGGACAGCTCTCAGGTTGAAATTTTCACACTTGAATCGCCGTTCGTGTCCAATGGTCAGTTCACGGCCATGAAAACCGCGTTCGGCGACGGCGTGCGCGAAATTGACTGCACCTATCCCGTGGGCGCCGAAGCTGGCGCGCTGCGCGATTACCTGCACCGCATCCGCGTCAATGCCGAAGAGGCCGTGCGCGCCGGGATCGGCCACCTGATCCTGACCGACGAAGCGGTCGGCGAGGCCAATGTCGCGGTGCCGATGATCCTTGCGACCTCAGCCGTGCATTCATGGCTGACCAAGCAGGGGCTGCGCACCTTCACCTCGATCAACGTGCGGTCGGCGGAATGCATCGATCCGCATTATTTTGCAGTGCTGATCGGCGCGGGCGCCACCACGGTGAACGCGTATCTGGCGCAGGAAAGCATCGCTGACCGCATTGAACGCGGGCTGCTGGATCTGCCGCTGTCAAAAGGGGTGGCGAATTTCCGGGCCTCGGTGGATGCAGGGCTGCTGAAGATCATGTCCAAGATGGGCATCTCGGTGGTGTCGTCGTATCGCGGCGGCCTGAACTTTGAAGCCGTGGGCCTGTCGCGCGCCATGTGCGCGGAATACCTGCCGGGCATGCCGTCGCGCATTTCGGGCATCGGCATCGGCGGCATCCAGCAAAAGGCCGAAGCGATTCACGCCAAGGCCTTTCTGGACGGCGAAGGCGCGCTGCCGATTGGCGGGCTTTATAAGCTGCGCCGCGCGGGCGAGACCCATGCCTGGGGCGCGCGCCTGATGCACCTGCTGCAGACCGCGTGCAACACCGGCAATTTCGACATGTGGAAGCAGTATTCCGCCGGAATGCAAAGCCAGCCGCCGATTCACCTGCGCGACCTGCTGGATTTTAAGTCCAACTGGAAGCAGGTTCCGCTGGATGAGGTGGAATCCATCACCTCTATCCGCAAGCGGTTCGTGACGCCGGGCATGTCGCTGGGGGCCCTGTCGCCTGAGGCGCACAAGACCCTGAACATCGCCATGAACCGCATTGGCGCGAAATCTGACAGCGGCGAGGGCGGCGAAGATCCGGCGCATTTCAACCCCGAACCCAACGGTGACAACCCGTCGGCCAAGATCAAGCAGGTCGCATCGGGACGCTTCGGCGTCACGGCCGAATACCTCAACCACTGCGAGGAGATTGAGATCAAGGTCGCGCAGGGTGCCAAGCCCGGCGAGGGCGGCCAGCTTCCGGGCATAAAAGTGACCGAACTGATCGCGCGCCTGCGTCATTCCACGCCGGGGGTGACGCTGATTTCACCGCCGCCGCACCACGACATCTATTCAATCGAAGACCTCGCGCAGCTGATCTATGACCTGAAACAGATCAACCCGCGCGCCAAGGTCTGCGTGAAGCTGGTGTCATCGACCGGCGTGGGCACAATTGCGGCCGGGGTGGCCAAGGCCAAAGCGGACGTGATCCTGATTTCAGGCCACAATGGCGGCACCGGGGCCAGCCCGCAGACATCAATCAAATACGCCGGTCTGCCGTGGGAAATGGGCCTGACTGAGGCGCATCAGGTCCTGTCGCTGAACCATCTGCGCGAACGCGTGACGCTGCGCACCGATGGTGGGTTGCGCACCGGCCGCGACATCGTGATCGCGGCAATGATGGGCGCGCAGGAATTCGGCATCGGCACCGCCGCGCTGATTTCGATGGGCTGCATCATGGTGCGTCAGTGCCAGTCGAACACCTGCCCGGTTGGCGTGTGTACCCAAGACGAACGCCTGCGCGAAAAGTTCACCGGCAGCGCGGAAAAGGTCGTGAACCTCATCACCTTCTATGCGCAAGAGGTGCGGGAAATCCTCGCCTCCATCGGCGCACGGTCGCTGGACGAAGTGATTGGCCGCGTGGATCTGCTGTCGCAGGTCAGCCGCGGGGCCGCGCATCTCGACGATCTCGATCTGAACCCGCTGCTGGTGAAAATCGATGAAGGGCGCAACATCGTCTATGACCGCTCCCGCCCGCGGCAGGAGGGGTTGGAGACCCTCGACGCCCAGATCGTCGACGACGCCAAGCCATTCTTCGCCAAGGCTGAGAAGATGGAGCTGAGCTACACCGTCCAGAACACGCTGCGGTCGATCGGCGCGCGGGTGTCCAGCCACATCGTCCAACATTTCGGCATGCGCAACGAACTGCAGGAAGGCCACCTGACGGTCAAGCTGAACGGGTCTGCCGGTCAATCCTTGGGGGCGTTCGCCGCGCGGGGGCTGAAGCTGGAAGTGTTCGGCGATTCCAACGACTATGTCGGCAAGGGCCTGTCGGGCGGCGTCATCGTGGTGCGCCCGCCGCTGGGCAGCCCGCTGGTCGCGGCCAACAACGTGATCATCGGCAACACGGTGCTTTACGGTGCCACTGCGGGCAAGCTGTTCGCCAACGGCCGGGCCGGGGAGCGGTTCTGTGTCCGCAACTCCGGCGCGTTGGTGGTGGTCGAAGGCTGCGGGTCCAACGGGTGTGAATACATGACCGGCGGATTGGCGGTCATCCTCGGGCCCGTGGGCGACAATTTTGGGGCCGGGATGACCGGCGGCATGGCCTATGTGCTGGACGAGGCGGGTGATTTTGAAATCCGCGCCAACAGCGAGACCATCGTGATGCAGGCGCTCGACTCAGAATATTATGAGGAACAGCTGATGTCCCTGATCCGCGAACACATCGCCCAGACCGGCAGCCAGCGCGCCACTGAAATCATGCGCAACTGGCAGGATGTGCGCGGCAAGTTCGTGCAGATCTGCCCGAAGGAAATGTTGTCGCGCATCAAACATCCGCTAAGTGACACACGCGGCAAGGCTTCGGCCTGATCACCGCCGCCCACTTTTGACACCGAAAACTCCGCGCCGGTCACCCGGCGCGGGGTTTCTCAAGTCTGCACGATGGGCGCAGCCGTGTTGTCCGCGCATCTTCGAAGGTGCAGAAATCACCAGAATTTATTCGACCAGTATTGGTTCTTTCATACAGACTACGATATTTTTAAAGACCTTCTTGAAACACTCAAAGGCAGTCTTCACAAATTTATTCATAAATCTGATTGTGGCCCACTCAAACTAGAAATACCCAACGTGTTTGGCAGCCTTGCAGGCACCCCCAGCGCTTGCATCGCGCACCCGCACACGGCATCAAGGCGTCAGATCATGTCCCGATCATGAAGCTGAAAAAGGTCATTATGCGCCGTCTTCACCATCTGCCGCTGTCGCCGTTCTGCCGCAAGGTCCGCCTGGTCCTGGCCGAAAAGCGTGTGGAGGTGGAACTGATCGAGGAAACGCCCTGGACCCGCAGCCTCGATTTTCTGCGCCTGAACCCCGCGGGCCAAACCCCTGTGTTCATCGACGATGGCGCCATTGCGATCCCTGACAGCGCGGCGATCTGCGAGTATCTTGAAGAAACCCGGCCCGAACGCCCTTTGCTGCCAAAATCACCGGTCGCGCGGGCGGAGGTTCGACGCCTCGTGGCCTGGTTCGACGACAAGATGCACCGGGAGGTCACCGCAAATCTGGTGGATGAGCGGGTGATGAAAAAGGTGCGCGGCGGCGGGCATCCCGACAGCGGCCGCATCCGTGCGGGGCGCAAAAACGTCGCCGTGCATCTGGATTACATCTGCTGGCTCACTGAACAGCGCCGTTGGCTGGCGGGTGAGGATATGACCCTCGCAGATTTTGCCGCCGCCGCGCATCTGAGCTGCCTGGATTACGTGGGGGACATCGATTGGGCGTCAGCGCCTAGCGCCAAGGAATGGTACGCGCGCATCAAATCACGCCCAGCGTTCCGCACCCTTCTGGCCGATCATCTGCCGGGCTTTCCCCCACCTGCGCATTATGCCGACCTCGATTTCTGAACCAGACGCGCTGCGCGCCGCATTGGTGGGGGAAATCCGTGCGGCGGGGTTTGCCGCCATGGGCATCTGCGCCCCGGACGCCATCCCACAGGCACCGGCCCGTTTGGGCGCGTTTCTGGACGCCGGGCACCAGGGCGACATGACGTGGATGGCCGACCGCGCGGCATGGCGCGGCAACCCCGCCGCCTTGTGGCCTGAAGCGCGGTCAATCATCATGCTGGCTGACGCCTACACCCCCGATGATGACCCGCTGGCGGCAACAAAGCTGAAGGACCGGGGCGCGATATCGGTCTATGCCCGCGGCAAGGATTACCATGACGGCGTGAAAAAGCGGCTGAAGCGCGTGGGCCGCTGGCTGGTTGACCGCACAGGCGCCGACATCAAGGTTTTCGTCGACACCGCCCCGGTGATGGAAAAACCACTGGCCCAGGCCGCGGGCCTTGGTTGGCAAGGCAAACACACCAACCTGCTGGGGCGCGATCTGGGGAACTGGGTGTTCCTCGGGGCCATTTTCACCACGCTCGACCTGCCAAAGGACGTGCCTGAGCAGGAGCGCTGCGGAACATGCCGCCGGTGTCTTGATGTATGTCCGACAGCGGCTTTTACGGCACCATTCCAGCTTGATGCACGGCGGTGCATTTCGTATCTGACCATCGAGTTGAAAGGCCCAATCCCGCGTGAGATGCGCGCGCCGATCGGCAACCGCATCTATGGCTGCGACGACTGTCTTGCAGTCTGCCCATGGAACAAATTTGCACAGGACGCCCGCGACATCGCCTATGATCCGCGGGCGGAGCTGACGCGCCCGCGGCTGGCCGACCTCGCCACCCTCAATGATGCAAGCTTTCGTGAGGTGTTCGCCGGCAGCCCCATCAAGCGGATCGGCTACGCCCGCTTTGTGCGCAACGTGCTGATCGCCATCGGCAATTCCGGCGACGAAACGCTGGTGGCCGCCGCGCGTGCGCGCCTTGATGACCCCTCTGCGCTGGTGCGCGGTGCGGCGGTCTGGGCGCTGGGGCGGCTTATTGGCCGCGCGGGATTGGCTGCGCTGGCCACAGCCCCCGACAGTGACCCAGATGTCGCTGAAGAATGGCGGCATTGGCTGTCAGACATCGATTAAACCAACCGCCGCCATCAGCTTCCATCGACGCCGACTGCTGCCCAGTCTAAGCTTGCGCCCGAAAAGATCCCGTCCAAGGAGCTCCCCATGTCCGCCATTCCCATCACAGTTACCGGCGCCTCGGGCCGCATGGGCCGCATGTTGATAGAAGCGATCAACGCCGACCCCGCCACCGTGCTGGTCGGCGCGACTGAACGTCCGGGCCATGACTGGATCGGCCGCGACGTGGGCGAGGCGATGGGCGGCGCCCTGCTTGGCGTGATCACCGAGGACGATCTGCTGGGGCCCGCCGCCCGCTCCCGCGCGATCCTCGATTTTACCTCTCCCGCCGCCACCCGCGCGCATGCCACGCTGGCGGCCCAAGCGCGCTGCGTCCATGTGATCGGCACCACGGGGCTTGAGGATGATGACATCGCCCATCTGAACGCCGCCGCCCGACATGCGGTGATCGTGCGGGCGGGGAACATGTCGCTCGGCGTCAATCTATTGACGCAGATGACCCGGCAGATCGCCAGGGCGCTCGATGCCGACTGGGACATTGAAATCGTTGAGATGCACCACAACCGCAAAGTTGACGCTCCGTCCGGCACCGCACTGATGCTGGGCGAGGCGGCCGCCGAAGGCCGCGGTGTCCCGCTGGCCGAGCTGCGCGAATCGGGCCGTGACGGCATCACCGGCCCGCGTGCACATGGCGCCATCGGGTTCGCAGCACTGCGCGGCGGCGATGTGGTTGGCGAGCATGAGGTGATCTTCGCCGGGATGGGAGAGCGCATCTCCATCAAGCACATCGCCTCAGACCGCGGGATTTTCGCACGCGGCGCCCTGAAGGCTGCGATCTGGGGGCAGGACCAGAAACCGGGCGCCTATGACATGCTCGATGTGTTGGGCCTGAACCGCTGATCGACGTCCGACGTCAGTTGCAACCCGCACCAACCCCCGATCACCGCGCAGGCGGGCCCTGCCCACAGGCATGCCCGTCGAAGCGCGGCCACGATCAGCGTCTCTTGGACAGTTGGATGTAAAGCGCGCCTTCGCCGCCATGGCGCAGATGCGCGTTATAGACCCCGGTGACCAGCGGCCGCATCGGCGTCTCGCGCAGCCAGCGCGGCACGGCATGGCGCAGGACCCCGGCGCCTTCGGGGATAAAGCCCGCGTCGTCTGGGTCGCGCCGGTGCCCGCCCTTGCCGGTGATCACCAACACAAATCGCAGCCCACGCGCATGGCTGGTGCGCATGAACCCGATCAGCGCATCATGGGCGTGGATCGCAGTCATGCCATGCAGATCCAGCCGCGCCTCAGGCGTCCGCTTGCCCCGCTTCACCCGATCGGCGGTGCGTCCGTCCAGACCCCGCGCCGGATCAAGGCGATCGATCAGCGTCGGGGCGCGATCCAGCCACGATACGGCGCCAGGGCTTCGTCCCTCAGGCCGCAGAATGCGCGGTGGCGCGGCGGTCTCGGTCATCCGCGGCATCGGCGTGGCTTTGGGCATCGCCTGCGGGATCTGCACCGGACGTTGCGGTGCTGATGGCGTGGGCACTGGCCGATGGCCAGGCTTGATGGTGGCGGCGACCTGCTCCCATGCGGCACGATCTTCGTCGCTCAGCCCCCGATAACGTCTGCTGCGTCCCATCGCTCAGCGCCCGTCCGCGATCAGGCCAAGCCGCGCCACCGCAGCCCGCGGCAGCAGCAAAACCAGCCGTCCACCGGTCTGCATCTGCCCGGCCCGGCGGCCCGCATCATCGCCAGTGCCGAAAAACAGGTCCGCCCGCTGCGCGCCTTTGATGGCGCTGCCGGTGTCCTGCGCGGCGAACAGGCGGCGGATCGGGCCGTCTGGCCCCTCAGTCTCCACCCAGATCGGGGCACCCAGCGGCGCGATCGCAGGGTCCACGGCGGCGGATCGCATGGCGGTCAGCGGCAAGGCCAAGGCACCGCGGGGGCCATCACCAGCGGTCAGACCCTCAGCGGGCTGGAAAAACACATAGGACGGATTGCGGTTCATCAGCGCCTGCGCGTTCGACGGGTTCGCGCGCGCCCAATCCTTGATCGCATCGGCGGTGATCGGGCCGCTGCCCAGCGTGCCCTCAGCCTTCATGATCTGGCCGATTGAGACATATGGACGGCCATTCTTGGCCGCATACCCCACCCGCATCACCGCACCATTGGTCATGCGCAGGCGCCCTGAGCCTTGGATCTGCAGGAAATATGCGTCCACCGGATCAGCAAGCCACGCCAGTTCAAACCCTTTGCCATCCAGCGCCCCGCGCGCGATGTCGCCGCGGGTCAGCCATGGGATGCCTTCGCCGGGATGGTCGCTGGGCAGGCGATAAATCGGATGGCGGTAGCGGCCCTGCGGGCGCGCCGCTGCGGTCAGCTCAGGCTCATAATACCCGGTGAACAATGGCGGGGCGCCGCCTTCAACCAGCACCGGCACAAAGCGCGCGGCAAAGAACGCCGTCGCTGTGGCTTGCGACCGCGCCGCCGTCGCCGCGCCATCACAGGCCTGCGTCCAATCGTCCGGCGTCAGCCCAAGCGCGGGCGCACCCATGCGCGCCAACCCGCAACTGCGCGCAATAACACCAAGGGCCGCGGCGTGATCATCCGCGGCCCAGCCATCCAATTGCCCATAGCTGAGCGCGGTGATCTGCATCCGTCCCGCCCCGCCATTCGCCGCTGCGCAGGCGCAAAGCGTCATCGCGGCGGCTGTGATCAGACCGCGTGATGCGGTCCTTAGCCGCCGCACGCCGCTCAGCCGCCAGTGGCGGACAGCAACCAGTTCGGGTCCTGTGAGCCCATGCGGCGTGTGAAGGTCCACAGGTCGGTCTGGCGGCGCACCTCGGTCGGGTCGCCTTCGACGATTTCGTGGTCGACGTTGCGCACCACCGACACCAATTCGCCGGTAAAGCGCATCTCGATGTCAGCCTCGCCAGTTTCTTCAGTGAAGATGGCTGAGAAGATCCGAGCATCGCGCACACCGACGAATCGCGCTTCGACGGTCAGGCCCTCAGTCTTGCGGGCCTCGATCGCGGCGACGAAGCTGTCGAAAACATCCTCAGCCAGCAAAGGGCGCAATGATGCAGTGTCGCCGTTTTCATAGGCCATCAGAATCATTTCATAGGCACGGCGAGACCCCATAACGAAGTCTTTGGGAGAGAACGCCGGGTCCGCGACGGCCATGCGGCGCAAGGCAGCGCCGCTTTCAGCATCCACGCCGGGAACGTCCTCAGGGGCGACAACCGGGGTCTGGCCGCCTTCGACCACGACAAAATCGGGCTTTTTGCGGCTGGCCTCAGCATCGGGATCCATGCGAGTCGGATCTTCAAATCCCGTGCGCGTGCCAAGCACGTTCTTCAGGCGCGTCAGCACGAACACGGCTATGGCGGCGAGAAGGACGAGTTCGATCATGGCTATTGGCCTTATGTCAGGTCATGGCTGCGCGACCCGGCAGGGGCCAACCGGAGTCGGTCCGCTGCCGGAGCTGGTGCAATGATAGGCACCAACGCCCGCAATGGCGAGCGCGGCTTTGGAACGCTATGTAGGGATCAATGGGCCCCGCGTCCACGGTGCGGGCGACATGCCGCGCCGCGCGCGCCCCACAAAGATCAAAGGACAGGTCCCAATGCCATTGCTTCTAGCGCTGATCATCGTGCCAATCATCGAAATCGCCCTGTTCATTCAGGTGGGCGGGGCCATCGGCCTGTGGCCGACCATCGCAATCGTGATCGCCACCGCGGTGCTGGGCAGTGTGATGCTGCGGTCTCAGGGTGCCGGCGCGATGCGCGATCTGCAGCGCAGCATGTCCGGGGGCGGTGATCCGGGCAAAGCGTTGGCAAACGGCGCGATGATCCTGGTGTCGGGGGTGCTGCTGCTGACGCCGGGGTTCTTCACCGACGGGATCGGGTTCGCGCTGCTGCTGCCCCCCGTGCGCGCCGCGATCATCCGTTGGGGCGTGCGCCGCTTCAGCGGGTCAGTTCATGTGTCAGGCTTCAGCGCCTCGGTGCAGCCCGGCGCACCGCGGCCACCGGCGGATGGCGACGTGATTGACGGCGACTGGAAGACGCTGGACGACGATGCCCCAAGCGGACCGCCCGGACCGCCCAACGGATGGACCCGCCCGCCTGAATGATGTGCGCAGGGCCGCTCCATTGCGGGGCGCGGCTGAGCGTGCTAGCGAATTGGCCGTCCGTTTTTAATTGCCCGTATATGGAGCTTTCCGATGTCCGATGCTGCCGCCCCCCAGCAGGCGCCCAAAGTTTCGATCGTCTCGCAGTACATCCGCGACCTGTCCTTTGAAAACGCGGCCGCCCAGCGGCAGGCCAATCCGGCGATAAAGCCGGAGATCAAGGTCAGCGTTAACCTCGACGCCAAGAACTTGGGCGAAGACCGCTATGAGGTCATCCTCAAGATCAACGCGAACGCCACCGGCGACGGTGCCACGCTGTTTCTGGTGGAGCTGGAATACGCCGGCGTGTTCATCGTCAAGGAAGTGCCGCCGCAGCTTCTGCACCCGTTCCTGCTGACCGAGTGCCCGCGCCAGCTGTTCCCCTTTGCACGCCGCATCATGGCCGACGTGACCCGCGACGGCGGCTTCCCGCCGCTGATGCTGGACGTGATCGACTTCATGCAGATCTACCGTGCCGAGCTGGAAAAGCGTCAGGCCGCACAGACCACGGGCCAGGTCGGCAACGCCTGATCCACACGATCATCACGGCGGCCCATTTCGGGCCTTGAGACGCAGGTGCAACGCCTGCCGGGCACACCGCCCGGCAGGCGTTTGATTTTCCGGCGGGGTTCAGAGGTGCTGGTTTGACCTGCGAGGTCAGTTTTTTTGCCATCCACCAGCTGCGCTGCCGCCAGCCAACAGACCCCGCAAAGCAGCGCCCGACATAAGCTCCAAAAGGCTTTTCGTGGAACACGAGGCGCGGATTGCCGTCCGACCACGATCTGGACCCAGAAGTCATCCACCCGGCCTTGCAAAAAGCACCCCTGAGACGCAATTCGCCCACCACCAAGTGCCCCCGGCGGCGCCTGCCGCGGCCGTGCGCGAGGGGCCGAAGGCCTTGAGCGCACGACCCCCCCGTTCAGCTTTTGCGCTTGGCCCAGATCGCATCGTCGCCGAGATTGCCGACAAAAGCCGCATGGGCCTCAGCTTCGGCCTCACTCAGCAGCGATTTTCGGGGTCGTGGGCGGGCCGGGGCGGTCCAACCCGGGCCTGCGGTGCCGCCTGCATCGCCGCTGCGCCCGGTCTGTGATGCAAGGCCAAAATCTGGCTGTCGTCCGCCGGTCAGCTCCAGATAGACCTCAGCCAGAATTTCGCTGTCCAGCAGCGCGCCGTGCAAAGTGCGCGATGAATTGTCGATCCCAAACTTACGGCACAGCGAATCCAGCGACACCTGCGCGCCCGGGAACCTTTTGCGGGCGATGACCAGCGTGTCGATCGCCTGATCTTTTGGCAAAGGCGGCAGCTTCAGCCATTTCAGCTCAGCATTGATGAACTTCATGTCGAAGGTGGCGTTGTGGATCACCAGTTTGCTGTCACGGATGAACCCGAGGAAATCTTTCGCGATCTCCCGAAACAGTGGTTTGTCGGACAGGAACTCCACGCTCAGCCCATGAACATTGAACGCCTCTATGGGCATGTCGCGTTCTGGGTTGATGTACTGGTGATAAGTTTTGCCGGTGGCGACGTGATTCCAAAGCTCCACACAGCCGATTTCAACAATTCGGTCACCGGACAGCGGGTCCAGCCCGGTGGTTTCGGTGTCGAGCACGACTTCCCGCATCACTGCAGCCCTTTGCGTATTTCAGCCAGAATGGCGCGCACTTGGTCACGTGCGGCCTCCAGCCCTTGGCCGGTGTCGATCACCCAAGTGGCGCGGGCGCGTTTGTCGGCGTCTGGCATCTGGCGCGCCAGAATCATGTTCAGCGCGTCTTCGGTCATCCCCGGCCGTGCCAGCACCCGTTCGCGCTGCACATCAGCGGGCGCTGAGACTACGGCAACCGCGTCGAACGCCTTTTCGCCGCCAGTTTCAAACAGGATCGGGATGTCACACAGAATGATCGCCGCGCGCGATGCCTCAGCCTGGGACATGAACGCGGCGCGGTCCATGCCAACCAGCGGGTGCACGGCCTGTTCAAGCTTTTTGATCAAGGACGGGTCTTTGGTGACGGCCGCGCGCAGGGCTGCGCGGTCCACGCCAGCGCCCGACACAGCGCCCGGCGCAATTGCACCGACGCTGTCCACCGCCGCGCCGCCGGGGCCATAGAGCCGCGCAACAGCCGCATCCGCGTCCCACACCAGAACGCCAAGATCAGCGAACATCTTCGCCGTCGTTGATTTTCCCATCCCGATGGAGCCGGTGAGCGCGAGCCGGAACATCGCCGTCACTGCGCCAGCATCAACGCGCGCAAGTCGTCGTCCACCGTGGGGGCCACGCCGAACCAGGCCTCAAAGCCGGGGCGACCCTGATGCAGCAGCATCCCCAACCCGTCCACCCAGCGCATGCGGCGGGCCTCAGCCTCCTCTAACAACGGGGTTTGCAGCGGGGTATAGACAATGTCAGTGACCAAAGCGGTTTTTGGCGCGCGTTTCAGCGAGAATTGCAGCGCCGGCATGCCGACCATGCCCAGCGACGTGGTGTTGACGATGGTGGCAACGCCATCAAGCGCGTCTTCGACATGCAGCCAGTCGATAACTTTGACCTTGGCACCGAACTGATCGGCAACAAAATCAGCGCGGGCGCGGGTGCGGTTGGCCAGCCGGATCTCAGGCGCGCCATCGCTCAGCAGCGCTGAGATGATTGAGCGCGCGGCCCCCCCGGACCCCAGCACCATCGCTGGCCCTTCGGATGCCTTCCAGCCCGGTGCCCCGGCGCGCAGGTTTTCGATAAAGCCATACCCGTCGGTGTTGTCGGCATAAATTGTGCCGTCTTCGCGGAAGGTGATCGTGTTGGCCGCGCCGATCAATGACGCACGGTCGGACACTTTGGTCGCCATCTTCAGCACATTTTCCTTGTGCGGGATGGTCACGTTCACGCCGTTGAACCCCAGAAGCGGCAAGGCGCGGAAAGCGGCCTCAAGGTCCCTCGGCTCAACGCCCATGGCAACATAATCGCCCGTGATACCATAACGTTGCAGCCAATGTCCGTGTAGGCGCGGCGATTTCGAATGGCTGATTGGCCAGCCGATAACGCCTGCTAGGGGATTGCGTTTTGGTTCGCTCATTCGATCAGGCGCCCCCTTGCGCGCAGAAATCCCAGAACCTCCAACAATGGCAGGCCGAGAACAGTAAAATAATCCCCTTGGACCCGTGCGAACAACTGTGCGCCAAGGCCTTCGAGGTGATACCCGCCGACGGTGTCGAGCACGCTTGGCCCCACATGGTCAAGATAGTCGTCCAGAAAAGCATCCGTGAACGTGCGCATCACAAGCTGTGCGCGGCCCACATGACGCCATACCGGGCGGCCGTCTTCATAAATGACCGCGGCCGACAGCAATTCGTGGGATGTGCCGGACAGGGCCCGAAGCTGGCCGCGCGCATCATCGCGGCTTGTGGGCTTGTCGTAAAGCCGCCCGCCGCAGACCAGCACCTGATCGGCACCCAGCACCAGCGCGGCAGGCACACGTCGTGATATGCGCTGCGCTTTCATTTCGGCCAGCGCATCGGCGATGTCGCGGGGCAGCGCGCCTTCGGCCAGCATGGCGCGTTTGATTTCTTCTTCGTCGACGCGGGCGGGCAGCGCTTCGACCGCGACCCCAGCGTCCTGAAGCATTTTCAGCCGCGCGCGCGAGCTTGAAGCGAGGATGATCGGATCGGCGCTCATGCCCCACCCTCTTTGCGGTCACGCAGGATCGCCATAATGTTGGCGGCGGTTTCTTCGATGGACCGGCGGGTGACATCAATCACCGGAATGCCGAGGCGTTCATAGGTCATCAGCGCCTCGGAGACCTCCTCACGCACGTTGGATATGTTGGCGTAATCCATGTCCTTGCCCGATCCGATCACCTCCAACCGCTGGGTGCGGATCTGCGCCAGCCGGGTGGGCGAGGCGGTCAGCCCCACCGCGGGCACACCCGCAGACAATGCGCGTTCTAGCCCGGCGGGCAGCGCGGCACCCGGCACCAGCGGCACATTGGCCGCCTTTATACCGCGCACTGCAAGATAAAGGCAGGTCGGCGTTTTTGAGGTGCGCGACACCCCAAGCAGAATGATGTCGGCGCGCCGCAGCCGGTCCGAGGTGGCGCCATCATCAAGCGCCATGGCATAATCAATCGCCCCGACCCGTTGGAAATAGGCGTTGTCAGTCTGATACTGCTTGCCCGGCCGATGGCGCCGCGATGGGCCGATGGCGTCGGTCATCGCCTTGAACAGCGGGTCCAGCAGCGGGATCATCGGCACGCCGAGATCAGCGCAGCACCCACGCAGATGATCCCCAAGCGATCGGTCCAGCAAGGTATAGACCACGGTGCCAGGCTGCTTGCGGATCGCGGCCACGGCTTTGTCCACGTCTGCTTGCGTGCGTACAAAGACATGCATCCTCAGGTCCACGGCAGGATCGTCAAACTGGCTGAGAACCGCATTCGCCGCAGCGGTCGCGGTCTCCCCCGTCGAATCCGACAGAAGATGCAGCACATGGCGCGTCAAAATTGGTCCCCATCGTGATGTTCCCGCGATCGGGGTATGCTAGCGGAAGCGAGCCTGTGGATAACGGGGAAAGCTGGCGCCGTTGCGCTGTCGCGGAATGCTGTGGCGGAAACGCAGCATAACTCTGAAGTTCCATCCACATGTGCATGACTCATCACAGGGGGCGCCCGACATATGTGGACAACTTTCGACAGACTCAGGGTCACAGGGGCGTGAGGGGAACGTTCCGAACCGGGAGTCTGAGGGTCATTTTGCAAGATATTGATTTCATTTTGTTTTTTTATGGCTCTTGCGCTTTTTGGAATGGGTTTCGAGATTTTTTTTTTCCACAGCGCCGATTCCAACTGTGGATAACTCGGTGGATGAAGTTGCGAAGTCCGGTAATCCCCGTTGACCTGCATGACCTACTACATCAACTACCAATCAGACACACACACCCCCAGCCGGAGATTGAGATGAAAAATGACAAACTCCTGCTTCGCGCCCTTGCCGGAGAGACCCTGACGACACCTCCCGCATGGATGATGCGGCAGGCCGGACGCTACCTGCCCGAATATCGCGCCACGCGCGCCAAGGCAGGCGGGTTCCTTGACCTGTGCTACACGCCAGAGCTTGCGGTTGAGGTCACCATGCAACCGATCCGGCGGTTTGGTTTCGACGCAGCCATCCTGTTCGCGGACATTTTGCTGGTCCCCCAGGCACTCGGCGCTGATCTGACTTTCGTGCAAGGCGAGGGCCCGCGACTGTCCACGATCACGTCGGCCGAAGACCTCGCAAAACTCGGGCCGGTCGAGGACATCCACGCGACCCTCAACCCCATCTATGAAACCGTGAAAGGTTTGGTCAGCGAATTGCCCGCTGAGACCACGTTGATCGGCTTTGCGGGCGCGCCCTGGACCGTTGCCACCTATATGGTCGCTGGCCGCGGCACCCCCGACCAGGGGCCCGCACGGCGCATGATCGTAGACCAGCCCGCAGTTTTCGACGCGCTGATCGATAAAATCACCGAAGCGACGATCGCATACCTGTCAAAACAGGTCGAAGCTGGCGCCGAGGTGGTCAAGCTGTTCGACAGCTGGGCTGGGACGCTGAACTGGGCGGATTTTGTAAAATACTCCATAGCACCCACCAAACGCATCGTGGAGGCGCTGCACGCCCGCTGGCCTGATCTGCCGATCATCGGCTTCCCACGCGGCGCAGGCACCGGCTATGAGGCGTTCGTGGCCCAGACAGGGGTCACCGCAGTCGCGCTTGGCAGCACCGTATCGCCCCATTGGGCAAAACAGCACCTGCAACCCAAGCTTTGCGTACAGGGCAACCTGGATCCGCTGTTCATGGTCACCGGTGGTCAACCTTTGGTTGATGCAACTCGCCGTCTGATTGAAATTCTGGGCGATGGACCGTTCATCTTCAACCTGGGCCACGGCATTACACCCGATGCCGACCCTGAAAATGTTGCGCTGATGCTGAAAACTATCCGGAGTTGACCAATGCTGGCGTTTATCCAAGACCATCACGATTGGCTGAAAGCCTTTCACCTTATGTCAGTGATGGCTTGGATGGCGGGTTTGTTCTATCTGCCACGCCTGTTCGTCTATCATGTGGAAACCGCTGCCGTCGGTTCTGAGATGTCTGAGACGTTCAAGGTCATGGAGCGCAAGTTGCTGCGTGCGATCATGAACCCAGCGATGGTATCCACATGGCTGTTTGGTGGCCTTATGCTGTGGTCACTGGGGTGGGATTATCTGCTGGACAACCATTGGTTGCAGATCAAGCTGGTTCTGATCACAGGTATGACTTGGTTTCATCATAAGTTGATCACGTTCCGGCTGGATTTTCTGCATGACAGGAACATCCGGACCGGGCGGGCCTATCGCTTGTGGAACGAACTGCCGACGCTGCTGATGGTTTTTATCGTGGCTTTGGCGGTCGTCAAACCGTTCTGAACGCAAACGTTTGACATTGGCCGCGCGATTCGCCTACCTTGCACCCGCATACGCCGCTCCCGTCCGGGATTCGCTGGCGTTTCCGCATCATTCCCTCCCCAGCCTGATACGATTTTCTCAAGCGCTCGGGCCATTATGGGTATTGCATGGACAATCAGGAATTGAAGCTCTCAGAGCTGAAGGCGAAATCGCCGACGGAGCTGCTTGCTTTCGCTGAAGAACTTGAAATCGAGGGTGCAACCGCGCTTCGACGTCAGGATATGATGTTTGCCATCCTAAAGGAGCTGGCTGACCGGGATGTTGAAATCTCCGGCGGTGGTGTGCTTGAGATGCTTCAGGATGGGTTCGGGTTCCTGCGCTCACCTGAATCGAACTATCTTCCGGGGCCGAGCGACATCTACGTGGCGCCGGAACAGACCCGCAAGCATTCGCTGCGCACCGGCGACACCGTCGAAGGCATCATCCGCGCACCGAAAGAAGGTGAGCGGTATTTCGCCCTAGTGAAGCTCGGCCAGCTTAACTTCGACGATCCCGAGAATTCGCGCCACAAGGTGCATTTCGACAATCTGACGCCGCTCTACCCTGATGAGCGGATGACGATGGAAATCGAAGATTCGTCGATCAAAGACAAATCTGCACGGGTCATCGACCTGGTCGCGCCCTTGGGCAAGGGTCAGCGTGCGCTGATCGTCGCCCCGCCACGCACCGGTAAGACCATGCTTTTGCAGAACATTGCCCGGTCGATTGAGATTAATCACCCCGAATGCTACCTCATCGTCCTGCTGATTGATGAGCGGCCTGAGGAAGTCACCGACATGCAGCGTTCGGTGAAGGGTGAGGTTGTTGCCTCCACCTTTGACGAACCAGCGACGCGTCATGTGGCGGTCTCAGAAATGGTGATCGAAAAGGCCAAGCGTCTGGTGGAACACGGCCGTGACGTGGTCATTTTGCTCGATTCGATCACCCGCCTCGGACGCGCCTACAACACCGTGGTGCCATCGTCCGGCAAAGTGCTGACCGGTGGCGTTGATGCGAATGCCTTGCAGCGGCCCAAACGCTTCTTCGGTGCGGCGCGCAACATCGAAGAAGGTGGATCCCTGTCGATCATCGCGACCGCGCTGATCGACACCGGCAGCCGCATGGACGAAGTCATCTTCGAAGAGTTCAAGGGCACCGGCAACTGCGAAATCGTGCTGGACCGCAAGGTCGCCGACAAGCGTGTGTTCCCGTCGATCGACATCCTCAAATCCGGCACCCGGAAAGAGGAACTGTTGGTTGATAAGAATGAGTTGGCGAAAATCTTCGTTCTGCGCCGCATCCTCAACCCGATGGGCCCGGCTGATGCAATCGACTTCCTGCTGTCGAAGCTGAAGCAGACCAAAACCAACAGCGATTTCTTCGATTCCATGAACACCTGACACCGTTGTTCGTGATGAAATTGTAGGGCCCGGGCCAATGGCTCGGGCCTTTGCGCATTTCTAGGGCGGAGGTGAGACCATGACCGATACGATATTCGCCCCAGCGACACCACCGGGCGTCGGTGCCATCGCGGTGATCCGCATTTCCGGCCTTGGCACGGATGCTGCGTTGACCGCGTTGACTGGACGCCCCCTTCCCGCCCCGCGTATGGCGTCGTTGCGTGTTCTGAAAGACAGAGACGGCGCCGCGCTAGATGAAGCCCTGGTGCTGAGGTTTGTTCACGGCAAAAGCTTCACCGGCGAAAGCGCAGCAGAGCTGCAATGCCATGGCGGGCGGGCGGTTGTGCGCGCAGTGCTTGACGCGCTGGCAAGTTTGCCAGGCCTGCGTCTGGCTGAGCCGGGCGAATTCACCCGACGGGCGCTTGAAGCTGGACGCATGGATCTTGCACAGGTCGAAGGCCTCGCTGATCTGGTGGCGGCTGAGACGGATCTGCAGCGCCGACAGGCATTGCGGCAAATGGGCGGCGCCTTGTCCCGCCGCATTGAGAGTTGGCGCCTGGACCTGATCCGCGCACGCGCCTTGCTGGAAGCGGTCATCGATTTCGCTGATGAGGACGTGCCAGAGGACGTAACGCCTGAGGTTGCTGGTCTGCTCTCCTCAGTAAAAGCCGATCTGATGTCTGCATTGGCGGGTGGCCGCGCGGCAGAACGGTTACGCAGTGGGTTTGAAGTGGCGCTGATCGGTGCGCCCAATACCGGAAAGTCCACGCTTTTGAATGCAATTGCGGGGCGAGAGGTCGCAATCACCTCCGAAATCGCGGGGACGACTCGTGATGTGATCGAGGTGGCGATGGACCTTGGGGGTATGGCGGTGACCATGCTCGACACTGCCGGGCTGCGGGACACCAGCGATGTTGTCGAAGCGATCGGGGTTGCACGTGCCCGTCAACGGGCCGAAGCGGCGGACCTACGCGTGCTTTTGGACCCTGACGGTGACGCCGATCGCGCGCTTCTGATCGACGGTGATCTGCTCGTGCGAAGCAAGGCGGATTTGACCGGCGTGACAGGCGCTTTGGCGCTTAGTGCGAAGACGGGTGAAGGTGTGTCGGATCTACTTCTGATCATCGAGACATCTCTGGTGACGCGAATTGGCAACGCGTCAGAGCTATCACGCCTGCGCCACAGGCGTGCAGTTGAAAGCACGATCACTGCGATTGAGGCTGCCGAGCACGTGGTTGCGGTGGCCGGACCACTTGAAATCGCCGCTGAAGAACTTCGTGGGGCAACCTCCGCGCTTGAATCGGTGATTGGACGGGTTGATGCTGAGAGGATTCTAGACGATATCTTCTCCAGCTTCTGCCTCGGGAAATGACGGGAGTGTTTCACGTGAAACACACGACCAGCGACAGCTACGATGTCATCGTGATCGGTGGGGGTCATGCCGGCGCCGAGGCCGCATGCGCCGCAGCGCGTTGCGGTGTGAAAACGGCGCTAATCACCCATGCCTTCGCAAAAATTGGCGAGATGTCCTGCAACCCCGCGATTGGCGGCCTTGGCAAAGGCCACATCGTACGGGAGATCGACGCCCTCGATGGGGTCATGGGGCGCGTGGCCGACCAGGCAGGCATTCAGTTTCGACTGCTGAACCGCCGGAAAGGGCCTGCTGTTCAGGGGCCGAGAGCGCAATGTGACCGCGCCATCTATCGCACAGCCATGCAAGCGGCGGTTCGCGCGCAGCGTGATCTTGAAGTGATTGAAGCTGAAGTCACCGACGTCGTGCTGGATGGTGCATCGATCGCCGGGGTGGTGCTGGCAACTGGTGAGACACTTCGCGCACGTGCTGTCATCTTGACCACCGGAACGTTTCTACGTGGTCTGATCCATATTGGAGACCGCACGCTGCGCGGTGGCCGTATGGGCGACCGCCCATCAGATCGATTGGCCGCGCGGATTGATGATTTTGGGCTGCGGCTTGGGCGGCTTAAGACTGGGACGCCACCGCGCATCGATCGCAGAAGTATCGATTTCAGTGGTTTGGCAGAGCAACCAGGTGACCCAGAACCTACCTTCTTCTCATTCCTGACCAAGGGGACTGAGACGCGGCAGGTTGCGTGCCACATCACCCATACCACCACCCAAACCCATGATATCATTCGTGAAAACCTCCACCGATCAGCGATATATGGTGGGCGAATTGACGGTGTGGGCCCGCGGTATTGCCCATCGATTGAGGACAAGGTGGTGCGCTTTGCCGAGAAGGCCTCGCATCAGATTTTCCTCGAACCTGAGGGCCTGACCAGCAATCTGATCTATCCAAATGGCATCTCGACCTCGCTGCCTGAGGATGTGCAGATCGCCTATGTGCGCTCCATCCCTGGGATGGAGCGGGCAGAGATCATGCAGCCTGGCTACGCGATCGAGTATGATTATGTAGACCCAACGGAACTTGACCGACGTCTGGCGGTGAAATCGGTGCCGGGTCTTTTCCTGGCAGGGCAGATCAACGGCACCACGGGGTATGAGGAAGCGGCGGGGCAGGGCCTTGTTGCAGGCATGAATGCGGCACGGATGGCGAGGGATGAGGCCCCGCTGATCTTCGATCGGGCCGACGCGTATATCGGTGTGATGATCGATGATCTGGTCACCCGCGGGGTGTCAGAGCCGTACCGTATGTTCACCTCACGGGCCGAGTTTCGGCTGTCGCTGCGTGCCGACAATGCTGACCAGCGGTTGACTGAGATTGGAATTACCGCTGGTTGTGTGGGGCCGGATCGCATGGCCGCATGGCGCAGCAAGGCGGATGGCCTGTCTGAGGCGCGGCGACTGCTTAGCAGCCGCAATGTTACGCCGACCGAAGCCAATGCCGATGGCTTGACCATTAACTTGGATGGCGTGCGGCGTGATGGTCTTGATCTGCTGGCCTATCCAGACATAAATATCATCGACCTGCATGGGCTATTTCCTGAAGTCATTGCCATCGATCCGCAGATCGCGCGGCAGATTGAGATCGACGCGACCTATGCCGAATATGTGCGCCGGCAACGCGGCGATGTTGAAGCGCTCCGCCGGGATGAGTCTCTGGCCCTTGGGGACTTGCTGGATGGGGATGCGATCCCAGGTCTTTCCCTCGAGTTGGCTGAAAAGTTGAAGCGCGTGCGACCTGCCACGCTTGGCCACGCTGGCAGGATTGAAGGGATGACCCCAGCGGCGTTGACGTTGTTGCTCGCGCATCTGCGCAAACGCGAAAGGCGCTCAGCATGAGCGAAGCTGCCCTCGATACCCTTCGCGCGCATCTCAATGTTTCACGTGAAACAGCGGAGCGCCTGGAAGTCCTTTGTGCGCTGGTCACCAAGTGGACCCCCACAATCAACTTGATCGCGAAATCGACTGTTGAGGACATCTGGTCCCGGCATATCCTCGATTCCGCTCAAATCTGGCGGTTTCGGCCTGAAAAGCCAAAGCGATGGGCTGATCTTGGCTCTGGTGGTGGTTTTCCTGGCCTTGTGATTGCGGCCTTCGCCGCGCAGGACGTGCCCGATATGGTGATGTCGTTGGTAGAGAGCGACACCCGAAAGACGGTGTTCCTGCAAACCGCAGCGCGTGAAATGGGCCTTGTGACTCGGGTGGTTCGCAGCCGGATTGAATCGGTTGATTTGCCCCCGCAGGACGTGGTTTCGGCCCGCGCGCTCGCGCCGCTCGACAAATTGTTGGGATTGGTGGCACCGCTTCTGGCACCAAGCGCAGTTTGTTTCTTTCCCAAGGGCGTGGGGGCCGAAAGCGAATTGACCCGGGCCCGTGCCTCTTGGCATATTGATGTCAGGCGGCGCCCGAGCCTTGCAGACTCGGCCGGATGCATCCTCGAAATCCCGGAGTTTTCTCGTGTCGGACACCAAGCGCGCTGACGCATCTATGGCGCGGCGGATCATCGCCGTAGCCAATCAGAAGGGCGGCGTTGGCAAGACCACGACCGCCATCAACCTTGCGGCGGCGTTGGTGGAAAAGGGCTTAAAGGTGCTTTTGATCGACCTTGACCCGCAGGGCAATGCCAGCACTGGCCTTGGCATCGACGCGGCGGATCGGCTGGCGACGTCCTATGACCTTCTGGTTGATGGCATGCCGCTGGCGGATATCATCCGCCCGACTGCCATCGAAGGGCTGACCATTGTGCCGGCGACGGGTGATTTGTCTTCGGTGGATGTTGCCTTGGTTGGTGACGCGAACCGCACCCGGCGGCTGCATGATGCGCTACATGGGTCTGGGGCACTTGATCACATCGACCATGTGGTCATTGATTGCCCGCCATCGCTGAACCTGCTGACGGTCAATGCCATGGCCGCGGCGGATGCCGTGCTGGTTCCACTGCAATGTGAGTTTTTCGCGCTGGAGGGGCTCAGCCAACTGCTCACCACCGTGAAAGAAATTCGACGGGTGCTGAACCCGCGGCTTGAAATCGACGGTGTGGTGCTGACCATGTTTGATCGGCGCAACAACCTCAGCCACATGGTGGCCAAGGATGTGCGTAGCAATCTGGGCGACGTTGTGTACCGCACAGTGATTCCGCGCAATGTGCGGTTGTCTGAGGCGGCCTCTTACGCCATGCCCGCGACTGTGTATGATTCAAATTCCGCCGGCAGCCTGGCGTACCGGGCTTTGGCGAAAGAGATGCTTGAACGCGCGCTTCATCCCCGCGCCGCCTGAGACCTGATGGAAAGCTGTGATCGAATGACACGAAAGCCGCAAGCACGAGGTCTGGGCCGCGGATTGTCCGCCCTGATCGGAGACGACTCGCTCGTTGCCTCGGTGCAGCCTGATGCGCCGACGCGTGTCCCGATTGAGCTGATCCGGCCAAATCCCGAACAGCCGCGTCGCAGCTTTGCCGAAGACGATATGGCGGAGCTTGCTGCCTCAATCCGCGAAAAGGGCGTGATCCAGCCCCTAGTGGTGCGCCGGGACCCAAGCAGACCCGGTGGCTTCCAGATCGTGGCGGGAGAGCGCCGCTGGCGTGCTGCACAGCGGGTGCAATTGCATGATCTGCCCGTCGTGGTCCGCGACTTCACGGATGACGAAGCGCTCGAAGTCGCGATCATTGAAAACATCCAGCGCGCCGATCTGAACGCGGTGGAGGAAGCTGCGGGCTATCGCCAGCTGATGGACAAGTTCCAGCACACGCAGGAAAAATTGGCTGAGGTGATGGGCAAAAGCCGCAGTCACATCGCCAATGCGCTGCGTTTACTGACCCTGCCTGAAAGCGTGATAGATCATCTGCGGGCAGGGCGGCTGAGCGCTGGTCACGCGCGCGCGCTGGTGACGGCTGCGGACCCGGCCGCGTTGGCCGAACAGGTCATCGCGCGTGGTCTGTCGGTGCGTCAGACTGAGGCGTTGGCGAAGGCCCAGAAGGTGCAGCCTGAGGCCCCGCGCAAGCCCGCGCGACCGGACAAGGATGCCGACACCCGCGCGTTGGAGGCTGATCTTTCCGCCGCCGTGGGCATGAAGGTCGCCATTGATCACAAGCAGGACGGCGCGGGCGAAATGCGCGTGCGCTATGGCTCCCTTGAGGAGCTGGACAACCTTTGCCAGCTTTTGTCCCGTTAGGGCAACTTAGCGCTCTGTTTACCATTTGGGGTTTAAGATTCATCAAGCGTCAGAACGCGCAAAATCGTGCGTTCGCGGCCTTTGGTGGATCGGCCTCACATGTTTTCGCGTCTGCACAACACAGACGGGCAAGAAGACGCAGTGCAGCATTTTATCTGTTGCGGCGCAGCATCAGCCCTTGAACGGACGGCCCGATGAGGGCGGTCACCGCATCCCCGCTTGCGACCCATCTGCGTGTCGTCAGCGCGTTGCTGCGGCGGGAAATGACGACCCGTTACGGCCGCTCCGCCGGTGGGTATTTCTGGGCTGTGGCCGAACCTGTGGGCATGGTGGTCATGCTGGCGCTGGTTTTCTCGGCGGTCGCGCATGCGCCGCCACTTGGTGGCAGCTTCATCACCTTCTTCTCCACCGGCTACATCGCTTTCACCTTCTACCGCGCGACGGCGGAAACGATGGCAGGCAGTCTGGGGCAGAACCTGGCTTTGCTGCGTTTTCCCAACGTTAATCCCTACGACGCCATGGTGGCGCGGCTGATCCTGCAAACGCTGACCAATATCGGGGTGGCGATGATCGTGCTTGGCGGTGCGTTCGCGCTGGCAGATGAACCGGTGCGCTTGGATCAGTTGCGCATCTTCGGCGCGCTTGGTGCTGCGACGGTGCTGGCGGCGGGGGTCGGGGCGTGCAACGCGGTTCTGTTTATGGTCTGGCCCATGTGGCCGCGGGTGTTCGCGATCGTCAACCGGCCACTTTTCCTGATTTCTGGCGTGTTTTTCCTGCCCGAATCCATGCCGAACGAGGTGCAGGCCGTCCTGGCCTGGAACCCGCTGGTGCATGTGATTGCGGCCCTCAGGGTCGGGATTTATCCGGTTTACCACGCGCGTCATGATGCGCTGCTCTATCCAACTTCGCTTGGGCTTGGTCTGCTGCTGCTGGGCCTGCTGTTGCTGCGCCGCCATCGCAGAAGGCTGACGAGCCTATGATAAAGCTGGAAAACGTCAGCAAGAGCTTCCTCCTCAAGGGCGGTGGCCGCAAAACGGTGGTCGAAAACCTCAATATGCTGATCCCACGCGGGCGCAGTCTGGCGCTGCTGGGGCGCAACGGGGCGGGGAAATCGTCGCTCCTGCAATTGATTGCCGGCACCCTGAAGCCTGATCAAGGCCGGGTGGAACGTGCGTGCAGCGTGTCCTTTCCCCTGGGGTTCGCAGGCAGCTTTCACAATGCGTTGACCGGCGCGCAGAACATCCGGTTCGTCGCGCGCATCTACGGCGTCAACGAAGAGGCGTTGATGGCTTTCGTCGAAAGCTTTGCGGAGCTGGGCGCGTACATCAACCAGCGCGTCGCGGTCTATTCCAGCGGCATGAAGGCCCGGCTCGCATTCGGCGTTTCGATGGGGTTGGGGTTCGACGTCTATCTGGTGGACGAAATCACCGCCGTCGGTGATGCGAATTTCCGGCGAAAATGCATGGCGATTTTTGAACGGCGGCTGGCCGATGCGGACGTGATCATGGTGTCCCACGCGATGCCGACCATCCGGGCTTTTTGCGACAGCGGCCTGGTGCTTGAAAACGGCCGGATCGAATTTTTTCACGACATTGAGGACGCGATCGCATGCCATCAGCACAACCTCAATCAGTCGCTCGTGGCAGGGCATGATCGGAAGGAGCAAGCATGACCGGCAGCGCTGGATCGGGCGCGGGGCGCCTTGAAGGACCCGATGTGGCCAAGCCTGCGGACGGGCCGCGCAATGTCGTGCATCGGCTTGATCCCAATGTGCGCAAGGGGCCTGAGGGCAGGCCACCGCCCAAAGGCCCACCCGGCAAAACGCCCCAAGATGCCAAACGCGCGCTCGCCAAAGCCATGCCGGCACCCGCTGTTCAAAAGGTGCAACGGCAGGCCCCACCGCAGCCAGACATCCTGATCGACGTGGCCTCGCCGGCCACCATGCAACGCCTGCGCGGGGCTGAGCGGCGGCGAAAATTTGCGCTGTGGTTCAGCTTTTTGCTGATGGTGGCCGCGCCGACGGGTCTTGGCTCGTGGTATCTATTTGAAAAGGCGGCGGATCAATACGTCTCCTACGTGTCGTTCGCGGTGCGCAGTCCCGACGCCACCGCCGCCTCACCAATGATGGAACTGTTCGGTGGCGGTTCCGACACCACGCGCGCCGACACGCAGATCCTCTATGAATATCTACAAAGCCAACCGCTGGTCGTGTGGGTGGATGCGGCGCTGGACCTGCGCGCCGTCTACAATGATCCGCGCGCCGACACGGTGTTCCGCTATGGCGACGATCCGTCGATCGAAGGCCTGGTCGAATACTGGAACCTTGCGCAGACGGTGTCCTATGACAGCGCCGCGGGCATCATCTATGTGGAAATCCGCGCGTTCGATCCTGATGATGCGCAGGCCATTGCCACCGCGTTGGTCGGGGAAAGTGAGCGGCTGATCAACGACCTTTCGGCAAAATCGCGCCGCGATGCCATCGCGTTCGCCCTCGCCGATCTGAAGGAGGCTGAGACCCGCGTGCGCGACGTGCGTGTCGCCTTGCAACGTTTCCGCGGTGCCGCGGGCACCGCAGACGTGTCGCTGGACATCCAGTCAGCCATGTCGCTGGTGTCCTCGCTGCGCGAACGGCGGGCTGAGATCGCGGCGGATTTTGACAGTCGCAAGCAGATGTTGGGCCCTGACAGCCCTACACTGCTCGCGCTCGGCCGCCAGCTTGATGCAGTTGACGAACAGATTTCCCTGGAGGAATCGCGCATTGCTTCCTCCGGCTCCGATGGCAGCGCGGAATCGGGGTCACTGGCCGACGCCGCCGGGATGCAGGAGGAATTGATGGTGGAGCGTCAGTTCGCCGAAAACATGTACACCGCGGCGCTGGCCTCGGTCGAAACCGCGCGGGCTGAGGCGCGCCGCTCCCAACGCTACCTCGCGATCCACATCGACCCGACCCGCTCGGATGAGGCTGAGCACCCCCGCCGCTGGACCCTGTCCATCGCGCTTGGTGCCTTGTGCCTTGTGCTTTGGTCGATCCTGCAGCTGATCGCGTCGAGCATTCGGGACCGGAGCTGACTGAGGGCTCGCCGCGTCAGTGCCTCAGCCCTCCCGGGCACCACGTCAGCACGCGGCGCCGGGCCAAACGGGAGCCATCAGGCGACGGGCGGGAGAGCCCCCCTCAGCGGCCTTTGAACAGGCTGCCGAGGATCCCGCGCGCCACCCGCCGCCCCAGCGACGACCCCATGCTCCGCATCGCTGATTTTGCGAAAGCTGTCGCGATGTCGTC
The DNA here is from genome assembly GCA_047610385.1 of Paracoccaceae bacterium. GTDB lineage: Bacteria > Pseudomonadota > Alphaproteobacteria > Rhodobacterales > Rhodobacteraceae > JBOCEF01. The sequence continues at coordinate 19,043 of JBLGAC010000012.1, read as the reverse complement.
ACCTCGCCGGGCCGCGCGCTTGCGTTCGGGCACCGGGCGCGGGGCGGGTGTGTTGGCCGAATACCGGCGCCCGGCAGAATGGCCGCGACTTTGGGCGGGAGCCTCAGGCTCCACTGCCTCAGCGGCGCGGGCGGCAAGCGCTTCATAGGCCGAATGGCGGTCCACGGTGGTCTCATACCGCCCGGCGATTGGCGATGCGGCGATCACCGCGCGCCGCTCAGCATCGTTCAGCGGCCCCAGGCGTGACGATGGTGGGCGGATCAGCACCTGCTGCGCCACACCGGGTGCACCCTTGCGGTCCAGCATCGACACCAGCGCTTCACCAACGCCAAGCTGCGGGATCACCTTCATCGCATCAAATTCGGGGTTCTCGCGAAAACTGTCTGCCGCCGCCCGCAGCGCCCGCCGATCACGCGGGGTATAGGCGCGCAGCGCATGCATCACGCGCCCGCCAAGCTGCCCCAGAATGTCGTCCGGGATGTCCGATGGGTTCTGGCTGACGAACCACACCCCGACGCCTTTGGACCGGATCAGTCGCGCGACCTGTTCAACCTTGTCGACCAGTGCGCGCGGGGCGCGGTCGAACAGCAGATGCGCTTCGTCAAAAAAGAACACGAGGCTGGGTTTGTCGGGGTCACCGACCTCGGGCAGTTCTTCGAACAATTCTGACAGCAGCCACAGCAGGAACGCGGCATAAAGTTTGGGCTGCCCCATCAGGCTGCGCGCCGCCAGCACGTTGATCTGCCCGCGCCCGTCGGTGCCGGTGCGGATCATGTCTGACAGCGCGACCGCCGGTTCGCCAAAGAAATTCGCCGCGCCCTGATTTTCCAGCGACAACAGCCGCCGCTGGATCGCGCCGACCGATGCCTTTGACACATGCCCCCATTTCACCGACAGCTCAGCCGCGCGTTCGGCAACCTCCACCAGCATCGCGCGTAGGTCTTTAAGGTCGACCAGCAGCAGGCCATCTTCATCGGCGATGCGGAACACGACGTTCAGCACGCCTTCCTGCACGTCGTTCAGCGCCAAAAGCCGGGCCAGCAGCAGGGGGCCCATCTCAGACACGGTGGCGCGCAGGGGGTGGCCTTCGCGGCCTGCCAGATCCCAGAACACGGTGGGCGCGGCAGCATAGGACAGGCCACTCATGCCGATCTGGTCGGCGCGCGCGATCAGCCTTTCATGCAGTTTGTGCCCCGCATCACCGGGTGCCGCGAGGCCTGAAAGATCGCCCTTCACATCGGCCAAAAACACCGGCACCCCGGCGTCAGACAGCGACTGCGCCATGGTCTGCAACGTCACCGTTTTGCCGGTGCCGGTGGCCCCGGCGATCAGTCCGTGGCGGTTGGCCATGCGCAGCAACAAGCGCTGAGGCGTGGTGTGATCAGGCCCGCCGCCACCAATGAAAATGCCGTCCTGCGGATCGTCCATGCCGTGCTCTCCCGCCGCGTTCATGATCTGCGATCATCAAGGCCTTCATGGGCGAAAGGGTCAAGCACGCCGTCAAGTCGGGGGTGGGCCGAGCGAGCCTCGCATGATGATTTCAGTTTCAAACACGATGTTGCCCGGGGGTTTGTGCCCGGCGATCAAGGCCAGCAACATCCGCGCGGCGTCGTCGCCCATGCGCCGGTGCGGCACATGCACGGTGGTCAACGGCGGGTCCACGGCGATGGCCAGCTCGATGTCATCAAAACCGACGACTGACAGGTCTTTGGGCGCGGACAGGCCAGCCTCTCGCGCGGCGCGCAGGGCACCCGCCGCCTGCACGTCATTGCCGCAGATGATCGCTGTCGGGCGGGGCGAAAGCGCAAGCAGCGCGTGCGTGGCCTTGGTGCTGTCGTCAAGCAGATATGGCGCCTCGATCAGCAGGGGCGGTTCAAGGGACAGGCCACGCGCCTGCAACGCAGCCCGCACACCTTCGACGCGGCCCTGTGCGCGGTCGTTCCACGCGGTCACACCAGCGATCATCGCCACCCGGGAATGGTCCATATCGAGCACCTTTTCCGCCATGGCGCGCGCGGCGGCGCGGTTATCAAAGCCGACGCTGGGCCGTGGGCAATCGGCCTGATGGCTCCACATCAGCACGAACGGGATGCCGTGCGCGTCTAGCAGCGCGTAGGTTTCAGGGGGCCGTGCGTTGCCGATCAGGATCAATCCGTCGACGCCGCGCCCAAGCAGCGCGCGGATTTGCGCCGCTTCCCGGGCCGGATCGTAATGCGAGGTGGCGATCAGCAAGGTGACGCCACTGTCGCTCAGCGCCTCCTGCAAAGCTTGCAGGCCACGAGCGAAAATCGCGCTTTCCATGGTCGGGATCACAACGCCGATGGTGTTGGTGCGGTTTGACGCCAGCGCCCTGCCGCCAAAATGCGGTGTGTAGCCCAATTCGGCGACGGCGCGCAGCACCCGTTCCCGCGTCGGCGCCCGCACCATGTCAGGGGCATTGAGACAGCGAGAGACCGTCGCAGTGGACACGCCCGCGGCATGAGCCACGTCGTCAAGTGTCGGAAGTTTCAACAAGTTCAACCATCTCCGAGGAAAAGCATGGCGTCACTATCGACTGTATCGAGGGTTTGAGCAACGTGTAAGCGCTTGCAAATTCAATGCAAGCGCTTGCATTTTGATTTCACCTGCCTATGCTGGTTTTAGAGAAGTTGATTCGATCAACCGGTTCATCAAGGGGAGAAGGAAATATGGGACGCATCCCTTTGCGTATGGCTGCGCTCGCCTTTCTCATATTCATCACCAACGTCGCGCTCGCTGCCTTCGGCAGTGGTGCGATTCTGGGCGACGTGGCTGAAATGCTGACGCTGCTGATTGCGGTCATGCTGTTTGTGGCCGGAATTTTGAATGCTGAGGCGTCGGCAAAAACAAAAAACACGATAAAAAAATAATCTACCTGGGAGGAATACCAATGTCAGACCTGAAGAAAACTGATGCGTTGTCGTCAGTAGAGCGTCGCAACTTTCTGAAGCTCAGCACCGGCGGCGCCTTTACCGCTGCTGTGCTCGCTGGTGCCGCAGGGACGCTTGTGTCGACTGAGGCTGTCGCGCAGACCGCCCGCGAAGAGGCCGATCGCGAAGCTGCCGCTGATCACGTGATGACCGTCGCCACCGCCTATGTGCTGGGTGCGTCGCGCAGCTATCCGATCATGCAGCTCGACCTTAAGGAAAACATCCAGAACGCCACCAACGGCAAGGTTTATGTGAAACTTGCACCCGGCGGGCAGCTTGGGGCTGGCGGCGCGCTGGTGCAGAAGGTGCAGTCCGGCACCATTCAGGCTGCGCAGCATTCGCTGTCCAACTTTGCGCCGTTCGCGCCGGCGATCGATCTGATCAACCTGCCGTATTTCTGCGGTTCAAATCAGCGCTTCACCAATCTTGTGTCCTCAGACGCCTGGACATCCGAGGTCCATCCGAAGGTTGAGGCCAAGGGCTTCAAGCCGCTGTTCTACGTGGTCATCGATCCGCGTGTCGTGGCTGTGCGCAAGGGCGGGTCTGCGGTCATCACCCCGGCCGATCTGGATGGCGTCAAATTCCGTGTCCCCGGATCTGCGATGTTGCAGCAGTATTACCGCATGGTTGGCGCCAACCCGACGCCGGTTGCATGGGGCGAAACCCCGTCTGCCATCAAGCAGGGCGTTGCTGATGCGCTTGATCCGTCGGTTGGCGCGCTGTTCGTGTTCGGGTTCAAGGACATCCTCAGCCACGTGACCTTCACGCAGGCGGTGCCTGACAGCCAGGTGTTCTCGTGCAACCTGGAATGGTTCAATGGCCTGCCCGCCGACGTGCAGGAGGGGATCGAGATCGGCTCCGCCATCACCGGGCAGCAGAACCTGGCCAAAGTGCCCGCCGCGCGCAACTACGCCATGGCCGAACTGCGCAAAGCCGGGGTGGAGTTCCACAGCCTGACCGCCGACCAGTTGGGCGAATGGCAGGCCGCGGGCGGCTATCAGCGCCCCGAATGGGACAGCTTCAAGGTTGAGCTTGCCGGGTCGATGGACACCTTCGCCAAGCTCGAAGACGGCGCGAACACCATGGGCCGCCTTTACGTCCACGACGCCTGACGCTTCGCGCCTGATCGCGATGCATCAAGAAAGCCCCGGGCGCATCCGCCGCCCGGGGCCGGCCCCGGCGTGAGGATATTTCCATGCTCAGCAAGATCGACAAAAACATCGAAAGATGGGCGCTGCTGGTGTTCTACACCATGCTGGTCGCCACAATGGCCATTGAGGTGCTGAGGCGGGAAATATTCGCCTATTCCTCAATCTGGGGAGAGGAGGTTGTCCGCTATTCCTTCATCTACCTCGCGTGGATCGGTGCTGCTGCCGCAGTCCGCGAACGCGCGCATATCCGCATCGACGTGATTTTCAACTACATCCCGCGCGTTGCGAAATCGCTCCTCTATATCTTCGGTGACCTGGTGATGCTGGGGGTGGCAGTGATCGCTGTCTACTGGTCGTGGGAAACCGTCGCGGTATCTTACAAATTCGGCTCAGTCAGCCACGGTTTGCGCATCTCAATGGTGTGGTTCCTGCTGGCGGTGCCGCTGGGCTTTGGCCTGATGGTTTTCCGTATTGTTCAATCCATTGTTCGCGACCTCAAGGACCTCGCCGCTGGGCGTCCGGTCTATGAGGGCGGGCGCATGTTCGATTGAGGGGGCGGTCATGCTTTACAACATACCCGAACAGATCACCGTCCTTGGCTGGGATTTCTATGGCCCGGTGCTGATCTTTGTGGCGATGATTGCGCTTGGTGTGCCCGTCTGGGCCGCCATCGGATCTGCGGCCATCGCCATGCTGCTGCTGTCGGGCGTGCTGCCGTTGTCGCTGTTGGGCGAAAGCCTTTTCGACGGCATCGACCATTTCGCGCTGACCGCCGTGCCCTTGTTCATCCTGACCGGCGACGTGCTGGTGCGCACCGGGCTGAGCCGCAAGTTCCTGAACGTCGCCGACGCGATCACCTGCTGGGCGCGCGGCGGGTTCGGATCGGCCACCGTGCTGGTCTGCGGCATGTTCTCGGCGATCTCAGGCTCCGACGCGGCGGGCGCTGCGGCGGTGGGGCGGATGACCATCGATCGTCTGGTCGAAAGCGGCTATCCGCGCCCCTATGCCTGCGCGCTGGTTGCTGCGGGCGCCTGCACCGGCATCCTGATCCCGCCCTCGATCGCCTATATCGTCATCGGGTTGGTGTTGGGCATATCTGCCTCAACGCTGTTCCAGGCGGCGCTGATCCCGGGCGTGCTGATCCTGCTGTCGATCCTGATCACCAACATCGTCGTCAACCGCCGCCATGCGTATGAAGGCGGCAGGCTGATGACCTTTTCGGAATGGATCGCCAATCTGGTTATCGCGCTGAAGGATGGTTGGTACGCGTTCCTTGTGCCGGGCGTGATCTTTTACGGCATCTTCTCAGGCCGCCTGACCCCGACTGAGGCAGGCGCAACCGCGGTGATCGTCACCATCGCCATGGGCATGGGGCTGGGCACGCTGAAGCTGTCCGATTTCCCGGCGATGATGGTCAGCTCCGCCAAGGTCAACGGCGTGATCCTGCCGATCATCGCGCTGTCGCTGCCGCTGGCGCAGACGCTGGCTGCGCTTGGTGTGCCGCAGGGGTTTGTGCAATCGGTCACCTCGCTGACTGACGATCCCAACCTGTTGATCCTGCTGATGATCGGCATCCTGATTGCTGCGGGCTGCGTGATGGAGACGACGCCCAACATCGTCATCCTTGCGCCGATCCTGAAGCCGCTGGCTGACAACATCGGCATGAACGAAATCCAGTTCTGCATCATGATGATCACCGCCCTCGGGGTCGGTTTCATCACCCCGCCGCTTGGCCTGAACCTGTTCGTGGTGTCGGGGCTGACCGGGGAATCCATCCTCAAGATCGCCGCACGGGCGGTGCCGTTCGTCTTTTTCATGCTGCTGGTGGTGCTGCTGATCGCGTTCGTTCCCGCGGTCTCGACCATCATGCTCCCTGACATTTACAAGTGACGAGGCCCAAAATGACCATCGAATATCTCAAGCGGGCTGCGCGCAAATCCACCGATGATGCAGGCGACGTGCGCGCCACGGTGCAGGCGATCCTTGACGACATCGAGGCGGGCGGCGACGACGCTGCCCGGCGCTATGCGGAAAAATTTGACCGCTATGATGGCAACATCGTGCTGACCCGTGATGAAATCGACGCCGCCGCGGCCAAGGTGCCGACCAAGCTGAAAGACGACATCCGGTTCGCATGGGACAATGTCCGCCGCTTTGCCGAGGTGCAGAAATCCACCATTCAGGATGTTGAGGTTGAGATCATCCCCGGCCTGATCGCCGGGCAAAAGGCGATCCCGTGTGGGGCGGCTGGTTGCTATGCGCCGGGCGGGCGCTACAGCCACATCGCGTCGGCGCTGATGACCGTGACCACCGCCAAGGTGGCGGGCTGCGGGCACATCACCGCGTGTTCGCCGCCGCGGCCTGACATCGGCATCGCGCCGGCGATCATCTACACCGCCGATCTGTGCGGCGCGGACAAGATCCTGGCGCTTGGCGGCGTGCAGGGCGTGGCGGCGATGGCTTTCGGGCTGTTTGGGCTGCCGAAATCAGACATTCTGGTCGGCCCCGGCAACCAGTTCGTGGCTGAGGCCAAGCGCATCCTGTTTGGCCGCGTTGGCATCGACATGTTCGCAGGGCCGACCGACAGCCTGATCCTTGCCGATGAAACCGCAGACCCGCACATCGTCGCTTGGGATCTGGTGGGTCAGGCTGAGCATGGCTATAATTCCCCGGTCTGGCTGGCGACCACCCACCGCCCGCTGGCCGAAAAGGTCATGGAGCTGGCCCCGAAATACCTCGCCACCTTGCCCGATCTGAACGCGCAGAACGCCGCCGCCGCATGGCGTGACATGGCCGAAGTGATGGTGGTGTCCACCCGCGAAGAATTGGCCCAAATCGCTGACAGCTATGCGCCAGAGCATCTGCATGTGCAGGCTGCCGATCTCGATTGGTTCCTGGGGCGGCTGCAATGCTACGGATCGCTGTTTCTGGGCGAAGAAACCACGGTTGCGTTCGGTGACAAGGCGTCGGGTCCCAACCATGTGCTGCCGACCAGCGGCGCTGCGCGGTACACTGGCGGCCTGTCGGTCCACAAATACATGAAACTGGTGACGTGGCAGCGGTCCACCCGAAACGCCGCCCGCCCGGTTGCCGAAGCCACCGCCCGGATTTCCCGGTTGGAAGGCATGGAGGGCCACGCCCGCACCGCCGACATCCGGCTGGAGAAATACTTTCCCGGCGAAAATTTCGATCTGACTGGGGCGGAATGATCCGATGACTGACCCCATGTTCAGCGTATCGGGCCGCGTGGCCTGCGTGACCGGCGCCAGTTCTGGCATCGGCCGCGCGCTGGCCACGGCGTTGGCGCGCGCTGGCGCTTCGGTGGTTGGCATCGCCCGCCGCGCCGACGCGCTGGACGCATGGCGCAATGATGCGGGGGGCAAAACTGCCGCGCTGACCGCTGATCTGTCGGACCCTGAGACCATGGCCGAACTGGCGCACGCGGCCTCCGCCCCGTTCGGCCCGCCGACCATTCTGATCAACGCCGCGGGCATCAACACCCGAGAGGTGGCCGATGACGTCACCGCGCAAGGCTGGCAGGCAACGCTGGATCTGAACCTGTCGACGCCGTTCTTTCTGGCTCAGGCGCTGGTTCCGGGAATGCGTGCGGCGGGCTGGGGGCGGATCGTCAACCTTGCCTCGTTGCAGACCTTTCGCGCCTTTCCCGGCGGGATCGCGTACGGCGCCTCCAAAGGGGCGATCGGTCAATTGACCCGCGCGATGGCTGAGGCGTGGTCCCCCTATGGCATCACCGCCAACGCGCTGGCGCCGGGGTTTTTCCCAACCGAACTGACCGGCCCGGTGTTCGGCAACCCTGATCTGGCCGCGCGCAACGCGGCGCAGACCTGCATCGGACGCAATGGCGCGCTGGCGGATCTGATCGGGCCGACGCTGTTTTTATGCTCTGACGCCTCTGCCTATGTCACAGGGCAGATATTGGCCGTTGATGGGGGGTTCACTGCGAAATGAAAGCGCTGGTTTATACGGGGCCTGAGTCCCTTGAATACCGCGTCGTGCTGGACCCTGCCTTGGGCGGCGATGCGTTGATCCAGGTCGAACATGTCGGCATCTGCGGGTCCGACATGCACGCATGGCTTGGCCATGATGAGCGCCGCCCCGCGCCGCTGATCCTTGGGCACGAGGCGGCGGGCCTGATCATCGATGGGCCGGGCGCGGGCACGCGGGTTACGGTAAACCCGCTGGTCACTTGCGGGGTTTGCGACGACTGCACCGCGGGGCGCGAAAACCTTTGCGCCAAACGGCAGATCATTTCGATGCCCCCGCGCGAAGGTGCGTTTGCCGAACGTCTGGCGATGCCGCCGGGCAATCTGGTGACGATCCCTGACGGGGTGCCGACCGACAAGGCCGCGCTAGCCGAACCCATCGCCTGTGGTTGGCACGCGGTGCGGATCGCGCGGCGGGGTCTGCACTGCCCGCTTGAAGACGCGCGCTGCATGGTGCTGGGCGGTGGTGCCATCGGGCTTGGCGCCGCGCTGGTGCTTGCGGCCCATGGCGCGCGTGAAATCTGGATCGGCGAGACCAACGCCGCCCGCCGCGCAATTGTGCAGGCTGCGGGCGATTTCCGGGTGTTCGACCCCAGCTTTGACCCCGGCCCGTCAGCAGTTGATCTGGCGGTCGATGGCGTCGGCATCGCCGCGACCCGCAAGGCGGCGTCGGGCGCGGTGCGCCCTGGCGGGGTGATCGTGCATATCGGCCTCGGCGACGCCAAGGGCGGCCTCGATATCCGGCGTGTCACACTGCAGGAGATCGCGTTTCTCGGCAGCTACACCTACACGGCGCGCGATTTTCGCGACACCGCGGCGGCGATCTTTGCAGGTCGCCTCGGCGCGCTGGACTGGATGGAGGTGCGCGCCCTGTCGGATGGCGCGCGCGCCTTCGAAGACATCAAGGCAGGCCGTGCGGCCGCGCCGAAGATCATTTTGAAACCGTGAATGGAGATCGACATGGGACAAAAGCCCCAACTTCTTGTGCACCACAAAGGCGACAATGTCGGCGTCGTTGTGGTTGAAGGCCTGACCGCTGGCACCGAAATGCTGTGCGTCGTGACTGAGGACAACAGCGACTTCACGCTCGTCGCTAATTCTGACATCCCCATCGGCCACAAGGTCGCGCTGACCAATCTGTCGGTTGGCGACACCGTGACCAAATACGGCGCAGATATCGGCCGCATGATTGGGACCGCATCGACGGGCGATCACGTCCATACCCAGAACCTCAAAACCAAGCGGTGGTAACTGAAATGGCCCTCGATCTGTCAAACCGCACCGTCAACGCCTGGCGCCGTGAAAACGGCCGCGTCGGCGTGCGCAATCATGTGCTGATCCTGCCCGTTGACGACATCTCCAACGCAGCGTGCGAAGCGGTGGCGAACAACGTCAAAGGCACCATGGCGATCCCCCACGCCTATGGCCGTCTGCAATTTGGTGAGGATCTGGAGCTGCATTTCCGCACCATGATCGGCACCGGCGCCAACCCCAATGTTGCCGCCGTTGTCGTGATCGGCATCGAACCGGAATGGACCAAGGTCATCGTTGACGGCATCGCCGCGACGGGCAAGCCGGTCATCGGATTTTCCATTGAGCAGAAGGGTGATTTTGAAACCATCCGACAGGCAAGCTGGAAGGCCAAGGAATACATGCACTGGGCCAGCGAGCTGCAAAAGGAACCCTGCCCGGTGTCGGAGCTGTGGGTGTCCACCAAATGCGGCGAGAGCGACACGACCACGGGTCTGTCATCGTGCCCCACGGTCGGCAACATGTATGACAAACTGCTGCCGCTGGGCCTGCATGGCTGCTTTGGTGAGACCTCTGAGATCACTGGCGCTGAGCATATCTGCAAAGCCCGCGCCGCCAATCCTGAGGCAGGCGAGAAGTTCATGAAGCTTTTCCAAGCCTATCAGGACGACGTGATCGAACAGTTCAAAACCTCAGATCTGTCCGACAGCCAGCCGACCAAGGGCAACATTCTGGGTGGTCTGACGACCATCGAGGAAAAGGCCCTCGGCAATCTGGAAAAGATCGGCCGCACCAGCACCTATATCGACGCGTTGGAACCGGCTGAGGCACCCGGCAAGGGCCCGGGGCTTTACTTCATGGACACGTCTTCGGCGGCGGCGGAATGCGTCACGCTGATGGCCGCGGCGGGGTATGTCATCCACACCTTCCCCACCGGGCAGGGCAATGTGGTCGGCAATCCGATCGTGCCGGTCATCAAAATCTCGGGCAACCCGCGCACGCTGCGCACCATGTCTGAGCATATTGATGTCGACGTCACCGGCGTTCTGTCGCGTGAAATGACCATCGACCAGGCTGGTGATGCGTTGATCGAGATGATTGAGCGCACCGGCAATGGCCGCGTCACTGCGGCTGAGGCGCTTGGCCATCGGGAATTCTCGATGACCAAGCTGTATCGCAGCGCCTGATGCACCATTGGGGGAGGGGCTGCACCCGCCCTTCCCCCATCCCACCGCGCCATCCCCCCGCGCCGGGCCCCCGCGCTGGACCATCGCGCCCGGCGCGACCATTATTCGCAGGAATGCCCATGCTCAGCCCTCGTCTGACGCGCCACCCGCGCGTGCGGCAGATCCACGATCTGGCACCGGGCGTCGGGTTGGCGCTGCTCGTCGCCGCGGCGGCCAGCTTTTTGTCGGAGCATTACGGTGCCCCGGTCATGCTGTTCGCACTGCTGATTGGTATGGCGTTCAACTTCCTTGCAACAGACAGCCGCTGCGCGTTGGGCATCGCGTTCACGTCGCGGTCGGTGCTGCGGTTTGGTGTGGCGCTGCTGGGGCTGCGGGTGACGTTCGCGGACATCGCGGCGCTTGGCCTTGGGTCGGTGCTGGCGGTGGTCGGGCTGATCGCGCTGACCATCGGGTCAGGCTTTGTCGCGGCGCGGCTGTTCGGGCGCCAATGGCGGTTCGCGCTGCTGACTGGCGGATCGGTGGCGATCTGCGGGGCCTCAGCCGCCTTGGCCATCGCCGCGGTGATCCCGCACAACGACAAGACTGAGCGCAACACCCTGTTCACCGTCGTCGCCGTCACCACGCTGTCGACCATTGCGATGATCGTCTATCCGATCGTGTTCAGCGCACTGGGACTAAGCGACACTCAGGCGGGCTTTCTGATCGGCGCCACGATCCATGACGTGGCCCAGGTGGTCGGCGCGGGCTATTCGATTTCTGAGGAATCCGGAGACATCGCCACCATCGTCAAACTGCTGCGCGTGTCGATGTTGCCGGTGGTGCTGCTGATCGTGGTGCTGTGCCTGCGGATGGGCAAGGGATCGACGACGGGCGCCCCGCCGGGCATCCCCGGCTTTGTGATCGGGTTCGCCGCGCTGGCAACCGCCAACAGCTTTGGGCTGATCCCCGATTTCGTCGCCGCACCCGCGTCCGATCTGTCGCGCTGGATGCTGGTGGCCGCGATCTCGGCGCTTGGGGTCAAGACATCGCTGCGCGCGATGGCGCAGGTTGGCGGCGGCCATATCGGCATGGTGGTGTTTGAAACGCTGGTGCTGCTGGGCGCCGCGCTTTTGCTGATCGGATCGCTCGGGCTGGGCTGACGGATCAGGCCAGCGCCGCCACCTTGCGCGCCAGATGCGCCAGCAGTGCGGCCTCATCCGGGGTCTTGCCTGCGGCTTGTTCGATCAGCGCGGGCGCGGGCAGGATCGACCCGTGGCTGTGGATATGCGTGGTCATCCACCCAACCAGCGGTGCCAGATCGCCCGCGGCCATCAGGTCATCCATGGCAGGCAGATCGCGGCGCATGGCGACCTCAAGCTCCGCCGCATAAAGATTGCCGAGGCTGTAGGTCGGGAAATACCCGAACAGGCCCACAGACCAATGCACATCCTGCAACGCACCGCGCGCATCATCAGGGGGCGGGGCACCGAAATCAGCCTCAGCGCGCGCGCGCCACGCATCGGCCAGATCGGCGGCGGCCAGTTCCCCGGCGATCAGCGCGCGCTCCAGATCAAAGCGCATCAGGACGTGAAGATTGTAATGCACCTCGTCCGCCTCAGTGCGGATAAAGCCGGGCGCGATGCGGTTGGCGGCGCGGAAAAATGCATCCGGCGTGGCGGGGGCAGTGTCGCCAAGCGCGGTCCGCACCCGCGGTTGCAGCCATTCGGCAAAGGGACGGGACCGGCCGACGGCATTTTCAAAGAACCGCGACTGGCTTTCATGCACGCCCATCGACGCGGCATCCCCGCTGGGACGCCCGAACAGATCCGCGGCGATGTTCTGCTCATAGACCGCGTGGCCGACTTCGTGGATCGTGGAGTAAAGGCAGTTGAACGGATCGCCCTCGTCCACCCGCGTCGTGATCCGCGCATCCCCGCGCCCGCCCGACGAAAACGGATGCACCGCCAGATCCAGCCGCCCGGCATCCCAGTCATAGCGGAACGCGGTCGCCACATCGCGGGCCAGCGCCATCTGCGCAGCGTGCGCGAAATGGCCGGACAGCGCCGGAGCCGGGCCAGTTTCAGCGGCCTGTTCGGCCAACGGCACCAGCCCGGCGCGCAGACGCGCGAACATCGCCGTCAGGTCCGCGGCCTTGGCGCCGGGTTCAAAATCTTGCAGCAGCGCGTCATAGGGGGTCTGGCCGGGGGCGGCGATGGCCTCAGCTTCTTCGCGCTTCAGGGCGATGACCTGCGCCAGGGTCGGCGCAAAGGCGCTAAAATTGGACGCCTTGCGCGCGGTCGCCCAGATGCCCTGCGCGCGGGTGGTCAGGCCTGCAAGCTCAGCCGCCAGCCGTGCCGGAACCTTGCGCGCGCGGTCATGGTCGCGGGCGGTCAGCGCCACGTCACGTGCGGCGGCGGGGTCCAGCGCGCCCGCGTCGATCGTCGCCAGCCAGTCGCCAATGCGCGGGTCGGTCTGGCGCGCGTGCAGGATGGCCGCCATGGCGGAGGCTTCCTCAGCCCGCCCCTCGCCGCCCTTGGGGGGCATCACTGCCTCCTGATCCCAGGACAGGCGACCGGCGACGCGCGACAGGGCCGCGGTTTCGCGCAGATGGGACAGAAGATCGGCGTATGCGGTCATGGTCTGGCTCCGGCAGCGAGGGCGATGGCGCAACGCCTAGCACGGGCGCAGGGCGGCGTCATCGTCAAGGCCGGGGCGGTGTGGGGGACAAAAGTGAGGCTCAGCGCCTTTGCGGCGATATGCAGTGCAGGTTTTTAAGTGCGCGGGGCAACGCCCTATGCCGCATCCAAAAAAGCAAACTGCGTCTGACATGCTGGGCCAAGATGCCGAACCAGATCGCGGTGCTGCTGAGGGTTTTGTTTGCGAGGTATTGGGATTTTGGTTTGAATAATCTTGAATTAACCTGTGTTTCTATAAGTACAATAAGGCCATATCCGCTGATTTTTTTGAAATTTGCAGCGTCAAAACGCTCAATCAAACGGCCTTGATTTTGATGGTCTTGACTAAAAATGGGTTGGGAAATGCGTCTTGGCCTAGTGGCGCGCAAGCCGCAGCATGGGACATGCGGGGACCGGAATGGCTTGGAAAGATGCCTGCGAACGCGTTAGCTTGACAAAAGGCACGCCATCCGGGGAATGCTGGCGAAGATCATTCAGCTTCCGGCAAATCCTGCGTGGTTCCGGGCGGCCGCGACCAATTGGTTGCGCAGTCGCGTGATTTTTCTAGGACGACGCAACATGAGCTTACCTGAAATAGAGACCGACTATCTGATTATTGGCAGTGGGGCCGTTGGGCTCGCGTTTGCTGACACGCTGATCACGGAAAGCGATGCGCACGTCACCATTGTCGATCGACACGGCAAGCCTGGCGGGCATTGGAACGACGCCTATTCGTTCGTAACGTTGCACCAGCCGTCATCCTTTTATGGTGTTAACTCATTGGAACTTGGCAGTGGGCTGAAGGACGCGGTTGGCCTGAACAAAGGCCTGTATGAACTTGCGTCCGGGCCTGAGGTCAGCGGCTATTTCGATCGCGTGATGAACCAGCGGCTGCTGCCCAGCGGACGCGTTCGGTATTTTCCGCTGTGCAACCACCTTGGCGATGGCCAGTTTGAATCGCTGCTGTCGGGTGCGCGGACCCAGGTGAAGGTGCGCAAAAAGCTGGTGGACGCCACCTTCTACAGCCCCTCGGTACCCGCCACGCACCGCCCGCAATTTGATGTCGGCCCCGGCGTGCGCATGGTGCCACCGAACGCGCTGCCCGGGTTGTGGAGCGAAATGCACGAGAGCGGCTTGCCCCGGCATTTCGTGGTGATTGGCGCTGGCAAAACCGCATTGGACGCCTGCATCTGCCTGCTTCAATCGGGTGCTGACCCGGATTCCATCCAGTGGGTCGTGCCGCGCGATTCATGGCTGGTGAACCGTGTGACCACCCAGAACGGGCCCGAATTCTTCGATGAGGCCATCGGAGGGCAGGCCCGACAAATGGAGGCCGTCGCCAAGGCAACCTCGGTCGATGACCTGTTCCTGCGGCTGGAGGCTTGCGGCGCCATGTTGCGCGTCGACCCAGATCATGTGCCAAGCATGTTCCATTTCGCCACCGTGTCGACAGATGAAATCGACGTGCTGCGCCGTATTCGCAACGTCATCCGCCGCGGGCGCGTGCAGGCCCTGCATGCCGATCACATGGTGCTGGACGAAGGCCGCGTTGACGTGGTGCCCAACACGCTGTTCATCGACTGCACAGCATCGGCGGTGACGCCGCGTCCAGCGCAAGCGGTCTTTCAGGGCGACAAGATCGTGCCGCAGTTGGTGCGCGCGCCGTTGGTCGCCTTCAGCGCCGCAATGACCGCCTATGTTGAGGTGCATTACGACAATGAGGCGCACAAGAACCGCTTGTGTGCTCCGGTCCCGTTTCCAAACACGCTGGATGCGTATCTTGGAACCATCATGGCCAACATGTGGAACCAGTTCCGATGGGGGCAAGACAAGACGCTGCGTGCGTGGATCCGTGCAAGTCGCTTGGATGGCTTCGGAAAACTGTTGGGCGGCGTCGACAAACAGGACACTGAAAAGCAGGCTGTGATCGCGCAGCTGAAGATGCAGGCAGCCGCTGCCATGGCCAATCTTCCCGCCCTTATGGCGGGTCGCCGCGGCCAGACACGCGCAGAACCGAACCCGTCCAATTCAGGAATTCAGCCATGACGCTTGACCCCGGCCATCGCCTTTTTATCCAAAAAGATCATCTGGCTAAGGCCCATCTAGGCCCCGATCCTGACGCCCCGGCTGCCCGCACGCTGGTCGAAGGTGAGGCGCGGCTGGCCGTGGATACGTTCGCGCTGACGGCCAACAACATCACCTACGCAGCCTTCGGCGAGGCCATGAAGTATTGGCAGTTCTTCCCGGCGGGCGATGCGGCACTGGGCTGCCTGCCGGTGTGGGGGTTCGCCACTGTCATCGAATCAAAGCTTGAGGGTTTGGCCGTCGGCCGGCGGGTCTGGGGCTACTACCCGGCTGGCACACACCTGGTTGTGGTGCCCCCAAAAATCTCAGCCGCGGGCTTTGTGGATGGCGCGCCGCACCGCCAGGATCTGGCGCTGGTCTACAATCAATACAGCTTTTGTGACGTCGACCCGGCCTGGAAGCCAGAGCTTGAGGGGATGCAGGCGGTGCTGCGGCCGCTGTTCATCACATCATTCCTGATCGATGATTTTCTGGCTGAAAACCAGTTTTTTGGCGCCCAGCAGGTGCTGCTGTCCAGCGCCTCCAGCAAGACGGCGTTCGGCCTTGCGCATTGCCTTGCGCTGCGGCGCGGGATGCCGGGGGCACCCAAGATTACTGGCCTCACCTCCGCTGGCAACGCGGCGTTCGTGCGCTCACTTGGTTGCTATGACGAGGTGCGCATGTACGACGAGGTGACCAGCCTGCCCGCGCAGACCCCCACGGTGTATGTCGATTTCGCTGGAAATGGTGGCCTGCGCCGCACTGTGCACACGCATTTCGGCGATGCGCTGACCTTCAGCAGCTCCATCGGTGGCACCCATTGGGAAGACCTAGCGACGGGCCGCGATCTGCCTGGCCCGCGTCCTACGTTGTTCTTCGCGCCCTCTCAGGTGAAAAAGCGCGCTGCCCCGCCGCCCGAAGGCTGGGGCGGTGCGGAACTGCAACGCCGGATCGCGGCGGCCTGGACACAGTTCATCGGCCAAGTGTCACAGGACGGTTGGGTGCAGATCGTGCAACGGCCTGGCCCGGACGCCGCCTTGCAGACCTACGCAGAGATGCTGGCGGGCAGCGCTGATGCCCGTCACGGCCTGATGTTAAGCATGCAGGCTGATACATAGATCTTAATAATTGAGGGGCCTTTGGCCTTAGCCATCGCTTCGATTGGACACTCAGGCATAGCCATGGCGGCGTGTGCCTGAATGTCTGAATTTGAAATCTGAGGTGCCGCTGGCTAGCGTCTGAGAAGCTTTGGATCGTCAGGGAGGCGCTGGATGAGGATGCACCAAACCTGCTTTATCGCTGGCGTCGCCTGATGCTGGACGCCGAGATACATTAGGCGTTGGAAAAGGTGCGCTCAAAAGATCGACTTGGCGTGCGCGCTTGAGGCTACTGGATGGCATCTGATGGCCGTTGCGGCATCGGTCTGGGCGCCTCCCGTTTCAATTTGAATGCCCACCTGACTGGCCAAGTGAAGCCACGATGGCGCTACCATAAGGCAAAAGACGCGAGCGGCTGGCCCCTGTTCATCAGGCTGCTGGCGACCTGGCCGACCTATGGATCACGGCGCTCACGGGCCGTCATTTGCGCGCGCAATGCACCGCGTTCATCATCCCCAAGCGCTTTTGCCCACTGGCTGGCAGGTGAGGAAAATTCACCGTCGGGCGCATCACGCAGGCTCGGAAACTGGTGCTGGCGCGATGCTATACTGAGCGGCCGGATCGCGCGTATGACGGCAAGGCCACTGCGACGCGCTCAAAATTGCGTTGGTGCTCGGGCGGCCTGGCCCCTCTCGGTGATCGAAGGAGATCGCCTGCTGGTCGATAATTTGCGCGCTGCAACGGCGGCATCATCTGGGCCGCTTTCATCATTGACGCCATGATCGCGAAATCATCACTTGGCGCACCTTCGTGCATTCTGGAGTCAACGGCTAAGATATTTGCCGCATGATTTGTGAAGCGTTATAGGTGCTTTTAGGTTGGCTTAAGGCCTCACATAAGATTAAAATAATAGCCCACTTATTGCAATTATTTGATGAAAAACAGCTGACAGTCATTTAAAGGAGTCCCGTATAATTAGAGTTTTTGAATTTCATTCATCTTTTATATGAACCATGCTTCGTGAGGGCAAAGACGATGACCACTTCCAATGACCTGCTGGATGAACTTCTGAAGAGCCGTGGGTGGAGTTAACGATGCGTCCACTGCTTGGCAGGGCATTGCACAGCCGAACCGGCACAATGGCTTGTCCTTTTAGGTGCTGAAAAGCCACGATGGTGCGCTGCCGATCACCGTGCCGTGTGATCGGCAGCGCAGTTTTGAGCCAGTGTTGTTCAAAAGAACCAAACCCGGGTCTATGGGATGCAAAATAGATCTAAATAGTGAAAAGATCATCAGCCTTTAATCCGCTGGCCTGGCAATTTGTGAAATCCACGCCCATCCTAAAATATCTATGGACTGAAGGTATTGGCCAATATCCCTCTCGGGCATCGCTGTGCAATATCTTGCCAGGCAGAAAGTTAAATGTATTGCTGATGCAGCAATCGACGAATCCCATTAACATAAATATCTGGCGCTGGACCGCATGTATATTAGCTCTGACGCCTTGCGCGTGAAGATTATGAATTCACACATTCAGATGGCCAAAGATAAGCCGTTTTATATGGCGCCGGGCACCTTATAGGACGGCGTGTGTGAGATTTTAGATTTTTGGAAACTCCAAGCAGTCGCCTACCGGGTGATAGATCCACAATAATGAAGGTGACAAATAATTATGCTTAACGATGACTAATTTGTTTAATTGCCGCGTTCAAGACATTCTGATCGCCTTAATGGCAACCTGAAAAGCTTTCTGGATGCCATTATGGCGGCCTTTCCTGACACCAGCGTTCAGACCTGTGTTGTGACGCTGGTTCGCCATTACTAGGATCTCTGCGCCTCTACTGCCCCGGTCTGGCGGCAGACATGGCATGACGTGATCCCGTTCGTCGCCTCCAATCCAGCAATCTGCAAGATCATCTACGCCATCAACGTGATCGAGAGCCTAAATCGAGTGACCCAAAAATCCATCAAGGCCCATGGCTCACTCCCGACAAAGTAGTTAGTCGTGAAGTTATTCTATTTAAAATATATATATAAATAAGATAAATTATGTAAAATTGGCGAGGCTACAGATGACATGCTGAGATATTGTCTCTAGTGATTTTAAAAAATATATAAAATCTTTTTAATAATTAATAAAATTGGCAAAATTACTTTAAACAGAAGCATCTAAAATAAATAAACTTTTTTAAAATACACTTCGCCGATATTTAAAACTGGGTCATCTTAGCCTCAGGGGGTTCAACGTATGTGCTATGCAGATTTAACCTAGTGTCCACGAAATTGGCAGTAACTTGGGCCGAGTCATGCCCCCCCAATGCGATCACGTTCCAGGGCCAACCAGCAGCGCGAAATCTCACGGACTGGGCCATGGTGGAAGGCCGCGCCACAGCTCTGCCAATCGTGACGTAATTGTTGGCTGACAAAAGCGGTAAATTAGGCAGGCAATGTTGCCCAGCAAAATCAATGATGCCAAAAATGATCCCTTTTATCAGGCACGCCGCCTTGAACCAGATGCGCAGATAAACAGGGTTGAAACCAAAATCAGCAACCATTCTCTCCTCCGCCTCCGCCTCCGCCTCCGCCTCCGCCTCCGCCTCCGCCTCCGCCTCCGCCTCCGCCTCCGCCTCCGCCTCCGCCTCCGCCTCCGCCTCCGCCTCCGCCTCCGCCTCCGCCTCCGCCTCCGC
>JBLGAC010000011.1:0-87426 GCA_047610385.1 Paracoccaceae bacterium | reverse complement strand
TGCGATTCATGACAGCGACTTTCAGCTGTAGACGGATCGGACGCAGCCTTAAAGTATCAAAAAGGCCAGAGGATAAAACGCATCGGGTCGATCAGCACCCAAGTGCGGGCGCTGTAGAACGTAGGGGCATGGTAGCATGAACTATGGCGGACATGCGATGATGATTAAGGGTGCGTTAAAATTGTGATCGCATGAAGGCTAAGAATGTCGCGGTTCGCGATTTTTGCATCAAAGACGCAGATTTTCAGCCCAAGCCCACCTGATCGCTGGTTTGGCCCGCCTGAAGACGCCTCAGATGCAGTGCCGTAAGCGGATCGCCGGGAAAGCGCGCAGCAAGATCGGCGAAGGCCTGCGCCGCGCCCGGATCGCCCGCCGCCATCAGCGCGAACGCCGCCGCGTAATCGTCTTGCAAGTCCCGATCAAGCCCGTCGCACAGGTTCCAAGCCTCAGTCGCCGCTGCCTTGCCCTTTAGCGCAAGCCGACCCGCGGGGCGCAGCGTGGGCAATGCGCTGACCTTTCCGCCGGCCTGGGCCATGGCTGCGGCGCGTGCGGCACCCGACACCGTCACCCGTGTGCCAAGGGTCTTGTTGACCGATTCCAGCCGCGCGGCCGTGTTCATCGCGTCGCCCATCGCCGTGTAGTCAAACCGCTTGCGCCCGCCGAAATTGCCGACGCTGGCCATCCCGGTATGCACCCCGATGCGGGTGATGCCGATGCCCTGCCCGCGATGCCCGCGGCGGAAATCCTCAGCAAACGCATCCATCGCGGCGGCGGCGCGCACGGCGTTCAGCGCATGGTTTGCGTCGGCAGTCGGGGCGCCGAACAGCGCCACCACCGCGTCGCCGATGAATTTGTCGATCATGCCGTGATGGGCCGCGATCACGTCGCTCATCCCATCGAAATAGTCGTTGAGCAGGCCGGTCAGTTCCTCCGGCGGCAATTGCTCCGACATCTCAGTGAACCCGGCGATGTCGGTGAACAGGAATGACAATTCGCGCCGCTCTCCACCCAGACGCAGCGAATTTCGGTCGCGGGCCAACCTATCCACCATCGCCGGTTCCAAATAATGCGAGAACGCCTGCCGGATGAACGCCTTTTCGCGCGCGGCCAAAAATGCCTCAGCCACGCCGCCAAATCCGAACGCGATCCCAAGGCCCAAAAGCGGCGGCGCAATCGGCAGATAAGGCCCGTGCATGTCCGCCAGCCCCGCCGCCAGCCCCAGCCACACCGCCCCCGTGCCCGCCAGCAGCGCGGCCTTCAGCGCCAGCGATCCCCCCCGAAGGCCAAGCGCCGCGCCGATCAAGGTCAGCGCAGCGACCAGCCCGGCGCCGCGCAGATCATCCACCGGCCAGTCGCGCACGGATCGGGTGTCGAGCATCTGGCTCAGCACATGGGCGTGGATCAGAACGCCGGGCTGGGTGCGGTTCGCAATCGTCGGATCGGCCGCAAGCGAGGTTTCATGCCGGTCAGTCTGTTCCAGATCCGCGCCGATCAGCACATAGCGCCCGCCAAACCAGCCGCGAAACAGCGCCGCGGGCAAAGCGGGGTTCATCAGCGCGTGCGATGGCAGGATCTGGAACGCGGCGGCGCCGTCTGCTGCCTCCCTGCGCCAATCGATCAGACCGTCTTGGATGGTCACCGCGTCGCCGGTCCCTTCGATCAGGGCGGCTGGCAGGGTGTGCGCGTCGCCGCCCGACGACACCGAAAACCGCCGCACCACACCATCATCATCATAGATCAGCCTGGCAGATCCCGCGATTGCCCCGGCGCGGGCGATGAAATCGTTCAGGAACGCGTCTTGCGCCGGGCGCAGACCTGCGCGCGCATCGGCCCAGGCCACCACTGCAGGGCCATCAAACGCGTGCAGCGCGCGGGCAAGGCGGTCGTCTTTTCCCGGCTCAGTCGCCTGATCGATCAAAATGTCGAGGCCAACAGCCTTGGCGCCCGCGCCATGCAATTTTTCAACCAGGTCGGCCAGAAAATCGCGGTCCACCGGGGACCGGTAGGGAAAGCGGGCCAACGTGTCCTCAGTGATCGCGAGGATCGATATCTGCGGGTCCTGCTGTGTGGAATAGGGCGAAAAGATCACCCGCAGCGTGTCGTTCAGCCCCGCTTCAAGATCGCGCAGGCCGGTTGGCGCGCGAAACCCCGCCACCACCGACACCGTGACCACAAACGCCAGCGCCAGCCCCATCACCGCGCGCACGGGAAGCCGCGATAACAGGCCCGGCCGCGCGCTTGGCGGCAGGCGTTGCTGCGGGGCCTCGTCGTGGGCGATGGTCACACGGACCTCCTGGCACGGTCATGCTTGGTCACGATCACATTAGGCCGCTGCGCTGCGTGCTGCATAGCCCCGCGCGACGCGTTCAGTCCAACGCGCCAGGAACCGCGTGCAGCAGCGGCATGAACGCCGCCATGTCCGGCCCATGATCGCGCCCGGTCAGCGCACGCCTGAGCGGCAGAAACAACCCGCGGCCCTTGCGCCCCGTCTCAGCCTTCAGGGCACCGGTCCATGCGCGCCAGGTTTCGGGCCCCCACGGGCGTTCGGGCAGTTGGGCAAGGCTGAGGGCGACAAAATCGCGGTCTTCTTGCGCCACCACCGGGGTCGCGCCCTGCTGCGCGATGGCCCACCAGTCGCGGGCATCGGTCATCGCGGCGATGTTGCCCCGGATGGCGTGCCAGAACGCATCTGCGTCAGGCCCTTCGATGCCCATGGCGGCAAGCCGCGCGGCGGGAAACGGCGTGGCGTGCAGCACCCGCGCGGACAGCGGCCCGATGTCTTCGGGATCAAGCTTGACCGGCGCGGCGCCAAAGCGCGACAGATCAAAACCGTCGAGGATCTCAGCCAGATCCACCCTCGGCTCCACCGGGTCTGAGGACCCCAGACGTGCCAGCAGCGACAGAATCGCCATCGGCTCTGCGCCACCGGTCCGAAGATCGCGGATCGACAGGGCGCCGAGGCGTTTGGACAGCGCCTCCCCCCCCGGGCCAGTCAGCAGGGAATGATGCGCAAAGGCGGGATGGGCGGCCCCCAGCGCCGCAATCACTTGGATCTGCGCGGCGGTGTTGGTGACATGATCGGCACCGCGGACCACATGGGTCACGCCCATTTCCACATCATCCACCGCGGACGCGATAGTATAAAGGATCTGCCCGTCGCCGCGGATCAGCACTGGGTCGGACACCGAGGCCGCGTCGATCGATTGCGGGCCAAGGATGCCGTCGCTCCATTCAATGCGCGCAAGATCAAGCTTGAACCGCCAATGGGGCGCATGGCTTTGGGCCAGTTCGGTTTTCTCAGCCTCAGTCAGCGCCAGTGCAGCGCGGTCATAGACCGGGGGCAGCCCGCGGGTGCGCTGAATGCGGCGGCGGCGGTCGAGTTCCTCGGGCGTCTCCCAACACGGATAAAGCCGGGCTGACGCGCGCAGGCGGTCGGCGGCGGCCTGGTATTGCGGCAGGCGCGCGGACTGGGCCTCAAACCTGTCCCAGGTCAGGCCCAGCCATTCCAGATCGGTCCGGATCGCGTCGGCATATTCGGCGCGCGAACGGTTGGGGTCCGTGTCGTCGAGCCGCAGGATAAAGGTCCCACCGGCCTTGCGTGCCAGCGCCCAGTTGAACAGCGCCGTGCGCAGGTTCCCAAGGTGCAAAAACCCGGTGGGTGAGGGCGCAAAACGCGTGGTGACAGCGCCCATCATGTCTTGTCCAACGCCGGGCGTTTGGCGCGCGCACCGTACAGCATCGGCTCCAGCCCCCCGACGACCATGTGCTTTTGCCAGACCCGCGCCGGGCGGCCCGACAGCTTGTTGATCATCGACTGGATGCGGAAGATCGCGACGGCTTTGGGCGGCAGCGCACCCTTCACAAGGGTGTAGCCGAATGCCTGCGAAAAGATTGTCTTTTTATACTGATAGAAGGCGATCTTATCCCAAGGGGTGAAGCCGTGGCGGCGATCTTCCAGCCCTTCATCGCTGAATTTCAGGATCGGGCGCGTGTCGCGGGCTTCTTGCATGAAAAGCCACGCGATGCCGTAAAGCACGGCGCACAGCACCGGGACCATCATCTGGTCTGAATCTGATGTCACCCAGCTGTACAGCACGAAGGTTGCGATGCCTGACTGCACGAACACCGCCACCCACAGCTTGAAGTGATTGGCGAAGAATTCGGTCGGGGCCCAGATTTCGCCCTCAAACGCCTCTTCCAGTGGGGTCTTGTTGGTCATGAAGCCTCCTCAGGGCGGTCGCGCCAGGAATTGGCGATGGGATAGCGGCGGTCGAGCCAGAATGCGCGCGGGCCAAGTTTCGGCCCCGGCGCGGACTGATGGCGTTTGTATTCGGCCAGATGCAGCAGACGCTCGATCCGCTTCACCTCAGCCTTGTCATGGCCCGCAGCAACGCAATCGGCCACTGAGGCATCGCGCTCCACCAACCGCTCAAGCATGTCGTCGAGCACGGGGTATGGCGGCAGGCTGTCATCGTCCCTCTGGTCGGCGCGCAGTTCGGCCGAGGGCGCTTTTTCCACCACGCGGGTCGGGATGACCACGCCCGCGGGGCCTTTCATCCAAGGCTCATGGTTTTCATTGCGCCAGCGGCACGCCGCAAAGACCCGCATTTTATAAAGGTCTTTGATCGGGTTCCAGCCGCCGTTCATGTCGCCGTAAAGGGTGCAGTAGCCCACGGCCATCTCAGACTTGTTGCCGGTGGTCAGCAGCAGGTCGCCGAACTTGTTGGACAGCGCCATCAAGAACAGCCCGCGCAGGCGCGATTGGATGTTTTCTTCGGTGACGTCCGCGCCGCGGCCTTCGAACAGGGGCGCAAGCGACGCTTCGATCGCCGCCACGCCGGGTGCGATTGGCAGGTTTTGCAAGGTGCAGCCAAGCGCCCGCGCGACCTCAGCAGCGTCATCCAGACTGTGCTGGGACGTGTATTGCGACGGCAGCATCACGCAGCGCACGTTTTCCGGCCCCAGCGCGTCGGCAGCAATGGCGGCAACCAGCGCGCTGTCCACGCCGCCAGAAAGGCCAAGCAGCGCGGTCTTGAACCCGGTTTTGCGGGCGTAGTCGCGGGTTGCCTCAACCATCGCGCGGTAATCGCGGTCCTGTTCTTCGGGGATCGGGGCCAGCGGCCCTTGGGTCACAACCCAGCCATCATCGCCGCGCGTCAGGTCCAGGTGGTGCAGCATCGTGTCGAACATCGGCAATTGCAGCGCCAGCGCGCCATTGCGCTGCACCGCAAAGGATGCCCCGTCAAAGGCCTGATCGTCCTGCCCGCCGGTGCGGTTCAGATAGATCACCGGCAGCCCGGTTTCCACAGCGCGGGACACCATCAGCTGGTGGCGGATTTCAATCTTGCCGCGCTCATAGGGCGATCCGTTGGCGACCAGCAGAATCTCGGCGCCTGATTCCTCAAGGGTCTCGGCGATGTCGGGGAACCACGCATCTTCGCAGATCGGGGCCCCGACGCGCACGCCGCGCACCATGATCGGCCCTTGCGGGTCGGCCGAGGCATAGAGGCGCTTTTCATCAAACACGCCGTAAGTGGGCAGGTGATGCTTTTTGGCCGCCCCAACAACCTTGCCGCCGTCGAGCACAATCCACGCGTTGTAGATATGGCCGTCCTCGCGCAGTGGCGCGCCGATGCCCAGCGCCGGCCCATCGGCGCAATCGGACGCAAGGCGCGCAAGCTCAGCCTCACAGGCATCCAGAAACGCGGGCTTCAGAATCAGGTCCTGCGGCTGGTATCCGGCCAAAAACATCTCCGGCAACGCCACCAGATCGGCGCCTGCATCCTTGCCTGCACGCCATGCGGCGCGGGCTTGATCGGCATTGCCGCGGATGTCGCCGACCACCGGGTCGAGCTGCCCGAGCGTGATGCGGAAGGCGTCTGTCATGGGCCGGTCTCCTGCAGGCGTAGGGGGACGGGGACGGAGCCGCCTGAAGCGCGGCCTTACCCGATGATGGCGCCCAGCGGCAAGCCCCCGCGCGGGTTCATGTACATGAGGGCTTGCGGCGCGGCCTCGGCATGGTCAGGGTGAATGAGTCCTGTATGCACCTGTTGTCAGCATTGCATGTTGTCCATAGACTGCGACAGGATGCTTAAGGGCGTTTCACCGCACCCTTGCTGCGTTTCGTGGGAGGTGGCCGCCAGGCTCTTGTTTATGGCGGTCGGGACAGGGACGATTTGGGTATGCGTGATCACCGTGGCCATTTACTGGCAAGCGTAGTTTTGGCGACTGCGGCCCTGAGTGCCGTGCCCGCAATCGCCCAAAGCACTGTCCAGACAAAGCAATACGACAGCGGCGACATCTATGAGGGTGAGTTTAAGGACGGCCGCCAGCATGGGCAGGGTTCGTTCTCTCGCCCTGATGGGTTCCGCTATGCGGGCGAATGGGTCGAAGGCCGGATCGAAGGTCAGGGCATCGCCAACTATCCCAACGGATCAATTTACGAAGGCGCATTTATCGACGGCGCACCCCACGGCATAGGCAAGATCACCTATGCCGACGGCTCGACCTTTGAGGGCGACTGGAAGGCCGGCGTGATCGACGGCCAGGGCATGGCCAGCTACGCCAACGGCATCGTGTACGAAGGCGAATTCAAGAATTCCACCCAGAACGGCATGGGCGTGATGACCCGGCCAAACGGGTATCGCTATGAGGGCGCGTTCAAGGACGGCATGCCCGACGGCGAGGGCGCGGTGACGTATCCCGACGGCTCGGTGTTCACCGGCCAGCTGGTTGCGGGCCAGCGTGCGGGACAGGGCGAAATCCGCCTGCCCGACGGCTTTACCTATTCGGGCGAATGGCTTGAAGGCCGCATCCACGGCATCGGCATCGCCACCCAGCCCAATGGCGACATCTACGAAGGTGACTTCGTTGACGGCAAGCGCGAAGGTCAAGGCGTCGCGCGCTATGCCAATGGCGACGTCTTCACCGGCGCGTTCAAGGATGATGAACGCCACGGCAAGGGGCGGTTCGTCGCCTCGGACGGCTATGAATACGAAGGCGACTGGGTCGAAGGCCGCATCGAAGGCGACGGCGTTGCGCGCTATCCTAACGGGTCAGTGCATGAAGGCGCATTCGTCAACGGCGCGCCCCACGGGTTCGGCAAGATCACCTATGCCGATGGTGGGTCGTATGATGGCGACTGGGCCGACGGCGTGATCCAGGGCCAGGGCAAGGCCACCTATGCCAACGGTGCCGTCTATGAGGGTGAGTTCCGCAACGGCAAAAACCACGGCGTGGGCAAGGTCTCGTATCCCGACGGCTATCAGTATGTCGGCGAATGGCGCGATGGGCTGCAGCACGGCCCGGGCGTGACCACCTTCCCCGATGGCGCGATCTATGAGGGGGAGTTCGTTGAGGGCCTGCGCGAAGGCGCCGGCGCGATCCGCATGACCGACGGGTTCGAATACGCGGGCGGCTGGCTGGATGGTGAAATCCACGGCGCGGGCAACGCCAAATATGCCAATGGCGACGTCTATCAGGGCAACTTCCTGAAGGGCCAGCGCCATGGCGAAGGCCGGATGGAATACGCCTCAGGCGCGATCTATGATGGCTTTTGGGTCAACGGGCGCCGCGGCACCAAAGAAGAAGCCGAGGCCGCCGCTGCTCAGGCAAACTGAGGCCAAGCGGCACCGCGGATGTGAAGGGGGAGCCGATCGCGGCGCCCCCTTTTGCATGTGGCCAATTGCGGCCCGATACCCCTGCGCGGCGCCATCACCTTGGGCAAAATGCCCCCCAGCTTTTCGGCGAAATTGAACCGGTTGGTGATGCTGCATCGCGCCACCACCGGGCCAGCGCTGTTTGGGTGGTGGCTGACCATGCCCCACCGGCAACCGGCATGGGGCTGAGAAAGCGCCTGCTGGGCGCAAGTGCGCTTGGCATCGCGGGCCTGTGCAGATGGTGACGTGAAATTGACGCTTGATTGTTCACCGATCTGCGCAGCCGCAAAAAACCTCAGCGGCCCAGCGACTTCATGGCCCCGTCCAACCCTTCAAGGGTCATTGGAAACATGCGGTCGCCGGTAATTTTCCGGATCATGTCGACCGATTGGGTGTAGCCCCACCTCTCCGGCGGGCTGGGGTTGATCCAGACATTGGATTGCCACTGATCCATGGCGCGCCGAAGCCAAGTTTCACCTGATTCCTCGTTCCAATGTTCATTCGCCCCACCGGGATACGCGATCTCATAGGGCGACATCGCGGCGTCGCCGACAAAGATGCATTTCCAGTCCGGCCCGTAAGTGCGCAACACCTCATGGGTTGGGATCTGATCGGTCCAGCGGCGGGTGTTGCTTTTCCACAGGCCTTCATACAGGCAATTGTGGAAATAATAATGCTCAAGGTATTTCAGCTCAGTGCGGGCGGCGGAAAACAGTTCCTCCACCACCTTCACATGGTCGTCCATCGACCCGCCAACATCGAGCAGCAGCAGCACCTTCACGGCATTCCTGCGCTCTGGCCGGGTCTTGACGTCCAGATAGCCATGCTCAGCCGTGGACCGGATGGTGCCGTCCAGATCCAGTTCCTCCTGCGCGCCGTCGCGCACCCAGCGGCGCAGCCGTTTCAGCGCCACCTTGATGTTGCGAGTGCCAAGTTCGCGCGTGTCGTCAAAATCGCGGAAATCACGGCGGTCCCAGACTTTGGCAGCCCTGCGGTGGCGGCTTTCATGCTGGCCGATCCGCACGCCTTCCGGGTTGTAGCCATAGGCACCAAAGGGCGATGTGCCGGCGGTGCCGATCCATTTGCTGCCACCTTGATGGCGGCCTTTTTGCTCCTCAAGGCGCTCGCGCAGGGTCTCCATCAGCTTGTCGAACCCGCCCAGAGCCTCAATTTCCTTCATCTCGTCGGGGCTCAGATGTTTTTCAGCCAGCTTGCGCAGCCACTCTTCGGGCAGATTGACGGGATCAATGCCCTCAGACGCGCCAGACACGGCTTCGAGCCCCTTGAACACCTGGCCGAACACCTGGTCAAAGCGGTCGATGTTCCGCTCATCCTTCACCAGCGCAGCGCGGGAGAGGTAGTAGAACCCCTCAATGTCAAAGGTCACCACCTGCCGCTCCATCGCTTCGAGCAGCATGAGGTATTCGCGCAAGGACACCGGCACCTTGGCCTTGCGTAGCGACAGGAAGAAATTCGTGAACATGGCGGCCCCGTCAGGTCAGTTGAAGAAGCCCTGCCAGTCACCAATCGTGGCAACGGCATAGACAACCAGCACCGCGGGCAGGCCATGGGTAAAGCCATAGCGGAGCTGGTCGGTGATATTGCCGCCCGCACGGCGGGCGCGCAGGACGCCGAGGGCGAAGAAACCGAGGAAGATCAGGATCAGGATCATCGGGCATACTTTATAAAGGGGGTGAGGGTGGCGATGCGGTCGTAAAGCACCCGCGCCGTGGCGTTGTAGTCCTGCGTCATCCAGTAGACCGCAGGCTTGCCCGCCGCGTCGGCCGCAGCATAGACCGCCGCAATCAAGGCACGGCCCGCGCCGGTGCCGCGGGTGCCCGGGTCCACATACAGGTCCTGAAGGTAGGTCGTGCCTTCGGGGCGCCAGCAATGGCTGTGAAAGATGTAATGCACCAGGCCGACGGGTTTGCCGCCAACCTCGGCAATCAGGCCGCGCATGTCCGGCGACCCGCCGGGCAGCAGGCGCGCAAAGGTGGCTTGGTAGACGTCTTCGGGCAAGGTCGCCTCATAAAACGTCAGATAGCCGGTCCAAAGGCGCCGCCACTCAGCCTCATCCGCGGGCGCGAGGGGGCGTACCGAGACTGTCATCGCTGGCCGCCCCCGCCCTGGCGCCGCGCGATGAACGCGAGCCGTTCGAACAGATGCACGTCCTGTTCGTTCTTGAGCAGTGCGCCATGCATCCGCGGCAACATTTCATGGGCGTCCTTGCGCAGGTCCGCGCCATCAAGATCGTCCGACATCAGCAGCCGCAGCCAATCGAGCGCCTCAGAGGTTGAGGGCTTTTTCTTGAGGCCAGCCACGTCGCGGATTTCGTAGAACTGTGTCAGCGCAGCGCGCAGCAGGGACTGTTTGATGTCAGGGTAGTGGACCTTGACGATCTGCTCCATCGTCGCGCTGTCGGGGAACTGGATATAGTGGAAAAAACAACGGCGCAGGAACGCGTCTGGCAGTTCCTTTTCGTTGTTTGAGGTGATGATCACAATGGGGCGCGTTTTGGCCCGCACCGTCTCACCGGTCTCGTAGACAAAGAACTCCATACGGTCGAGTTCCTGCAGCAGGTCGTTTGGAAACTCAATGTCCGCCTTGTCGACTTCGTCGATCAGCAGCACGACCTTGCCGTCCGCGGTGAACGCGTCCCACAGCTTGCCGCGTTTGATGTAGTTACCCACGTCGCCGACGCGCGCATCGCCAAGCTGGCTGTCGCGCAGGCGGCTGACTGCATCATATTCATACAGCCCTTGCTGGGCGCGGGTGGTGGATTTCACCGACCACTCAATCATCGGGACGCCAAGCGCCTCGGCGATCTGGCGCGCGAGCTCAGTCTTGCCTGTGCCCGGCTCTCCCTTGACCAGCAAGGGACGCTCCAGCGTGATTGCCGCGTTGACCGCGACCTTCAGATCTTCGGTGGCGACATAGTCGCTCGTGCCTTCGAACCGCATCGTTGCGACGCTCCATCTACATACCCGTCAGTATGCAATCTGCCTGCCGGCGCGGGCGGTTGCAAGGGGGCTGCGGCGCCGCAGCATGGGGCGGCAATTGTCAAAAACCGCTCATGATATGGGCAAAACCCCTGATAAGCCGCTTTATTTTGATGCGTTGTTAAAACTTTACAACGGTTTACGAAGCTTTGTCGTGACAATTGCGAACGCGCCCTGCTATACGGGCCGCAGCCTCGGAGGGAGAGGTTGACGCCGTCGGGCGCCGGATCGCAGGCACGGGTTTGGTCGCTCGTACCGATCACCGATCTATGCGCCGGGCGGGCAACATGACAACAGCTTGGGGTGCCTGCATATGCAGTCCGACATTGCCATCGACGCCGGATATAAACCGACGGATGCAGAGACTTTCATGAACGACCGGCAGAAGGAATTCTTCCGCCGAAAGCTTATGGAGTGGCGTGAGGCGCTTTTGGATGACAGCAGGGATACCCTTTCGGGCCTGCAGGAATCCGCGCTCAACACGCCTGACGTCGCTGATCGCGCGTCCGCAGAAACCGATCGTGCGCTTGAGCTGCGCACACGGGACCGTCAGCGCAAGCTGATCTCCAAGATCGATGCGGCGCTGCGGCGGATCGACGAAGGGGTCTACGGGTATTGTGAGGTGACCGGCGATCCGATCAGCCTCAAACGCCTTGAGGCCCGGCCTATTGCCACGCTGTCGCTTGCCGCGCAGGAACAGCATGAGCGGCGTGAGCGCGTGTATCGCGACGAATGATCCCGGCCCCGTTTTGGCGGGTCCGCGCACAAGATGAAAGGCCCACCGGGACACCCTCGGTGGGCCTTTTTTAGTGCTGCGGGTGGGGGCTGGGCCGGGCGCGTCAGTTCAAAAACCGCACCCTTTGTTTCACCGCAATGCGCCAGTCTGTGCCGTTGCAGCCGATAAAGGTCTGCTGCGCGGGCAGGTCCACATCACCGCCCGCCTGGATCGCCATGCCTTCGACGCCCGCGGTCTGGGCGGCCATGTCGATGTCACCGCTGGCGATCATCGTGGACCCGTAGATCCCCATCTTGGCCGCAATGTGCATATGCCCGTCGGCGATCAGCAGCGATCCGCCGCCATTGGCGCAGGCGTCCGCCTCGCCCATCGACACCTCGGATGCGCCGTTGATCCCTGTGCCGTCGCTCAGCCTCGGGTCCAGATCCTCAGCCGCACGGCCGGCCATCAGCAGCGCATGGGCCATGGCGGCGGTGACATGGGTCTGCGCTGCATAGGTCTGGAACACGTCATCGTCGCCGCCCGCGTTCATGGTGGTTGCGATGATGGCATTCACGAATTCACCGCCCCTGGAAAAATTGATCGCGCAATTGGTGGTGAGGGTCAGATCCTGCAACCGGCCCGTGGGCATGGTGATCGCACCCGGCGCAGCGCAATGCACATAAAGATGATCACCATCCAGCAGCAGCGCCGGCACGAAATACGCGGCCTCTGTCACCTGCGCGCCCAGTGCAAGAAAGAGGGTCAGCGCGTCAGTCTTGTCCACCAGCACCGGGTCGATCGACGTCTCAACCAACGCGGCGTTGAGGCCGGTGTTCTTGTTGGCGTTGTAGGTCTTGCCATGGTTCAACATACCCGCGAGGTCGGGCATTGAGATCTGGGTCCCAGGCTCATAAACATTGTTGTTGTTGAAGACGAAGCCTTCCTCACCATGCACGCACACGTCTGAGAACGTGCTGTTCGACGTCACCGATACAGTGCCGCGCGCGACGATGCCTTTGGTCAGGCAGGTGTCGCCCATGTCGGGCGCATAGGCGAAGGCGTCATAGGTGCTGGCCACGCTTTGCATTGACAGATCCCAGCCCCTGAACCCGATGATGTTCAACAGCGTCGTCGGTTCGGCGTTGGCGTTGCGCGCGGCGCGGTAGACTGTGACCCGCACGGCGGCCGAAGATGTCTCATCGGCCACAAAGCCGCCGCCCTGCGGATCCCATGCGCCCAGTTCCACATCCGCGGCGTGCAAAATGTCGCCCATGAATTCGGCGGGCAGGTTCAGTTCGGCGTAATGGCGCGCGGCCTCAACTGGGTCGTTGCCTGCCATCGCCGCCTGAATCGCCGCGTGCGAGGATGCATCCGCGGCCGCGCGCAGCATGGTTTTCATCCGCCACGCCTTTGAAGTGTCGACCGCAAAGCCCCCCAGCGCCATGGTCCCGATCAGCCAGACCAGCATCCAGATGGTCATGCCCCCCCGTTGGTCGACCAATGCGCCAAGCGGCGTCTTCGCCTGCCCCGCCATCACAACGGTTCCCGCATCATGGTGACCTTGGCGATCAGATCGCCCGGCATCAGCGCGCCATAGACGCCAAACACTGACGCGTCGCCGATAGAGGTCGTGATCTCCACCACCACGTCGTCGCCATCAAGGATGTTGACCGCATATTGCGCCGGATCCCCAAGCGCGAGGGCCGTGAGCGCGAAGGCCCTAGCCTGTTCGACCGTGACCTGATGCAGCGCAAGGCGGCGCGCGGTGTCGCGCGCGGTGTCCCACATGCTGGCATTGGTGGTGAAGATGAAGGACAGGTCGGTGATTGCGGCAAGAAGGGTAAAGAAGAACGGCAGCCACAGGACAAATTCAACGGTGGTGGACCCCCGTTCATCCACGCTGCCTTGCGAGAGCCGGGCGCAGGCCCATGCAGTTCGCCGCTGGAACATCGGGATACGCGCTTTCGCGCCACGCCTCGCCATAGCCTCACCACGCTTGCATGCATATCGCGCACGCAGAAAATTACGCTACATCCGTCGGCCGCATACGATCCCGACGAGGGAGCGCGGCAGGCGGAATCTCGACTCATTACCCAGTCAGTTAGCCGCAAAGCGGTAAACTTGTTCTGAAGGGGCGACAGCGAATTCGAGCGTATTTTGTGGGGATTTTGCTAAAATGTGGCGCGCCCGGCAGGGCGCGCCACATGGGCCGGATCATTCGCTGGCGATTGCCGCAGGCGCAGTTTTCTGGCGCCGGACGATCAGGCGGTTGATCGCCCGCACATAGGCCTTGGTCGCCGCCAGAATGGTGTCGGTGTGCGACGACTGGGCAGTGGCGATCTTGCCGTCTTCTTCCAGACGCACCGACACGGTGGCCTGTGCGTCGGTGCCTTCAGTCACCGCATGGACCTGGAACAGCTGCAAGGTTCCATTATGGGGCACCAGTGTCTTGACCGCGTTGAAGCAGCTGTCCACCGGCCCGTCGCCGGTGGCGGTGGCGGTTTTTGCCGTGCCATCAATCACCAGCGTCAGCACTGCCATTGGGCGCTGGGTGCCGCAGGTCACCACCAGATCCTTGACGGTGATCCTTTCATCCACGCTTCCCGCACCGGTGTCGGTTACCAGCGCGAGGATGTCATCGTCGTAGACTTCTTTTTTGCGGTCGGCCAGATCCTTGAACCGCACGAAGGCGTCGTTCAGCTGGTTGTCGCCCAGCACCACACCGAGGTCCTTGAATTTTGACCGCAGCGCCGCGCGGCCCGAATGCTTGCCCATCACAATGTTGGTCTCAGCCAGACCGACATCGGTGGGGCGCATGATCTCAAAGGTCTCGGCGTTCTTGAGCATGCCATCCTGATGGATGCCGCTTTCATGCGCAAAGGCGTTCTTGCCAACGATCGCCTTGTTGAATTGCACCGCAAAGCCCGACACCGCCGCCACCCGGCGGGAGATGTTCATGATCTTGGTGGTGTCGACCCCGGTGTTGAAAGGCATGATGTCGTGGCGCACTTTCAGGGCCATCACGACTTCTTCAAGCGCGGTGTTGCCTGCGCGTTCCCCCAGCCCGTTGATGGTGCATTCGATCTGGCGGGCACCAGCCTCTACCGCGGCCAGCGAGTTCGCCGTCGCCATGCCCAGATCATTGTGACAATGGGTTGAGAAGATAACCTCATCCGCGCCGGGCACCCTTTCCAGCAGCATCCGGATCAGCGCAGCGCTTTCGCGCGGCGCGGTGTAGCCGACCGTGTCGGGGATGTTGATGGTGGTGGCGCCCGCCTTGATCGCGATTTCCACCGTGCGGCACAGATAGTCGTGCTCAGTGCGGGTTGCGTCCATGGGCGACCACTGCACATCGGGGCACAGGTTCCGGGCATGGGTGACTGTCTGGTGGATGCGCTCCGCCATCTCATCCATGGTCAGGTTCGGGATCGCGCGGTGCAGCGCCGAGGTGCCGATGAACGTGTGGATGCGCGGGCGCTTGGCGTGCCGCACCGCTTCCCACGCGCGGTCAATGTCTTTGATGTTGGCGCGCGACAGGCCGCAGATTGAGGCGCGCTTGGTCACTTTGGCGATCTCGCTCACCGCGCGGAAATCACCTTCGGAGGCGATGGGAAAGCCCGCCTCGATGATGTCCACGCCCATGTCGTCGAGAAGTGCTGCGATTTCCAGCTTTTCCTCATGGGTCATGGTGGCGCCGGGCGACTGTTCGCCATCGCGCAGGGTGGTGTCAAAGATCAGAACGCGGTCCTTGTCGGACGCAGAGATGTCGGTGGTCATGGGCTTTTCCTTAGGTCCGGGTGTGGTCCGGCGCGAGAGAGTAGCATTCCCCTGAGCGCGCGCACCGAAGACCCGGCACGCTCAGGGGCGGCTAAGGAGCAACAGAAGCGCGCGCAGGTCCACGCCAGCCGAAAGGGCCGGGGACTGAGGGGCCACGAGGGCCTGAATGCGTGCATTTTGCGTCATGTCAGATTTTTATACAGGCGCGCGCCGTGCAGGGAAAGCACGAAGTGTTGTCGGTGTCATGGTTGCCCCGGTGTTCAGGCGGATAAACCCAACAATCATGACGCTGCGGTGACCTGCCGGCGCCCATGCGCCATCACAGGCAGCCTTCGGGGGCATCGGCCTGCGGATGACATCTGGCCTGCGTTAATCCGCATCACCGTGGGCGGCGCGGTCATCACCGTGGGCGGCGCGGTCATCGACGCGATCCTCAGCCTCAAACTTCAGCTTCGACGCGGCAGCGAGCCGCGCGAGCTTTTGGAACCGGTTGGCATAGGCGCGGTGCTCCACCCGGTCAACATTGGGCCAGATCACCAGACCGCCGATGAAGGCGGCGTATTCAAGCCGCGCCAGACTGCGCGCTGTGCCCACAGTCAACCCGGACACGTCGCGGTAAAGCCGTTCGAGATACCCGACCCGCGCGGCATCCACATCGGCGATTCGCAATGCCGCGCCTTTGTGTGTGCGCGCAAACGCCCTGAGCGCGCCATCAAGCCGATTGTCCATTTTCAGTGACGCCAGCACCAACATCCCCGGACGCTCCGCGGGCGGGGCGGCTTCGACCTCAGCGATTACGGACATGGTCTGACGCTCCGCCCAGCGGACCAGCATGGCGTCGATGAAGGCGTCGTGGTCGTCGAAATGGTGGTAGAATGACCCACGGGTTCGCCCGGCGGCGCGGCACATCTGGTCAATGCCCATGCGCGCGGGGCCAGCCTCTGCCAACTGCCGCAGGCCCAGATCGAGCCAATCAACCTGCCGCATGCGCCGCGATGGCGCGCGCGCCTTGTCATGCGCTTTGTCATGTGCCGGATCGCCCGGGGCCTCAGTGCTCATCGTCCACGCCTTCTGCCTTCTGCCTGCCGCCTGCCACCTGTCGGGGTCAAGCATCAGCCAAAGCGGCCTTGGCGCGCAAGGCCCATGGCGCCGAAGCCACAGTGACCTATGTTTAAGGCGTGTTATACGACAGGCCGCGCGCCGCCTTTGGGGAGAGACGATGCTGAGAGCTTTGCCAATCCTGCTGATCATCGCGTTTGCGCTGCTGCAATGGCGTTTCTCCGCGCGGCGGACGAAGCGCGAGCTGGACGCGACGTCCACACCGCTCGACGATCCGACATTAGAGGCGGTGACAAAGCGGCTGGGACGCGCCGTGGATCTGCCGCATCTGCGCGCGAACGTGGTGCAGATGGATGCATTCAACGGGCTGGCGGCGCCAGATGGCCGGATTTTCATCACCAGCGGCGTTGTGGACCGGTATCGCCGCGGCGAGATCAGCGCCGATGAGGTCGGGTCGATCATCGCGCATGAGCTTGGGCACGTGGCGCTGGGCCATTCCAAACGCCGCATGATGGATTGGACCGGGCAGAACGCGGCGCGGGTGGCGCTGTCGATGGTGCTCAACCGCTTTATTCCGGGTGTGGGCGTGTGGATCGCGAACATGCTGATCAGTCTGCTTGCCGCACGGCTGAGCCGCCGGGACGAATTTGAGGCCGACGCCTATGCCGCCGCCCTGATGCGCCGCGCCCGGGTTGACCCGGCCGCGCAGACCAGCCTGCTGCGCAAGTTGGAAAAGATGAACCCGGGCCAAGGCGGCGCCGCTTGGTTGATGAGCCATCCAGCGATCAAACAGCGGGTGAACGCCATCGACACGCTGCATGAAGACTGGAATCGCACTGCCAGCTAGGGCGCAAGCTCTCCGGTCTTCACCAGCTTGGCGAGGCGCGGCAGGTCCGCACGCTTGAGGATGCGCATCGGCGGGTCGGTTGAGGCAAGCGGCACCAGCGCGCGGGTGATCGCGGTGCTGATTGCGTCAGGCGCGCGGCCCGCCAGTTCCCACAACAGCGCGTCGGGGCCGATCGGGGTCACGCCCAGATCGCGCAGCTTGCGCGCCGGAAAATCACGCAGGTTGAAGGTGATCAGCAGATCGGCGCCCCCGGCCATGGCGGCGGCCAGCACATGCACGTCATCGGCGTCGGGCAGATCAAGCTGCTGCAACGCGTCGGGGTCAGGGCGATGCAGCGCGCCGGGCCAGCGCGCATTCATGGCCGCCCCTTCGGCGCGCGCCGCATCCGCCCCGGCAGGCCCGCGTTCGCGCAAGGCGGCGCGGGCCCATTCTTCAAGCACCCTCGGGGACCATAAGGGATCGATCAGCCCCGCGGCGGCGGCATGCAGCAAGCAGCCACGCACCACGGGGGGATAGAGCACGCAGGCATCAAGAAAGGCCCGCTGCGCGGTCACAGCAGCCGGTAGACGAAGGCTTTGAGGTAGGAGGTTTCCGGCAGCGCGGTGTGGACCGGATGATCCGGCCCGGCGCGGCCCGAAAAGATCAGCGCCGCATCGCGATTCGCATGGCGGATGCCGGCGGCAGACGCACCATGGAACGCCTCAGGTGTCACCGCGCCAGAGCATGAGCACAGCACCAAGAACCCGCCGGGATTGACCAGCTTGGCGGCATTGCGGGCGGTTTTTTCATAAGCGCGCAGACCGTTCTGCAGCGCCTGGCGCGACGGGGCAAAGGACGGGGGGTCGCACACCACGATGTCGAAGGTCTCACCTTCTTCATGCAGGATGCGCAGGGCATCGAACGCGTCCGATTTGCGGGCGGTGAACCGGTCCGACACACCCATGCGCGCGGCGGCCTGTTCGGCCAGTGCCAGCGCGGGGGCAGAGCCGTCGACGGCGAACGCCTCAGCCGCGCCGTTCGCCAACGCGGCCAGTGAAAAGCCGCCAACATGGCTGAACACATCAAGCACCCGCGCGCCCTTGGCCAGACTGGCAACAAAAGCGTGGTTCGGGCGCTGATCATAGAACAGGCCAGTTTTCTGCCCGCCCTCAAGATCAGCGAGATACAGCGCGCCATTCATCGGAACTTCGATCGGACCATCAAGGGCGCCCGACAGGATGCGGGTTTCTTCGGCCAAACCTTCAAGGTGGCGCACGCGCGACGTGCCGTTCATGACAATATTGGTCACGCCAGTCACGTCGCGCAGGGCGGCGGCGAAATCGTCGATGCGCTGGTCGGCCCAGGCCGCATTGGGCTGGATCACGGCTGCATCGCCGAAACGGTCGATGACCACGCCGGGCAGGCCGTCGCCCTCAGCATGGATCAGGCGATAGAAGGGCGCGTCATAGATGCGGCTTCGCAGCGCGTGGGCCGCTGTCAGCTTGGCATGGATCCAGGCGCGGTCGATCTCAGCCGCGGGATCGCTGTCCAGCAGGCGCGCGGCCAGGGTCGCGCCGACATTGGCGGCGACGAGGCCAATGGTTTCACGGTCGGAATCCTGCAATTCGGCCAATGTGCCGGGCGCGATGTTCTTGGTGCGCCGGTCCAGCACCAGTTCATCATGCCAGATCCAGGGCGCGCCGCCGCGCAGCCTGCGCCCTTGCTTGGGCCGCAGGCGGATCACCGGGCGCCCGGATCCCGATCCTGCGGGGGCGTCGTCATCTTCGGGCAGGTCGTCGTCAGGGTGATCGGTCATTGGGTGTTTTCCTATCGAATTTCCCCACCCTGTAGCTGCTATTCGCGCGCGGGGAAACCGCGGCTTGCGCCCGCGGCCTGCGGCGCTGATGCTGCGCCCGCCTGATTTGCGAAACGGAGCATATAAATGACCGACGCCCCTGCTGACCGCGCGACCTCTGACACGCTGGTGCATGACCGCGCCGCCGCCCTGCCCCGGTTGCTGGAGATCATGCGCCGCCTGCGCGCACCCGATGGCTGCCCTTGGGACCGCGAACAGGATTTCGCGTCGATCGCGCCCTACACCATTGAGGAGGCCCATGAGGTCGCCGACGCCATCGCGCGCGGCGACATGGCGGACCTGCGGGATGAATTGGGCGACCTGCTGCTGCAAGTGGTCTATCACGCGCAAATGGCCGAAGAAGCTGGCGATTTCGCGTTTGACGACGTCGCCCGCGGCAGCGCCGACAAGATGCTGCGCCGCCATCCCCATGTGTTCGGCGACCGACCCGGCGGCATGACCGCCGACGCCCAGACCGTGAATTGGGAGGCGATCAAGGCCGCTGAGCGCAGCGAGAAAGGCGAAACCCGCACCAGCGCCATCGACGGCGTGGCCATGGGGCTTCCGGCGCTGAGCCGCGCGATGAAACTGCAGGCGCGCGCGGCGCGGGTCGGCTTTGATTGGCCCGATGCGGGGCTGGTCTTGGACAAGATCACTGAGGAGGCCGCCGAATTGGTGGAGGCCCGCGACACCCTGACCCCCGACGCGGTTGAGGAAGAATTCGGCGACCTGATGTTCGTGATGGCCAATTTGGGCCGCCATCTGGGCCTGGACCCAGAGGCTGCGCTGCGCCGCTGCAACGCCAAGTTTGAACGCCGGTTCCGGGCGGTGGAAACCGGGCTTGCGGCGCAGGGCAAGCGCCCTGAGGACGCGACGTTGGCGGAGATGGACGTGCATTGGGACGCTGCCAAGGCCGCTGAAAAAAGTGGGCGCGGGGGGTGAATTAATACCCGACCTTTTCAATCTGGTATTGACCCGACTGTTTTAGTCGGAATAAGAATGGCGCAGCAAACCCGCCCCCATCGAAGGTCAAATCATGTCCCGGAAATCCATCATCGCAGGTCTGGTTCTGAGCGCGCTCGCCCTCCCGGCACTCGCCGGTGAAGTGAACGTCTATTCAACCCGTCAGCCCGAACTGATCGACCCTGTGTTCAAGGCCTTCACCGCCAAGACCGGGATTGAGGTCAACACCGTGTTCCTGAAATCGGGGTTCATTGAGCGGCTGAAGGCTGAGGGCAAACGGTCTCCGGCCGACCTGATGATGACCGTGGACATCGGCAATCTGAAAGCGGCGGTGGACGAAGGCGTGACCCAGCCCGTGCATTCGGCTGTGCTGGACGCGGCGGTGCCGGCGGCGTTCCGCGATCCCGGCGGCAACTGGTACGGGGTGACCGCGCGCGCACGCATCGCCTATGTCAGCCGGGACCGGGTGAACCCGAGCGATGTAACCACTTATGAAGACTTGGCTGATCCCAAATGGAAAGGCCGGCTTTGCACCCGTTCGGGTGAGCATGCCTATAATCTGGCGCTGACGGCGGCCTATATCGGCCATCACGGTGCCGCCGAGGCTGAGGCTTGGTTGGGCGGCGTGAAGGCCAATCTGGCGCGCAAGCCCCAGGGCAACGACCGTGCACAGATAAAAGCTGTGTGGGCCGGGGAATGCGACGTCGCCATCGGCAACACCTATTATATGGCCGAGATGATGAAAGATCCTGAGCAGCGCGAATGGGCGGACAGCGTGCAGATTGTATTTCCGACCTTCGAAGGGCATGGCGCGCACATGAACATCTCTGGCGTGGCGATGACCATTTCGGCGCCGAACAAGGACAACGCGATCAAACTGATGGAATTTTTGGTCTCGCCGGAAGGCCAGCGGATCTATGCTGAGCTGAATGCTGAATATCCGGTGGTTGAGGGGGTGAAGGCCTCAGAGTTGGTGGCGAGCTGGGGGACATTCCTGCCCGACGATCTGCCGCTGGCAGAAATTGCCGAGAACCGCTCACAGGCGCTGAAAATTGCGCAGACGGTTGATTTTGACGGCTGATTTTGCTGGCTGAATTGCCAGCTGCCCGCGCCGTCTTGTCCTTGCCGGACAAGACGGCGTTTGCGCGCGCGAGGGCGGACTTTATCCCGGCCCGGCTATGGGGTAGAGAACGCCGAGACCTGCTCAGATCCACGGCGACCGGAGGCTGCGATGGCCCGCGACACCATCATTCAGCGCTGCGCGGCAATCAGCCTGCGCATGACCGGCCAGCGCCGCATCGTGGCGCAGGTGCTGGAAGAGGCCGACGACCATCCCGATGTTGAGGAACTGTATCGCCGCGCGGCGCTGCTGGACGGCGCGATATCGCTGGCGACGGTCTACCGCACCGTGAAGCTGTTCGAAACCGAAGGCATTTTGGAGAAGGTCGAGTTTGGTGACGGGCGCGCGCGCTATGAAGACGCCGAGCGTGAACACCATGACCACCTGATCTGCACGCGCACCGGCAAGGTGATCGAATTCGTCGATCCTGAGATCGAAGCCCTGCAGGAAAAGATCGCGCGCCGCCTTGGCTATGAGCTGCGCGGCCACCGCATGGAATTGTTCGGCGTCCCCATCAAAGACGCCGGGGATGACGTCGGCGAGGCCTGAGCTCCATTGAATTTCAGTCGGCCCCGGTCCCACAATCGGGGCACCAGAAGAAAGAGACCAGACATGAGCGCCATCATCGACATCATCGCCCGTCAGATCCTCGACAGTCGCGGCAACCCGACCGTTGAGGTCGACGTGACCCTGGAAGACGGCGCATTTGGCCGCGCAGCGGTCCCGTCAGGCGCCAGCACCGGCGCACACGAGGCCGTGGAGCTGCGCGACGGCGGCACCGCCTACAGGGGCAAGGGCGTCACCAAGGCTGTCGACGCGGTGAACGGCGAGATTTTTCAGGTGCTCGCAGGTTTCGATGCGACCGAGCAGCTCGCGCTCGACGCCGCGATGATAGAGCTGGACGGCACCGACAACAAAGGGCGCATCGGCGCCAACGCCATTCTGGGCGTGTCGCTGGCCTGCGCCAAGGCCGCGGCGCAGTCGACGGGCCTGCCGCTTTATCGGTATGTGGGCGGCACTTCGGCGCGCGTTCTGCCGGTGCCGATGATGAACATCATCAATGGCGGGGAACATGCCGACAACCCGATCGACATTCAGGAATTCATGATCATGCCGACCTCGGCCGAAAGCATCGCTGACGCGGTGCGCATCGGGTCGGAGATTTTCCACACGCTGAAGGACGAACTGTCGGCTGCCGGGCTCAGCACCTCCGTCGGGGATGAGGGCGGGTTTGCGCCGAACCTCAGCTCCACGCGCGCCGCGCTCGATTTCATCATGAAGGCCGTTGAAAAGGCCGGGTATCGCCCAGGCGAGGACGTGCATCTGGCGCTGGATGCGGCATCGACCGAATTCTTTGAAGGCGGGCTCTACAACCTCAAGGGTGAGAACGCCAAGCTGTCCAACGCCGAGATGGCCGATTATCTGGCGGCGCTGGTCGACAGCTTTCCGATCATATCAATCGAAGACGGCATGGCTGAGGATGATTGGGAAGGCTGGAAAATGCTGACCGACAAGATCGGCAACCGCTGCCAGCTGGTCGGCGATGATCTGTTCGTCACCAACACACGCCGTCTGGCCGATGGGATTGCGCAGGGCTGCGCAAATTCGATTCTGGTGAAGGTCAACCAGATCGGCACGCTGTCCGAGACCATCGACGCCGTCGATATGGCCCATCGCGCGCGCTATACTTCCGTCATGTCCCACCGTTCGGGCGAAACTGAGGACACGACCATTGCTGACCTCGCGGTCGCGCTGAATTGTGGGCAGATCAAGACCGGCTCGCTCGCGCGCTCTGACCGGCTGGCGAAATACAACCAGCTGATCCGCATCGAGGAAGAGCTGGGCGGCGCGGCGATTTATGCCGGGACGTCAATCCTGCGCGGCTGATGCGGCCTGAATGATGCGATGCGCCCGGTCCCACAAAAGGGGGACCGGGCGTTTTTTTGGCGCGGTCGTTCGACCACAAAGCGTTGCCAGATGTTCGATATGCGCGTGGATAAGGCGCGGTGACCGTGGGCCGCCATGCCCCGCATAAATGCGAACGCGACGTGGCCAAGTCACCGTGCAGCCTGCTTGCCTGTGGCGGCGACGCCTGATCGCAGCCCCCCCTCGGCGCACATGTTGGCCCCGGGGCCCCTGTGGCCCAGCTTTGATGGTGCACTTGCATCCGGGCATACGCCCACGCATCCAAAGTCTTCCGCCGGGCCCAAAAATCGCGCATAGTCACAAGTGTGGTGCGCGAAAACGCGCCTAAGGCGTGGGGCCAAGCGGAGTTCGCTGTTCATGACTGAGACGCCATTCACGAGCCGTGCGCTCGCGTCCGCAGGCATGTCGTTCCTAGTTGTGGGGGCGGCGCTATATTTCGCGTATTCGGCAGTGCAGGGCGACACCGGGCTGGTGGAGCTTATGCGCCTGAACCGCGAAGAGACCCGGTTAGAGCTGGAGCTGGCAGCGCTGCAAGACCAACGCGCGGAGATGGCGAATCTCACCCTCCGCCTGTCGGAAAGCTGGCTGGACCTCGACCTTCTGGACGAACGCGCGCGCGACGTTCTGGGCCATGTTCGCAAGGATGAGATCGTCATTCGGTGAAACGACGTTCCGATCATGTCGTTGCGCCGGCATCCCCGCACTATGGTTTCCCGCAGCCGTCAAGAATGGCA
Organism: Paracoccaceae bacterium; assembly: GCA_047610385.1. Taxonomy (GTDB): domain Bacteria; phylum Pseudomonadota; class Alphaproteobacteria; order Rhodobacterales; family Rhodobacteraceae; genus JBOCEF01. The sequence goes on along the minus strand of JBLGAC010000011.1, from coordinate 63,791 downwards.
ATTGCGTTGCGCTGATTTTTCGGGCGTTTGCGTGCGTGAGCCTCTAACCTTAGGGTAGTTTCCGAACCGGCAACAGACCGGCCCACGGATTGCACGCGAGGAGGACCAGATGGCCGCCGCAAGACGCAAAAAGCCCAACGCTTCCAAAGAGGAGCTGCTCGCTTTCTACAAAGACATGCTCCTGATCCGCAGGTTCGAAGAAAAGGCCGGTCAGCTTTACGGAATGGGCCTGATCGGTGGTTTCTGCCATCTCTATATCGGGCAGGAAGCCGTGGTCGTCGGCATCGAGGCAACCGCCAAAGAAGGCGACCAGCGTCTGACCTCCTACCGCGATCATGGCCATATGCTGGCCTGCGGCATGGACCCCAAAGGTGTGATGGCTGAGCTGACCGGCCGCAAGGATGGGTATTCGGGCGGCAAGGGCGGCTCGATGCACATGTTTTCAAAGGAAAAGAATTTCTACGGCGGGCATGGCATCGTGGGCGCGCAGGTGCCGATCGGTGCTGGGCTGGCCTTTGCCAACAAGTATCGCGGCAATGACAACGTGGCCTTCGCCTATTATGGCGACGGCGCCGCAAACCAGGGCCAGATCGCTGAGGCCATGAACATGGCTGCGTTGTGGAAGTTGCCCTGCATCTTCGTGGTGGAAAACAACCAATACGCCATGGGCACCTCGGTGGCGCGTGGATCATCGACCCCGGCGCTTTACACCCGAGGAGAGCCTTTCGGCATCCCCGGCGAAGCGGTGGATGGCATGGATGTGCTTGCTGTGCGCGACGCGACCGCCAAGGCGGTGGCCCATGCGCGCGCGGGCAATGGCCCGTACATTCTGGAAATGAACACTTATCGCTATCGCGGGCACTCCATGTCCGACCCGGCCAAATACCGGACCCGCGAAGAAGTGCAGAAGATGCGCGACACCCGCGATCCGATTGAGAATGTGCGAGAATTGCTGATGCTGGGCAACATGGCCGAAGAGGCCGAACTGAAAGCGATCGACAAGGAAATCCGCGCCATCGTGCAGGACGCCGCCCAATTCGCCCAAGACAGCCCGGAGCCGGCAGAAGCCGAGCTTTGGACTGACATTTGCGCCTGATCGCCCGGAGGGATTGAGAAGAATGGCAACCGAAATTTTGATGCCCGCCCTCTCTCCGACCATGGAGGAGGGGACGCTCGCGAAATGGAACGTCAAGGAAGGGGACAAAGTCTCCTCCGGCGACGTAATCTGCGAGATTGAAACCGACAAGGCCACAATGGAGTTCGAGGCCATCGACGAAGGCGTGATGGGCAAGATCCTGATCGCTGAGGGGACCGAGGGGGTGAAGGTCAACACGCCCATCGCGCTGCTGCTGGAGGAAGGTGAGGACGCAAACGCGGCCCCTGCCCCCGCCCCTGCGCTCGCCACAGCCCCGGCCGCAGCCGCAGCAGCAATGCCTGCCACCCCCGCCGCCCCGGTCGCAGTGCAGGAGGCGCGCGCCCCCGACTGGCCCGTCGACGCGCCGATGAAAAAGCAGACCGTGCGTGAAGCCCTACGCGACGCCATGGCCGAAGAAATGCGCGCCGATGACGACGTGTTCCTGATGGGTGAAGAAGTCGGCGAATACCAAGGTGCCTACAAGATCAGCCAAGGTCTGTTGGATGAATTCGGCGCACGCCGGGTCATCGACACCCCGATCACTGAGCACGGGTTCACCGGTCTCGCCGTCGGTGCGTCGTTTGCCGGCCTGCGCCCGATTGTGGAGTTCATGACCTTTAACTTCGCCATGCAGGCGATTGACCAAATCATCAACTCAGCAGCCAAGACGCTCTACATGTCGGGTGGCCAGATGGGTGCGCCGATGGTGTTCCGCGGGCCCAATGGTGCCGCGGCCCGTGTGGGCGCGCAGCACAGCCAGGATTACGCGGCGTGGTACGCCTCCATCCCCGGTCTGAAAGTGGTACAGCCCTATTCGGCAGCCGATGCGAAAGGTCTGCTGAAATCGGCAATCCGCGATCCGAACCCAGTGATCTTCTTGGAAAATGAGATCCTCTATGGCCGCGCCTTTGAGGTGCCGGACATCGATTACACGGTGCCGATCGGCAAGGCGCGGATCTGGCGCGAAGGGACCGACATCACGCTGGTATCCTTTGGAATCGGAATGACTTATGCGCTGGAAGCTGCTGATGCGCTTGCAAAAGAAGGCATCTCGGCCGAAGTGATCGACCTGCGCACCATCCGCCCGATGGACACCGGTGCCGTGGTTGAATCGGTCAAAAAGACCAACCGCTGCGTGACCATCGAAGAAGGTTTCCCGGTGTGCTCGATCGGCAGCTACATCTCCTCGGTGCTGATGCAGGAAGCGTTCGATTACCTCGACGCCCCGGTGATCAACTGCACTGGCAAGGATGTGCCGATGCCCTACGCCGCGAACCTTGAAAAGCTGGCACTGTTGACCACCGCTGAGGTGATCGCCGCCGCCAAATCCATTTGTTATCGCTGAGGGAGGGGAAAGAATGGCCACCCAGATTCTGATGCCCGCCCTGTCCCCGACCATGGAGGAAGGGACGCTCGCGAAATGGAACGTCAAAGAAGGGGACAAAGTTTCCTCCGGCGACGTGATCTGCGAGATTGAAACCGACAAGGCCACGATGGAGTTTGAGGCCATCGACGAAGGCGTGATGGGCAAGATCTTGATCGCTGAGGGGACCGAAGGCGTGAAGGTCAACCAGCCGATCGCCGTGTTGCTCGAAGACGGCGAGGACATGAGCGCAGTCGATGGGCTGGGCACCACCGCGCCCGCAGCACCGACGCCCGCAAAGACAGCGCCTGCGCCTGCCTCCGCCGCCCCAGCACCTGTCGCTCCAAGCGCCGAAGACGGATCCCGCATTTTCGCCTCGCCACTTGCGCGGCGAATTGCAGCCGATAAAGGCTTGGATCTTGCCTCCATCAAAGGATCTGGCCCACGTGGCCGGATCGTGAAGGCGGATGTTGAGAACGCCGTGCCTACCGCCACCGCGGCTCCAGCAATGGCGGTCGATGCGCCCAAACCGGCAAAAGCCACCACTATGGCCACCGGCATGGACGCCGATACCGTCAAAAAGATCTATGCGGATACCCCGTATGAGGAAGTCAAGCTCGACGGTATGCGAAAGATCATCGCCGCGCGCTTGACCGAAGCCAAACAGACCATCCCGCATTTCTATCTTCGGCGAGACATCGCGCTGGACGCTCTGTTGGCGTTCCGCGCGGATCTGAACGCGTCCTTGGCATCGCGTGGGATCAAGCTGTCGGTCAACGACTTCATCATCAAGGCCTGCGCGCTGGCGCTTCAGCAGCACCCCGATTGCAACGCCGCGTGGGCGGGCGACCGGGTGCTGAAGTTCAAAGGCTCGGATGTGGCCGTCGCCGTGGCGATTGAAGGTGGGCTGTTCACGCCCGTTCTACGCGATGCCCATTCCAAGTCCCTGTCGGCTCTGTCGGCTGAGATGAAGGATCTGGCGGGCCGCGCGCGGAACCGAAAACTGGCACCCCATGAATACCAGGGCGGCAGCTTTGCGATCTCAAATCTCGGGATGTTTGGGATTGAGAATTTCGATGCGGTGATCAACCCACCCCATGCATCGATCCTTGCGGTCGGTGCCGGGACCAAAAAGCCGATCGTCGGCAAGGATGGTGAAATCACCGTCGCGACCATCATGTCGGTGACTCTGTCGGTGGATCACCGCGTGATCGACGGCGCGCTGGGCGCGCAGTTCCTTGAGGCCGTGAAGACCAATCTCGAAGACCCGCTCGCAATGCTCGCCTGATCACCCATACCTGAAACAACGAAAACCGCCGGTCCCGAATAGAACCGGCGGTTTTTTTCTTGTCTGGCCGAAGCGTCTCAGACCGTCTGGTTCATGCTCCGTGCAGGCTGGGGACACCCTGCATCGCCCACGACCTGCGCAGGCACGCCTGCCACGGTCTTGCACGGCGGAACGTCCTTCAAAACAACTGACCCCGACGCAATACGGCTGCAACGGCCGACGGTGATGTTGCCAAGCACCGCAGCCCCAGCGCCAATCAGCACGCCTTCTTCGATCTTGGGGTGCCTGTCGCCATCTGCTTTGCCCGTGCCGCCCAGCGTCACAGAATGCAGCATAGAGCAGTTGTCGCCCACGATCGCCGTCTCGCCGATGACGATCGAATGCGCATGGTCCATCATGATGCCCTTGCCCAGACGTGCGCCGGGATGGATGTCCACCCCAAAGGCCTCGGAGGTCCGCATCTGGATGTAATAGGCCATGTCGGTCTGGCCGTGGGTCCAAAGATGATGGCCAATTCGATAGGACTGAATCGCCAAGAACCCTTTGAAAAACAGCAACGGCTGCACATACCGGTGGCATGCTGGATCACGATCATAAACCGCCACAATGTCCGCCCGCGCCGCTTCGCGCAGCCCGGCATCTGCAGCCAACACCTCGTTGCACATGTCGCGCAAAATCAGCCCCGGCATATCCGGTGAGCTGAGCTTTTGCGCCACCCGATAGCTCAGCGCGTCCTCAAGCGTGTCATGGTGCAACACCACGGCATGCACCAGACTGCCGAGCAGCGGCTCTTTCTCAACGATCTCTCGCGCCTCTTCGCGCATGCGCGACCAGACTGGATCAACCTTGGTGAGCGTGCCTCGCCCTTGCTTCGCGACGGCCATGCTGTTCCCTTCGCATTGGACTGCCCGCAATCTGCAGCCATACCCGAACATCGTCTTTTCGGCGCGAAAATCAAGGAGCAGCTTCGTGAACTCGCACATCATGAAAAGATATGCAGCGCTGTTGCGTCGCCGCTTGCAGGATCTGGAGGCTCTCGACGCACAAAGCGCCGAGAGCCGGGGGCCCGTGGAACTGGACCAGCAAAGCGTTGGCCGCCTGTCACGTATGGATGCGATGCAGGCCCAGGCAATGGCCCAGGAAACTCACCGACGCCGTGTGCTGGAGATGCGGCGCATCGGCCTCGCGCTTCGCCGCATCGAAGACGATGATTTCGGCTGGTGCGGACGCTGCGGCGAGGCGATCCCCGAAGGACGACTGGAAATCGACCTTGCCGCTACGCTGTGCGTTACCTGCGCGCGCTGAACCAGTTCAGGACGCGGTGAAACGCCCACCCTCACGGTTTGGAGGCGTGTCTTTTGCCCGCCCAAAATTGAATGCGAGCACCTCCAACACCCGGTAAAGCCGTCCCAACCACGCATCATCGCGCGGCGTGGGCGTCAGCGCCGCAATCACCGACGCGCTTGCAACCAGGATTGCTGCGGCGCGCAGTGCCCCTTCGATGGCGGAGAAGATGAGCACCGCGTCGCCTCCCGTAGGATCGATCATGGCATGTCTCCTTTGATGAACAAGCCGTGTCGCCCCCGATCAAACAGCATCAGGGACGGCGAGCGTTATGTAGTGGATCGAGATCGCGACACGGCCGCCGGTGAAGGAGCCACCTTCACCCGTCAGCCGCAGGGGAACGCCGCTCATGAACGACATCGGCGCCGTGCTCGGCCCCTTCAAGACCGCATTCAGCGCAATGCCGAGGCCTGAGCCATAGCGCGTCGGCGCGCCATTGACGCCAAGCGACCAACCCCCGACACCGGTCAGCGGCTGGATCACCCGCGCGGTGATGCCGAACACCACAGAATTTGCAGGGATCAGCCCGGCCGTGTCGCTCACGCTCCCAGTGGGCGCATGTTCGAAATTCAGCACCTGAATGACACCCGCGCCGCCGCCCGGCACGATCAGTGCCGACCAGACACCGTTGTCGAACAGAACCTCGATGCCTTCATCCTCGACCCAGCACCGCCATCCAACCAGCGGTTCGATATAGTCCCAACCGCCGTTGATCCAGACAGCGATGCGCTGCTCATCCCCGGCCCAGTCGCCGGTGGCACCGGCAGGCACGATCCAGCGATCTCCTTCGGATGGCGATGCCGGGGGCGTGACCGCGCTCCTCCCGAACACCGACAGCATGAACAGTGCATCGAGCCGCGACAGCGCCTCATTGACCGGAATGTGCTTCTGGGCCTGGCCTGCGGCCAGGAGCGGGAGCGAAAGTTTTGGCGTCTCAAGCACTGTAGGTCACCTTTCCTTCGGAACCCGGCCCGTAAACTTCGGAAATCTGGGCCACCGCAAACGAGATAACTCCGGTCAAACCATCAGCAGCCTTCGTGGCCGCCGTATAGGTCCAGGCCGGAGCCGTGGTTTCCATCTCCCTCACCAACGCACCGTCGGACGCATGCAGGCGGACGCGATAGCGCTCGCTCGCTTCGCCCAATGGCGTGTCGCCACTGAAGAACGTGTCGTTGTCGATCCGCGACCGTCGGATCCAGGTGATTGAGACATCGCCACCCGGCACATCGATCGCCGCAAAATGCACCGGCGCAAGCGGCCGAAGCCCCGATGCCTCCCATGTCCACAATGCATGGGCCACGGACGGGTCACTCAGATCCGCGCCCCCGGGGCCGATGCGGAAATGGCGCTCAAGGCCCATGACCCCGTCCGGCAGCTCCAACCGCAATGTGCGCGGATCCAGCAGCACCAATGTGGATCCCGCAAGCGCCGGATCGCCGATCAGCGCCTCGGTGCCGGCCAGGCCTCGGCTGAACCGCGACACCCGCCACAACCCGCTCGGCTCCAACACAGCATCGCGGAATTGCAGCATCTCCCACCGCCCGTCCGGGGTGCTCAGGGCGCACAGGTTTGCGCCGTTGTAGACGGCCAGCTCATCGGCCGACGACAAGACGCCAGACACCATTTCCACCAAGACCGATGCGCCCCGCGTCCACCTCCAGGGCGCCGCTTTGGGCAACGGATCGACCAGCCTGCCGACGCTGCTCGGGGCCGTTGTTAGCGCCGCGCGCTCATAACCCTCGTTGCGATCCGAACTCCAGACCGCGACCGACCCGGGCCATGGATCCGCCCAGACCGCACCAAAGGCCTTCTGCGCATCACCCCCAAACAGCACCCACGGCACATCGAGCAGCCTGTAGCCCGGCGGGCCCGACGCATCACCCCCGGCAGCTGGCGGTGTCTCGCCGTCCTCCCCAGGAAGGCTTTTCAATGCATAAAGCGCTCCGTCGATCTGCGTCGCTTCGATCATGCGGCCCGCGCCATCTACGATCCGGTCGATGCGGTAATCCGCGCCTCCCACATCGGGCAACCGCACAACGTCCCCCGGCTCAAAGGCCAGCTTTGACCCCGGCACCCCGAACGAGGTCCGCTCACGCGCCGCATCTGCCTCGCGCAACCAGCGCTCAGCAATGGCCCGCGCGGCGTCTCTGTCCATCGCGATCGGCAGGTCGGACCCCTTGACCCCCCGCGCTCCGTCAATATAGGATACCGCCTCAACGACGCCGTCTTGATAGTCGCCATCGGCACGCACAAACCCGACCCGCACCCGCTCCGGGGCGGCCGATTGTGGGGCTCTGGTCAGCTCAAGCACCCGGCCACCACCGTCCGGGATCAGCATCTCAGCATCTGGTATCTCGGCGCTCGGTGCCCTGCCCCTCATACGAAATGCCACGACGCCGCCGCTTTCAACGGCATCGAAGCCAAAAGCCAGCATCAGCGATTGCAGCGCCTCGCGTGCGGATTGCACTTGTCCCTCGGCAAAGCCATGCACGACGCCATCGAGATCGCTGACATCAAAGCTGACCAGGCCAGCCGCATCACAGATCTCCGCCACAACCGCCGCCAGCGACGCCGAATTCACCCGCCCCGTCAGCCAATGGCCAAGCGCATGATTGGCCCCGTCCGACCAGACATCGGTCCGTGCTGGAAATTCTGGCCAAGGCCGCGCATCCCAGGTCCAGACATAGGTGTTCGACAGATCCAGCATCCGATCGCCATAAATCGCTGAGACCGGATTGTTCTCATCCTCGCTCCAGTGCTTGGTCGCGGCTTGCAACACCCTGCGCTGGATCAGATCATCGCGCTGACCCGTCGAAAAATGCGGAAAACCTGATTCCGACGACTTTGGATCCACGAACACATTCGGCTGGTTCGATCCTTTGTCGACCGCCCCACAGCCAATTTCGGTCAACCAGACCGGCTTCATCTCAGGCGTCCATGCGCTGGACAAGCCTTGGCGCACACCGTCGATGCGGTCATGGTGGGGCCGACGCCACCAGTTCAGAATGTCCTTGGCCCGCCAGATCCAGTGCTCGCCATGGGCGCCGTCGATGATCGGCGTGCGCACCTGCGCCGCCCGATCGGCATCCGAGGCATAGTACCAGTCATATCCCTCACCGGCGGAAAAGCGCGACGACAGATAATCCAGATCATGGATCGACCGCGCCAGCGACGCATCAAGATGATCATACCCGTCCCGCCAATCGGTCAGCGGCGCGTAATAATCGATCCCAACAAAATCGATCGCAGGGTCGGCCCACAGCGGATCAAGATGAAAGATCCGATCCCCTGTGCCGTCCTGCGGCTGGTGACCAAAATACTCGGACCAATCGGCCGCATACCCGATGTTGGCATCTGGGCCCAGCACTTCCCGGACCTCTGCGGCCAAGGCGAGGAGCGCCACCACCGCCGGGTATTCCGTCCGCGCGCTGCGGATCTGCGTCAACGACCTGAACTCAGACCCGATGCAGAACGCATGCACTCCGCCCGCCACTTTGCAAAGATGGGCATAATGCAGCACCATGCGCCGCAGCGACCATTCCGTTGGACCAGAATAGATTACCTCATCGCCGACGATCTGAAAATCGGTGGCTGAGGCGGTTCCGAAGAATGCCGCCACCTCATCTGCGGCCACCGGGGTCATGTCCGTAGACCCCGCCTGCCCCGGTGCCATCGCCGTGGTGATCCGGCCACGCCAGGGATAGGCGGACTGCTCGGCATTCCATCCCCACGGATCGGTCAGGCCGTTGCCAGGCCCGATGTCCATCAACAAGAACGGATAAAACATCACCCGCATGTCGCGGGAATTCATCTCCCGGATCAACTCGATCACCGAGCGGTCCGACGGCGTGCCCCCGAACACCGGACGGCTTTCATCATCCCGCCCTACCAGACGCGCGGTCTGGCGCGTGGCACCGCCGGCATTCCAGGCGGTGGGCGCGGTCTCCGTCTCTCGATACTCGACCCCGGGACGCACCTCGCAGGTCCCGCAGCGCAGATCGTCGCCGAACCAGCTGACCACCAGCGACACCGCGCTCGCCTCCGGCAGCTCGGCCTCAAGCTGATCCAGCGCGACCAGCGCGTCAGCCTTGCCAGCCGAGGTGTTCACATTCGCAAGATGGGATTTCCCCTCATCCTCGATCACCCGCACCTGCTCGGTCGCGTAAACGAACTCACCCGTGCCCGGCGACAACGCCACGCCCTTGATGATGCTCGACAGCTCCAACCCGGCCTCGGGCACATTGCCGTTCTGCGAAAAACGAGGCGCGCGCAGCACCTCCACCGAAATCTGCGGCACGCGGTTGCCGAACCGCCCCGCGGGCAGATCCTCAAACACGATGTAGGACGTGCCGCGATAGGCGGGCGCCCAGCCATCAACCGCTTCGATCAGCGGATCGGGGCCTTGATCCTCAGCGCCCAGATGCAGCCGCCAATGCAGCTTGTCCATATTCAGGATCTTGCCATCGGCCCACACCCGACCGATCCCGTCGATGGGCCCTTGGCTCAGCGCCACAGCAAAGCCGATCGTATAGGAATGCTCCTTCACCGACGGGCCAGATCCCTTGCCCCCCCCGCTGCTGGACACATGTTCATGGAACCGCGTGGACCAGATCACATGCCCAGCAATGCGCATCCGGCCATAGATTTTGGGGATCGGCGCGCCTTCGTCCGCGCCCTGAATGCGCAACGAGCTCGCCTTTCCGCGGGCAACCGCCGCCTGACCGCCACCAAGGATCGCCTGATCGATCAATCCGCCGACGATTGCACCCGCCGCCTGACCGATAACCGCTGCACTGACGCCAAGCGCGGCGCCGCCATATGCCCCACCGATCGCCGCGCCGGCCGCCGCAAGAACCAGAGTCGCCATTGCTCACCTCGGAAATCGGAATGCGGCCGCCACGCGGCGCCGCCAGGATGCACCCAGCGACGATTCCACCACGCCCTGGCCGCTATAGGCGTGGATCATGCGAGGCTCGGCCCCGCTCATATCGGTCAGAATTGAAAGATGCTTTGCTGGGCCCGTCCGGCGCATGCGAAACAACAGCACATCGCCCGCCTGCGCCTCAGCCGGCGCAACCGGTGCCATGTGGCGCGCCGCAGCCGCCCACAGAACTTCGGCCGCTGACGGCTCGGACCAATCGGACGTGTACGCAGGCGGGGCTTCGGGTTCGCGCCCATACACGTCCCGCCACACCCCGCGCACCAGCCCGAGGCAGTCTGTCCCCGCGCCCTTCGCACTCGCTTGATGCAGGTAGGGCGTTCCCGCCCAGCCCCGCGCCGCCGCGACGATGCGGGCGGCCAGCCAATCCTCAGCCACGGAACAACGATCCGCCGTCATGAACCTCATCCTGCGACGGATATCCTGTCGCCCAGTCTTCACCAGGCATATGCGGAAATCCTTGGAAGTTGAGGATGTTGGCGAACTTGCTCCGGCAGATCGCCGCGCTCTTGTCACATCCCGCGGCGATGTCGAACCCGTCGCCCAGCTGGATCGGATCATCGGGCGGGGTCCACAAGGTGATCACATGCTGCCACTGGCGGATGCCATGGCTGTGCACCGTCACCGACCGCCCCGCATTGTCGCCTGCGGTCCAATTCAGCGCGCCGCCCGAAAACCACCCTTCCGCCTGCCAGATCCCGGACACCACGAAACTGCGCTCGCCCCGCAGATCTGTCACCGTGGCGGATCCCAGCTGATCGCCCGTCAGCACTGCCTTGCACCGCGCGTCGCCAAGCCCAGCGTCGCAGCTGCGCAGAAACACCCGCCCCTGCGGCTGGTTCAGCACGTCCGAGAGCCCCAGAACCTCAACCTCAAAGCCAAGCTTGCCGCGGCGCACCTCACCGATCTGCCCTGCAAACATCAGATCGCGCGCAATCGGGTTCGACCAGTCGACCAACCACTGCTTGATCGTCGCGCTGTCATAAAGGCCGCGCGACAGATCGGCCTCGGTGATCGCGTCTGAGCGCAGCGCCCCAGCCGCCTCCATGTTGTCAACGCTCAGCCCCAAAGACCGCTCCAGCGCCGTGCGCTCAAACCCGCTGTCGGGCTCGAACACCATGCCGTCAAAGCTGACTTCGCCGTCATGGTCGGTAAAGCCCAGCGACACGCCGTCCCGGCGCTCCAGCAACCAGCAACGGCAAAGCGAAGACGCCCCACCGTCGATCGCCGCCTGCAATCTGTCATTGATGTCGCGCATCAGACACGCACCTCCACAACCGGGATTGACGGAATTTCGCCCGCCTCCATTGCCGTCAGGCTGATGTCGATGCGGTCCTCAGAAAACCGCACCGGCACATCGAATTCAAACCCGGCAGTCACTGTCGCGCCCGCGCCGGGTGCCACGGCCAGGTGCACGACTTCACCGTCAAAGGTAAAACCGCCGCCCGCGACCTGCGCCAGACCGTCCACCGCGATCAACAAGCTGCCGATCACTGCCTTCTGGATCGGCCTAAAATAGGTGTACCCACCGCTTTCATAGCCCTTACGCAGCGCAAACGTCGTTTCCAGCCCATTTCCGAGCCCCAATAGCTGATCGGTGGCAGAGATCGCCACCGACGGCTTTGCCGATTTCCAATCCAACCAATCCTTCCAGCGAAACGCATGCAGACGACCGCGGCGTGCCTCAAAGAATGACACGATGTCATGCAGATCATCCGCCGACGCGACGCCCATGCCGGCATCATAGCGCCGCCGCGCATGGGACCAGGACGCGTTGCGCACCTCAAACCCGTTGGACAGCGACACAATCTCCGTGCGCCGCTCCGGCCCGCCTGAGGATCCGCGCGACAGACGCGTCGGGAACCGAATGTCATGAAAGCTCATCGCGTCACCTCACATGTTGCGCCGGCCGGCCGCAGCCGCCCGCGAGATCGTGGACGCGACCTGCCCGCGCGACCGCCGAAAGCTTTCAACATCGGGAGAGGAGATGTTGACCGTAATGTGCGATCCGCCCCCACCCCCGGCCGACGCGACGCCCAGACGGCCGTCCGCGCCGCGGGTCAGCGGCAGGATCGCTTCAGGCCCGGCCTCGCCCATCAGTCCGGTGCCACCGCGCATCGGGAACAAAGTCGGCCCCTCGACCACGCCCCCCCCGGCAAAGGCCCGCACCCGCCCGGCGGAAAACGCCGCGCCGTCGGCGAACATAGACATGCCGCCCAGCAGACTGCCGACCCCGCTCGCCACCAACCCGCCGATGCCCTGGCCGACCGCCTGCTGCACCGGCTGCAAGGCGGCGTTCAGCACACGCCCGGACATGTCCCGCCCCAGCTTGCGCATGGTGTCAGACGCACGCGCACCACCAAAAACCAACCCATCCAACGCCTTGCGAAGTGATCCACTGATTGAGGATGAAAGCTGCGTCGCCTCCTCACCGGTCACTTTCATCTCGGCGCGCATCGCCTGCAGCTCGGACGAAAACGCCTCGGAAAGCCCCTCCGCATCCCGGCTCAGCCCACCAAGCGCCCGGCTCAACGACGAGCCGTCATCGAGAAAATCGTCGAAATCATCCATTGTTCTTCCTTTCGACAGGCTCGTCTGGGTATTTCGCGCGCAGCGCATCAAGGCCGGAGCGCGACATCGCTCCTCGCCCTTTGCCAAAGCCAAGCACGGTGCACGCGGCCTCAAATTCGCGGGGCGTCATCGACCAGAACGCGTCGGGCGTCAGCCGCAGCGCGCCAAGGCCCACCCGCATCAGGCCCGGCCAGTCGATGCGCCCCACGCTCATCCCTCGTCCCCCAACGGCGCGAAGCTGCGCGCCAGCAACCGCGCGGCGGCCCGGGCGGCTCCAGCGGCGCCGCCCTCCACGCTCATGCCGGCCAACGCGTCGTCGGAAACAGCGTGCCCCGCCCCGCGCAGCCCCGCGCCGATCAGCGCGATCAGGTCGGCCGCGCGGACCCCGCCGCCCTCGAACCGCTCCGCCAACGACGCCAGGCCATTCTCGCCCAACCCCACCTCAAGCCCCGCCAACGCCCCGAGCGTGAGCCGCATGACCCGCACTTCGCCGTCAAGCGTGATCTCCGCCTCGCCGCGCATCGCGTTGGCCATGGCTCAGGCCCCCACGAAGGTCAGCGCGCCCGCCGATGCCAGCGAGACCTCGTAGACCGCCTCACCGTCATGCTGGCCGGAATATTCCAGCGCAGTGATCTGGAACGCGCCCTCGACCGTGCCGAAATCGGGGATGATCGCCTGGAAGGTCGGGATTGTCCCGGCGAAGAACGCAGCGCGCATGCTCTCGTCCGACGTGTTGTCAAGGAACACGCCCGACCCGCTCAGCGCCGCAGCGCGCACGCCCGCGCCCGCCAAAAGCTCGCGCCAATGGGACGAGGACGCCGCATTGGTCACGTCCACGGTCTCCGCATTGAAGGCCACGCGCGTGGCGCGCAGCCCTGCCACGGTCTGAAACACACCGCCGCCGGTGTCGATCTTCAGCAGAAGATCCTTGCCCTGTTGAGCTGCCATATCTCTCATCTCCTGAAAAGGTTACGCCTCGATGCGAAACTCGAACCTGAGGTCGATGCGCCGTCCGCCCTCGGCAATCCGCCGTGCCCGCGCGCCGCGCAGCGACGACGTCACCACACGGCCCTCAGACAAGGTCAGCTCAGCCGTGCTCAGCACCCGCTCAACCTCGCCCGCGATCTGCTTGACCGTGGAAAAGCCGCCATTGGCCGAATGCACCGACACCTCCGCGTCATGGATCGCGCCAAGCAAACCTTGCGCAGTCCACCGCCGCACCCGCTCATCGCCGAGGGTCACATAAGGCCCGGACGCCGCGTTCGGATCGTCCAGATGGATCGGTTCATCATTGATCCGCCCGTCCACCAGCGCCGACAAAGCCGCGTCGCCCGACAGGGCGGCATAGATCGCCTCCTGCAAGGCCAGGGATCGCAGCACGCTCATCGCAACGCCTCCTCATCGGCCCAGCACAGCAGGTAGCGGCCGCGCGCGTCGGCTTCGGTCACCGCTCGGATTGCGAACACCCGCTCCCCGTCGCGGAACCGCTGGTCCGCGCGGGGCCGCGCGGCAGATCCGACCGGCGCGGCGCGCACTAGGATGCGGTGCGAAACGCGGGAACGCCCGCGGGCGCCCTCCTCAATTTCCCGCCCCGTCCGCGCGCGCACCGCTGCCCAGATGGTCCCAAGGCTGCTCCAGGACCGGTTCCAGCCCCCGGCCCCATCGCCATTGCGCGCCTGCTCTTCCAGCTCCAGCCCCCGGTCCAGAACTGGGGCGGAGATTTCCTCCCGCGCCCAGCTCACACCCGCACCTTGCGCCAGCGCGACACCAGCGCGCCGACGCCATACGGGATCTCGACCGTGCCGGACGCGCCGACATGGCGCTGCTCGTGGTAATGAGCCGCCAGCAGCAGAACCGCTTGGCGCAGTTCATGCGGCACCCCGTCGGTGCCCACGCCATGCCCGGCCAACAACTCGATCTCCGCCACACCGCCTGTGGGGATCTGCGGCAGCCACCCGCCGCGCACCGGCACCAGCGCCGGGTCGAACTGGCTTTTGACCAGCCGCCACGCCGATGGGTCCACTGCGGTCCAGGACCCGTCTGCAGCCAGCAGCGTCACCGCATTGATCTGCGCCACCGGCGCAATCGGCAGCACCTCACGGCATGGGTTGCGCCACCTTTCGACGGCCCATTTGAACCGCCTCTGGATCAGCGCGCGCCCAGTCATGCTTTCAACCGCAGCGCCCGCCGCGCGCAAATAGCCATCAAGCGCTGCAACCTCAGACGCCTGCGGCGCCGCCAGCCCGGTCGACAGCCGCAGATGGTCGGTGAATTCGGTCACCGTCACCGCGGCGGTCGGGGCCGCCTCAAGCTCCGTCAACATCGGCAAAGCTCCTTGCTCAACGCTCCACCACGCGCATCAGAAAGGCACGAGCCAAAGCCCTGCCCTCGCTGGTCCGCACACGATGAGAGACGTGATACACATGACCGGAACGGCCGCCGGCCAGCACGGCGATCGACCGGTTCGGCGCGATCGTCTCATCTGAGACCCGCAACGCGGTCTCGTCGGGTTCCTGCGGCACGATGGTCCAGCCCAGCGAACAGGCCAACGCCTCGCCCGGCTTCAACCCAAACCAGTCGAGGGCGCAGGACCGCACCTCTTCCGGCGATTTGATAAGATATTCGGCCATCGCGCAGGCCTCCCAGGGCGGCGCACGGCCGCCTATTCCCGATACGATCCTCAAAATGCAAACGCCCGGCCCGACATGCGCGCCCCCGTGGGGAGGAACGCGCACGCCGCCCGGCCGGGCGCAAGCCGCGGCGCCGATCAGACGCCGCGGATGGCATCAACCCTGATCAGGAGATCGCGAATTTCAGCAGCTTGATCGCCGAGAAATCCGTGACATCCCCGCCCACGCGCTTGGTCGCATAGAACAGGACGTGGGGTTTGGCTGAGAACGGGTCACGCAGAACCCGCAGATCCGGGCGCTCAGCCACGGTGTAACCGGCGGAAAAATCACCGAACGCAATCCCGTAGGCATCGGCGGCAATGTCGGGCATCTTCTCCGCGATCAGCACCGGATAGCCCATCAGGCGGGGCGGCTCGCCCTGCGCGATGTTGTCAGTCCACAGGAACCGCCCGTCGGCATCCTTCATCTTGCGCACCGCACCCGCGGTCTTGGAGTTCATGACGAAGGTGGCCTTTGAACGATGCTGCGCCCCAAGACTGTAAACCAGATCCACGATGGCATCCGCCGGATCAGCCGCGCTGAAATCACCAGCAGAGCCGGTCGCGACATAAGCAATCTGGCCCCAGACCTCACTGCCCGCCGACACCGCCGGGTAGTTCAGAAAGCCCTTGGGCTTGTCCACGCCATCACCGTTGATGAAGGCGTCGGCTTCGGCGGCGGCAAAGCGGTCAGCAATGCGCTGCGCCAGCCACCCTTCGACGTCAAAGGCGCTGTCATCCAGCAGGCGCTGGGATGCTTTGGGCATCGCCGACAGCTCATGCAGCGCGATCGACACACGCTCGATCGCCGGGGTCACCGTCTCAGCCTGCGATCCGGCCTCAGTCGACCAGGCCGAGCCCAGCTCGCCATGATCCACCAGCACATCGAAGCTGTTGGCCTCAATCTGCACCACCGACGCGACCGATCGGATCGAGCCCGCCGATTCCAGCACCGACTGGATGCGCTCCGCCGTCTGGGGGTCCACAAGGAACCCGCCCTCGGCGTTGACGGCGGTGTTCATGCCCTTGGATTCCACCTGCAACCCGCGCAGCGCATCATCATCGCCCGACCGTAGATAGGCTGAGATGGCCTTCTGATGGGGCGGCTCGATGTCCGCAGCCCGGCTCAGGGCGGGGCGATTCATGCGGGCGCTCTTACGGTCGATTGCTTCCACGCGGTCCTCCTGGGTTTTCATGCGAGACAGGACTTCGTCCTGGAACGATTTGAATTCATTGAGAAACCCGTTCACGGCCGATTTGGCCTCAAGCCCATTGCTCATGCTCATGTGTCCTTCCGGCAGGATTTGCTTCGTGGTCTGGGTAAGAGTCCGCGCCTCAGCCGCGCAGACGACCGCGCGCAGCAGAAAGCGCGTCGGCCAGCACGCGCCCCAAATCGGCCTGCTCATCCGCCTCTTCGGCGGTAGAGCAGGCCGCGGCCCGCGCTTCGGGAAGCATCGGAAACGTGACCAATGACACTTCCCAAAGATCAATCTCGGTCAGAACGCGCCCACCGCCCTCGCCGCGGGCGGAACGCACCGCGCGATAGCCGATCGACAGCCCGTCCATGGCCCCGGCACGCAGCAGCGCCAGTGCCTCACGCCCACGGCGCGTTTCGGTCAAAAGCCGCCCGCGGACCTTCAGTCCCCGATCGTCTTCATGGACCATGTCCCAAACGCCCATCGGCTCAGCCGGATCGTGCTGCCACAGCAGCTTCACCGATCGCCCGGCGGCCTTCAGCGACGCCAAGCTGCGCGCAAAGGCGCCGCGCTCGACCATGTCGCCCGACTGGTCCGACTTGCCGAACAAGGACGCATAGCCCTCGATCCGGCCGTCATCAGCCACCGTGGCGACTTGCTCGAAGGCCAGATCCTTTGTCTCCAGCCCATAGGACATGGGCCCGGCCCCGCTCGCGCGGCCAGTTTCAGAGAATACGGTCATGATATCTCCCTCAGTGCGGCAGAGGCGCGAGGCCCCCGAACAGCTTGGCCGCAATCTGCGCCGACAGCGCGCCAGCGACCCCGAAGACAACGAGCCACAGCCGCCGCTCCATCCGCTCCACGCCGTTTTCCATCTGGGTCAGCGCCTTCTCCAGCGCCGCCCAGCGTTCGTCGAGCACCCGTTCCAACGTTTCGACCCGCGCCTGGGCAGGGTCGAACGGCTCATACAGAAACCGCGACCCCGACGTGCGGCCGCGCAGGGACCCGCGCATCACGCAGGCCCCGCGGCAAGCCCCAGCATCCGGCGTTTTTCCTCATCGGTCAGGAAATCCGCCGCTGCCACGCGCCGCCACTGCGCCTCACGCTCGCTCGCCAACGCCGGAATGGCATCAAGATCGGGCGCAAGATCCACCGTCTCTCCCGTCCATTCCGACAACCACACCGCCAAGGATGCCGACACCCGCTTCACCAGCGGCAGCACCGTCTGGCGATAGAAGGCGCGGTTGGCCTCCTGGTAGTTGGCATAGGTCGCATCCCCCGGCAGACCCAGCAGCATCGGAGGGATGCCGAACGCGATGGCGATGTCTCTCGCCGCCGCAGTCTTGGTCTGCAGGAATTCCATGTCCGAGGGGCTGAATCCCATCGGTTTCCAATCAAGCCCGCCTTCCAGCAGCATCGGACGGCCCGCATTGCGCGCGCCCTGATGGTTGCTTTCGACCTCGTCGATCAGGCGGCGATACTGCTCTTCGCTCAGCGTCGCGCCGTCCGGTCCGCGATAGATGATGGCCCCCGATGGTCGCGCCGCATTGTCGAGCAGCCCCTTGGACCAGCTCGACGCTGAATTATGAATGTCCAAAGCAGAGGCCGCCGCCTGCATCGGGCTCATGCCATAATGATCATCAAGCGGATGAAACGACTTAAGGTGCAGCAAAGGCCGCAATTCCCCGGTCATGTCGAACCGCACTGTCCGCCCGCCGACCTTGTATTCATAGGCCGCCGGCCAGCCATCCGCGCCCGGCACCACCCGCATCCGGTCAGGCCGCAGCGCATGCAGTTCAGACGGCGCACCGTCCGAAAGCTGCCCGGCAGCCTCCACATACGCGTCCCCAGACAGCAGCATGTGGCCGTAAACGCTTTCCAAAAACGCCGCCCCCTGCTGGCCCTGATTGGGTGCGCGCAGCAGACGCTTGATCGGATGGCGCACCAACTCACGCTCACCATCCGAAAGAATCAGCGGCGTCGCGGCGGCGGCCTCGGCCACCATCCGCACGCAGCGAAATCCGATCACATTGCCAGCAAAGCCGTTCTTGGTCAGCGAAACGCCGTCCCGCGGGGTCCAGGCGGTGCGCCCGACCCCCGAATTCATCGCCACGATGGGCCCCGTCGCCGAGGCCTTGCGCTCAGTCACCGAAGGCTTCGCCTTCAAAAGCCAGTCGAACACGATCGTGCCTCCCGCTGTTGTTTTCACATAAGACGAAGCCGCAACAAAAAAGGGCGGTCAGAGGCCCCGCACACGCGGGGCACCGCCGCCCTTCAGCATCAGCTCCCAGATCGCCCAGACCAACGCATCGACCCGGTCCGGGCTGCCCCCTTTGCGGTCGCCGGTAAAGGCGCACATCTGATCTTCAAGCTCGGCCAGCGCTCCGACATGGCGCACCAGACCCCGCTCATAAAGGGCCGAAACGGGCTCGGCCCTGGCGGCCTTGCCCCGGCTTGCACGCACCGATCCGTAACTCACACTCGGATCAACCTGACGCAAAACGCTCTCAACCATGTCGCCGCCTTGGTTCACTTCGGCGACCAGCTTGTCGGCTTGAAATTCGCGATACGCCGCGATCGCCGCCGCCGCCCAGGCTTCGGGCCGCACGCCCTGCACGCTTCGGTCAGCCAACACATACGCAACTCGCTGGGCGCCTTCGCTACGCACGCCCGCAACCACAATCCCGCACTCGTCTGAGCCTTCGTGCCCGGTCACCGGCGGGTCCACTGCAACAACAATGCGTTCCAACTCAGGAACATCACGCACACGCTTTGTCTCGATACAGTCCCGGGTCCACAACGCGCCCGGCTCCTCGGATAAAAACTCTCCGAGCAATTCTTGCCGCCCCAGCGCCGTTCCCCCGAATTCCCGCTCCATCTCTGCGATGAAATCGGGGGAAAGGTTCGCCCGGTTGGCTTCGGTGGGCGCCCGGCTGATCACCGTGCCGGGCGCTTGCATCAATTCGGCCAGCAGCGGCATGCGCCGCGGCGTGGTCGTCACCATCTGGCGAGGCCTTCGCCCCAGCCTCAGCCCGAATTGCAGCATCTGCCACACGGGCTTGGCCTTGCGCCATTTGGCCAGCTCATCCGCCCAGGCCGCATCGAATTGCGGCCCGCGCAAACCTTCGGGATCATGGGCTGAGAACAACCGCGCCTCAGCCCCGTTTGGCCAGACCAGCCGCTTGCGGGTCGCCTCCCATTTGGGCCGTCGATCGGGCGGAGACACCGCCCGGATCCCGCTCGGCCCCTCGATCATCACCTCACGGCCCTGATCAAGCGTCTCGGCCACCAAGGCGATCCGCCCGTGGCTGCCCGGACCCAGCGGCGTGGCCCCTTCGACAATGGACCGGATCCACTCAGACCCGGCCCGCGTCTTTCCGGCGCCGCGTCCACCCATCAAAAGCCAGGTTCGCCAATTGCCCGGGGGGGGCAGTTGATGGCCTCTGATGGCCCAGAAATCGAACAGGTAAGGCATGGCCGCCAAGGTATTGGCGCTCAACCCGTCAAGAAGCGCTTCTTGTTCCGAACGCGGCCTTGAGGCCAGCCAGCTTGCCCATGATCTCGTCTCTGGCCCTGCCAAGGTCAAAGTCTCCGCGGCCGCGTCCGATGCGCTCAGCAATCTGTTTTTCAATGCGGGCCTCGAATTCGATCAGTGTCGACAGCGCCTTCTGGTGCACGCCGATCAGGGTTGCGAATTCCTTCATCTCGCCGACATTCGCAGCGATCTCTCCGACACGTGAAAACTCGCTCAGCAACCTCTCGGTCACACGCGAATAGACCGCCCGCGCATTGCGGAGGGCGGCCATCGGGCGCGAGGCCCGGGCCGTTGTCTTATCCATGTGCATATCCGCCATTGCCCGGCAGGTTGGCCCGGCGCTGCTGCGCACCGTGCCAGAACGCAATCGGCCCCGCAGGCTTGCGCCTCGGGGCCGATTGCTTGAACGCCTTAGCGCCCAATTCCTGCATCTTGGACGTAGGTATACTCAGGAGCGTCCCAGAAGTCAACGACTTTCTTCAAGGTTGCGTAAAGTCCAGCGCGCCACCCCCTCGAAAGCCTTATTCTGCCTGCCTTGCGCGCTCAATCTTGCGCCACGCGGCGACGTTGCGGTTGTGCTCCGCCAACGAGGTCGCGAACGCATGGCCTCCGGTGCCATCCGCCACAAAATACAGCGCATCAGTTGCCGCCGGCATAACGGCCGCCGCGATCGCCGCCTTGCCGGGGTTGGCGATGGGCGTCGGCGGCAATCCGTCAATCTGATAGGTGTTCCACGCCGTCCGACGATCCAGCTCTGACCGCCGTAGACCGCGTCCCAGCACGCCCTCACCCTTGGTGATGCCGTAAATCACCGTCGGATCGGTCTGCAGGCGCATGCCCTTGCGCAGCCGGTTCACGAACACGCCGCCAATGGTCGGACGCTCACCCACCACCGCAGTTTCTTTCTCGATGATCGAGGCAAGCACCAGCGCCTCCTCCTTCGTATCGAAGGGCAGGTCCGGCGCACGATTCTCCCACGCCACGTTCAGAATGCGCGCCTGCACGGCCACCATGCGGTCGATGACCTCCTGACGGCTCTGCCCACGCTGCACGTTATAAGTATCCGGCGCGATCATGCCTTCGGTCGGCAGGCTTTCGATCTCGCCCTCCAGCACATCCATGCCTGTGACTGCCTGCGCGACCTGCCAGACCGTCCAGCCCTCAGGCACGGTCAGTGGGTGCTGCACCGTGCGCCCCGACACGAGCAGCGACGCGACGTCCTGCATCGAGGCACCAGAGGGCACACTGTACTCGCCGAATTTCATCGACGGCCCCTGCCCCGAATACCGCACGCCAAGGCGGAAAATCATCGGATCACCGATCACCCCCGCCTCGCTCAGCGCTTCCGTGATGGTCGCAACCCCGGCACCGCGCGGGATCATGACCATGCGGTCGTCCCCATGCGGCCCCGGCGCACGATAAACGCTCACGCCCCACGCAATCGCCCCGGCGATGCAGATGCCAAGCACGATCAGGACCGTCAGCGCGTTCGCCGCCAGATGACGCATGTTTTTGACCTCAGCCGACCTTGCGCAGGATCAGCGAGGCGTTGGTGCCCCCGAACCCGAAGGAATTCGACAGCGCCACGTCGATCTTGCGTTTCACCGCTTTGTGCGGCGCAAGATCCAACCGGGTCTCCACCGACGGATCATCAAGGTTCAGCGTCGGCGGTGCCACTTGATCGCGGATCGCCAGCACGCAGAAGATCGCCTCCACCGCGCCCGCGGCCCCCAGAAGATGCCCGATCGAGGACTTGGTCGACGACATCGTCGCCGTCTCAACCGCGTCTCCAAGAAGCTTTTCGACCGCCTGCAGCTCCAGCCCATCACCCATAGTTGAGGTGCCGTGCGCGTTCACATAGTCGATCTGATCGGCCGTGATCCCGGCATTCTTCAACGCCGCCTTCATCGCCCGATACCCGCCGTCGCCTTCCGGGGCCGGCGCGGTGATGTGATACGCGTCACCCGACATGCCATACCCGATGACTTCGGCGTAGATCTTCGCGCCGCGGGCCTTGGCGTGCTCATATTCCTCAAGCACCACGATCCCCGCACCTTCGCCCATAACGAACCCGTCGCGGCCCTTGTCATAGGGGCGTGAGGCTTTCTCAGGCGTGTCGTTAAAACTGCACGCCAGCGCCTTGCAAGCCACGAAACCGGCGACGCCGATCTCGCTGATCGGGCTTTCCGCACCGCCAGCGACCATCACATCCGCGTCGCCAAAAATGATCATCCGCGCCGCGTCGCCAATGGCGTGGGTGCCGGTGGCGCAGGCGGTCACCACTGAATGGTTCGGGCCCTTGAAGCCGTATTTGATGCTGACATGGCCAGAGCACAGGTTGATCAGCGCACCGGGGATGAAGAACGGCGACACGCGGCGCGGGCCCTTGTCGCGCAGGATCAGCGCGGTCTCAGCGATGCTCGCGACCCCACCAATACCCGATCCGATCAGAACGCCGGTGCGCTCGCGCCCCTCATCGTCCTCAGGCATCCAGCCACTGTCCTCAACGGCCATGGTGGCGGCGGTTATGGCGTATGTGATGAACCGGTCGGTCTTGCGGCGGTCCTTGGCGGACACCCAGTCGTCCGGGTTCCAGGTCCCGTCGGTCCCATCGCCAATGGGAATTTCGCAGCCAATATGGCAGCCAAGATGCGAGGCATCGAAATGCTTGATTTTCCCCGCGCCGGACTTGCCCGCGATCAATCGCGACCATGTCTCTTCGACGCCGCAGGCCAGCGGGGTCAGCAGACCCATTCCGGTGATGACGACCCGTCTCACGTGCGCAACCTCGTCTTTGGCTTCGATAAATTTCCGGCATGGCCAGACGAAAATGACATTATCGGCCACCCCCGGCAATGACAAGCATGCACCCCAAAACGCGAACGGCGCCCCGTGGGGCGCCGTTCCATCATCAGGCGCGTCGGCGGGATCAATGCGATCCCGCGGCGATCAGGCCTCGGTGTTCTCGGTGATGAACTTCACCGCATCGCCGAAGCTCTGGATGCTCTCGGCGGCGTCATCGGGGATTTCGATGCCGAATTCTTCTTCGAACGCCATAACCAGCTCGACGGTATCGAGCGAGTCAGCGCCCAGATCGTCGATGAAGCTGGCGCTTTCGGTGACTTTGTCCTCTTCCACGCTCAGGTGCTCGACGACAATCTTCTTCACGCGCTCGGCGATATCGCTCATTTCCAGCGTCCTCATCGTTCCGCCCCGTGTGATCCGGGGGCTCGGTCAATCCAGCGCCACGCCGCTCGGCATTCCTGTTAGGTCTGCCGAACGCCGCATCCGCCTGCGATCCGTTAATTCCGCCCTAAAGGGGCGGCTTGTCTTGGCCGCGCCTATAGCACACGGGCCAAAAGTGGCAAGCGCTTTCGCATCCAAGCAGCGGCGAGGCGCGAAAGCCCTCATGTCAGATCATCGCCATGCCGCCGTTCACGTGCAAGGTCTGACCTGTCACATATGCCGCTTCAGGCGAAGAAAGATAGGTGACAGCCGCCGCAATCTCGTGGGCGTCGCCCATGCGGCCCGCGGGAATGCCCGCCATCAGCTTTTCCTTCTGCGCGTCGGTCAGCGCCTCGGTCATTGGGGTGGTGATGAACCCGGGCGCAACGCAGTTGACGGTGATGCCGCGGCTTGCGACCTCAGCGGCCAGCGATTTTGAAAACCCGATCATCCCGGCTTTCGACGCGGCATAATTGGCCTGCCCTGGATTGCCCGTGACCCCAACGATAGAGGTAATCCCCACGATCCGCCCCCAGCGCGCCTTCATCATGCCGCGCAGGCATGCCTTGGCCAGCCGGAAGCTTGCGGTCAGGTTCACCGCAATGACCTGATCCCATTCGTCCGCCGACATCCGCATCGCGAGGTTGTCGCGCGTCAGCCCGGCATTGTTCACTAGGATGCTGAGCGACCCCATAACCTCCACGGCCTGTTTGGGCAGCACGTCAACGGCCGCTAGGTCGGACAAGTTGCACGGCAGCACATGTGCGCGCTCCCCCAGCTTTGCCGCCAGCTCCTCCAGCGGCCCAGTGCGCGTGCCGCTCAGCGCCACGGTCGCACCTTGGGCGTGCAGCGCCGCGGCGATCGCGCCGCCAATGCCGCCCGAAGCACCGGTGACCAGCGCCGTCTTGCCTGTCAGATCAAACATATCTTCACCCTTTCGCGGCTTCGGCCGCCTTTTTCACATCCTCGGCAGAGCTTACCGCCACAGTCGCCACCGACTTGTCGATGCGCTTGATCATGCCCGACAGCGCCTTGCCGGCACCGATTTCCCAGGCTTCAGTCACACCTTGGGCGGCCATCCACATCACGCTTTCGCGCCAGCGCACGACGCCGGTGACCTGCTCAATCAGCAGTTGGCGGATCACTTCGGGGTCTGTCACCGCCTCGGCGCGCACATTGGCGACCACGGGAACAATTGGTGCCAGCAGCGCCGCGCCGGTCAGCGCGCCCCGCATCGCATCGGCGGCGGGTTGCATCAGCGCGCAATGGAACGGCGCGCTCACCGGCAGCATCAGCGCGCGCTTGGCACCCTTTTGCTTGGCGATCACACAGGCCCGTTCGACCGCGGCCAAAGCGCCGGACACCACCACCTGCGCGGGATCGTTGTCGTTGGCGGCCTGACAGACCTCGCCCTCGGCGGCCTCCTCGGCCACCTCGCGCACCTGCGCAAGCGACAGGCCCAGAATTGCGGCCATGGCCCCGACGCCGACCGGCACCGCGGCCTGCATCGCCTGTCCGCGCAGCCGCAACAACCGCGCGGCGTCTTCCAGCGACAACGCCCCCGCGGCGCACAGCGCGGAATATTCCCCCAGCGAATGCCCAGCGACGAATGAGGCGGCTGACACCTCCACCCCTTCGGACTTCAGCGCCGCCATCGCCGCCATCGACGTCGCCATCAGCGCGGGCTGCGCATTGGCGGTCAGGGTCAGCTCCTCGATCGGGCCGCCCCAGATCAGGTCCGACAGCTTCTGCCCCAGCGCCTCGTCGACGCGGGCAAACACCTCGGCCGCCGCGGGATACGCGTCAGCCAGGTCCTTGCCCATTCCGACCGCTTGGGCGCCCTGGCCCGGAAACACGAAGGCGCGCATGGCCATTCCTTTCGAAAATTCTGATGCGCCGAGCCTTAAACACACCTTTGCGGGGGTTCAACAGCCCCATGAACCCGCAACCCTTGTCAATCGCCGCGCTTTGGGCCATACCCCGCGGGCTTCCGAACACCTTTTGACACGCGACGCCCCTCGTATGCGGCTCGGAAGCCGCCTTTGCGCGCCCCGCATTTTGAAGCCTCGCAAGACAGGATGGACAAGCATGGCTCTGTACGAGCATGTCTTCATCGCGCGCCAGGATCTTTCCAACGCGCAGGCAGAAGGGCTCATTGAGCACTTCGGCCAGATCCTCAAGGACAATGGCGGCGACGTGTCCGGCTCCGAGTACTGGGGCCTTCGCACCATGGCCTACAAGATCAACAAGAATCGCAAGGGGCACTACTCGTTCCTGCGCTCCGACGCGCCCTCCGCCGCCGTGCAGGAGATGGAGCGTCTGATGCGCCTGCATGACGACGTCATGCGCGTGATGACCGTAAAAGTTGACGAGCACGAAGATGGCCCCTCGGCCGTCGTGCTTGCCAAGCAGTCGCGCGACGATCGCGGCCGCGGCGGACGTGGTGATCGTCCCGATCGTGGTGATCGTCCCGACCGTGGTGATCGCCCCGATCGTGGTGACCGCGGCGACCGTGGTGGGGATCGCGATCGCGCGCCCCGTCCCCCGCGTCGCGATTGATCCGGCGAAAAAGGAAGGGTTGAACAATGTCCCGCAAACCGTTTTTCCGTCGGCGCAAGACCTGCCCGTTCTCCGGCGACAGCGCGCCGAAGATCGACTACAAGGACGTGAAGCTGCTTCAGCGCTATGTGTCTGAGCGCGGCAAGATCGTGCCCAGCCGCATCACCGCCGTCTCGGCGAAGAAGCAGCGTGAACTCGCGCGCGCCATCAAGCGTGCCCGTTTCCTCGCCCTTCTTCCCTATGCCGTGAAGTAAGGAGAATAATCATGCAAGTCGTTCTCCTCGAGCGTGTCGAAAAGCTTGGTCAGATGGGTGACGTTGTCTCCGTCAAGCCCGGCTTCGCACGCAACTTCCTGCTGCCGCAGAACAAAGCACTTCGCGCCACCAAGGCCAATCTGGCCCGGTTCGAAGCTGAGCGCGCGCAGCTCGAAACCCGCAACCTTGAGCTGAAGGGTGAGGCTCAGGCCGTCGCCAACAAGCTCAACGGCACGTCCTACATCGTGATCCGGTCGGCCTCCGACTCGGGCGCGCTCTACGGCTCGGTTACCACCCGCGACGTCGCCGACTCCGCGACTGCGGGCGGCTTTACTGTGGGCCGCGGTCAGGTCGTCATGAACAAGCCCATCAAAGAGCTGGGCCTTCACGATGTCACGATCACGCTGCACCCCGAAGTCACCGCAACCGTGACGCTCAACGTCGCGCGTTCGGTCGACGAGGCTGAGCTTCAGTCCACCGGCAAGTCCATCCAGGACCTGCGGGCGGAAGAAGACGCCGAAGCCGACTTCGACATCGCCGAACTGTTCGACGATATGGGTGCCGCGGCCAACGAAGACGACGTCATCGAATCGGCCGACGAAGGCCCGATCGAAGACAGTGACACCCAGGCCGACGAGCAGCCGCGCGTCTGACGCAAAGCCGCCCAACGGGTTGAAAAACGAAAGGCCGCGCCCCCGGGTGCGGCCTTATTCATTGCGCCACACAATCCGAGTTGCGCCTTTTCACAAAAAGGGGCTGCCGTTAAAATTCGACTTTTTTAATTTGCACCTTTTTTCCACAGAACAGCTTACAATAAATAGATGCGTCACTCTACCTTTAATCAAAGTAATAAATATATTCATCCACAATGATCCTTTCACTAAAATCCCGAATCCCAACAATAGCTTCCCCACGAACCATGAGAGGGATGTCAGGCTGTTGTTCTTGCATGTCCATAGCCACTATGTGGCGAAATACACCGCGTCCCACTGACATCTCGGCAGTTGACCGCAGTCACCGTTGAGAATTCCACCACAATTCTCCACCACACAAACGCCAGATATTGCCCAAGGCGAGCGAGATAAAACCGCGCCAACTGTGAGTCATTTTCCCGCGCAACCAAGTGGGAGGCGGGAAGACCTTCGTAGATGATCTGTGCCCACGGGTTCCGTTTGCGATGGTTTCGGGATGGTTTGAGCAAGCAGGCGGCAGCGCTTCGTTTTGGGTCAACCGTGAGACGGTGGCAAAGGTGCTGGGGCACACACTGAGCCTTGTGGATAGGGTTGAGGGTGAATCGTCCCGGTTCTGATGTCGATATCTCGCAGACGTATTCGTAGGGCGTGAGGCTAATTGGGGCCTTCAGCCTTTAGGCAAATGAGTAATATGCCAATAAATCTACGAGAATCACTCTATAATGATCGAATAGTTATTATTAATAAATTTCTCCAATGATCTACTTGATCGCACGATTTACTCGTTCAAACTTGACAGTAGGTCTAGGGGTAGCTGTGCTTGGTTCGGCTCATGACTCATAAACAAAATATGACGTTTGCAGCGATGCAGATCACGCTGGTGAACGTGTGTGCGCATCGGTCATATCGGGTTGCGACCCTGCGTTAGTCCTTGAACCTGCCGAACATGCGCCCAATCAGCTTGCGCTGTCTGTAGATTTTGGCGGCGTAGATGGCCAGGGCTTTGCATTTTTTGCGCTCAGGAATGCAGGGGATGATGTCCAGATCAGCCAGGGCCTGACGGAGCCAGTCGCGCCTCGACGCACTTGTCGGCGATCAGGATTTCAGCGTCCGGCAGCGCGGGGAAGACGGTCGGGGCACCGCAATAATCGCTGATCTGGCCCTCAGTGGTTCGCAATATCAATGGCTTGCCGTCCGTGTCGCAACCCGCGTGCAGCTTGGAGTTCTGGCTGCCTTTGGTGGGTCCAATGCGGCTGGTAACAGCCCTTTTTAATCAGGCTCGCCGCGGTGCGGTGCGCTTTGAGGTGGATCGCGTCCATTGCCCGGAAATTTATTTGAACAGCACTCGACGAGAGGAGATCATCACTGTGTCGGTTGCCGCGCTCTCGGCGGCCAGCGTTGCGGATATTCGATCGAACCCGCCCGCTCGGCTCTAGCGCTCAAAGCGGTTGTAGAAAGTCTTATGCGGATTGTAAGCGATGGGGGCATCGCGCCACATCAACCCGTTGCGGATGACATGGAGGGTCCCGCTGATGACCCGCCAGCCATCGACCCGAGGCACGCCTGTCAGCCTATTGGGCAAAAGTGGACCTGTCATGGTTTTATTTCGGTCACGGTGCTCATTTATGCGACCCTTCGCTCGACGGCCAAGGGGCTTTTCCTGCCCAACGCTGAATGTCGAAGTCGCGGGTTGTAGAAGCCGTTGATGTAGTCGAACAGTGCGATCTCGGCCGAGCGGCGTGTGGGCCGGGGCTGGCGCCGGATCATCTCGGCTTTGATCGTCTTGAAGAACGCCTCGACGGCGGCGTTATCATAGCAATTTTCCTTGCCGCTCATTGATGCCAGGAAGCCATGCTGACGCAGGAGCTTTTGATCGTCGTGCAAGCAGTATTGGCTGCCCCTGTCCGTATGCTGGATGCAGCCTTTTGGCGGCTGGCGCAGGGCGATCGCCATTGTCAGCGCCTGGATCGCCAGATCCTTCTTCAGGCGGTTGCTGATCGCCCATTCTGTTACCCGAAAGGGATTTGCGCGCAAATCACGCAGGGCAATGACGCGCCGGGAATGCAAATCAAGAATGACGATCAGATAGATCAAACCCTCGCGGGTCCAGATGTAGGTGATGTCGCCTGCCTGTCACCCGGAAGTCGATACACAGTGTCGATGAGAGTGCACTTCTGGTTGGGCCCGCTTGCCTGGAAGTCTTGGCCCAGAAGGTTTGGCGAGATGTTCAGCGAATGATTGCTATCCGTCGTTGCCTTGTATTTGCGGGGTCCGGATCACCTAGATGCCGTTTTGGCGCATTAGCCTGCCGACGCGCCTATGCCCCACAACCAGCCCCAGCTCCTTCAGCTCTTCTGCCATCCGGGGCTGGCCATAGCTGCCAAGACTGGCGCAGTGCAGGTCCTTGATATGCACCAGCAGAACCATGTCAGTGCGACGGCGGCGCGACGGCGGTCCCCTCTCATCGATTGCCTTGCAATCCGTTGGCCGTCAGGTGAATGCATGCATTCACCGTCAGGCGACTGCCGGGCAACGGACCCCGCCAAGCACGCAAGCCTCGATCCGTGGCAGCCAACAGTCGGCACAAATGCACACGCGGCAGCAAACCGCGGTACCGGTCAATGAACGCGAACCTCACTGCATTTGACCTGCGAAGAAACCTCTCAGCGATATGAATATCGCCTGCCGGTCAACGGATTGCCGCATTTTTTAGGACCTCCCTCTCTTCCTTGAGGATGCGGTTCTCGCGGCGCAGGCGGTCATTTTCTCGCACCAGATTCTGGTCGGGACCAGCCGGCGCCGCTTCCTCGGAAAACGCCTTCACCCATTTGTTGAGCGTTGAAAGCCCAACACCAAGATCCGCAGAAACCTGTCGGCGCGTAAGGCCGCTGGTCAGCGCGATCCGCGCCGCATCCCTTTTAAATTCGTCGCTGTGTCTCTGTGCCATGTTTGGTCTCCTTGATGGCGAGTATCGCTCTCAAGTGACCGGAACCAAACCGTGACAGGTCCAGATCGCCATCTCAACATGATGTAGGCGCCGGGCCTGGCGGCGTAGCTGACCGCGCCCTCATGCTCCGCCCAGACCACCCAATTTCCACCATCCGCGCAGGGGGAGAATGCCAGAAACTCCGCACCATCGTTGGCTCGCTGCAAGCGGATGGTGCCTTCTCGATACGCGGCGACCACATAGCGCCCGTCGGCGGAGATGTTCACCGCCCAGACCGCATCCGCGGCGGCGCGGTGCCAAAGCTCCGCGCACTCGGCGAAACACGCGCGCAGGGACCAACGCGTCCCCAGCACCAACCGCGCACCGCCCGGATGAATTGCGAGGATGCGGGACATCTCATAGCGATCCAACGCCAGCAGCGCGCTGCCCAGCTTCGGGGCAGTGTCGTTCGCCCAGTCGGTGACCCTGGGGCTGGTTTGCTCGGGGTGCTACAGCCCGTTGCGGATAACATGGATGATGCCGCTGATCACCCGGCGGTCATCGACCCGCGGCACGCCTCTCGGCTTATTGGGCAAAAGCGGCTGTAGGCGCAAAAAACTGGGCTGGTGTGAGCTAGAAATAGTGATCAGACATGGCGAATCGCCCAACGTTTGGGGGTTCGAACCACCACCGGCAGGCGATCGGAATCTCAGTCATGAATCCCGAGCCTAGGCCGGAACCAACCGCACATCTTCAAGCGCGAACCCGAGGTGCAGTTGATCGCCGTGTCGGAAGGGATCAGCACGAGGAGCGCTGATTGCAAAGATCGAACCCGCAGGTGTGGCAAGGGTGTATTGCACCGAATTGCCCAGCCACGCGGCATAGCTGACCTCAACAGGCAAGGTGCCCGGTGCAGGGTCGCGCTGAAGGCGCACATGGTGGGGTCGCAGGACCATCTTTGCCGGCCCCAGCTTATCGCTGGCCAGTGGCAGGGTCAGGCGGTTGCCAAGCAGGGTGATCTCGGTCTCGCGCCCCACCTTGGTCACCTCAATATCAATCAGGTTCGCGTCTCCGATGAAATCGGCAATAAATGCCGACGCAGGTCGATCATACAGATCGAAAGGTGCGCCTTCCTGAGCAATCTCAGCGTTCTTCATCACGATAATCCGATCTGACACCGCCATCGCTTCTTCTTGGTCGTGGGTCACGTAAACGGCGGTCAGGCGCAGGCGCTGCTGGATTTGGCGGATTTCTTCGCGCACGTGGCGGCGCAACTTGGCGTCAAGGTTGGACAGAGGTTCGTCCAGCAGCAGAACCTCAGGCTCCAACACGATGGCGCGGGCGACGGCCACGCGCTGTTGCTGCCCACCCGACAATTCGGACGGCAGGCGGTCGCCAAACCCCTTCAGACCCACCATTTCAAGGCCATGTTCGGCCTTTTCGCGTGCCTCAGCCTTGGGTGTTCTTTTGACAGTCAGCCCGTAGGCGACGTTTTCCCGAACCGTCATGTGCGGAAACAAGGCGTAGGACTGAAACACCATCGACACCCGTCGATAGGTGGCCGACAGGTGGGTGACATCCTGCCCACCGATCAGGATTTTGCCGTCGGAGGCGCTTTCCAACCCGGCGATCAGTCGCAATGTCGTGGTCTTGCCGCAGCCCGACGGCCCCAGCAGCGTCACCAGCGAGCCGGGCGCAATCTCCAACGACAGGGGTTTAAGCGCGACAACATCGCCAAACAGTTTCGTGACATTTTCGAACCGGACGGAACCCTTGGTCATCGCGCTCTCCTGGGTCATGTGGCTTCCACGCGGTCAGAGCGGCGCAATTTGCGGCGTCCGATCACAAGTTGCAGGGCGAGGATTGCGAGCAGCATCGTCACGATCAACACAGCCGAATAAGCGATGGCAATGCCGTATTCGCCGTTTTCCACCCGGCCCACGATGAACGCCGTGGACATGTTGTAGCGCGCCGAGACAAGAAAGATCACCGCCGACACGGACGTTATCGCCCGCACAAAGCTGTAGGTCAGCGCCGCAAGGATCGCCGGCCCCATCAGCGGCAGGATCACCCGGCGCAACGTGGTGGCAGAATTGGCCCCCAGCGTGATCGAGGCCTCGTCCAGTGATTTGTCCAGCTGGCTCATCGCAGCAATGCCGCCGCGCACGCCGACGGGCATATTGCGGAAGATGAACACGATGATCAGGATCAGCCCAGTCGCCGTCAGTTCGATCGGCGGAAAGTTGAACGCCATCACATAGGCCACGCCGATGACTGTTCCCGGAATGGCAAAGGACAACATGGTGGAGAATTCGAAGGCATCCTTGCCGCCGAATTTCTGTCGCACCAGCAGATAGGCGGTGGCCAACCCGACGGCGGCGGTCAGAGGTGCAGCGATGGCTGCGATCGTCAGCGTGGTGAAGTAACTGTCCCAAGCGGCACCGGTGAAATGCACCTTGTCACGCACCACGATGCCGAATGCCCGTTTGTAATGCTCCAGCGTCAAAGTGTGGTCATAGCCCCACAGCTTCACGAAGCTGCCAAAGACGATCAGAACATACAGCACCATGGTGAACGCTGCCCAAGGCAGCGCCACCAGATAGCAGGTCCAGCGCAAGACGGGGTTCAACGCGGAGTTGCGCCCTGAATCGCCTTTGCCGGTGACCGTGGCATAGTTTTTTCTGCCCAGCCATTTACGCTGCGCCACAAAGGCGGTCAGGGTCAGCGACAACAGGATCATCGACAAGATGGCCGCCTTCGCCGGATCAGCAACGGTGCCGACAATGGCGAAATAAATCTCGGTCGACAGCACATTGAAATTGCCCCCCAGCACGAGGGGATTGCCGAAGTCAGCCACGCTTTCAATAAAGCCCAGCAGGAACGCATTGGCGAGGCCCGGGCGCATCAGCGGCAGGCTGATGAAGCGAAAAGTCTGCCAGCGGTCGGCGTCCAGTGTTTGGCTGGCTTCTTCCATCGATGGGCTGATGCCTTCGACCACTCCGATCAACACCAGAAACGCAATCGGCGTGAAAGACAGCATCTGCGCCAACCAGACGCCCCAGAATCCATAAAGCCAGCGGGTCTTTTCCCAGCCAAAAGCGTCTGAGAAGAACTCAGTGATCGTGCCCGAGCGCCCGAGCAGCAGGATCAGAACCAGCCCGATCACGAAAGGCGGCGTGATGATCGGCAAAATCGTCAATACGCGCAACATCCGCTTTGCCCGAAATCCGGTGCGGGTAAAAATCAGCGCAAAGGCCAGCCCCATCAGGGTGGTCCCCGTTGCAGTGGCCAGGCCCAGAAATGCCGAATTGACCGCCGCGCCGCAATATCCGCGCCCAGTGGTACAGGCCAGCGACCAGATTTCGGGCGCAAAGAACCGCGGCAGGAACTCCGACACGCCCAGCCCCGCGCCGTCCTTCAATTCAAACGCGCGGATCAGGATGAACGACATCGGGTAAAAAACAAACACCGCGACCAGCGCGACGATGGCCCCCACCATGCCGGTGATGAACGCATCGCCCCGCCCGCGCCCGAGGCCTGAAATGCCGGTGGTCATAATGAACAGCAACGCGGCGGCAACGATGAAACCCCCGGCGCCAATTCCGGGCTGGGTGGCCCCGTCGAGCCAGCCAAACCGGGCGCCATTGCCCAAAATGACCAGCCCCTGCGCGACCAGCAAGACCAGGCCGATCGCCCCACTGGCCACCAACCCCCGCGCCATCCCAAGCGGCGTGCGCGCCGAAACCAATGAGACCGCAGCGCAGGCGAACCCGATCAACGGCAGCGCCAGCCAAGACCGGTCGCCCAAGGCCCAAACCAACCCGGATGCGCCCCCGCTCAAGATCGCGCCGGTCCAGCCAAACGACCAGAACCCGCCCTCAACCATGTACCAAGGCGCCAGAGCATACCCCAACACGCCGATCAGAAGCCAAAGCCCCGCCGTACGCTGCATTGCATCATTCCTGTAAGAGGATGGCCCGCCCCTGCTAAGGGCGGGCCCGTCGTGGATCACTATTCGAAGTTGCCGCCTTTTGCCTTCACTTCGGCGCCCCAGCGTTCCAGCAAACGCCCTCGGGTTGCGGTCGATCCATAGGTGGCAAAATCGTAGTCAATCAGCTTGACCGACGCCATGTCCGGCGCATCGGGGTCTTTCGTCGCGTCAGAGTTTGACGGGATGTTGAAAACGCCGACTTCCAGGCCGCGCGATTGTGCTTTGGCACTGGTGACATATTCCACCCATTTTATAGCCTCTTCCATGTGCGGCGTGCCATTGATGATCGAAACCGCACCCACCTCGTATCCAGTGCCTTCGCAGGGTGAAACGATGGTGACCGGAAAGCCCTGTTTTTTGAGGTTCACCATATCGTGCATGAACCCCACGGCGATGGTGGTCTCGCCGCGCGCCGCCATCTTGCCAGGCGCCGAACCCGATTTGGTATTTTGGTTCACGTTGGTGCCGATTGCGGCAAGCAGCGTGAACGCCTCGTCCTCACCAAACAACTGCACCAAGGTGGCCAGCTGAGTATAGGCGGTGCCAGAGGATTGCGGGTTAGAAACCGTCACTTCACCTTTGTATTCCGGCTTTGCCAGATCGCGCCAGCAGACGGGCGGCGTCAGCCCTTTTTCGGCAAGAATCTCGTTGTTGTACAAAATACCCAACAGGCCAACATGCACACCGATGGCACGGCCTTCGGTCATTTTGGCCATGTTCTGCGCCCAGCCCAACAAACCCGACGTGTCGACCCCCGACGCCACGGTCAGCCCTTCGGTCGCCGCGATCAGGTGCGGATCACCGGTGCCGCCCCACCAGACGTCAACCTTGGGGTTGCCCGCCTCGGCGCGGATCTGCGCCAGAACTTCGCCGGTCGACTTGCGCACGATGGCAGTGTCGATACCGGTGTCGATCTCAAAGTTCTGCGCCATGAGATCGCACCATGCCTGTTCGTTCGAGCAGACCACATTAAGCGTCTGCGCCATGGCAGCCGTGGCACCAAGGCTGGCGGCCAGCGCGATCGCGCTGATCGTAAGTTTCTGCATAGCGTATCTCCTCCCAAAGCCCCGCCGCTTGCCGGCGGGATTATTTTTAACTGACACGCCAATCTGCGACAGCGCGACAGCCACGAGCTTATCGTCAGTTCAACATAACGGCATTTTGATCAACGTTGTTAAAGTTGTTTTGCGGTCCATTAACCTATGAAATTTCATCAGCAATCTGAGCTATCCCCCAAAAATCGGACGGTGACAGAAGCTACGATCTGAGGCCTGCTGATCTTCAAGACCGCGAAGAACAGAACATGTCAAACGCGGAAATCATAATGCGCCATTCAAGGCCCGGGTTGCACTTGAGGCGCTGAAGGACGCGCGCACGGTGTCTGAGTTGGCGGCTGAGCTGGCGGCGTCATATTTAGTCCATCCTGCGATGATCTACCAATGGAAGAAGGCACTTCTGTAGCGGGTCCAACATGTGGCGCGCGCGGGCTGGACGCCAGAGTATGGGGTGCCACAACCACAAAACGACCCGGCGCGAGGTCTGCGGTGCATGCCGCATCCGCGCGCTTGCAGACGCTTGGCGTCGCACCGTCAGAGTTATCGCTCCTGATGAACACCGGCGGGAGGCTTGCTCCGATCCACGCGCGCCAGCACGCCATCAGGGCGGCGCGCAAAGCGGCAATCAACCGCTCAGCGTCTTCCGCCTGATGCGCTGGTGCCAGCAGGCGCAGAGCAACAGCGGGCCTGCGACCTCGGATGGACGATACGTCTGCGTGCCACATCAAGTGCTTTGCGAATTGCGTGCGTTCGGCGAACGCCTCGGCTGGCGCGCCACGCCGGTCGAACCGTTCTCGCGGCGCCTGCCCCATGTCGCGATCCGCCACAGCGGCCTCGGCGGCAGGCAACAGGTCCCAAGTCACCCCATCATTTGATCAGCACTCTGCGGATCGAATGGCGAGGTTTCGGCATGACCGGAGGATGGCTGCGGGATCACGCGGACACGGCGGTCTCAGTCCAAGGGACCAGCCCCCTGCCCGGCCATCAGGCCCGCGATCTCATCCGCTCAATCGGGCGGGGTTTCCGCCAGACGCGCCGCCTTGGATATCAAGCACGGCGCGTATGGGGTGCGCGTGGCAGAGGCCTCCGCTCACCCCCCGCTTCGGCGGCTGATCGAACACCGGGGTGGTCTTCTTGCCCTGCGCCTCAGGCCCGCTCAGTCGATGGGGGCGGCCCGGATGCGCCAGCAGTGCGGCTCAAGGCTCGCTTTCCTCCAAGCCGATGCAGTCGATGGGCGATGGGCGAAGCGGCAGGCCAGTGCAGCACCACAAGATTGACCGCGCCATCCCAAGGCGTTTCAATCGCGCAGCGTTGCCGCTTCGGCATGCCCGATTTCGCCAACTTTCATCCGCGCCAACGCCGTCGTCAACGCGCCGCGCGAGCCGTAGATATGCGTGGCCATCCGGGAGACCGCCTCATCCAACCGGCCTGAACACACTGCGTCAAGGATTTCTCTGTGCTGGCACCAGACGATTGGACCCCGGTCGGCGAACCGGACCGCGGCGATCATCACGCGCCTGAAGTAAAGCCAATGGATCTGGGCCGTGCTTTCCAACAGCGGATTGCCCGAGGCGCGGCTGAGGAAGGAGTGAAATGCGACATCATGGGCGACGGCTTCGCGGTGGGCGCCGATCTCAACCATACGCTCTCCAGCCTCCAGCAGCGCTTCACCTTCGCGCCGCAGTTCATCTGCGAACGCAGGCCGGGCGGCGGCGCGCAACGTCGCCTCACGTACTGCGAGCTGTTCTAACACGGCACGGATCTGACAGCGGCGCTCAGTGTCAACAAGGTCGAGCGGCGCGACATGCAGCCCCCTCGCGCCAATTTCAACCACAAGCCCATCGTTCTTGAGCAACGACATCGCCTGTTGGACCGGTTGCCGCGAAACACCTAGCTGCGCCGCCAAGTCTTCTTGCACAAGGTGCGCTCCAGGCGCGAGCGTGCCGTCGACGATGCTCTCACGTATCACGAGATAGGCCTGTTCTGCGCGGCTCTTGGCAG
Organism: Paracoccaceae bacterium; assembly: GCA_047610385.1. GTDB lineage: Bacteria > Pseudomonadota > Alphaproteobacteria > Rhodobacterales > Rhodobacteraceae > JBOCEF01. Next base: position 27,049 of record JBLGAC010000011.1, on the reverse strand, counting down.
ATTGAATTGTCTTCATCTTTCCCCACTGAGGCGCGTCAGAGACCTTGGGCTGCATCCCGGCCATTGGCGTCCACGGACCATACATTTCGCGGCGCCACGGTGAAAGCGCCGCGATGCCGGGCAGCTGCGACTCGCGGTGCCGCTTGAGACTCAACGTTGCATTCAAAGCGGTTTCAACCTGGTTTACACGCGTATCTGAGTGCGGAACGGCTGGTGTCAGCAAAGACGCTATTTTGGATGCGTATCAGATAAAAACGTATTTTAAACAGATATTTGCGACATATTTTGGGCCAGCCCTACATCCTGATGCTTCACAAATTATGTAATAATGCCGTAAGGGACCTTGACGAAAAAACATCGCCTGTGCTCAGCTTTGAATGCAGAATACAGAAGCGGTGTTACGCTACGACAACCACCGTACAATCAGACGTTAGCTCGGTGCCAGATCGGACCAGCGGCGCAACAGGCAGCGATGTGCCATTCCCCGCACGCACAGCTACAGCAGGTGTCTGGTCTATGATTGTCGTTTAAAAACAAGGTTTTGGGCCTCGTCGGTTGAAAAATTCAGCTTGTATTTGGCCCATATGCCGCCATCGCGCGGCCTTTTGCGATCGGCGACGCACTGCGTCTGCCGCTCGCTGTCGTGTAGCCCAGCGGCCCGCTTTGCGCCGTCTTTGAATTCAATTTCGCCCCAAAACTGACTGGGGGCGGGCGGCTTTCCTGAGGATAGAAATGAAGCAGACTGATCGCGATCAGACACATGACATCGATGACAACGGCGGCCTTAACCGCCGCGCCATCATCATCGGGGCACCGGCGGTGCTGGCCGCAGTGGCCGCAGGGTCTAGCCGGGCGCAGGCTGCGGCGGACCCGCGCGAAGCCGGGGCTGGCGACCGGATAGAGATCATCAAGGGCGCGCTGAAGGGCCAGCTGCTCAGGCCCGAAATGCTGACCATCGGCGACAAGCCCTTTGAGGCGTTCCCCCTCGATCCCGGAACCGGCGAGGTGCTGAACGAAAACCGGCTCAATCGCCTTCTGGTGCTGCGGCTTGATCCTGCGGAAATGGACGCTGAAACCGCGGCGCGTCAGGTGGACGGGGTGCTCGCTTATTCGGCGATCTGCACCCATCGCGGCTGCACCATCAAATCGTGGAAGGCTGAGGAACGGCACATGCGCTGCCACTGCCATCTGTCGGAATTTAACGCGCTGTCAGGCGGCGCAGTCATGAGCGGGCCGGCCAGGCGCCAGCTGCCCATGCTGCCGCTTGCGGTCGATGCGGACGGATACGTGGTCGCTTCGGACGGGTTCACCGGCCGGGTCGGCGCGTCGAAGAAATAAGGGCGGGACAACCGCTCAGAAACTGAACATCAAAGGGAAAGAAACACCATGAGAACGTATCTGGCAACGGCCTCCGCCGCAGCGCTTCTTGCGCTGTCCGGCGCGGCATGGGGGGGTGATTACAACCCCGTCACCGACGCCCGCCTGAAAAACCCTGAGCCGAGCAACTGGCTGAGCTGGCGCGGCAACTATGAGGGCTGGGGACACAGCCCACTTACCTCAATCACGTCGGACAACGTCAAAAACCTGACCCCGGTCTGGAGCTATTCGACCGGCATGACCGAGGGCCACCAAGCGCCTCCGATCGTGAATGACGGCATCATGTATGTCTCAACCCCGCAGAATCAGATTTTGGCGCTGGAGGCTGCGACCGGCAAGTTGATCTGGCGCTACAATCGCGCATTGCCTGACGATCTGTTCCAGCTTCATCCGACCAACCGCGGCGTCGCACTTTACGGCGACAAGGTTTACATGGCGACGGTTGATTCCGGCGTGGTCGCGCTTGACGCCAAGACCGGCGAAGTGGTCTGGGACGTGTTCACCGGCGATTACACCGACGGCTATTATTCAACGCTGTCGCTGATGGCGGCCGAAGGCAAGATCATCACCGGCGTGTCGGGCGGTGAATACGGCATCCGCGGCTATGTCATGGCGCTTGACGCCGAAACCGGGGCCGAGGCGTGGAAGACCTACACCATTCCCGGACCAGGTGAGCCTGGGCATGAGACCTGGAAAGGCGACAGCTGGAAGACAGGCGGCGGGCCAGTCTGGATGCAGCCGAACTATGATGACGACACCGGCATCCTTTATGTTGGCACCGGCAATGGTGGCCCGTGGATGCCCGACACCCGGCCCGGCGACAACCTCTATACTACGTCCGTTATTGCAGTGGACATCAAGGACGGCGCGATCAAGGGCCATCACCAGTATCACTGGAACGATGCGTGGGACTGGGACGAAGTGTCGGCCCCACTGTTGATCCCGATCACCCGCGACGGCGTGGAGAGAAAGGGCCTCGTCCATGCTGGCCGCAACGGTTACCTTTGGTCACTGGAGCGCGAGGCAGATGGCGGAATCGGCTTCATCGCCGCGGACAAATACGTAAAGCAAAACGTCTTTTCATCGATCGACCCGAAGACCGGTCGCCCAACTTATGACGAAGAACGCACGCCCGGCACAAACAAGACCGTCACGTTCTGCCCGTCGCTTTGGGGCGGCAAGGACTGGCCGCCTGAGGCTTACAATCCCGACACCGGGCTCGTTTACATCCCGTCCCACGTCAATCTGTGCTCCGAACTTGGTGGTGTGGATATTGAGGAGCGCGAGAACGGCCAGCTCTTCATCGGTGTGCCGATCGACGTGATTCTGTCCTCGCTCAAGCTCGACCTTGACGTGGACGCGTCCAAGCCAGTGCCCATCGGCCGCCTGCAGGCCTGGGACATGAACACTGGCGAAATGAAGTGGAGCCATGACTTCAACGACACGCCGTATTGGGGCCCGATCATGTCGACGGGTGGCAATCTGGTCTTCACCGGTGGCACCGCCGACCGGATGTTCCGGGCCTTCGACGCCACCAACGGCGATCAGCTGTGGGAATACCCGACCAATTCGGGCGTCACTGGCGTGCCGTCGTCCTTTGAAGTGGACGGGGTTCAGTACATCGCGGTCCAGTCCGGCTGGGGCGTGGATGCTGAGCGGATGATCGGCACGCTCAAGACCCTGTTGCCCGAAGGCCGCGTGCCTGATGTGCCGCAGGGCGGGGTGATCTGGGTCTTTGCGCTGAAAGATCAAGGTTGAGCATGACCCGCATTGCGCGCTTCGGGGTCCGGGGGCTTTTAGCCCTCGGCCTCGCGGCGGTCCTCGCTGGCGGTGCCGGCGCGGCCGAGCCGCCCCAAACCGAAGAAGCGATGGTCACTGCAATCCGCGGTGCCATCGAGGCTGGCGACTATGACGCGATCTCTGAGCTCGTGTTCTGGGACGGCGCTGGCAAGATGAAAAAACGCATTGTGCGCTTTGAACTTAACCGAAGCCTCAGCCGTCCGATCAAGTCGATCGGGATGTCGCCCTTCCCTGAAAACGGGATGGACGGGGTGCTGGCGACCGGAAAGCTCGCGCCCAATCTGCATGTCACCCATGCGGTGAAGGTGGTGTTTGACGAGCCGCTGATCGAGTCAACCGGACGCCAACCGACCGCCGTGTTCCTGGTCGGCATGAACCAAGGTGCCTACCGCATTGGCCTGGTGAACCGCACGCGCACAGACGGTGACTGAACTGACGCAGTCAGGCGGCGCGTCACTGCGCCGCCTGACCGTGCTTGGGCGAAGAAACGCTTTGTCACCTGGTCCGCAGCCACTGTAAAGCGCAGCGCCGCCGCTGACCATTAGATGAATGCCCCGCAATCGCCAAAAGGTCCGATGCACATGACAGCGCACTGACCCAGCGATCTACACAAAGTGGCGCGGCCCCTGCCCTGCGACACAGCGTTCTGCCAAGGCGATCCCACAAGTTGCGCTGGATGAGGCTCCGCTGTATTTCAGCCCATCCCATCAATTGCCCTTTCTCAGGTATTTGCAATGTCCAGCTTAGCAATGGTCATTCAATGTATTTTGGGCTGATTTTGATCCAATTTTTTAGCCATAGATGAGGTAATATAAATACGATTAATATTCGTCCTTCTGTAAATTATATATCTGGTTCATAATCTTTGCGTCATGCAGGGCAGAGGGGGATCTCGCTTAGCCCGCTGAACGAATTTTCCAATGGCTGTGAATGCGGCGGATATAACAGCGGCAACATTACTGTGCCCCGCGGATCTTCAGTCTAAGACCAGCATGGCAGAGCGCATGAGCGCGGCACGACCAGATTAAGCTGCTGTGGGTTTCGCGGACACGAAGACAAGATCGTGACCAAAGAACTGGAGAATGGACATGACGAGATGTACGTTCAGCAGCGCGTTCAAGATTGAAGCCGTCCGGCTTGTGACAGATCGGGATGTGGCGGTGGCTCAGGCAGCGCACGACCTCAACGTAGTGGAGAGCGTGTTGCGGCGATGGATGCGAAAACTGGCGGCAACACTTGCCACGGCACCTTCTGGAAACGGGCAGATGCGGTCCGACCTAACTGAAATCGCGGCCTTGAAGAAACAGGTCGCCCGACTCCGCGCGGAGCGTGATATTCCCAAGAAGAAAGCCGCTTTTTTCGAGGCGGCGCGTGAAGTCGAAGGGCGATCGGGAACGGTCAGTGATCGCTGACAACATCCTCGTGCGGGATTTTGAGGCTGATCGGCCCAACCGGAAGTGCCCATCCGGGTGAAAGCTGGTCGATTTCAGCTATTTCTGGACGGCAGAGAAATGGCTGTATGTCGGTGTCGTTCTTTACTTTTTCTCCGATTGCAGCTCCGAATTCCTCTCAGTGATTGCCGCGCAATGACCTGTCGGTCAACGGGATCCACTAGGGCCGACCGAGACGCCTCGCTGATGATGGCCCTCTGGTGATGCGGCAAGGTCGACACTTTGCAGCGTCATTTCGATCACGGGTCGCAGTATACCAGCGAGCAGTTCTAGCGCCTGTTGGTCGGCAACGGTATCACTTGTTCAATAAAATAGGCCGGTAACGTGTATGACATTTCAGCGATGGAAAAAATTTCATTTCTGAATTTAAAACGAGCCGCCCACAAATTCTACCGCACCCACAGTCACAACAGAGCAGGTGTATTAAAATATATTGAGCGTTTATACATTATGCGTCATGGCCATTCAAAGATAATCCATCTTAGTTTCACGCTGTTTGAGACCAGTGCTACGCAGGATTCACCCGGTGTCCCCGAAGCCTGCTGCAGCTAATTTGCGTCTGGCCTAACCTTGTCGCGGCGCCGCCACGACGATTGTTCCAGACTTTTTTCATTGGCTGCGTAGATACGCCTGCAGCGCTTTACTGCGAACGCCAAGACCCTGAAAGGATGAGATTTTGATAATTCATTTATGCTACCCGGCTATCGCCCCTCCACGATGGTTACAAGCGCCCAGCCAGCCCGAAGATCCGATGCGGCAAGCAGTGATCAGGCTTCTTTTGGGCCACCAAGATCCATAGGGGCGGATTGGATGCCGGCAGCCAAAGCTTGGGACGGCGGACGCACGAGATGCCCCCGCATCAGCGCGAATGGTGCGATAGGTCCACTGCCAGTCGTCGCCGGTGACTTCGCGACGGGTCGTTGACGCCACCGGTCCGAGGCATCGCCGATGTGCCGACCACAGCGCCCGTCAACAAGGCTTCGTTCCGGCAGGCTGAGCGCCACGGATCTGCGGGACCGAGGCACCCAAATAAAGCCTCCGTTCGCCGCGACGACGCCGAACACCGACGTCGTGCGCCTACTCAATATTTGCCAGATATCGCTGAGCGAGTCCCCCGTAATTTCCAGCGCCGCCAAAGTTCATCCTTTTGCTCATGTGCCAAGCTTGGGCAAGCGATCTTTACCATCACGGGTCCAGTCGCGCATCGTCAGATCACAGATGTTGCGCTGACCGGTCAAAATGTTGATCGGATCAGCCCACGTCTGCTCAATCCTAGGAAATTCAGCAAGCTGCGCCACACTCAATTCAGGCATCCAGTAGTGTGAAATGCTCCTGGAAAAATTCAAGCCATTGGCGATTTATAGAGATCAATCCACAAGATTAAAAATTTAAATAAAAAATTATATTATATTCAATAAATTTAAAAAACTTTTAAAAATAAATATTACTATTATTTAAGTTTTTAAAATTATCCATATTCATATCGATATAAAATTATTGGTAAAACTCTGACAACACCCATATCTACTAATTTAGAATTTATTTACAAATAATGAGTGGAGCGCGGCACGCACACTGCCCCTAACCCCAACGATCTCAAACGGCTGATCAGCGAAATTGCGGCGCGCACCTATCTTCGCCTCTCTGCGCAGACGTCACAAAAATGGCAGAGGGGCGTCGGCCGGTGACAGGATAGCGCTGCATCGCGAACCTCATGCCCAGTGCAGGCGCCCGGCGGACACCTGATCATATGCTCTCCCCCGGATCGGCCGGCCCGCATGGTTGCACAAAGTGGCGGCGACAGCCTGCGCATCAGCCAGAATATTCAGCCCCAACTCCGGCCAGCCTGGTCGTGCCCCAAGATGATTTGGCGATCCAAAGCCCTTCAGACAAAAGTTCAGCGCTCCGCCACAATGGCAGCGGCTGTGCCTGATCCCCACGGTGAGGGCCAAATACACACACACCCCGATGGCGCAATAACAGCCAGCGTGCAAAATCCCCAGACAGCGAAATAATTCCAACGACCCCAGCCAAAACTGCATGAACATCAGGTTCCAAAAATCAACCCCAATTCGAACCCGTTCACACAAAGCCACTGCCCTAAACGCAAATCAGCCCCGATGATCGCCATCGGGGCCGGTTCATTTCATCGCCGCCACATGGGCGCCCGCGCTGTGGTCAGAGCGCTTTGTCGGTGATCGCGTGGGTCCAAGCGCCCTCAGGCACCTTGGTGATCACCGGGTCGGAGCCGCCCTCAAGCAGCGTTTTCACAGTCCGCTCATACGCGGCCACATCAAGCGCGCCGTTGGAACCGGCGGTCAGCTTGGCGATCTCACGCATCATGCGGCGCTGGTGCTTTTCGGTCTGGGCGCCTGAGGCGTCGTTTTCCAGCACGATGTCGGCGGCCTCATCAGGGTGGGCTTCGGCGTATTTCCAGCCCTTCATCGACGCGCGCACGAACTTCACCATTTTCGCGGCGAAGGCCGGGTCCTCAAGGTTCTTCTCCAGCACGTACAGCCCGTCTTCGAGGGTTGAGACGCCCTGTTCTTCGTATTTGAACACCACCAGATCGTCGGGGCTGAGGCCGGCGTCGATCACCTGCCAATATTCGTTGTAGGTCATCGTCGACACGCAATCGGCCTGCTTTTGCAGCAGCGGATCGACGTTGAAGCCCTGTTTCAGCACGGTGACACCGTCGGCGCCGCCTTCGGTGCCGATGCCAAGATGGCTCATCCAGCTGAGGAACGGGTATTCATTGCCGTAGAACCAGACGCCCAGCGTGCGACCCTTGAAATCGGCCGGAGACGTGATGCCCGATTCCTTCAGGCAGGTCAGCATCATGCCCGAGGATTTGAACGGCTGCGCGATGTTCACCAGCGGCACGCCTTTTTCGCGCGACGCAAGGGCTGAGGGCATCCAGTCCACCACCACATCGGCGCCGCCACCCACGATCACCTGCGGGGGTGCGATGTCCGGGCCACCAGATTTGATTTCAACGTCGAGGCCTTCTTCGTCATAGAACCCCTTGTCCTTGGCGACGTAATAGCCGGCGAACTGCGCCTGCGTCACCCATTTGAGCTGCAGCGTCACCTTGTCGGCGGCGTGGGCTGCCCCGGCGACGAGCATGGCCGCAACGGCCCCTGCGATCAGTTTTTTCATGTCTGTTACCTCTCTGTCGAACGTTGTCGATATGTGTCGAACCCGGCCCCTTCGGAGCCTTCGTTTCGTGATCTCCACGCGGCGGATCTGCGCCCGCGCGCGTCCCCGTCAGCCTCGCTGCGAGGGATGCCAGAAGGTCACCATCCGCTCTGCCAGCGACACCAGACCGTAGAACGTCGATCCCGCAAGCGCAGCGACCGCGATTTCCGCCCAGACCATGTCCACGTTCATGCGCCCCACCTCGGTCGAGATGCGGAACCCCATGCCCACGGTCGGGGTGCCAAAGAACTCCGCCACGATGGCGCCGATCAGCGCCAACGTGGAGCAGATTTTCAGCCCGTTGAACAAGAACGGCGCCGCAGCGGGCACCCGCAGCTTGAACAGCGTCTGCCAGTAGCTTGCCGCATAGGTTTGCATCAGGTCGCGCTGCATGACGCTGGCGGCTTTCAGCCCCTCAACCGCGTTCACCAGCATGGGGAAGAACACCATGATGATGACCACCGCGGCCTTGGATTGCCAGTCAAAGCCGAACCACATGACCATGATCGGCGCCACCCCGATGATCGGCAGTGCCGCCACCAGATTGCCCACCGGCAGCAGCCCGCGTTGCAGAAACGGCGACCGGTCGATCGCCAGCGCGCACAGCACCGCCGCACCGCAGCCAACCACATAGCCAAACAGGGCCGCGCGCAGGAATGTCTGCACGAAGTCAGCGCCCAGGATTGGCAGCGATGACGCGATCCGCGCCCCGATCATCGACGGCGGCGGCAGCAGGACCTTGGGCACCTCTGCCCCCACGGTGATCAGCTGCCACAGCGCCAGCAGCGTCAGCCCGAACACCATGGCCGCGGCGATGCGCAGGGCCCGCGCCTCAGCCGGGCCGTCGGCGGGGCTGCGCGACAGGCCCACGACGCAGGCCCAGGCCAGCAGCCACACCAGCGGCGTCAGCGCCCAGCCGAGCAGGGAAAAACCGCCCTCAGCGTCCCACAGCGCAAGGGTGAAGCAGGCGATGGCCGCGCCGCCAGTCAGGCGGGGGGCGGACAGAATGCGGTTGAGGGTCATCGGTTCATCCCCATCCGCGCCAGCACGATGCGGTTCAAAAGCCCGATCAGCCCGACCAGCGTGCCTGCCAGCACGGCAGCAGCAATCAGCGCCGACCAGATCTGCACCGTCTGCCCGTAATAGCTGCCCGCCAGCAGACGCGCCCCAAGGCCCGCAACCGCGCCAGTTGGCAATTCACCGACGATTGCGCCGACCAAGGACGCCGCCACCGCCACCTTCAGCGATGCAAACAGATACGGGACTGAGGACGGCCAACGCAGCTTCCAGAACGTCTGCGCCGCGCTTGCCGACCAAGTGCGCATCTGGTCAAGCTGCATGGCGTCGGGGCTGCGCAGCCCTTTGACCATGCCAACCGCGACGGGAAAAAAGCTCAGATACGTTGAAATCAGCGCTTTGGGCAGCAGCCCCGATATGCCCACCGCGTTCAGCACCACGATGATCATTGGCGCGATGGCCAAAATTGGAATGGTCTGTGAGGTGATGATCCAGGGCATCACGCTCATGTCCATCGCGCGGGAATGGACGATGCCGACCGCCAGCGCGATGCCAAGCGCGGTTCCCATGCCAAAGCCCAGCAAGGTGGCCGAAAGCGTTACCCAGCCGTGATAGACCAGACTGCGTTTGGAGGTGATGTTCTTCAGCGCCGTGGTTTTCCAGATCTCAATGGCCACCTGATGCGGCGCGGGCAGCACCGGGCGGTCCTGCGCCATGGTGTTTGACAGACGCTCAGACAGGCTGGGCGTCGTGTCTGCACGGGCTGCCTGATCACGTTCCCACGGCATGTTCAAGATTGCGGCCGACAGATACCAGACCGCGATGATCGCCAGCACCACGGTCGCCACCGGCCAGATGGCGCGTAAGACCGCGTTCATGTCCCTGCCTCCTCAGTCATACGAATGCCCCGCGCGCAGCCCTTCGCGCACCCGATGGGCAAGTGCCAGAAACTCGGGGGTCTCGCGGATGTCCAAGGGGCGGTCCTTGGGCAGATCGCTTTCAATCACGTCGATGATGCGCCCGGGGCGGGGCGACATGACCACGATCTTGGTCGACAGATACACCGCCTCAGGGATCGAATGGGTGACGAAGGCGATGGTCTTTTCAGTGCGGGCCCAAAGCTTCAGCAGCGCCTCATTCAAATGATCGCGCACGATCTCATCGAGGGCACCGAACGGTTCGTCCATCAGCAGGATATCCGCGTCAAACGCCAGCGCCCGCGCGATGGAGGCCCGCTGCTGCATGCCCCCCGACAACTGCCAAGGGAATTTGCGTTCAAACCCCGACAGGTTCACCAGATCGAGGGTGCGGGCCACGCGCTCGTCCATCTCAGCGCGCGAAAAGCCCATGATTTCCAGCGGCAGCCGCACATTGCCCGCAATGGTGCGCCACGGATAAAGCCCCGCGGCTTGGAACACATAGCCATAGGCGCGGGCGCTGCGGGCGTCAGCGGCAGGCATGCCGTTGACAGTAACGCCGCCAGCAGTGGCCTGTTCAAGATCCGCAATCACCCGCAGGAACGTGGTCTTACCGCAGCCCGACGGGCCGATGAAGGACACGAATTCGCCCTTGTTGATGGTCAGGTCCACATCAGACAAGGCGTGAACCGGCCCGTCATTGGTCTGGAAGACCAAAGACAGATCCTTAGCCTCAATCACTGGGGCCTCAATCACGGGCGGGGCGGCGGCATGGGTTGGGTCGGCGATCACGGCATCTGTTCCTCGGCGGTGGCTTGAGGGGGGGCCGCCACCCCAGACGAGGCGGCGGATCGGCAAGGGCCATCACACCCCTGTGGGGATGTTCTGCGGATCACGGGTCACCATGCGCGGGGCGGTCAGGTCCTTCCATTTCGACAGCGCCTTGTTGGCGGCCGGGAAGGCAGGGCGGGGGATGAATTTGCCCCGGCCCGGACGCGGCGACACGTTGGTGCCTGCCGAGAACACAACATCCCCGCGCGACAGCGTGAAGCGCGGCAGGCCTTTGACCTCCATCCCCTCAAAGACATTGTAATCAATGATGGATTTCTGGGTGGTCACTGACACGGTCTTGGTGGCCTTGGGGTCCCAGACCACCAGATCGGCATCGGCGCCTTCAAGGATCGCGCCCTTGCGCGGATAGATGTTCAGGATCTTGGCAATGTTGGTGGACGTCACTGCGACGAATTCATTGGGCGTCAGGCGCCCGGTTTCGACCCCCTTGGTCCACAGCATCGACAGTCGTTCTTCAATCCCGCCGGTGCCGTTGGGGATCAGCGCAAAGCTTTTCAGCCCCATGCGTTTCTGCGCGGTGGAAAACGCGGCGTGGTCGGTTGCGACCACCTGCAACGACCCTGCCGCAAGCCCGGCCCACAGGCTGTCCTGATGGGATTTGTTGCGGAATGGAGGCGACATAACCCGGCGCGCGGCATAGTCCCAATCCTTGTTGAAATATTCGCTTTCATCCAAGGTCAGGTGTTGGATCAGTGGCTCACCATAGACCCGCATGCCCTTCTGGCGCGCGCGGCGGATGGCTTCGTGGGCCTGCTCACACGACACATGCACGATATAAAGCGGAACCCCGGTGGCGTCGGCGATCATGATGGCGCGGTTGACGGCCTCACCCTCGACCTCAGGCGGGCGCGAGAAGGCATGGCCTTCGGGGCCGGTGATGCCTTCGGCCAGCAGCTTTTCGGTCAAGGCGGCAACCACATCGCCGTTTTCCGCGTGCACCAGCGGCAGGGCGCCAAGCGCGGCGCAGCGCTGGAAGGATGCGAACATCTCATCATCCTGCACCATCAGCGCGCCTTTATAGGCCATGAAGTGCTTGAACGTGTTGACGCCGCGTTTCACCACCCAGTCCATCTCATCAAAGATCTGCTGGTTCCAGCCGGTGATTGCCATGTGATAGCTGATGTCGACGCAAATCTGATCTTTTGACTTGCGGTCCCAATCCAGAATCGCGTTCTTCAGCGATCCGTCCGGGCCCGGCAGGCAGAAATCCACCAGCATCGTGGTCCCGCCCGCGGCGGCGGCATAGGTGCCGGACTCAAAGGTCTCAGCCGCGGTCGTGCCCATGAAAGGCATTTCCAGATGGGTGTGCGGGTCGATCCCGCCGGGGATCACATAGGCGTCGGTGGCGTCGATCACCTCATCCCCGGACAGGCCCTGCCCGATGGCGGCGATGGTTTCGCCCTCTATCAGAATGTCGGCGACATAGGTGCGGTCCGCGGTAACGACCGTGCCACCCTTGATGACTTTGCTCATGGGATGCTCCTTCATTCGGTGATGCGGCGCGAGATGGAGAGAACCTCTCCGTCCCAGATCTCAATTTCGTCCAGCGCCAAGCCGTCCTCGCCGACCGAGGCGCGGCCGTTGAACAGCTCGGTGCGGCGTTCGTCGGGGTCTTTCCACGGATCGTGGTTGACCCGGGTGATCCAGACGCCCTGGCGCAATTCGCCCCAGCGCACCAGCGGGAACACTGCACCGTCAGGCATGGTGCGCGTGAAGCGGCACAGGCTGAACGTGTAGGCGCAGTCATGGGGCTGGTTGAATTCGGTGCCAAAGGCGGTGTCCTTGCGCAGATACCGCATGCGCCGGTCGGTGACCGCGATGCCGAGCACCGTCAGACCGTCAGCATCGTCGCGCACCACCCGGATTTTGCCATCCAGCGCGGCCTGCCGGATGATCGAGGAAATGGTTTCATCGGCCAGCACGTCATGGCGCACGTCCCAGACCAATTCATCGGCGGCCTTCACCGCAAGCGTCATGGTGGTTTCCGCAAAAAACCGCCCGTCAGGGGTGTAATTTTCCCAGCGCACCGCGTGGCCAAGCGGCATGCCTCCGGCACGCTCCGTCGCGTCAGGATCGTTCGATCCGGGGCGAATTTCAGTGGTCTGCGCGGGCGCGGCCTGCGCCAGCAGCGCGGCGGCGATGGCGGCAATGGCCAAACGCGCAATAGCCAGACGTGAAGTGGCCAAACGCGCAATGGCCGATCCGCGGGTGGGGCGCGGGTTTGCGGTGATGCGCGCCATCTCAGGCTGGTCCCTGTTCGCGCGCCAGCTTGAACACTGGCACGACCGAGGATGACCAGATCGCCATGGTCGCCCCACAGGCCTCACATTCTTCGGACCCATCTACCGGCGCCAGCGCATGCAGGTGGTCAACATCGTACACCGCACCGCAGCCGGGGCAGTGGAAAAGGCCGTCAGGTGACAGCGCGACGGGGGAAAAGACGCGGCGCTCAGCCATTGCGCGGCCCGCAACACGCCAAGCTGACTGCCCGTATCATTTTGCTGGACGTCACCATGCGCTGCCACCCCGGTCCAGCGAAGGCGCGCAATGATCCACAATTCCTGAGGGTTCACGAACCGACTGCGCACGCGTTCCAGCACCGCAAAAAATCCGCGGGTCAGCACAGTCATAATCCCCGCTGGAAAAACTCACCACAGCGCGGCCGGCCATCTTGGTGCCAAACACCAAATGCCGATCCGGCCCACGGTCAGGTTTGTATTTCCGCATGGACATCACACGACCACCTGCGCCGTCTCCAGCACCGCGTGGAACATCACGTCGGTTCCCGCCGCAGCCCAGTCCTTGGAGATTTCCTCGGCCTCATTATGGCTCAGCCCACCGACGCAGGGGCACATGATCATCGCCGTGGGTGCAACCTGGTTGATCCAGCACGCGTCGTGCCCGGCGCCTGAGATGATGTCCATGTGGGAATATCCCAGCCGCTCCGCCGCGCCGCGCACTGCTGCAACGCAGGCGGGGTCGAAGGTGATGGGATCGAAATGACCCGCCTCCTCAACCGCGAACCCGAGGCCGAGCGCCTCAGCGATTTTCGGGGCCTCAGCCTCAAGCCGCGCCTTCATGGCGGTCAGCTTGGCCAGATCGGGGGACCGCAAATCAACGGTAAACACCGCTTTGCCCGGGATCACATTGCGCGAGTTGGGATAGACGTTGGCCTGTCCGATGGCGCCCACAGCGCCGGGCTGGTTGTCCATGGCGATGGTGTGCACCAGCTCAGTGATCCGCGCCATGCCGAGGCCCGCATTCACCCGCATGTTCATCGGCGTGGACCCGGTGTGCGAAGCCGTGCCGGTCAGCGTGACCTCCAACCACCACAGGCCCTGCCCGTGGGTGACAACGCCGATGTCTTTGCCCTCAGCCTCAAGAATCGGGCCTTGTTCGATGTGCAGCTCGAACATGGCGTGCATTTTGCGGGCGCCGACCTGCTCATCCCCCTTCCAGCCGATGCGGGACAGTTCATCGCCAAAGGATTTGCCGTCGGCATCCTTGCGGTCATAAGCCCAGTCCTGATCCAGAACCCCGGCAAACACGCCTGATGCCAACATGGCGGGGGCAAAGCGGGTGCCTTCCTCGTTGGTCCAATTGGCAACCACGATCGGGTGTTTGGTCTTGATGCCCAGATCGTTCAGCGTGCGCACCGCCTCAAGCCCGCCCAGAACCCCGAGCACCCCGTCATAGCGCCCACCAGTCGGCTGGGTATCAAGATGTGAGCCCATATAGACCGGCAGCGCGTCCGGGTCCGTGCCGGCGCGGGTGGCGAACATGTTGCCCATGGTATCGAGGCCCATGGTCATGCCCGCGCCCTCACACCAGCTTTGGAACAAGGCGCGGCCGCGCGCGTCATCATCAGTCAAGGTCTGGCGGTTGTTGCCACCAGCGATGCCGGGGCCGATTTCGGCCATCTCATGGATAGAATCCCACAACCGGTCGGCATTGATCTTCAGGTTCTGCGCGGGGGCGGTCATGGCGCGGTCCTCATTTCAGTTCGGTCTCGATGAAGGTCATCGGGGCGGCGCCGTCATTGACGACGTTATGCTCCACCCCCGCCTTGCGCACATAGGCACCGCCCGCAGGGATGTCGGCGATGCGGGTCGCGCCGCCAGGTTCTTCAAGCAGCATGCGGCAGGCGGTGACTGCGGTGATCACGTAATCCATGCCGTGGGTGTGCCAGCCAGTTTCGGCGCCGGGCGCAAAATCAAACCGGGTGACGCGGACGCGGTCATCATCGATCAACTGCGTGGCGGTTGCTTGGGCGCGCATCAATCTAGGTCCTTCAACACACCGGCCAGCGTGCCGATCAGTTCATCAATCTGCGCCTCCGAAATGATCAGCGGCGGCGACAGTGCGATGATGTCGCCGGTGGTGCGGATCAGGATGCCCTTGTCATAGGCTTTCAGGAACGCGTCGAACGCCCGGGCGGTGGGCTTGCCGGGGATGCTCTCAAGCTCAATGCCGCCGATCAGGCCGGTGGCGCGGATGTCGATCACATGGGGCAGGCCGCGCAGGGAATGCAGCGCGTCGCACCAGTGGCTCTCCATTTCAGCGACGCGGTTGAACAGGCCTTCTTCGCGATAGGTTTCAAGGGTGGCGAGGCCCGCGGCCGCGGCCATCGGATTGCCCGAATAGGTGTAGCCGTGGAAGAATTCGATCATGTTGGGCGGGCCGGTCATGAACGCATCGTGGATCGCGGCGGAGCACAGAACCGCGCCCATCGGGATCACGCCGTTGGTCAGCCCCTTGGCGCAGGTGATCATGTCCGGCGTCACGCCGTAATGCTGCGCCGCAAAGTTTGACCCGAGGCGCCCGAAGCCGGTGATCACTTCGTCGAAAATCAGCAGGATGCCGTGCTTGGTGCAGATCTCTCGCAGGCGTTTAAGATAACCTTTGGGCGGCAGCAGCACGCCGGTCGACCCGGCCATCGGCTCCACAATCACCGCGGCGATGGTGGAGGCATCATGCAGCGTCACCAGCCGTTCCAGATCCTCGGCCAGATCGGCGCCATGTTCCGGGTCACCCTTGGTAAAGGCGTTCAGAGCGGGCTGATGCGTGTGGCGAATATGATCAACGCCGCCCAGCAGCGTGCCGAAATGCTTGCGGTTGCTGACGATGCCGCCGACCGAAATGCCGCCGAAATTGGTGCCGTGATAGCCCCGTTCACGCCCGATCAGACGGGTGCGCGACGCATCCCCGCGCATCCGGTGATAGGCGATGGCCATTTTCAGCGCGGTCTCAACGGACTCGCTGCCCGAATTGGTGAAGAACGCGTGGTCGATGCCGTCCGGGGCCAGATCCACCAGCTTTGTCGCCAGTTCAAACGCCTTGGGATGGCCCATCTGGAAGGCGGGGGCGAAATCCATTTCGGCAGCCTGCGCGGCAATCGCCTCAGTGATCCTGGGGCGGCCATGGCCCGCGTTGCAGCACCACAGACCCGCGGTGCCGTCCATCACTTGGCGCCCGTCCGAGGTGGTGTAATGCATGTCCTTGGCGGCCACGAACATGCGCGGCGCGCTTTTGAACTGGCGGTTCGCGGTGAACGGCATCCAGAACGCGCTAAGATCGTTCGGCGCGGCGGCGCTGCGGTTGGCCATCTCGGGGGTCCCTTCGGTTCGCCGCCTGGCATGGCCGGACGGTCCTCTTATTATTTCAATTGTGAACCGTTTTGCGGTTCGTGCATTTGGGGCTTGCGGTCACTTGACCGTCTGGTCAAAATTCACGGTATCAAGCTGCGACACACCGTCAAGGCGAAAAACGGAAAGGTGAGGACGCGTGGTGATCGCAACCATTTCTGACGCCCCCCGCCACAAGCACTCTGCCCCCGAAGGACGCTGGGCATGACTGAGCCGCGCGCCTCCAAGACCCGTCGGCGGACCCGCATCCAGCGCGAAAATGAGGAACGCATTCTCGCGTCCGCGCTCGACGTTTTCTCAGCCCACGGGTTCCGCGGCGCAACGCTGGACATGATCGCCGAAGGCGCGGGGATGTCCAAGCCCAACCTGCTTTATTATTTCCGCGGCAAGGATGACATTTTCGCCGTGCTGCTGGAACATCTGCTGATCAACTGGCTGGCCCCGCTGCGCGAGCTGTCGGCGGCCGGCGATCCGATGAAGGAAATCCGCGGCTATGTGCGACGCAAGCTGGAAATGGCCCGCGCGCGCCCCCGCGAAAGTCGCCTGTTCGCGAATGAAATCATGCAAGGTGCCCCGCGCATCCAGGACGTGATTTCGGGTGAGCTGAAAGATCTGGTCGATGAAAAGGCCAGCGTGATCCGCGCATGGATCGCGCAGGGAAAAATCCGCAAGGTCGACCCCTATCACCTGATCTTTTCAATCTGGGCGACGACCCAGCATTACGCCGATTTCGACGTGCAGGTCCGGCTGGTGTTGGGGCTGAAGGACGGCGCAGACGGCGCGGACGGGCATATCGACGACGCGGCGCGGTTTCTCGAAGGCCTGTTTGAACACGGGTTGGCACCCGAGGCAAAGGGCAGCTGAACGCCCCCTGCCCCCGCCTCAGCGGTCGAGGATGCTGCGCAGTTCCACCATGTTGGCGCGCGCGCGCAGCACATGGGCCGCCATCACCGACAAATGATCGGGCGCCATCGTTCCGTCTGCGCGCCCGTTGGACACCACTTGGGGGTTGAGCACGGCAGCCTCGGCGATATGCGCCTCCATGCGGAGCCAGACGTCGGTCAGGTCGCGGTTCTTGATCACATCGGCAAAATCGGCCTTGGCACCCTGCATCAGCCCGTGCAGCGCATACATCCGCCCGCGTGAGATGTGGAACAGGTTGTCGGCGCGCATGTCGAACCAGCCGCGGTCATTGCCGTCGCCGGTGGTGGGGGCAAAGACGTGGGTCTCAGTGTTCCATTCCTCGCCGCGGGCGCGCTGCGCCAGCCGCTCAGAAATCGACCCCAGATCTGAGGACACCCGGTTGAGCATGGTGAAAAGATTGTCAGCGCGCGCATCAAACAGCGCGTCGCAGGCATTCAGACGGCCATTGTAGCGCTGATAAAGTTCAATCGCGCCACGATAAGACCCGGCGGCTGAGGTCTGGAAGGTGTTCAGCTGCTTGTCGAACGGGTTGTTGAACACCCATGCCCGTTCATTCACCCGCAGGCGCGACTGGGCACCCTGCAAATCAGTGTCCACCGACGACGTGCCACGCACACGCCCTAGGCTGTCCTGCAATTCGATCGCCACAAGCCGCAGCATGTCCAGCGCGCCAAGCTGGAACGACATCTTGTTGTCAAAGAAGGGGGTGTCTTCAAAGTCAATCAGACCAAAAAAGCCCAACTTGTACATCGGCGAGGCCGCGGCCCAGTCGTTGCGGTTCACCAACTGGTCGATCAGCGCAATCTGGTTTTCCACGATCCGCGACGGCGCGCAGGTCTTGGTGCTGTCCCCGGCACCGGCGTCAATCTGGCGCCCTGCGGCGACTGGCGTGGCGGTCAAGGTCATCGCCGCTTGCGGAAAGCCCATGTCAAAATCGCGGAGGTTGGAGAACCGCCAGATGCAGACCCCGAACCACGCGATCATCGCCAGCACGATCGCCGGGCGCAGCAGGCCCCACGCACGGCTGAGGGCGGAGCGGTCTTGATCCATGGCCTGCGTGCGCCCGCGCCGTGTGATCCGGTCCAGCCCCAGCAGGCGCATGATCCGTTCCCAGATGTCGAGGACGAAGTCGATGAGGCGGGTCATGGCAGGCTCCGGAGCATTTGGCGGCGGCGTGGCGCGCCTTTCGGGTCGTTGGATCAGCGTAGGCGGGTCTTTGGCGTAGGGGATCTCGGCATCATGGGTCTCAGCGCAAGCGGGCGCTGGGGGCCAAAACCCTCAACGTTCAAATCCTTAGGACGGAAGCGGGCGGGCCCACAAGTCAACGCGAGGTCGCGGGGAAAGGTTTCGCAAAGTTACATGCCTTGCGCATGCTCAAGGCTTGCGCAAATCGCTGGGCATGCCGACAATCGCAAGCGAGCCCTTTGCAGGAGAAGCCCTTGATGACCGACATGCCCGCACCGGACTGCGCCGCGCCCGACGTCACGTCGTTTTTCGATCTGGTGACCAACACCGTGACCTATGTGGTCAAGGACCCCGGATCGAGCGCCTGCGCGATCATCGATTCAGTGCTCGATTACGATATGGCGGCGGGGCGTACGGACACGTCCTCAGCCGACAAGGTGATCGCCCATGTGACGGATAACGGCCTTGATGTCGTGTGGCTGCTGGAAACCCATGTCCATGCCGACCATCTGTCCGCCGCGCCCTATCTGCAAAAGGCGCTGGGTGGAAAAATCGGCATCGGCGACCAGATCACAGTCGTGCAAGACACGTTCGGCAAGGTGTTCAACGCGGGCACCGAATTTGAACGCGACGGATCGCAGTTCGATCAGCTGTTCAAGGAACAAGACCGGTTCCAGATCGGCGCGCTGACCGGCGTCGTGCTGCACACGCCGGGCCACACACCTGCCTGCCTGACCTATGTGATCGGCGACGCGGCCTTTGTTGGCGACACGCTGTTCATGCCAGATTTTGGCACCGCGCGCTGTGATTTCCCCGGCGGGTCAGCGGCGGTGCTGTTCGATTCGATCCAGAAGGTACTGTCCCTGCCCCCCCAGACGCGCCTCTACCTGTGCCACGACTACAAAGCCCCCGGCCGCGATGCCTACGCCTGGCAGACCACAGTGGCAGAGCAGCGCGCCGCCAACGTCCATGTGCGCCAGGGCATCACCCGCGAGGATTTCGTGGCAATGCGTGAGGCCCGCGATGCCCAGCTGGGCATACCCAAACTGATCATTCCGTCCATCCAGGTGAACATGCGCGCTGGCAAGATGCCGCCCGCCGAGGATGACGGATCAGTGTATCTGAAGGTCCCGGTGAACAAGCTTTGACGCCTCACCGCTCCCCGTCCCACCACAGCACAAACCCGCCATGTCAATTTTCCCGCAGAGCAAGGCTTGACGCCCCGCTCCCAGCCTCGTAACAAACGCCCGACCCCAAACGACAAGTCGGGCGGGGCGCTGGTGAGGGCGGGTAGCTCAGTGGTAGAGCAGCTGACTTTTAATCAGCTGGTCGTGGGTTCGATCCCCACCCCGCTCACCAAACTTCTCAATGACTTAGATGAAAAATGTGGATCAGGCAATTTGGCCTGTCTTCCACCTGTCTTCCACGCGCATTGATTTGGCATCTCTCGCGCTGCCCCGTCGCGCATTCCGCCCTTGCAGCATCCGCCTAATTTTCCGGTAATGAACGCCAACTGAGTTCACCGGGAATCGGATCAAGCATGTTCGCGCAGACCTTCAAAAACCTAGACGACGTTCTGCACAAAGAAGCGGGCTGCGGCGGAGAGCTTGACTACGCCGAGCAATCTTCCTGGCTCCTGTTCCTCAAATATCTCGACGACCTCGAAACCGAGCGGGAGCTTGAAGCCGAACTGAACGACATCGCCTATGTGCCTATCATCGAGGGACGCTATCAGTGGGGCGTCTGGGCTGCGCCTAAACGTAACGACGGCGAGATCGACATGAACCTCGCCATGACCGGCGACGACCTGATCGCCTTTGTGGACGAGGAACTCTGGCCCTACCTGCGCGGCTTCAAGCAGCGCGCCGCCGGTCCCGACACCATCGAATACAAGATCGGCGAGATCTTCGCCGAGGTGCGCTCCAAATTCCAGTCGGGCTATTCCCTGCGCGACGCCCTCAGCCTGATCGACGCCCTCGATTTTCGCGCGCAGAACGCCAAGCACGAACTCTCCTCGCTCTATGAGGAGAAGATCAAGCGCATGGGCAACGCCGGGCGCAATGGCGGGGAATACTACACCCCGCGCCCGCTGATCCGCGCGATGATCCAGGTGACGCAGCCCCGCATCGGCGAGACGGTCTATGACGGGGCCGTCGGCTCCGCAGGCTTTCTGTGCGAGGCGTTCGAGCATATGCGCCCGCAGGCCCGAACCGCCGACGACATCCGCACGCTGCAAACCCGCACCTTCTTCGGCAAGGAGAAGAAGTCCCTCGCCTATGTCATCGGCATCATGAACATGATCCTGCACGGGATCGAGGCGCCGCGGATCATCCACACCAACACCCTGACCGAGAGCTTGGCCGACATTCAGCCCAAGGATCAGATGGACATCGTGCTCGCCAACCCGCCCTTCGGCGGCAAGGAGCGTCCCGAGGTCCAGCACAACTTTCCGATCCGCACCGGCGAGACGGCGTATCTTTTCCTGCAACACTTCATACGGATGCTCAAACCCGGCGGGCGCGGCGCGGTGGTGATCAAGAACACCTTCCTCAGCAACACCGACAACGCCAGCGTGGCCCTGCGGCGAGAACTGCTGTCGGCCTGCACGCTCCACACCATCCTCGACTGCCCGCAGGGGACGTTCCAAGGGGCCGGGGTCAAGACCGTGGTGCTGTTCTTTGAAAAGGGGGCGCCGACGCGCGACATCTGGGTCTATCAACTCTCGCCCGGACGGAACATGGGCAAGACCAACCCGCTGAACGACGCCGATCTGGCGGAGTTCGTGGAGCTGCAGAAGACCTGCGCCGAGGGGCCGAAAAGCTGGCGGATCGCCCGCGCCGATCTGGATGAGGGCACGGCGGACCTGTCGGTGAAGAACCCCAACGCGCCCGAGGCCGCGGCGCTCCGATCCCCCGAGGACATCATCGCCGATATGCTGGCGCGGGATGCTGAGACGGCGAAGATTCTTGAGTCGATCCGGGGGCTGCTGTGAGCGCTTCGTGGAAGAAATTTCCTCTGCACAGCATATGTGAGAAGGTGAGCGTTGGTCACGTTGGAACGACCACGCCATACTACCGAGATACCGGCATTGCCTTTCTCCGCACAAAGAATATTGGTGCAGATGGAATTATTATTGATGATCTAAAATACATCACACCTGAATTTCACACGTCTCTAAAAAAGTCACAGCTGAAGCCGGGAGATCTTATTTTAACTAGGGTTTTGACGGATACGATGAAGTGTGGAATTGTGCCGCAGTCTATTGGGAAAGCGAATTGCGCCAATGTGATTTTAATACGCCCAAAGCAAGGGCTCTCCTCCAAATTTCTACATCACTTAATCACCTCCCCTATCGCGCAAAATTACCTACTAGGCAAACGTGTTGGGGCGGCGCAACAGGTGGTCAACACAAATATATTGAAGAATTGGCTTGTCCCCCTCCCGCCCCTCGAAGAACAACAGCGGATCGTCGCGCTTCTGGACGAGGCCTTCGAGGGCCTGGCCCGCGCCCGCGCCCACGCCGAAGCCAACCTCCAGAACGCGCGGGAGTTGTTTGAGAGCTATCTGCATGACCTATTCACCCATCCACGTGCTGATTGGGAGCGTCGCGAGCTAAGGCACTACTGCAAGAAAATCACAGTCGGGCATGTTGGGCCAATGGCCACGCGCTATAAGATGAAAGGAACCCCATTTCTCCGCTCGCAAAATATCCGCCCCTTCAAGGTGGACCAGAGCGGCATGAAATTCATTGACGAGGCATTCACGCAGGAGCTTTCAAAATCAGAACTGCGCCCTGGGGATGTCGCTATTGTACGGACAGGGTATCCTGGCACTTGCGCAGTGATCCCAGATGATATGGAGATCGCTAATTGCGCAGACCTAGTGATCGCAAGGACAAACAAAAATCTTGATCCGCATTTTTTGGAGCTTTTGCTGAACTCTAGCTTCGGCAAACGCCTCGTCGCCGGAGCCTCAGTGGGCGCAGCACAAAAGCACTTCAATGTGTCCGCGGCAAAGAAAGCTGTGTTTCCGATTCCTTCAATCGCCATCCAGCAACAACTCGTCGAACAGGCGGGGCAATTAAGGATGGCTACTGACGAGCTTATTGCGAAAGGTGGTGGGCGGCTCGACGACCTCGACGATCTCCGCCAATCCCTTCTCCAAAAAGCATTCACAGGTGAATTGACATGACCGCACCCGCCCCAACTGCCCATAACTGGCGCCCGGGCGCGCTCAAAGCCTTCGAGCAAAGCCTCGAAACGCCCATAGGCACGGATGACGGCGGCGGCAAACATGCAAGACCCTTCGCGCAAGGTCTGACAGGCGTTAACGCAGAGCTACTTCCGGTCGAGCACATCACACGCAGCGAGGTTTTCGCGCTGGCCAAAAAGCCGAGCGTCGGAACCGTGACCGTCGCCGCGGCGGCCATGGCGTGGGGCGGCATGCACCTGAACTATCGCGATACGTTGTTCGGCTCGCCCGATAAAAAATGGTTGGAAGTCGCTGAAAGCTATCGCGCCGGACATATCCACCGGCAAACCGCCTATGCGCAACTCCGCGCGCTGCGCGCGGAAGGCGGGATGAAAGGCGCCGGGCCAGCCTATTTCACCAAGCTGATCTACTTCCTAACCCCGCGCGATGAGACCAACACGCCGCAGGGTTACATCATGGACCAATGGGCCGGATGCTCAATCAACCTGCTGCTGGGCCGTGAACTGGTCCTGATGAACGTGACGCGCACTTGGAAGCGGACGGACTCGGGGCCAGAGGCCTCCTCCTCCTCCCGTGTCTCAGACGTGAACACCGACGCGGACTATGAGGCGTTCTGCGTCGCGGTGGACGCATTGGCGGCGAAGTTCAAGCGCTGCCCGGATCAGATCGACCGCGCGCTTCTTGCGACCGGCGGCAAAAAGCCGACCGCATGGCGCAAATATGTCATCGAGCACAGAGCGCCATGAGTCCCGTCGAGACCGAAGCCGACACCCGCGCCAACCGCATCGACCCGGTGCTGGCCGCGGCGGGCTGGGGCGTCGTCCCCGGCTCCCGCATCCGGCGAGAGGTGATCTGTCCAGGCCGCCTCCAGTCCGGCGGCGCGCGCGGCAAGGGTCTCGCCTGCGACTATGTCTTGATCTACCGCAGCAAGAAGCTCGCCGTCATCGAGGCCAAGCGCGCGGACCTCGGCCCAACCGAAGGCATGAGCCAGGCCAAGGACTACGCCGAACGGCTTCAGACCCGCTATGCGTTCTCCACCAACGGCCACCGGATCTATCGCGCCGACATGACCACCGGGGCGGAGGGGTATGAGACCGTCTATCCCTCGCCCGATGATCTGTGGGCCGCGTCCTTCGCCGAGGACAACATCTGGCGCGACCGCTTCGCCGACGTGCCGTTCGAGGACAAGGGCGGCCAGTGGCAGCCGCGCTATTACCAGCACAACGCCATCGAGGCCGCGCTGGAAGGCATCGCGGCGGGGGAAAAGCGGCTGCTGCTGACCCTCGCCACCGGCACCGGCAAGACCGCCATCGCGTTCCAGATCGCGTGGAAGCTGTTCCACAGCCGATGGACGCTGAGCGGCGAGGGAACGCGGCGCCCGCGCATCCTGTTCCTGGCCGACCGCAACAACCTTGCCGATCAGGCGTTCAACGCCTTCTCCGCCTTCGCCGAGGACGCGCGGGTACGCATCGACCCGGACGCGATCCGCAAGAACGGGCGCGTGCCGATGAATGGCTCGGTGTTCTTCACGATCTTTCAGACCTTCATGTCAGGGCGCGCGCCCGACGGCGCCCCGCAGCCGAACTTTGGCGACTATCCGGCCGACTTTTTCGACCTGATCGTGATCGATGAATGTCACCGCGGCGGCGCCCGCGACGAAGGCCAATGGCGCGCGATCCTCGAATATTTCGCGCCCGCGGTGCAGCTTGGGTTGACCGCGACCCCGAAGCGCGAGGCCAATGCCGACACCTACCGTTATTTCGGCGAGCCGATTTACGTCTATTCGCTGAAGGACGGGATCAATGACGGCTATCTGACCCCGTTCAAGGTCCGCCAGCACGCAACCACGATGGACGATTACACCTATGTCGGCGAGGATCAGGTCCAGTCCGGCGCGGTCGAGATTGGCGAGCACTTTGAGGAGGGCGACTTCAACCGCTCAATCGTGATCGAGGAGCGGGAACGGTTCCGCGTCCGCACCTTCCTTGGCGAGATCAATCAGCGCGACAAGACGCTGGTGTTCTGCGCCACGCAGGCGCACGCCGCCATGGTCCGGGATCTGATCAATCAGGAGAAGGCCAGCAAGGACCCGCTCTACTGCGTGAGGGTCACATCGGATGACGGCGAGATCGGCAATCAGCACCTGCGCACGTTCCAAGACAATGAGAAGACCATCCCAACAATCCTGACGACCTCGCAAAAGCTTTCCACCGGGGTCGATGCGCGCAACGTCCGCAACATTGTGCTGATGCGTCCGGTGAATTCCATGATCGAGTTCAAGCAGATCATCGGGCGAGGGACACGGCTTTACGAGGGCAAGGATTACTTCACGATCCATGACTTCGTGAACGCGCATGAGCGGTTCCATGACAAAGACTGGGACGGCGAGCCAATCGAACCCGAACCCGCCACCCCGCGCCCGCCCAAGCTACCGCCGGAACCGACGCCACCCGCCGATCCGACGGACGACGATGCGGACGACACGCCACGGCGCCCCGTCGTGCGCATCACGCTTGCGGACGGCTCGGTGCGCAAGCTGCGCGGGATCGCGGTCACGTCATTTTGGAGTCCCGACGGAATTCCCATGAGTGCGAAGGATTTCATCGAGCGCATGTTCGGCGAGTTGCCGGAGCTGTTCAAAGATGAAGATGAGCTGCGCGCGCTGTGGGGGCATCCAGAGACCCGCCGCAGGCTTCTCGAAGCGCTTGGCGAACGCGGCTATGGGGCTGAACAGTTGGAAGCGATCTGGCGCTTGATTGACGCCCCCGCAAGCGACGTGTTCGACGTGCTGGCCTACATCGCGTTTGCGCGAGATCCGATCACGCGTGAAGCACGGGTTGGCGGAAAGCGTGGCGACATCCTGGCGACCTATGACGACAAGCTGGCCGAGTTCATCGGCTTCGTGCTCGGCGAGTATGTTAGGGACGGATACGATCAGCTTGATGACAGCAAGCTGGCGGATCTTCTCACATTGAAGTTTGGCGGGTTGCAGCCTGCTAGATCTGCAATCGGCGACATGGCGACAATCCGCAAGGCGTTCATAGGATTCCAGTCGCAGCTTTACGCGGGCTAGCGGAGAGGGCGCCCTAGAGCAGAATCCTACCAGTCTGGATCGTAGTCACAGGCGCTGAAGCAGTTCGCGCGCTCGGCCGGCGGGAAGGTGTCTGTGATGCATCCGATGGCGACCCAGAGGCCCTCGACGGTGCGCTCGGCGGATTTTCGCAGGAGCGCCTTGAGCTTTGCGAAGGCGTTCTCGATGGGATTGAAGTCCGGGCTGTAGGGCAGGGGGTAGGTCAGGCTGAACGAACTCCTGACGACCGAACCAAAGGAAGTCAAAGAGAGTACTTCGAGGCTTGTTTCATTAAATGACGGCGTTGCGTTGGCCATTTTGAATCTCTATTTCTGCCCATGTGGCTCTCGATCCTGAGGAGTAAATTCGTGACGGAAGACAGCTCGCGTCTGACTTTCAAATCGTACCGCGATTATTATCATTTCCGGCGCGAGGCCGTGACAACACGTCGATACATCGGGTCCCCCGAGACGGCTGCATTCCTGAAAGCCGTCGCAGCCACCTGTCATGTTCGAGAAACAATCCTTGAGCCGGGCAAGGGATTGATGCGCGCCCAAGTAGCACATGGGGTAAGACCGATTTATCAGACCCTCGATGATGGTGAAGACATCCATATCGACGACGTCGAGTGCTCGGCAGCCAGATCACGCATGGTGCCTTTGCGTGACCGGGCCTCCGACGGGCGCGTGAACCCGCGCGGCATACCCTGTCTCTATATGGCGACAAATGAAGCCACGGCCATATCGGAAGTTAGGCCCGCGATCGGCGCATACGTGACCGTTGCCGTTATGAAATGCCTACGCGAATTGAAAATTATCGATTGCAGCGTTCTTTCCAATAATAATTTCTTCTACTTCAAAGAACCGGAGCGACCCAAAATGGAGGAAGCCGTATGGTCGAATATCGATAAAGCATTTTCAGCGCCTGTTGATAGGTCTGATGACGCTGCGGAATACGCTCCCACACAGATCCTCGCGGAATTGTTCCGATCCCTCGGTTACAGCGGTGTAGCCTACAGAAGCGCGTTCGGCGAGGAAGGATACAATGTCGCGATCTTCAATATTGATGACTTCGAAGTTGGGGAATGTCAGCTGTTTAAGATAAAAGATATTGTGCACAAGTACGAGTCACTACCCGACTGACCTCCTCGAATGGAGTGCTAATCGGGCTCCTCTACCAAGTGACGAATGGCAGCTTCTGGAGATTGACGTACCAACTCTGAATGTCCGCATCGGGCCGAAAGCCCTCAGTCTCCCAACGCCCGCGCTTGGCCTTTCACAAGCGCGACCAACGCCATCACCTCCCGCCACCGCTCCACAGCCTCCCGCCCGCTCTCCCCATGCCGCCACGCGCCATTCTGCGGCCCCTCCGGCGCACCGCCCCGCGCCCCGTGCATCCGGC
>JBLGAC010000010.1:0-92309 GCA_047610385.1 Paracoccaceae bacterium | reverse complement strand
ATCGCTGGGTGGATCAAAGACCACAACGAAAACCACCCGCACTCAGGGCTGAGGATGCGCTCGCCACGCGAGTTCATCGCAGCCAAACCGCAACCGCCTGAGTGTCCGGTGAAACGGGGGCAAGATCTCCTAGCCCCATAATTTTCCACGGTTTCAAAGCGGCTTCACCACTTCTCAACATCAACCTGACGACTTCGCACCGAAATCTAGGTGTAACTCTGTTGCCTGTTCCCCCAAAACGCCTCCTGAGTCCAAAGCTGGTGTTTTCGATTTTTCAGAGAAAAACCATGGGTGAGGGGCTAAATCCAAGGCAGAAAGCAGCGCCCCGGACATCAAAGCTGGCAATGGATGGTGAAGGCATTCACGCACTGCCCCGGCATGGATTTATGGAAATTCTACTATTTTCCATCACCTTGACGAGCCTTTAAACGGCCCACACACCGTCCCCATAGGTTAAGACCGCCGCCGTGTGACTGTTGCGTTCTTGATCGGTGACGGCATCGTTGGCACCAACCCGATACGGCGATCATCCGATAATCGGGTTTTGGTGGTCGCACCTGTCGAAGGCAGGCTCAAGCCTCTGTGCAACAAAGGCAAACGGCGGGACGGCACCAAAGGCGTGGCCCTTCGCACGATTTCCGATGTTGCGCGTGACCTCGGTGCGGTGGTGGGTGGGCCTAGCGCGTGCTTTCATGGATCCGCCAGCGACCGGGGTCACCACGGCATTCCTGCGCGTTTACCTTGCGGTCATAGTGATCACGCTCAACACCTTTGGTGATTTGGGCGAGCCGACAAAAAAGGCTGCGCCTCGGGGCGCGGCCAGTCGACAGGGAGGAGTGTGAAACATCAAAAGACCCAACGACGCTTCACACACTATTTTGTAGCAAAAATTCCTTAATAGGACGTTTATTGAATTCTGTTGGTAAAATTGGCACTTAATGCACCATAAATACACCATGCGACCTCAAGCAATCATCTGAAAATTCCAGCGAATTCAGCGATATGGCAGCCCCAGCGGCAGCCCTTTATCTGGCCCTCACCTGCGCACCCTTTGGAACAACTTCACGCGCAGGGCTGAAAAACCGCGAACATCAGACAAGTCTCCGAAACAAATTTTGAAAAAATTCGCCCGGCCCTCACTGCGCTTGACCGCCCCCCTGAGGATGCGGAAGCTGCCGGATCGTTGATCGCACGGACCAAGGAGCCCGCATTGACCGACCTTCCTCGTCACGACCAGCCCCCCGCCGCAGATCCCGGCCCGGTGCCCGCCCCCGCGCCGGTCGCGCTGCCGGACCTGCTGGCGCTGTCGGCGTCGGAGCTTAGCTCCGCCATGGCGCGCGGCGCGGTGTCGGCGGCAGAGCTGATGCGCGTGACGCTGGACCATATCGACGCGGTGAACCCAACCTTCAACGCCATCGTGTCGCTGAAAGACCGTGCCGCGCTTCTGCGCGAGGCCGGAGAGGCCGACACCGCGCGCGCCTCAGGCCGGTCCCGCGGTTGGCTGCACGGCATCCCGATCGCGATCAAGGATCTGGCGGCGGCCGAAGGGTTCCCGACGACCCAAGGCTCACCACTTTATGCCAAGGACGGGAACAGCACGGCCGATTGCCTGATGGTCGCGCGCCTGCGTGGCGCCGGAGCGATCGTGATCGGCAAGACCAACACACCGGAATTTGGCCTCGGCAGCCACAGCTTCAACCCGGTTTTCGGTGCCACCCGCAACGCGTGGGACCCGTCAAAATCGGCGGGCGGGTCGTCGGGCGGGGCCGGCGCGGCGCTGGCGCTCAGGATGGTCAGCGTGGCAGACGGGTCAGACATGATGGGGTCGTTGCGCAACCCCGCGGGGTGGAATGCGGTGTGGGGCATGCGGCCCAGCGCGGGCCGGGTTCCGAACAATCAATCGCCGGACGTGTTCTTGCACCAGCTTTCCACGGACGGGCCGTTGGCGCGCACGGTCGAAGATCTCGCTCGCCTGCTTGAAACGCAATCAGGCCCTGCGCCCGGTGCTGCACCGCTGGCCCTGCCCGCGATGAAACCTGGCGTCGCCTCACGCCTTGATGCAGGAACCTTTGAGGGCAAGAGGATCGGCTGGCTGGGC
The DNA here is from genome assembly GCA_047610385.1 of Paracoccaceae bacterium. Lineage (GTDB taxonomy): Bacteria > Pseudomonadota > Alphaproteobacteria > Rhodobacterales > Rhodobacteraceae > JBOCEF01. Next base: position 90,211 of record JBLGAC010000010.1, on the reverse strand, counting down.
GACTGGGGCGGGCGCATGGCCCTGGAGCCTGAGATGCACGCCCTTTGCCGTGCCGCCCTGTCACGGATGGAGGCGATGGGCGCCCGCGTCGCGCCACTGGTCCTCGACATCGACCCCGAAACCGTCTGGCGGGCCTGGATCGACCTGCGGTCCTGGGCCGTGGCCGCCAAACTGGGGCCGGTGCTGGCCGACCCCACCACCCGCGATCTGCTGAAACCCGAGGCGGTGTGGGAGATAGAGCGCGGTCTGGCCATGTCAGCGATGGATGTGCACCGGGCTACGGTCATGCGGTCAGACTGGCACCGGGCGATGACGGCGCTTGAACAGGACTTCGACGCCATTGCGCTGCCAGTCGCGCAGCTGTTCGCGTTCCCCGTCGAATGGCGCTGGCCGGGCCAGATTGCAGGGCGCGCGATGGACACTTATCACCGCTGGATGGAATGCGTGGTCCCCGCCAGCCTGTCGGGGCGCCCGGCGATCAGCCTGCCGGCTGGGTTTTCCTCAGCCGGGCTGCCGGGGGGGATTCAGCTGATCGGGCAGTTCAACGGCGACGAGGCGCTGCTGGGCCTTGGCCGCGCGTGGGAACGCGCCCTCAGCCCCGAGGACCGCGCCCTGCCCCCCGCCTTGCGCGGCTGACAGGGCGCTGCGCCGCTTCGGGGGATTGACCCCCATGCGCACCGCCGCAATCGTTGCACAGCGATCGACCCGAATCGCGGCGTCTCAGATTGCGGCGTTTCGGGTCTTGGCGTTTCGGGCGCCGCGGGTCATATCTGGCCGCGAAGCCGCTGTTTCCGGGTGAGCGGCCCAAATGAGTGGCCCCGTTGATTGGAATACTGATGCAACGCCTCTCGCCCAACACGCTCGGCGCGATATTCATGATGGTGTCGATGTTGGGCTTTGCGCTCAACGACGCGGCGATGAAGGCGGTGCTGGGGCGGATGGACCTGTTCCAGGCGCTGTTCCTGCGCGGGCTGGCGGCCACTGCGCTGATCGGGGTGCTGGCGGTGCGGCGCCGGGCGCTGCGCCCCGCGATGACCAAGCGCGACCCGTGGTTTCTGGCGCTGCGGCTGGTGTCTGAGATCGGCGGCGCCTGGTGTTTTCTGAACGCGCTTGCGGTGCTGCCAATCGCGCTGGCCGCCGCGATTTTGCAGGTGATGCCGCTGGCGGTGACCTTGGCCGCTGCCGTGTTCATGCGCGAACCTTTGGGCTGGCGGCGGCTGACCGCAATTCTGGTGGGGTTCGCGGGCGTGCTGCTGATTGTCCGGCCCGGCGCGGCGGGGTTCGATGCGAATGCGCTTTGGGCCGTGGCGGCGGTGGGGTTCTTTGTGGGGCGTGATCTGTCGACGCGCTCGCTGTCGCACAGCATGCATCCCGCCTTTGTGACGCTGGCCACTGCGTTGGTGCTGACGGCGATGGGCGGCATTGGCACGGCTGCTGCGGTGTGGACGCCGGTGACGGCGCAGACCCTTATGATCATCGGCGCAGCAGCGGTTCTGGTGCTGATCGGCTATTTCTTTGGCGTGGAGGCGATGCGGTCAGGCGAAATCGCGATGGTTTCGCCGTTCCGCTACACGATCCTTTTGTGGGCGATGCTGGCGGGCGCGTTGGTGTTTGGGGAAAGACCCGACGCGCTGTCGCTGCTCGGGGCCGCGGTGGTGGTGGGTGCGGGACTATATGCCTTCCGGCGCGAAGCCGCCCTGCGTCGCGCCGCCCTGCGGGCGGGAGAGACGCCCCCCGACGCCACGCGCCGTGGCTGAGACGCACCCTCCGGCGCACCCACCGGCCCAATCAGCGACAAGGTTCGGGCGGCTGGGACCGTGACGACGTCCAGCGCACCTTTTTGCAATTGGCGCAGGACCAGGCATTAAGGTCTTTGTCGTTCAGATCTGGCCGCGCGTGCCAGCGGCAGCGGCCTGACAGGACCCGCGCCGGGACGCGGCGTGGGCGGCTGCGGCCGTGGACCAACTTGCCCGGAAACCGCGCGCGAAGCAGCACAATGGCGATGATGGCAATGGCCAGCAGCGCCGCCGCGGCGGTTAATTGCAGATCGGCAGGCGAAAACCCACCAATCACGCGCGCGGTTGCCCCGCCATCCATCATCAACGCTCGCTCCTCCGCCGGAGATCGGAGAGAGTGAACGATTTATGAAGTAAATGTCAAACTGTGTTCAGTCGGCCAGATGCACCGGCTGGCCATGAGGGGTGCGCAGGTAAGCCGCCTCCCACGCATCGCGCATGGTGCCCACCTGCCCCGGCGCCGCAAGGCCGAGGGTGTCGAGCATCGCCTCCAGTGTCTCAAGCCACGCGGCGAAATAATCTTCTCCGCCGTCCAGATCACGATCGGCACCGTGGCGGGCCAGCGTGGCGCTGAAGGCCTCAGCCCAGTCGGACCAAGCGAAATGCCCGGCCTCGTTCAGCGCCACGGTCAGGCTGAACACCTGCGCGTGCCAAGGCTGGTCAAAGCGGGCGACGTCATGCAGGGCAGCGGTCATGCGCAAGGCTCCAGATAGCTTTCCCACAGATCGAGGGTGACTTCATCGCCCGGCCGCTCCGCCATGCCCCACAGATCCCCAGCGGAAAAGACCACGGTATAAAGCGGCTGAGGCGCCTCGCCGAGGAAATGCGCGTTGCTGTCGGGCAGCACATGGGCCCCGCGGCGCGCGAGAACCCGGCCCACATGGCCCGCGGCATAGGCCGGAAGGCGGGTGTGGCCGCCGGGGACGATGACGTTGCGTGCAGGCAGCCGGGCGCGCACCGCATCGCCGACAGCAAAGATCGGGGCCGGGCCGGGCCGCGCGCTGGGACCGCCACGCGCCAAGGTGGCGGCGACGTTTTCAGCCCGCAGCGTCTTGTCGGCCATCGGCGCCTGATCGGCCACACCGTCGGCCAGATCCGCCCGCGTGATCATCCCGTGTTCCACCGCCATATCGGCGAGTGCGGAGATCCATTTTTCATAATAGCTGAAGCGCGTGTAATCCTTGGGCGACAGGCATTCGCGCGCGAACCGCGACGCGTCGATGTTCCATTTGCCATGCGCGCCCAGCGCCAGCGTCACGCCCAGCGCGCGGGCGTGCCAGTCGGTTGCAAACACCGGCTCCGGCCCCGGCGCGACCGGGCCGTCGCCATAGCGCCCGCCCATGTCATGAACGCGGGTCATGCGGGTGCCTCTGGCAACCCGGTGCCGATCATCGAATTGCGGGTGATCCACGGGATCAGCGCGTCCTCATCCAGCCCTTCGGTCCCCGCGGGGCGCATGGGCAGCACGAGATACCGGATTTCGGCGGTGGAATCCCAGACCCTGACGGTTTGCGCATCGGGCAGCGTCACGCCAAATTCGGCCAGCACCGCGCGCGGTTCGCGCACCACGCGGGCGCGGTAGGCGTCCGATTTGTACCACGCAGGCGGAATGCCCAGCAGCGGCCACGGGTAGCAACTGCACAAGGTGCAGACGACAACATTGTGCTGCGCTGGCGTGTTTTCCACCACCACCACATGTTCGCCCTGACGGCCCGCGAGGCCCATGTCATCCATCACCTTGGACGGATCGCTGCGCAGTGCGGCCATGAACGCCGGGTCGCTCCAGGCTCGTGCCACCACGCGGGCGCCGTTCTGCGGGCCGACCTTGTGTTGATACGTGTCGATAATTTCATCCACCGCGGCGGGATCAATCAGGCCCTTGCGGGTCAGAATCGTTTCCAGCGCGCGCACCCGCAGCGCCGGGTCCGGCGGCAGCAGGGAATGGGGGTCGTCGTGGTCGTGATGATCATGGGGCATGGCGACAAGGATGCCGTGGGCGGGCGCGTCTGTCTATCAGTGCTTGCGCATACTGCGGGTCATCGCGCGGGCGTAAAGCCGCGGCGACACGCGGTGCAGCAGCCAGCTGATCCGCGCCACCCGGCCCACCGGGGCAAAATCACGGCCTTTGTCCAGAGCGCGCAACATCTCCACCGCCGCGGCACCGGGCGTCATCGGGTCAATCCCGTCGCGGGCTGATCCGGGGCGTGCGAGGCCTGCGCCCCCCTCTGCCGCATCGGGGTTGGTGGCCACAAATGACGGCGCGACGATGGTGACCTGCACGCCATGGGGGGCCTCTTCGGCCCTCAGCGATGCAAAGAACCCCGACAGCGCGTGTTTTGACGCGGCATAGGACGTGCGCCCGATCAGCGGCGCGAACCCCGCGACCGAGGACAGCACCAGATGCGCGCCCCTCGCCGCGCGCAGCGGGCGTGCGAATGCGCGGGCCATGGCGACGGGGGCGAAGTAATTCACCTCCATCAACCGGCGATGCGCGGCGGGGTCTGCATCGGCAAAGGGCGCGATCTGCGTCACGCCCGCACTGTGCACCACCACATCAATCGACGGACGCGCGGCGATGATGGCCGAGCAGGTCCGCGCCACGCCGCCCGCATCGGTCAGATCGCAAGGGTGAAGGGAGATGTCTCGCCCAGCCATGGCGTTCAGCGCATCGCCGGGCAGGTCCAGCGCGCAAACATGCAGGCCGCGCGCGATCAGCGCCGCGGTCAGCGCGCGGCCAAGCCCTCCCGCTGCGCCGGTGATGATGGCGGTCTTCATGGCCGCGCCTCGGCCACCCATGCGGTCAGCACGTCGCGGCTGCTGCGTTCGGGGACGTAGCCGAACGTGGCTTTCAGCGCAGAATTGTCCAGCACCGGGCGATATTGCAGGAACCGCACCTGTTCAGGCCCATAGCGCGACAGGCCCAGCGGGTGCGCAATGGCCAGCACCGCGCGCACCACGCCGGGCGGCAGGCGCAGCAACGGCTTGCCGAGGATCTGCGCGATCTCAGCCATCCCCACCGCGCCGTCCCCGGCCACGTTGAAGATGCCGGGCGGGCCATCGGTTGCCGCACGCGCCAGAATGCGCGCCAGATCAACTGTCCAGATGAACACGAACGGGCTGTCCGCACCGATCAGCGCCAGCAGGCGCTTTTTGCGAAACAGCGCGGTGATCTGGTTGTCGATGCCCGCGCCCAGCACGGTGCCGATGCGCAGCACGACCTGCTCCAGTTGCGGCACGTTGCGGCGGGCCTCAGCCAGCATGTCTTCGACCAGACGTTTGTGATGGGCGTAGGGGAATTCTTCGTTGCCGCGGATCGGGTCGCTTTCGGTCAGCGGCACCGAATTGTCCGCATAATAACCGTATGCAGCGCCCGAGGACGCCGTCACCAGCCGACCCACCCCCGCCGCAAGGCACGCATCGAGCACGTTGCGCGTGCCGGTCACGTCCACCGCATAGGCGAAATCGCGCCCCGTCCCCTTGGGCGGCGTGACCACGGATGCCAGATGGATCACGGTTTCAGGTGCCTCAGCCCCGATCAGGCGGGCGGGGTCGTCGCCGCGCACGTCCATGGGTGCGAACCGCGCGCCGTGCAGCGCATCCGGCATTCGGATGTCGGTGGCAACCACGTCATGGCCCCGGCCCGACAATTGGGCCAGCAGCGAACCGCCAACCGCCCCGGCGGCCCCGGTGATCAAGATGCGGGTCACGGCACAATTGCCCGGCGCGACCAGAACCGCGCCAGCGCCAGCCCGGTCACCGCATGCCAGATGCCCCAGAAGGCGGCGACCAGCGCCATGCCGCCCAGCCCCTCAAAGAACCCGAAGATCAGGATCAGCCCGAGGCCGGAATTCTGGATCCCTGTCTCAAAGGTGATCGACCGGGTGTCGGCCTGGCCCAGTTTGGCCGCCCGCGCCGCGGCGTATCCCGCCCCCAGCCCCAGCAGGTTGTGGATCGCCACCAGTCCGACAATCTGCGGCCCGTAGGTGATGAACAGATCGAAATTGGCGATGAAGGCGATGGACACGAAGGCGATGAAGATCAGCATCGACAGGCCTTGCAGCGGCCCTCGGATCTTGGCGGAAATCAGCGGTGCCCAGCGGTTCACCGCCATGCCCAGCACCAAAGGCGTGCCCAGCATCAGCGCGATGGTCAGCGCGATCGACACGGGATCGAGCGAGATTTGCGTCATCAGCGCCTTTGCCGGTGGATACATGCCCCCCCAGAACGCGATGTTGACCGGCGTCAGCACCACCGCCCCCGCCGTTGCGATGGCGGTCAGCGCCACTGAAAGCGCCACATTGCCCCCCGCCCGATGGGTGATGAAGTTTGAAATGTTCCCCCCCGGACAGGCCGCAACCACGATCAGCCCCAGCGCGATGGACGCAGGTGGCGCCAGCACCCAGACCATGGCGCAGGTCAGCGCCGGAAACAGCGCGAATTGCGAGATGAGCCCCGTCAGCAAAGGCCGCGGCGCCCGCGCCAGCGCCCCGAATTGCGCGGGCCGCAGGTCCAGCGCGATGGCAAAGATCACGATGGCCAGCACGCCGTTCAGCGCATCCATCGCCGCGGGGCTGAAAACCAGCCTCGCCGCGTCGATACCGGGCGTCATGCGCCGTCTTTCGTGAGCGCCGCAATCCGCCCGGTCACTGCGCTGCGATAGGCGTGCTTTTCGACGTAATAGGCCATGCGCGGCAGGTCGATGTATTTCATGCCGCCAGTTATCCTTTCAAATCCCGCGGCTTTCTCGGCCTTCAAGGCCTTGGCCGCCGCGGTCCCGTGATCCAGCCCGCGCAGATAGCGCGCGACCATCTCAGCCTGTTCGTGCCGCCCCTGCCATCCGAGGCCAGAGGCCTCGACCATTCCCATCACGAACAGATCGTCGCGCACGGGATGCATGCAGTTCAAAAACAGATGCGGCACCGACCCGCGCCAGTTCAGCAGCGCTTGATCAATGAAGGGATAGTGCAGCAGATAGCCCGTCGCCGCCACGATCAAGTCGTACTCGGCCGCAGTTCCGTCGGTGAAATGCACGGTATGCCCCTCCATCCGCGCAATATCTGGCCGCACGGTCAGGTCGCCATGGCCCGCGTGAAAGATCACCAGCGAGTTCACGATGGGGTGGGATTCGTACAACGCATGGTCCGGCGCGGGAAAGCCCAGCCGCTGCGGATCGCCCACGAACCAGCGCAGGATCATGCCATCGATGCGCCGCTTGATCGCCATGGGTGGGCGCAGCTTGCCGCCCAGCGTGTCGGCGGGTTTGCCAAAGATGTATTTGGGCACGAAATGATAGCCCCGCCGCATCGACAGATCACAGCTGATCCCGTGATGGACCGCATCCACCGCAATGTCGCAGCCCGAATTTCCGGCGCCGATCACCAGCACCCGCTTGTCGGTGAATTGCGTTGGCTTGCGATAGGCCGAGGAATGGATCAGCGCGCCGTCGAACGTGCCGGGAAAAATCGGCATGTTTGGCTCTGACAGCGTGCCGTTGGCGATCAGGATACCGGCGTAGACCCCTTCATGCTCTCCGTCCGCGTCGCGCCAACGCAGGCGCCAGCCATCGCCGGTGTCGCCAAGGGGCTCAGCCCCGATCACCTCAGCACCGAAGCGGTAGTGGCGGCGGATGTCAAAATGATCGGCGAAGGCGTGGAAATAGCGCTTCAGTTCCCGGTGTGAGGGATAGTCCGCGCGCACATCCTTCATCGGGAAATCGGTGAATTGGGTGGTGGTGCGCGACGATATCAGATGCGCGGTTTCATACATCGTAGACCGCGGCCCATCGATGTCCCACAGGCCGCCTACATCCGAATGCAGCTCAAACCCCTCAAAGCGAACGCCTTGCTGGATCAATGTCTTGGCTGTCGCCAGCCCCATGGGCCCGGCGCCGATCAGCGCATAGGGCGCGTCGATCATAGCGGTCGCCTTTCCTGCCTGCACCCGTATTTTCGGGGCTTATTTTATGTTGGACGATCGTCCAAAATAAATCAAGATGGAAGCATGACCGATGATACCGCCCCCACGCGCAGACGCGCCCCTTCCGCTCGGTCACTGGCGACCCGCGCGCGCATCTTTGACGCGGCCGAATGCCTGTTCGCCGAACGTGGGTTTGACGGGGCGTCCCTGCGCGACATCGCGGCGGCGGCGGGCACGACTGCGGGGCTGGTGGGCTTTCACGGCGGCGCCAAGCGAGACATGTTCCGCGCCGTGATCGCGCGGCGGGCCGAAGCGCTGGGTGCCCTCAGGCTGGCCGCGCTGGATGCGCATCTGGCAAAGGGGGCTGATCTGCGCGGGGTGCTGGGCTGCTGTCTTGGGCCGATCGTGGACAAGGCGGCAAATGGCGGGCCGCAATGGCGGGCCTATACGCGGCTGATGGCCACCGTGTCCGCCGACCCACGCTGGCGCGATGTGTCAAAGGCGTATTTTGACCCGGTCTCAGCACGCTTCATCACTGAAATCGCGCGCCTGTTCCCCACCGCCCCGCGCTCAGCGGTGGCGCAGGCGTATGTCTTCACCATCTCAGCGTGCCTTGCGCTGTGCACCGCACGTTGGCGCGCTGAGGCGCTGTCAGGCGCGCCCATTCCAGGATCGGGGCTGAGCAGCCTGCTGAATTTCTGCGAAGGCGGCATGCGCCGGGCGCTGGTGGGCTGAGGCCCGGTCCACCCGCACCATGTGCCGCGACCAGCACATGTCAGCTCAGTGAGCGATTGCAACATGGATGGCGGAAATATCGCCCTGAAAACATCATATTGCGCGCTACAAGCTGGTTGAAGCGCATAATAGCCTGACCTCCCTCAACCACCGGAAATGCAAGCGCACACACCATCGTCGATCGCATCGGAGAAACCGCCATGACCGACCATCGCCGCAAAACGCCCGCAGACCTTCGCAGCGCGCGCTGGTTCGGGCCTGATGATCTTCGCAGTTTCGGGCACCGTTCCCGCATGATGCAGTTGGGCTACGGAGCTGAGGACTTTGCCGGCAAGCCGATCATCGGGGTGCTGAACACCTGGTCTGAGATCAATTCATGCCACAGCCATCTGCGCGACCGCGCCCAAGACGTCAAACGCGGCGTCGCGCAGGCGGGCGGGCTGGCCTTGGAGCTGCCGGCCCTGTCGGTGGATGAAAGCTTCACCAAGCCGACCTCAATGCTGTACCGCAACCTGCTGGCCATGGAGACCGAGGAGCAGATCCGCGCCCATCCCCTTGACGGCGTGGTGCTGATGGGCGGCTGCGACAAATCCACACCCGGCCTGGTGATGGGCGCGCTGACCGCGGGGGTGCCGATGATCTATCTGCCCGCCGGGCCGATGATCCGCGGGGCCTATGCGGGCAAGACGCTCGGCTCAGGCTCAGACGCCTGGAAATACTGGGATGAACGGCGCGCGGGCAACATCTCCGACGCCGAATGGCTGGGCGTGCAAGGCGGCATCGCGCGCAGCCCCGGCACCTGCATGACCATGGGCACCGCATCGACCATGACCGCGATCGCCGACGCGCTGGGGCTGACGCTGCCGGGCGCGTCCTCAATCCCGGCGGTGGATTCGGCCCATATGCGAATGTCGGCCGCCTGCGGGCGCCGGATTGTGGACATGGTGTGGGAAGACCTGACCCCCGACCGCATCGTCACCGCGGGCGCCGTGCGCAACGCCGCCGTGGTGGCAATGGCCACGGGATGCTCCACCAACGCGGTGGTGCATCTGATCGCCATGGCGCGGCGCGCGGGCGTGGACCTGACCCTTGATGATCTGGACGCGCTGGGACGCATCACGCCGCTGATCGCCAACATCCGCCCGTCAGGCAAAGATTACCTGATGGAGGATTTCTTTCTGGCGGGCGGGCTGCGCGGGTTGATGGCGCAGCTTGGCGACCGGCTGGATGGCGGGTGCCTGACCGTGACCGGCAAAACCATGGCTGAGAACCTTGAAGGCGCGCAGGTCTTCAACGACGACGTGATCCGCCCGATGTCGAACCCGGTCTATGCGGAAGGCTCGCTCGCGGTGCTGCGCGGCAATCTGTGCCCGGACGGCGCGGTGATCAAGCCCGCGGCCTGCGATCCCAAATACCACGTGCACGAAGGCCCCGCGCTGGTGTTCGACAGCTACCCCGCGATGAAAGAAGCCGTGGAGGATGAAGACCTTAGCGTCACGCCCGACACGGTGATGGTGCTGCGCAACGCCGGGCCGCTGGGTGGGCCGGGCTTTCCCGAATGGGGCATGCTGCCAATCCCCAAGGCGCTGATAAAGCAGGGCCATCGGGACATGCTGCGCATCTCTGACGCGCGGATGTCGGGCACCTCCTATGGCGCGTGCGTGCTGCATGTGGCGCCTGAGGCTTATGTCGGCGGGCCGCTGGCGCTGCTGCGCACCGGCGACATCGTGCGGCTGGATCTGGGCGCGCGGCGTCTCGACATGCTGGTCCCCGACGATGAAATCGCCCGCCGCCGCGCCGCCTGGACCGCGCCCGCTCCGCGCTATGAGCGCGGCTACGGCTACATGTTCAGCCGCCATGTCGGGCAGGCCGACACCGGCTGCGATTTTGATTTCCTCACGCGCGATTTTGGCCACGCCGCCGCTGAGCCGGAGATTTATTGATGGCCCACGACCTCGACGCCGCCCTGGCCGGGATTTCCGGGATTCTGGTCACGCCCTACGACGCGGGCGGCGACATCGCGCCAGCCCGTCTGGCCCCGATCATCGACCGCGCGCTGGCGGCGGGCGTCCACATGCCCGTGGTCAACGGCAACACCGGCGAATTCTATGCGCTGACGACAGATGAAGCCTGCGCCATGGTCGCCGCCGTCTGTGAGATGGTCGCCGATCGCGCCCCGGTGCTGGCAGGCGTCGGGCGCGGCGTGCGCGACGCCTGCCGCTTGGCAAAAGCATCGGCCAAGGCGGGGGCGCGCGCGCTGATGGTCCACCAGCCGCCCGATCCGTTCGTGTCGCCCCGCGGCACGGTCGATTATATCAAAGCGGTGGCTGAGGCCGGGGGCGGCCTGCCGATCATGCTGTACCTGCGCAACGACGCAATCGGCACCGCCGCGATCGCCGATCTGTGCGCCGTGCCGGGCGTGAAGGGCGTGAAATGGGCCACCCCAAACGCGCTGAAGCTGGCCGATGCGATCGCGGCCTGCGGGCCGGGCATCACCTGGGTCGCCGGTCTGGCCGAACCCTGGGCCCCGCCGCTTTACGCAGTCGGCGCGCGGGGCTTTACATCCGGGCTGATCAACATTTGGCCTGAGCGGTCCATGGCCATCCACGCCGCCCTGACCGCCGGGAATTACCCCGAAGCGGGCCGCCTGATCGCCGCCATGAAGCCCTTCGAAGACATCCGTGCTGAGGAGCTGAACGGAACCAACGTCACCACCGTGAAGGCCGCGTTGCAGGCGGCGGGCCAAGACTGCGGCCCCACCCGCCCCCCATCCGCATGGCCCCTGAGCGACGGCCAGCAGACCCGGCTGACCGCCTTCGTGAAAGCCAACGGGCTTGCGTGATTGGCCGGGAATGCGCGCCCACGGACGCCACCGACGCCGCGCGGCAAGCCCCTGATCAGGCGCGAATGGGTGGGCGCAGGCGCGGTGCAGCGTGATCGCCGCCGCCGCGCCCTTCAATGAAACTGCGGTCCATCACTATGGGCGGCAAAGGCCAGCCAACCGCCACCATCCACATGGAAGACGGCGACCCCGAACCCGCCCACCACCTTGCAACCAGCGTCGCGATCTGCAGCGCGTCCACCAATTTCGGCGCGACCACGGTCGGCGCGCTGTCACCCTGCCGCTTCGTGCGCCCCATGTGCTACCAAAACAGGCCCAAAGCCGTGCCGCCCACCGATCTGCCCTGCCCTGCCCTGCCCTGCCCTGCCCTGCCCTGCCCTGCCCTGCCCTGCCCTGCCCTGCCCTGCCCTGCCCTGCCCTGCCCTGCCCTGCCCTGACGGAGATACACCCGATGAAACAAGACACGCGCGACAAACTCTCAGGCGTCTCGGTCGCCACACTGGCCACGGCGCTTTACAAGCGCGGGCTGCGCAATCAGGTGATTCAGGACGTGCGCCCCGTGATGGCCAAGGGCCGCAACATGGTCGGCCCCGCCTTCACGCTGCGCTATATGCCTGCGCGCGAAGACCGCAACACGCTGGCCGCCTTTCGCAGCCCCGACCACCCCCAACGCGTGGCGATGGAGACCTGCCCCCCAGGCCATGTGCTGGTGATGGACAGCCGCAAGGACCCGCGGGCCGCGTCGGCGGGCGACATCCTGATCACCCGCCTGATGGTGCGCGGCGGCGCGGGCGTGGTCACCGATGGCGGGCTTCGCGACGCGATGAACATCGGCAGGCTTTCCATGCCCGCCTATCACCATCGCCCGTCCTCACCGACCAACCTGACCTTGCATGAGGCGATCGAAATCAACGGCCCAATCGGATGCGGCGACGTGGCAGTGTTTCCTGGCGATGTGGTCGTGGGCGACGACGACGCCGTCATCATCATCCCCGCCGGCATCGCCGACGAGATCGCGGATGAGGCCCTAGAGATGACCGCGCATGAAGACTTTGTGATGGAAAAGGTGCTGGCGGGCGCGGCGATCATCGGCCTCTATCCCACCACCGACGCGGCGCACCAAACCGCCTTCAAGGCATGGCGCAAGGCCAACGACCGCTGAGGCGGCAGCCATATTTCGCATCGCGCCCGGCATCTCTCCGCGCCGGGTGCGGTTGCGTGTGCAATAGATCCACGGGCGAACACCGCACCGGTGCCGCGCGCTGGCCCCATGCGATAGGTCTACGGGCACGCGCCTGAGGGCCTGCGAAGCCGCCACCGCCCATGCGCCACACACATCGCCCAGACATGCCGAGCACACGCCGGGACTTGCGCAAAACATCAGCCAAAAAATCTGAAAAGGTGGATGGTGCTGTGAGAGAGGATTGAACTCTCGACCTCACCCTTACCAAGGGTGTGCTCTACCACTGAGCTACCACAGCATCCCGCGCCACCGGCGTCGTGGGGCGCTTTCTAGCGAAACCGCCAGCGGACGCAACCCCCCAAATGTCATGCATGATCACGCGACATGCAATCGCCCCGCTGGACCCGCGCGCCCGGCGGCGCTAGGCATCGGTCATGACCGCACCAAAACGCCCCAAAACCGACGCGCCCAGCAGCGAAATGCCCCGATCTGAGGCTGATGCGCGTGCCGAACGCCTCGCCGCAGCGCTGCGCGCAAATCTGCACCGCCGCAAAGATCAAAAGCGCGCGCGCAAAGCCGCACCCGAAATCGCGCCGGATCCGCCAAAGGCCGCGCCCGACGCGCCGCAGGACTGACACGCCCGCCGCCCACGCACCGGCCTGCAGCGCCGCGCGGGTGCGACCGCGGCGCAGGTGCGGCGATCGTCGCGCGGCTCCCTCGCCCTGCCGCATGCGCCATACGCCCGCCGCAGGGGCGCCATTGATCCGCCCTGCATGACCCGCTAAGCCCCGCGCAACGCCACTCTCGCCAAAGGAATACGGCCCATGGACAGGATCTTGATCCGCGGCGGCACGCCGCTCAACGGCCGCATTCCGATTTCTGGCGCCAAGAACGCCTGCCTCACGCTGATGCCCGCCGCGCTGCTGACGGACCAGCCGCTGACGCTGACCAACGCGCCGCGGCTTGCGGACATCACGACGATGACCGAACTGCTGACGTCGCTGGGGGCTGAGGTCGCGCCGCTGCAAGCGGGCCGCGTGCTGGCGATCGGGGCGCAGAGCATCTCCAACCACACCGCGCATTACGACATCGTGCGCAAAATGCGTGCCTCGATTCTGGTGCTGGGGCCGATGCTGGCGCGCGACGGCCATGCGGTGGTGTCCTTGCCCGGCGGCTGCGCCATCGGCGCGCGGCCGGTGGATCTGCACCTGAGCGGGCTTGAGGCGCTGGGCGCAACGCTGGAGCTGCGCGACGGCTATGTGCATGCGAAGGTCGCGGGCCGCCTGAAAGGCGCGGTGATCGACATGTCGGTGCCCTCAGTCGGTGCCACCGAGAACCTGCTGATGGCCGCCACGCTGGCGCGCGGCACAACCGTCATCAACAACGCCGCGCGTGAGCCTGAGATCGTCGATCTGGCCCATTGCCTGCGGGCCATGGGCGCCCAGATCGACGGTGAGGGCACCTCGCGCATCGAAATTCAGGGCGTCGACGCCCTGCACGGTGCCACCCACCGGGTGATCGCGGACCGGATTGAGCTTGGCACCTACATGCTCGCCCCCGCCATCGCGGGCGGCGAGGTGGAGCTGATCGGCGGCACCCGCGCCGCGGTGGCGGCGTTGGCGGATCGGCTGGAAGAGGCCGATGTCGAAGTGACCGACACCGCTGAGGGCCTGCTGGTGCGCCGCAAGAACGGCCGCGTGCGCCCGCTGCATGTGATTACCCAGCCCTATCCCGGATTTCCCACCGACCTTCAGGCCCAGCTGATGGCCATGCTGGCAACGGCGGACGGGGACAGCGTGCTCGAAGAACATATCTTTGAGAACCGGTTCATGCATGTACCCGAACTGATGCGCATGGGCGCGCAGATCGATGTCCATGGCGGCGTCGCGAAAATCCGCGGGGTCAAACGCCTGCGCGGTGCCCCAGTGATGGCGACAGATCTGCGCGCCTCAGTCAGCCTGATTCTTGCGGGTTTGGCGGCTGAGGGCGAGACGATCGTGTCCCGCGTCTATCATCTGGACCGCGGGTATGAGCGGGTGGAGGCCAAGCTGTCGGCCTGCGGCGCACATATCGAACGGATCGGCCCCGAGGCCGACTGACGCAGCGGTGCCCTTCGGCCCCGGGCGCGCGTTGGGTCGATCGGTTGGCACATAGCCTGCGTAGGGCCGTGGATCGACCACATTCCCGCCTTGATCGTGGCGCTCGCCATCCAATCCGCTGCGGCCGCCACAGTGTCCGACCCAGCGCCGGCGGCGTCCACAGGCCCGGCGATGGCTGCACCGGACGGCCATGGCCCAGCGATCCCCGGCCATGCAGGCGGCCAAAGCGGCGAAATCGCGCCTGATGCGCTGATCCGGGCAGCGGCCGTCACGGCGGTTCCGATCCCACCCGCGATGCCGCTGCTGGCGGCAGCCTTCGCCTTGCTCGGCGTTTTGCGCCTGATCCAGCGCCGCGCCTGACCACGCCGCGTCGCCGTCCCGCAGCCCCAGCCTGTTGCCAGCCCCGCCGCGACGGGCATATTGGAGGGCGGGGACCGGCCTGCGCTTCGTCTGGCGCAACGCTCCCCCAAAGGGGATGCTTGCGATGACCGACGCCAAGTTCAGCGACGCCGACGAAAAGCCTCTGCGCCTGATTGCCGAGTCTGAGGAGGACCTGAAGGTCATCTCGGCCCTGCTGCAGGATGCGGTGACCCGCGTGGGCGACATCGCATGGATGAAAAAGCGCCGCCGCGCCGCCTTGTTCGTCAACCGGTTTCGCTGGGAGGACGAGGCCCGCGCCAAAGCCGCCGGGCGTCCGTTCGAAAGGGTGCGCGCCGTGCTGCTGGCAGCCCATGTGACCGCCGTGCGCGCCTCAGGCATCGATCCGTCGGACCCCGAGATGGTGCTGAGCGTGCTGTCCCTGACCTGGGAGCGGTCCAATGATGATCCAGAGGACCCCTCTGGCGCGCTGCGGATCACGCTGGCCGGGGATGGCGAGATCCTGATCGAGGCGGAATATCTCGACCTCAGGCTTGAAGACGTGACCCGGCCCTATGCCGCCCCGTCGGGCAAGGCGCCGCATCACCCGCAGGATTGATCCACCCACAGGATTGACTGGCCGCGGACCAGATTTGTTCTGCGAAAAATCTGCGATACCCCCGACCCCACCGGGCGCCCAAGAATTTTCGCAGAAAATTCTTTTCCACAGGTCCCACGCTGCATTGCGCGTTGAGACCTGCCGCCCCTGCCCCTAGACAGGGCGCGTAAGACAATGCGGAGAACGCCTCATGCCCGTCACGCTTCACACCGCCGCCAAGGATTTTGAGGCCCGCCTCGCCGCGCTTTTGGGCGACAAACGCGAAACCGCCGCTGATGTGGACGACGCCGTCGCCGCGATCATCGCCGATGTGCGCGCCCGCGGCGACGCGGCGGTGCTGGAGCTGACCGCGAAATTTGACCGTCTGTCCCTGACCGCCCAGACCATGCGCGTGTCCACCGCCGAAATCGACGCGGCGATGGAGGCGGCGCCTGAGGCGGAGATGCGGGCGCTTGAGCTGGCCGCCGCGCGGATCGAGGCCTATCACGCCCGCCAGATCCCCCATGATGAACGCTGGACAGACCCCAGCGGCGCCGAACTGGGCTGGCGCTGGACCGCCGTGGACGCCGCCGGGCTTTATGTGCCGGGCGGGACCGCGAGCTATCCGTCCTCGGTGCTGATGAACGCGATCCCTGCGCGCACTGCCGGGGTGAAGCGCTTGGTGATGTGCGTCCCGACCCCGGACGGCAAGGTGAATCCGCTGGTGCTGGCCGCTGCGCGTCTGGCCGGGATTGAGGAAATCTACCGCATCGGCGGCGCCCAGGCGATTGCGGCCATGGCACATGGCACCGCCACGATCCGTCCGGTGGACAAGATCACCGGCCCCGGCAACGCCTTTGTCGCCGCGGCCAAGCGCCGGGTGTTCGGCTATGTCGGCATCGACATGATCGCTGGTCCGTCGGAGATTCTGGTGATTGCCGACAAGAACCAGAACCCCGACTGGATCGCCCTCGATCTGC
The DNA here is from genome assembly GCA_047610385.1 of Paracoccaceae bacterium. Lineage (GTDB taxonomy): Bacteria > Pseudomonadota > Alphaproteobacteria > Rhodobacterales > Rhodobacteraceae > JBOCEF01. The sequence goes on along the minus strand of JBLGAC010000010.1, from coordinate 73,705 downwards.
TGAGCCAGGCTGAGCATGACGTGAGCGCCCAATCGATCCTGATCACCGATGACGCCGCGTTCGGCGATGCCGTGGCCGCCGCCGTCGCGAAACGCCTTGAGACGCTGGAGCGCCGCGCCATCGCCGGCAAATCGTGGGAAGACCATGGCGCGATCATCATTGTGCGCGATCTGGCCGAGGCGGCGCGCATCTCAAACCGTTTCGCGCCGGAGCATCTGGAACTGTCCGTCGCGGACCCTGAGGCGCTGTCGGCCGAGATCCGTCATGCCGGGGCGATCTTCCTCGGGGCCTATACGCCTGAGGCAATTGGCGATTATGTGGGCGGGCCGAACCATGTGCTGCCGACGGCGCGCTCGGCAAGGTTTTCGTCGGGGCTGTCGGTGCTCGATTTCATGAAACGCACGACGATTGCGAAAATGACGCCGGGCTCGTTGGCACAGATCGGGCCATCGGCGGTGGCGCTGGCGAAATCTGAAAGCCTTGAGGCGCATGGATTGTCGGTGACCGCGCGGCTTGACGCGCTAAACGAACGGCCAACGCGGCTGGATGCGCTGAACGAAGGGATCCCGGAATGACCGAGACCGAACCGCAGGGCGCATCCGCAAACCGGATCGCGAAGATCATCCTCGACGAATCAGGGATGGCCCCGCCGACGCCTGAGGTGGCGCAGGAGCGTCAGGTCGCCATTTTCGATTTGATCGAGGACAATGTTTTTGCCCTGCCGCATGCTGATGCGCCCGCGGGGCCCTATGCGCTGACGCTGGCGATCCGCGACCGGCGGCTGGTGTTTTCTGTGGCAACCGATGCCGAAGACCCGGCCCTGGCCGCGGAATTCCATCTGTCGCTGTCGCCGTTTCGCCAGATCATCAAAGACTATTTCGCCATCTGCGAAAGCTATTACGACGCGGTGAAAAAGCTGCCGCCGTCGCAGATTGAGGCGATCGATATGGGCCGCCGCGGCATTCATGACGAAGGCTCCCGCATCCTGATGGAGCGGCTGGACGGCAAGGTGGACACTGACATGCCCACCGCGCGCCGTCTGTTCACGCTGATCTGCGTGCTGCATTTCACGGGGTAATCCGCGCGCATGATTGAGCTGCCCCAATCTGTGCTGTTCTGCTGCGATCACAACGCAGTGCGCAGCCCTATGGCTGAGGGGTTGCTGAAGAAACTGCACGGAAACCGGATCTATGTGCAATCAGCCGGGGTGATGCACGATCTTGAAATCGACGGCTTCACCATCGCCGCATGCCGCGAATTGGGGGTGGAGCTGGCCGAACACAAAGCGCGGTCCTTTCAGGAAATGGAGGCCTGGGGCGACCAGATCGACAGCTACGACCTGATCGTTGCGATGTCCCCCGCCGCCCAACGCGCAGCGCTTGAATTGACGCGCTGGTATGCGATTGAGCTGGAATACTGGCCGATCCTCGACCCCACCGGGATCGGCGAGACCCGCGAGGCCAAGCTGACATCGTACCGACAGACCCGCGACCAGATCCTGACCCGCCTGCGCCAACGCTTTCCGCCGTTCTGAATGCGTGGGCTGACGCGGGCGGCCGCTGCGGTTATGCTGCGCCCATTCTTCGCGTGATCCGCCCCTTCAAGGAGCATCAGATGCCCGCTGACCCGACCCGCGACGACGCCTTGCCGCCCCCGGCGCGCAGCGCCTATGACGCGCAGCGCGCGGCTGGGCCCGACCGTCGGCGCGTGGCGCAGGCCTGGGCGGTGCACGCATTCACCGCCTCAGGCATCGTGCTGGGGTTCCTTGCGCTGATCGCCATCATCGAAGGCGACATGCGGGCGGTGTTCATTTATCTGGGCCTGGCGCTGTTCGTGGACGGGATCGACGGCACGCTGGCGCGCCGGGTGAAGGTGCGCGAAGTGATCCCGCAATTTGACGGTGCCACGCTCGACAACGTCATCGATTATTTCAACTACGTCGCCGTGCCTGCGATGATGATCTATTGGTTCGGCTTTGTGCCTGAGGGCTGGGAAGTTCCCGCCGCCGCCGCGATCATGCTGGCCAGCTGCTACACATTCGCCAACACCAACATCAAAACCAATGATTTCTGGTTCCAGGGGTTCCCCGCGGTCTGGAACGTTGTGGTGCTGAGCTTTTACATCCTCGATACCGGGCAATGGGTGAACCTTGCGATCATTGCGATCTGCCTCGGGCTGACCTTCGTGCCGTGGAAATACGTGCATCCGTTCCGGGTGCGCGCGCTTCGACACATCACCATCCCGGTGACGGTGCTGTGGTTCGGCGCCACCTTGCGGCTGGTGCTGAACGACGAGGCCCCCGCGCGTGAGGCGCAGCCGCTGGTGTTCTGGCTTTGGGTCGGGGCGACGCTCTATTTCCTCGCGATGTCGGCCTGGCGGTCATTCCGTCGCGACCGGAGCTGAAGACAGCGGAGCCGTTTCCGTGCGACACTATTCGAATATTTCTTTCCTTCCAGCCTCGACAGGAACCTACCCCATGTCGCGCCTATCTGTTGCCGCGTCCCGCCGCCTTGTTCTTGGCGGCCTTGCGTCCCTTCCGCTAGCCGCCGCATTCGGTGCCCCTGCGCGGGCTGACCGGTCCGGGGCTGATCTGATCCTGATCGCCATGGCGGACCTGCATTCGCCCTATCGTGCGCTGCCCGCCTTGGTGCGCGCGGTGAAAGACGTGGCCGCAGCTGCGCCCGGCGTGCCCATGGCCATCTTGATCAACGGCGACGTGTTCGAACGCGGCAATGCGGTCGCGAAGAATTCCGAAGGCATGGTGGATTGGGCGTTCCTTGGGACGTTGGCGTCGGTGGCGCCGCTGGTGATCAACATCGGCAATCACGAAGTTGCGCTGCGCGATGACCTCGCCACCTTTGTGACCGGGGCGCAGCGTCTTGGCGCGCGGGTGATCGGCAATGTGATGGACAACCGCACGGGCGGATTCTACGCGCCGGTGTCCACACGCTTTTCGCTGGGTGATCACAAGATCGGCGTGCTGGGGCTGGCACCGTCAGACCCGATGGTGTGGCGCGAGGCGGCGCGCACCCCGCTTGGCCTGATGGATCCGGTGGCCTTCGCGGGCAGCGCCATGCCATCAGCCTTCGGCGGCGTCGATCTGCCAGTGGTGCTGAGCCACGCTGGCCTGGCCCCGGACAAACTGATCCTGCGCGCCCTGCCCGCCAATTCGCTGATGATCGGCGGCCATGATCATCTGGCACTGGAGCATCAGGAGAATGGCAGCCTGTATCTGCATTCCGGCTGCTGGGGCGAATCGATCCACGCCATTGCCGTGACCTTCGAAGACGGCGTCCCGAAGATGGAGTTCGAGACGATCGTCATCGACCCTGACGGGCCGACCGACCGGTCCGTTAAAAGCATCGTGACGGCAGCCACCCTCGCGTTCCTGCCCACCGAGGCGCGCGAAGTGATCGCGACGCTGCCCAAGGCGCTGGATCGCGCGGGCAGCATTCTTTTCGCCGCCGACGCAGTGCGCCGCGCGGCCGGCGCAGACATTGCGCTGCTGAACCATTCGGCCTTCGGCGCGACCTTGGGCAAAGGGCTGGTGCGCGTCTATGAGCTGGACAATTTCGTGCGCTTTGATGGCGCTGTGATGATGGCGCAGGTGGATGCCGACACGCTGACCGCCATGCTGTCTCACGCCAATCAGGGCGACCGGGCGGCGCTGGACACGCGCTCCGGCGATTATGTCCATGCCCGCGATCTGGTGCCCGAAGCGGGGCGCATGTACCGCGTCGCGGTCAGCGATTGGGTGGCGGGGCGGCAGCAAACCTATCTGGGAACCGAGGGCGTGGACTTCGCCCCTGTCCCCGATGTCGCCATCCGATCCAGCGTCGAAGCTGCGCTGCGCGGCCACGCCTGACCCTTCGCGCCTGTCGCCTCTTGCGTTTCGCGCAAACTGGGGCCATACCCTGCCCGACCTCTCGCCGCGGGACGCGCGGCGAGACCGCGCGCGTGGCCGGGCTGCAGCTTTTGCACCCCATCGGACACGCGCAGCGATCAGCACGCACAAGGGACCTAGGACAAGCATGGCCAAGGAAGAAACTCTCGAATTCCCCGGCGTCGTGGTCGAGCTTCTGCCCAACGCGACCTTCCGGGTGAAGCTTGAGAACGGCCATGAGATCATCGCCCACACCGCGGGCAAGATGCGCAAGAACCGCATCCGCGTGCTCGCGGGCGACAAGATCCAGGTGGAGATGACCCCCTACGACCTGTCCAAGGGCCGCATCACCTACCGCTTCAAATGACACGCTGCGCGGGGGCGCGCCCCTCGCGCGCAATCACATGACCCTCAGGCTCATCCTCGGCTCCGCCTCTCCGCGCAGGCTTGAATTGCTGGCGCAAATTGGCGTGCGCCCTGATGCCGTGCGCCCTGCCGACATCGACGAGACGCCGTTGAAAGACGAGCTGCCGCGCCGCTATGCCGAACGGCTGGCGCGTGAAAAAGGCGTGGTGCTGGCGCTGGGGGCCGGGCCGGACGATCTGATCCTGACCGCGGACACGGTGGTGGCCTGTGGTCGGCGCATTCTCGACAAACCTCGCGATGCGGCCGCAGCAGACGCTGCCCTGCGTCTGCTGTCCGGGCGCCGCCACCGGGTGATCACCGCCATCAACCTGCGCCTCGGCGATCAGGTCTGGAACCGCCGCGTGGAAACGCAGGTGCAGTTCAAGCGCCTGTCCCACCAAGAAATCACCGGCTATGTGCGTTCCGGCGAATGGCGCGGCAAGGCCGGGGGCTATGCGATCCAAGGGCTGGCCGCGGCCTTCGTGCCCACGATCAACGGCAGCTATTCCAACGTCGTGGGCCTGCCACTGGCGGAAACCGCGGGCCTGTTGCAAGGCGCAGGCCTGCATTTGCATTTCGAGGAGCCATCCGCATGAAAGGCCGCATCGTTTTGCTGCTGGAAGAGGGCCACGGCGCCCCGACCATGGCCGCCTGCGTCGATGACGGGCGCCTGACCGACCTGTTGGTCGACGCGCCTGAGGACGATGACACCCCCCGCCCCGGCGCCGTGCACCGCGCCAAGGTGACCCGGGTGATCCCGTCCATGGGCGCGGTGTTTCTGGACATCGGCGGCGGGCGCGAAGGGTTTCTGAAAACCGGCGCGGCCAAGGGCTATCAGTCCGGCACGTTGATGCTGGTCCAGATATCTCGCCATGCCGAACGCGGCAAGGCGACCCCGGTGTCGGATGAGCCGCTATTCAAGGGCCGATTCGCAATTTTGACGCCCCATGCGCCCGGCATCAACGTCGCGCGCAAGATCAGGGATGAGGACGAGCGCGCGCGCCTCAAGGCCGCTGCTGAGGCCGCGCTTGAGGAACTGGGCCAGCTGAGTGAAAGCGGCCCCGGCGTGATTCTGCGCACCGGCGCCGAAGGCATCCCCGCCGAAGCCATTGAGGACGATGTCCGCGCATTGGCCGAACTGCGCGCTGAGGCCGAGGCATCCGACCCCACCGATCTGGGCGAAGTGGTCGCAGCCCCCAACGCCGAGGTGCAGGCCTGGCGCGACTGGACCAATCCCTATCCCGATGACGCCATCCATGGCGGGCCGGAGATGTTCGAGCATTACGGCGTCTGGGACGCGATTGAAGCCCTGCGCCGCACCCGCGTTGAGCTTGGCGAAGGCGGCGCATGGATGGCTATTGAGCCTACCTCGGCGCTGGTGGCGGTGGACATCAACACCGGCGCATCGTTCAGCCCCAATGCGGGCCTGCGCGCCAACATCGCGGCGGCGGAAAACCTGCCGATGCAGCTGCGCATGCGCGGGCTGGGCGGCCAGATCGTCATGGACTGCGCGCCGATGACCAAACGCGATCGCCCCAAATTCGAAGCGGCCTTGAAGCGTGCCCTGCGCGACGACCCGGTGGAAACCACCGCCGTCGGCTGGACCCCGCTTGGGCACATGGAGCTGCTGCGCAAGCGCGAACGCCGCCCCCTGTCGGAGCTGCTGACCGGCCCCATGCCCGGCTAAGCCCTTACCGGGAGAAGACCCATGCCTTGCCCGATCTGCGCCAAGCCGACCGACCCTGAACGCCGCCCGTTCTGCTCTCGCCGCTGCGCCGACGTGGACCTGGCGCACTGGTTCCGCGGCGACTACCGCATCGCCACCGAGGAAGAGCCCGACACCGCCCCCCCGCCCCTGCCATCGGGCGATGACGACGACGAAAACCGCCGCTGAGCCCTTCAAATCCGCGGCGGTTTTCAACGATACCCATGCCTTGGGCGAATTTCCTGAGAAAGCCTCTGGACAGCCCCGCGCGCATCTCCTAAAAATCGCCAAGTCCGCTGGAAACGGCGGCAAGGCCCGGGTAGCTCAGGGGTAGAGCAGCGGATTGAAAATCCGCGTGTCGGTGGTTCAAATCCGCCCCCGGGCACCACTATTTCAAGGCCCAGATGGCCTCTCGAAAATCTCAATCTATTTTCTGCACTGGCATCAGCCAGTGGCGACTCTCTGCGCTTAATGCGCACCTTGAGCGACCAAATCCTGCGCTAGCGGTGATTCCAAGTGGACCTGTCGCGCTTTCGTTCCGGTCATACGCTCAGTTAGGCGGCCTTTCATTGATAGGCCAAAGGGCTTTTCCAGCCTAAGGCTGAATGTTGGCGTCGCGGGTTGTAGAAGACGTTGATGTAGTCAAACAACGCGACCTCGGCTAAGCGGCGTGTGGGCCAGAATCGGCGCCAGAACGTCTCAACGGTTGCATTGTCGTAGCAATTTCGCCTACCGCTCATTGATGTTCGAAAATTATGCAGGTGCAGGAGCCTTTGATAGTCGCGCGACCATTATTGACCGCCACTGCCCGTATAGTGGACACAGTCTTTTGGCAGACAGCGCAGTAAAATCACCATCACTATTTAGTATATTTTCAGATATTTTCTTGAACGAATGCTGATCGTCTAGCCTGTTACGCGAAAGGGATTTGCATGCAAATCACGTAGGGCAATGACGCGCTGGGAATTCAGATCATGGATGATGGCCAGATAGATCCAGCCCTCACGGGTCCAGATGTCGCCTGGCTGTCACCCGGAATTCGATACGCAGTATCGATAAGAGGGCGTTTTTGGTTTGGCCTGCTTGCTTGAAAATCTTGGCCCAAAAGGTTTGACGAGATGTTCAGCGAATGATTGCTATCCGACGTCGCCTTGTATTTGCAGGTCTGGATCACCTTGACGCCATTGTGGCGCATTAGTCTGCTAAGACTGGCGCGGTGCTGGTCTCTGATATGCGCCAGCAGGGCCCTGTCCGTGCGCTGATGGCGAGGCCCCTCTCATTGAGAGCTTAGCAGTCCGTTGACTGGCAGGGCATTGAAAATGCACGAGCAGGGGTCAGCCGATCGCCGCCTATTTCAGGACCTCCCTCTCCTCCTTGAGGATACAGGTCTCGCGGCGCAGGTGGTCATTCTCTCACACCAGGTTCTGGTCGGGCCAATGGGTGCCGCTTCCTCAGAAGACGCCTTCACCCATTTCTTCAGTGTTGAAAGCCCAACACCGAGATCGGCCGAAACCTGTCGGTGCCCCCTGTCATCGATGCTGCGCATCGACGGCCGGGCAATGGAGCAAGCCGCGGGCCAGCGCGATGCGCGCCGCATCCCGTCTGAATTCGTTGCTGTGTCTGTGTGCCATGTTCGGTCTGCTTGATGGCGAGGCATCGCTCTCAAGTGACCGGAACCAAACTGGGGCGGGTCCATGACCAGCAATGCCCTCATGAGTCCACGCGCAGCGCATTATCTGCGGCGTCTATCGTCGTAAATCCATGCGTCCGCCGCATCCTGATCCTGTTCAGGATCTTTGCGGCGGCTGAGCCAATCACCTAACCTAGGTTCAGGATCCATAAATGGGATTCCCATTGACTGCCGGTTATGATTCAAACATCCCCAGCGTTGGGAGGTTTGCCATGTCCGATCACCACTTCTGGCTTACATAAGCTCAGTTTTCTCGCTTGCAGCCGCTTTTGCCCAATAAGCCTCGCGGGGTGCCTCGGATCGATGATCGGCGGGTGATCAGCGCCTTGGTCCATGTGATCCGCAACGGGCTGATGTGGCGCGACACCCCCGCCGCCTACGGCCTGCACAAGACTTTGTACAACCGCTTTGTGCGCTGGAGCCGGGCCGGCGTGTTCGACCGCATATTCGCAGCGCTGGCCGCCGAGAGCGCGGCAACCGACACCGTGATGATCCCCTCTCGTCGATTGCTGCGCAATAGCCTGCCGGGCAACGGACGCAGGCCCACCTCAAAGCGTACCGCACCGCGGCGAGCTTGGTCAAAAAGGGGCTGTTCCCCACCGCATCGGGCGGATCAAAAGAGGCCTGACCTCCAAGCTGCACGCGGTCTGTGACGCGGACGGCAAGCCATTGATTCTGCTGCTCACCACGGGCCAGTTAGCGACTATCGCGGCGGCGCGACCGTCTTGCCTGCGCTGCCGGACGCCGAAACCCTGATCGCCGACAAGGGCGTCGAGGCGCGACTGGTTCCGCCAAGCCCTGTCCAAACTGGACATCACGCCGTGCATTCCTGGACGCAGGAACCGCAGGGCGCCGCCCCCCTACGACACCAAAACCTACCAGCAGCGCAATCTGGTCGAGCGCAAGTTCGGAAGGCTTAAGGACTGGCGCAGGATTGCAACCCGATATGATCGATGCGCACACACGTTCATGAGCGCCATCTGCATCGCTGCAACCGTCATATTCTGGTTATGAGTCCTAAGCCTAAGGCGGTGCAAAGCGTCGCTGAGAGGGAGCTTTCCGCAGACGTGTTCAAAGCGCTTGTCGACCCCTATGATGGTTTGCTTACCGCGGCATTCAATAGTTTGTCCAAACCGCGTATAAGACGTTCATAAAACAAATATTTGTCAATTTAAGCAACCCCCAACCATCCATCACCTATAAGATTATTCATAGAGCCAACGTCTAAATCGATCAATTTCTGCAATTCAGAATTGTCACTCTTTTAACAATTATGATATTTTATGCCTAACTTACGCTATAAATCACAAGTGATCCATCCAACGGTGGTTTTTAATTTATTTATGCTAAATTTCCATTTAAAAAAATATTCTTTCTCAACCATAATCAAATTTTTCGCCTATAAATTTAATGAAATTTTATTTCAAATAAAAAATTCAATCCCTAAATATCAAATTTACACAAGATCAATTTTATTCAATTAAATTTCCGTTAACCACCACTAGCACATCAAATCTGCGACATTTCGGCTACCAATATTAGAATCCGGCGCTCCCACTCAGCGTTTGCTACAAAAATCCTGCTAGGCACCAACATCATGCAGTGCACACAGCGCCAGATCAGCGAAGGGCACGCGGCCTTCGGCTTGGCGCTAAATCGTCAGGATCTGCGTGGCGATCAAAGGCGGGGTGAGGATGAGAAGATTGAGGGCAGCCGGCGGATGCCAGATCTGCACAGCCAAGCGCTCGATATTGGCACCATCCCCGACATCGCTATTTCATCTCATCGCGCAAATTGTCGAGCACCACGCGAAACTCGCCCAGGTCGGGCAACATCGCTTTGACACGATTGAGGGGAAACCGCCCTGCCAGCGCCTGAATGACCGGTGCCAACTGCATCAACGCCGCGCCACAGAACTGCCGCCCAGCGTTGGTCAGCCAGACTTGCTTGGACCGCTTGTCACGCGGATTGGGCCGCATTTCGACAAACCCATGCTTTTCCAAACCGGCCAGAGTGTGTGTCATCGACGTTTTCGGCACCTGAAAGGCGCGCGACAGTTCCAGCGGTGTGGCACCGTCGCGGGTGCGCATCAAGTGGCTGACAACGCCGAAATGCGACACCAGCAGCCCGCTCGGCAGGCGCGCCTCAAGGAACGCCGTGCCGATCTGGTTGATGATCCCCACCTCATAGATCAGTGCAATATAGGGATCGAGGCTATCTTCAGGCATGTGCGATACGTGTCTCCAATGGCCAGCGCGGGCTGGCATCAATTTCAGGACCATAGCCGAGCCGCCCAAGCATTTGCACAGTCTCACCGGGGGCTGCCAGCATTTCGTGGGCGCGCGTGTAATGCGCCGCCATCTCAGGGTATTCCTGCAAGGCTTGGCTGACGGGCTGCATGGCAAGCCCCAGTCCGGCGGTGGCCAGATGCAACCGGATCCAGTCGCGCCCCGCATTGATCTGATCAACCCGTGCGTTGCCCTTGCTGGTCAACACCACATAGGCTGGCGTCGCGATGATCGCCGTTCGCATCATATCAAGCCCTTGCCTGAAGCTGGCACTGGCCGGATCGGCCTGACCCTCACGGCTGAGCATGCCAACCAGCATCAGGCTTTCCAGAAATGGCCCGCCCAGCGAGATGCCGTCTGGATTGGCCTCAATCTCAGCCTTGCCGAACCGCATCAGATCAACGCTTTCCATCATCACGTGCCGGGTCGTCATCTCAATCTCCATGGCCTCCCAGGTCAGGGCACGCAGCGCGGTGACATCAGCCATATCGCTTCTGATGGCCGCGAATTGCGCCAGTGCCGCCAAGGCATCCGTGGCCACCGCGCGGTCCTCATAGGCTTGCCGGTTGGTGTGCCGGTCAAAGACATGACGGAACAAGGGATCAGGCAGACCGCCCGGGACAAGGCGGACAAAAGCGACCGGTCCATCATCACCTTGTGGGAAAAGCTCCGTCTCAGCCACATGACCATGCTCTGCGGCAGCCATCCGCAGAAGTTCAAGAAAACAGCCCATGCCAATCGTCAATTGGCGGTCAAAGGGATCAGTTTCCGCCAGATTTCGCGTTTTGTCGCGGTGGATGATGAGCCTGTCATCGCCCTGCAATTGGGCCACCCAAGGCTGACGGTTATGCGGGTTTGGTGCGAGAATTGCATATGACAGCGCTCGCATGCGCGGATCGGCATAATCGCCAGCCTTCGTCCAAGGGGCCAGCGCCCGATCAGGGCGGCGAGTGGCGAGAAAACCGCCCGCAAACCCGGTCGCGGCGAGCACGGCGCCCCCACCGACCAGCCCAATCATTTTCCGTCTTGAAAGCGACATTGCTGATCTCCATTTTGATGCGATATCGAATTATATAGAACGATATCGTATCAATGTCCAGCGCTGTATCGATCCAAAATTGCGACCCCCCACCCAGCAGCACCGAAAACCCTCAATCGGCACGCAACTGCCAAGATGCCGCGCGGGCGCAGATGTTTTCGGGACATGAGGCCATCAGAACGCCCCCCCCCCGAAGCAGCGTTTCAGACGCCGGACCAAGCGATTGTGAACCTGCCCCAGATACGCGGCGCACATCGCACCGACCGGTTTCAGGGTGGCACATTCAAAGCCCAACAAATGGGTAAAGGCATCTTTTGAAAAAGTGGGGCCCATCAGCATTGATCGGAACGTGGTGCAGCAGAATGCCCACCTGCGACGCACAGAACCGTTTCTTGGATGAGGAAAGGGGCGGCTAGAAAGCGGTAATGCTGGGATCAGCCAGTTAGAGCGATATCTGTGATGCGCAGCCGGACCAGCGATGGCACGGACCACTCGCCTTGGCGTGTGGCCAGCGCAGAAAGCCAAACTCTGGCGGCTCAGGAAGCGCTCAGCAATCGGCCAAGCGCCCAGCGGCGTCGCAGCGAACGGGCGCTGTGTGCCAGCACCTTGGCCCCGCAAGCCCGCGCCGCTCAGCCTGCGGGAGCGCAAGGGGATGTCGCGCGGCCTTGCTGGCGGGCCTTCCGATCGGCACATTCGCGGGTGCCTCAGACGAGCGGCGCCCGCTGTGCCGCGAGGGCCGGACCCCCACCGTCACAAGCCCTTCAATGCGCCCCTGTGCGCGGTGGCAGCCCAGAAGCTGCGAGCGATGGCCCCCAAAGCGAAACTCCGATTGGCTGAGCACCGGTCATCTCAGCGGTAGCGCCAATGTTGCGAAGCACCAGAAGGTTAACAAAGGCCCACCCCATCAGGCGCACGGCGCTCACAAGGCATAGCTTCGGGCGGATCAGCGCAGGGACGCAACCCCGACGAGGCGCACACCGTTCCCGGCCACTGACCCCAGCCGCTGGGAGAGTGATTTGATGAGCGGGGCCCGAAACAGCCACATCGCCACATTGGCCGAACGCAGCGCCCACCTTTTTGATGTTGGCCGAGATCGTCAGCAAGCGCAGCCACAGCACCGTCGGCACCCTGATTCACCAAGCAGCGCGCTTGCCACAAGGACCGATGGCCACGTTGATATGCATGACAGAACCAAACTGGTCTATTAATGAATATTAGTGACCATGTGAGGTGTAGTACTATGATATAAATTTTTAATTATTAAATAATTAAAAATAATTCTACACCTCACTGTGTGCATGTCTGATCTGATATCCTTCCGTCATATGGCATGGACTGAGCAGCCCATTGCTCAACAGCTGATTGCACCGCAATAGATGAGATAAGCGCCCCACCACTAACGCTATAATATCGTGTTTTGGCGCACACTAGGAATCTAGCGATTCCCGATCATCAGCATATATACAACCTCAAATAGTATAAAAGCTTTACTATATTTGAATAAATATCATAAATACATAGAAAAAATATGACCACACTTAATCATAAATTTTTATCAATTTAATATTGATGAAATCTTATCACCCACCTCTCATGCGATCAATTTACACAAAGCAGTGCATGAGCAGATAATTTCCTGACGCCGCCCCAATCGCCTAGGCCACCAGCACCCCTGCCCAGCACTGCCAGGCTGCTGATCGCAGGGTTCGTGGGGTTGTCAGGCGGTGAAGCCCCATGTGGCCGGATCGCGCACCGCGCGGCCGTCGTTCAATGCCAGCAGCCCGGTGATGAACCGCGCCAGCGCCCAAACGGTCCAGACAATGCCGACCAGCCAGCCGACCAGCACGACCCACAGAACCACCGCGGCGATCATCCACAACAGGCCCATCCAGAACGACCGGATCTGAAATTCGATGTGGCTGTGCGCCACCGGCCCTGCATCATCGCGTTTGACATAGGCGAGGATCACGCCGCCCAGCGCACAGATCGGCAGGAAAAACCCAACGAAATAAAGAATGTAGACCAACTTGGCCGCGTCATGATCGGGAAAGCGGCTGGGGGCGTCGGGGGCGATGACCATTGGGTGGCTCCTTTTGTCAGGCAGTGCCAGCATCACCCTCCTGCCCTGCCCCGACAATGAAAAAGGCCCGCGCGGTTCCCCGCACGGGCCTTTCATGTGCAATCGCAGGCGGATCAGCCCTTGAGCGCGGCGTCGAGGTTCTCAGCAACCTTCTCAAGGAAGCCCATGGTCGTGAGCCATTTTTGATCCGGGCCAACCAGCAGCGCCAGATCCTTGGTCATGAAGCCAGCTTCCACCGTGTCGACGGTGATCTTCTCCAAGGTCGTGGCGAAGGTCATCAGCGCGTCGTTGCCATCAAGCGTGGCGCGGTGCTTCAGGCCGCCGGTCCACGCGTAGATTGAGGCGATCGAGTTGGTCGACGTCTCTTTGCCGGCCTGGTGCTGGCGATAGTGGCGGGTGACGGTGCCGTGGGCGGCCTCGGCCTCAACAGTCTTGCCATCCGGGGTCATCAGAACTGAGGTCATCAGACCCAGCGATCCGAAGCCCTGCGCGACGGTGTCCGACTGAACGTCGCCGTCATAGTTCTTGCAGGCCCAGACATAGCCGCCGTTCCACTTCATGGCGCAGGCGACCATGTCGTCGATCAGGCGGTGCTCATAAGTGATGCCAGCGGCTTCAAACTTCTCGGTGAACTCTTCTTCATAGACCTTCTGGAACAGATCCTTGAAGCGGCCGTCATAGGCCTTGAGGATGGTGTTCTTGGTCGACAGATACACCGGCCAACCTTTGACGAGGCCATAGTTCATCGACGCGCGCGCAAAATCGATGATCGACTGGTCGAGGTTGTACATCGCCATGGTCACACCGGCGCCGGGGGCGTCGAAGACCTCACGCTCAATCACCGCGCCGTCTTCGCCGACGAATTTGATCGTCAGCTTGCCCGGTCCGGGGAACAGGAAGTCAGTGGCGCGGTACTGATCGCCGAATGCATGACGGCCAACCACGATCGGTTTGGTCCAGCCGGGCACAAGCCGGGGCACGTTTTTGCAGATGATCGGTTCGCGGAAAATAACGCCACCAAGAATATTGCGGATCGTCCCATTGGGGGAGCGCCACATCTTCTTGAGGCCGAATTCCTTAACGCGGTCCTCATCGGGGGTGATGGTCGCGCATTTGACGCCGACGCCGACTTCCTTGATCTTTTCAGCTGCGTCGATGGTGATCTGGTCGTTGGTGCGGTCACGCTCCTCAATGCCCAGATCGTAATAAATCAGATCAATGTCGAGATGGGGCAGGATAAGCTTTTGCTTGATAAAGTCCCAGATGATGCGGGTCATTTCGTCGCCGTCGAGCTCGACAACCGGGTTTTCGACCTTGATCTTGGGCATGGGGCTCTCTCTCTCGCTGAGGGGGATCGGGGAGGCATTTATGTTCGGGCGCAAGCTACTCCGCCGCAGGCATTCGCGCTATGGGGTGCAGGCGCGGCGGATGCGCGCGTATGCAGCGGTATGCAGACAGGAGTCACGCTTATGATCAAACGACTGCGCGCGATGCGCATGGGGCTGGAGACGGTGCTGGGGCTGCGCAGGCAAGGGTTCTTCATCCCGTATCGCTATGCGCCCTCAGTGCCCAAGATCATCCCGGTTTATGACGAATTCGGCACATTTATGCGCGGGCATGAACCGGCGTTGGCGGCCGTGCTGGACAGCATCGACGCCCATCAGCCCGCGCTGACCGCTTTGGGCGGCGACGCGCCCCAGCCCCGCTGGACGCAGGACTGGTTCCCGCGGCTTGATGGCGCGGCGGCTTACGTTTTGGCGCGGGACACGCCGCCCAAACGGATTGTTGAGGTTGGCTCGGGCCACTCCACCCGGTTCCTCGCCCGCGCGCTGGCGGATGCGGGGGCGACTGCCGCACAGGTCTGCATTGACCCTGCCCCCCGCGCGCAATTGCTGAACCTAAAGGTCAGCTGGCGGCGCAAGGTGCTGGGGCCCGAAGACATGGACCTGTTCGATGCCTTGCAGCCCGGCGATATGGCGGTGTTCGACAGCAGCCACATCCTGATGCCCGGCACCGATGTGGATATCATCGTGAACCGCATCCTGCCGCGGCTGGCCAAAGGGGTGCGGGTGCACATCCACGACGTGTTCCTGCCCGACCCCTACCCGGCCAACTGGGCCTGGCGCGGGTATTGCGAGCACAACGCGCTGGCGGGCTGGCTGATGGGCGGCGCTTATCGCCCGATCTGGGCCAGCCATTACGCCGCCACCCGCATGGATGCAGGCGCGCGCCCCGCCATCGCCGCCCTGCCATGGTCTGGCGCGCCCGAATCAAGCCTGTGGATGGAGCGCGTCTGACAGCAGGCCGCGCCCCCACAGCCACACACGCCGCAACCGGCGCGCCCGCGCGGCGTTGAACCGGTGGCGCGGGTGGCATCGCGCACCCCCGGACTTGCCTTGCCGCCCCCCTCGGGGCTAATCCCTGCAACAACGCAGCAAGATCAGGAGCCGCCCGCATGACCGGATGGGATTTGACTGGCGGGGACCACCCGCAACCCGAAGGCCCGGCGATGATCCTCGTGGAGCCGCAGATGGGCGAAAACATCGGCGCCGCCGCGCGTGCGATGTGGAACTTCGGGCTTGATCATATGCGGCTGGTGGCGCCGCGCGACGGGTGGCCGAACCCCAAAGCGGTGGCCATGTCGTCAGGCGCGAGCCACATCATCGAACGCGCGCGGGTGCTTGAGACGACGCGCGAAGCGGTCGCCGATCTGCATTATGTCTACGCCACCACCGCACGCCCCCGCGGCATGGCCAAGGACGTGATGACCCCCGAGGCCGCGATGATCGACGCCCAAGCCCGCATGGCCCGCGGCGAGAAGGTCGGCGTGTTGTTCGGGCGCGAACGCACCGGGCTGGAAACCGACGACGTGGTGCTGGCCAACACCATCATCACCGTGCCGGTGAACCCCGCCTTCGCATCGCTGAACCTTGGGCAATGCGTGCTGCTGATCGCCTATGAATGGCGTCGCCGCGTTGATGACGCCCCCGCGGTGCAGGAATTGACCGGGCGGTCCCAGCCGTCCGAGAGCCATGAGGTGGAAGGCATGCTCGACCATCTGGTGGCGGAACTGGCGGAGGCCAATTTCTTCTGGCCCGACGACAAGCGCCCGTCGATGGAGCGCAGCCTGCGCAACCTTTTCCACCGCGCACCGCTGACCGGCCAGGACACGCAGACCCTGAGGGGCGTCATCAGGGCGCTGGCCGAGGGGCGGCGCGGGCGCTAGATCCCTGCGCAAGACCCCTTTGAGGAGCGAGCACGTCCCATGAGCAAGCCCCGCGCGATCTTTGAGCAAACCAACCCCGGCGCTGCGCGTCCTGCACCTGCCGCGCCCGGTGCCGCCGATGCACGGCGGCGCAAATCCCGGCGTGCCATTGCGCTGTGGCTGCTGCTGATGGCGGCGATGGTTGTGTCCATGGTGCTGGTCGGCGGGCTGACGCGCCTGACCGATTCAGGCCTGTCGATCACCGAATGGAAGCCGGTCACCGGCGCGATCCCGCCACTGTCTGATGCCGCATGGCTGGTCGAGTTCGAGAAATACCGCGCCATCCCCGAATACCAGTTGCAGAACAAGGGCATGGAGATGTCGGAGTTCAAAACCATCTATTGGTGGGAATGGGGCCATCGCCAGCTTGGCCGCGCGGTTGGCCTGGTGTGGGCGCTCGGCTTTGCATTCTTTGCGCTGTCGCGGCGAATTCCGCCGGGCTGGACCGGCCGTCTGATCGGCGTTGGCGCGCTTGGCGGGCTGCAAGGCGCGGTGGGTTGGTGGATGGTGTCCTCAGGCCTGTCGGGCCGGATGGTGGATGTGGCGAGCTATCGGCTGGCCACCCACCTGGGACTGGCGTTCGTGATCCTGGCGGTGCTGCTGTGGTTCGCGTGGCAGATGCTGAAGGACGGCGCTTGGCTGCTGGCTGCGCGGCGACGGCGGCTGGGGGGCCTTGCGCCCTGGGCGACCGGGCTGCTGGCGCTGACGGGGTTTCAGATCGTGCTGGGCGCACTGGTGGCGGGGATCGATGCGGGCCGCGGCTATACCGATTGGCCGATGATGGGCGGAGAATTCCTGCCCTCCGAAAGCTTTGACTATGCGCCGCTGTGGACCAACGCGTTTGAAAACCCGGCGCTGGTGCAGTTCAACCACCGCATGGTCGGCTATCTGCTGGCGTTGCTTGGGCTGCTGACCTTTCTGCGTGCGCGCGCCACGGGCCATGCCGGGGCCAAGGGGTGGGCCGGGGTGATGCTGGCGCTGATGGCGGTGCAGGTGGTGCTGGGCGTGGTCACGGTGCTGCACGCGGCCCCCTTGCACCTTGCGCTGATCCATCAGGCCGGGGCCATCGCGCTGTGGGCCGCCGTGCTGCGCTTGCGGTTTGAGACGCATTATCCCGCGGACGAAAAGATCGCCCGCGGGCGGTGATCAGTCGGTCGCCCTCAGAAAGGCGCCGACCGTTTCCAGAAACGCTTCGGGCTTGTCGGCATGCAGCCAATGGCCCGCATCCTTCACCGCCACCAGCCGTGTGTTGGGGAACCGTGCCTTGACGGACGGCCGGTGCGCAGCGGCCACATAGTCGGACGCGCCGCCATGGACGAACAGCGCCCGGCCTTCCCACGTCGCATCCACGGCGGGAAAGGACAGGATGTCGCCCATATGCGCGGCCAGCGCGGTCAGGTTCAGCTTCCACCGGGCGGTGCCGCCCTCAACGGCCAGCGATTGTAGCAAGAATGCGCGCAAGGCGCGGTCCGCCACGCCCGCCTGCAATTGCACGTCAGCTTGCGACCGGCGGGTGATGGCGGACAGGTCCACGGCCTGCATCGCGTCGATATACGGCGCGTGGGAATGGCCGGTATAGGCGACGGGCGCGATGTCGGCGATGATCAGGCGGTTCACCGCTTGGGGCACCGTCAGCGCCAGCAGCATCGCCGCCTTGCCGCCCATCGAATGGCCGAGCACGTCTGCCGGGCCGCCAACCTCCGCCGCGATGGTGTCCGCCAGATCAGCAGCCAGCGCGGGATAGGTCGCATCATCATCCCACGGGCTGTCGCCATGATTGCGCAGATCAACGGCGATCACCCGGCGCGGCCCGGCCACATGCCCCTGCGCAATGCGTTTCGCAAGCGCGCCCCAGTTGCGCGCCGACCCGAACAGGCCATGAACGATCACAAGGGGCGGCACCACCGGGGCACCAGCAGGTTCGGCGATGATGGTGTTGAGGCGCATGGCAGGTCTCCTTCGCCCCCTTTGAAACGCAAAGGGCGGATGCAGGGCAACCCCTTGCATCCGCCCCATGTCGCCGCGGTGCGCCGCCCCCTAGTGGCGGAAGTGGCGCATGCCGGTGAAGACCATGGCAAGGCCGGCCTCGTTGGCGGCATCGATCACCTCTTGGTCGCGCAGGGACCCGCCGGGCTGGATCACTGCCTTGGCGCCCGCGGCAGCGGCGGTCAGCAGACCATCGGCGAACGGAAAGAACGCGTCCGAGGCAACGACAGACCCGACGGTCGGGGATGCGGGCAGGCCCAGCGCATCGCGCATGTCTTCGGCCTTGCGGGCGGCAATGCGGGTGCTGTCAACGCGGCTCATCTGCCCGGCACCGACGCCGACGGTCGCGCCGTCTTTGACATAAACGATGGCGTTGGATTTGACGTGCTTGGCCACTTTCCATGCAAACATCAGATCAGCGAGCTGCGCGTCGGTGGGGGCCAGTTCGGTCACCACCTTCAGATCGCCGGGCAGGATAAGGCCATTGTCGCGGTCCTGAATCAGATAACCGCCCGCCACCTGACGCCATGTCAGGCCCGCCGAGGTCGGATCGGGCAGGCCATTCACGATCAGCAGGCGCAGGTTCTTTTTCGCGGCAAAGATTTTCCGCGCATCGTCATCCGCGCCCGGCGCAATAACGACCTCAGTAAAGATCTTGGCGATTTCTTCCGCCGTCGCCCCGTCCAGCGGCTGGTTCAGCGCGATGATGCCGCCAAAGGCTGAGGTCCGGTCGCAGTCAAAGGCGCGCGAATACGCCTCGGCCAGCGTCGCGCCACGGGCGACGCCGCAGGGGTTGGCGTGCTTGATGATCGCGCAGGCCGGGCCGCCTTCGGCAAACTCACCAACCAATTCATAGGCGGCGTCGGTGTCGTTGATGTTATTATACGACAGCTCCTTGCCCTGAAGCTGGGTGGCGTTGGCGACGCCGGGGCGGGTGTCGCCATTGGAGTAGAACGCCGCAGTCTGGTGCGGGTTCTCGCCATAGCGCAGGGTCTGGCGCAGGGTTCCGGCCACGGCGCGGCGACGGGGCGCGCCATCTTCGGCATAGTCAGCCATCCATGCGGACACGGCAGCATCATAGGCAGCGGTGCGCGCATAGGCCTGAGCGGCCATCAGCGTGCGAAATTCCTGGGTGGTGCCGCCCGCCTCGTCCAGCTCAGCCAACAGGCCCGCGTAATCTTCGGGGTCGGTGATCACCGCGACATGGCCGTGGTTCTTGGCCGCCGCGCGGATCATCGCCGGGCCGCCGATGTCGATGTTCTCAATGCAATCTTCGGGCCCGGCGCCGGAGGCCACGGTCGCTTCGAACGGATAAAGGTTCACGGCGAGGATATCGATCCGCTCAATGCCATGGGCCTCCATCGCCGCGACGTGATCGGCGTTGTCGCGCAGCGCCAGCAGACCGCCATGCACTTTGGGGTGCAGGGTTTTGACGCGCCCGTCCATCATTTCGGGGAACCCGGTCAGGTCCGCCACGTCGCGCACGGGCAGGCCTGCCTCTCGCATCGCCTTGGCAGTGCCCCCGGTGGAGATCAGATCAACCCCCTTCGCAGCCAGCCCCTTGGCGAAATCAATCAACCCAGTTTTGTCCGAGACAGAGATCAGGGCGCGGATCGGGCGAATGACGCCATTTGCATCGGTCATGAGACAGGCTCCGAAAGGTGCGGCGGCGCCGGGGATCGCCCCCGCCTGCGGCTGCGTGAAGGACATGGCCCGGCGCAGTCCCCGATCAGGTGCGCTGAGATCGGGGCACATCTTCGCGCCGAAAGGCCCAAGTGACGCGGCCCCCATACCCCTCGGTCGCCGCCATGACCACGATCTGTTTTGTCGCGCGCGGGCGCCGGGCGGCGGGATCGAACCACACGCCGCTTTCCAGCGCCACGGTCCCGCCGCGCTGGGTCATGCGCCACAGCGCGCCGGCACCGCTGATATCCGCCCCGCCGGGGGTGACCGCGACGTCAAGGTCCGGGTGCACATTGAACCGCGCTGAAAACCGCAGCCCGAGGCCCGGCACCGCGCCTTCCGCCTCAGCATCATGGCGGCGGCGGTCTTTGTCAGCCTCGGCGGTGACGGTGTCCTCGCCGCGAAAATCGCGCCCGTCGACCGACAGGAACAGGCGCCGCTGGTGCACCAGACCATGGCTGACGCGATAGCCGTCATGGGACATGAGCAGCCATTCCCCGGCGGCGTCGACGGCGGATTCGGCGGTGACCTCTGCTGGAACCTCTGAAAACAGATGCGGCCCCGGCCCTTTGGCCCGCGCCGCGATGCGCGATGACGATGACCGGTCCACCGCCAGCGTCGAATGCGCCGCCGTGGCGCGGCAGGCATCGGCCCATTCCGCGCCAAACGCCGCGCCGGGGCCCGAAGACACGATCACCCGCTGGTCGCCTGCGCTCAGCTCAAACCCCAGCGACGACGCATGGGCGACCGGCGTTGCAGGCGGCGGCGCGGCATCGGCCACCACCGCAGTGCGCCCCGCCGACATGCGCCAATACCCCATCGCTGAGCGCGCAGGCGCCGTGCGCGGTGCCTGCGCCAGCGCCAGCGCAAAATCAAGCCGCCCGCCTGGTCCCGCATGGCCACCATGGAACCGCGCCAGCCCGCCATCGCCGAACCTGAGCAGCCGCAGCGCCGGGGCCATGCGATCAAGGGCGGCGCGCAGGGGTGCGGGCACCTCCATCCCGGCGCGCAGCAATTCCGCCGCCGCGGCCGCCAATGCCAGATGAATTTCGGCCAGATCTTCGGGGTTGCGCGACGGGATCCCGCCATCAGGCCCCACCAGCCGATCCGCCGCGGTGCCAAGGATCTGGGCATTGCGGTCGCGTTCAGCGAGATACCGATCAAAGGTCAGCGAGACATAAAGCAGCCCCCCCAGCGCGCTGATCTGGGACCGCCCAGCGTCAGATTTGCGCCAGGCGCCTGCGAGATATCGCGCATGCACCCCAACCGCGCGGAAAAAGCGTTTGGACAGTTCGGGATCCGCGCCTTGCAGGGCCAGCGGCGCATGGATGCACCAGGCCGTCAGCCGCCGCCCCGCCAGACCGGGCCGCCAGCCATCGCCATCGCCGTCACCGAACCGCGCGATCCAGCCATAGATCCACGACCGCGCGACGCGCTTGGGCTCGTCCCCGGGCAGCAGCGCGAAATCGCCCAGCCAGTCAAAGCCATGCAGCGCATCGGCAAACGCGCGGCCGGGGCTGTTCAGCTTCCACGGGCCAAGACCGGGGGCAGACAGTTCCTGCCCCGCAAGGCGATAGACGCCCTTGGTCATCGCCCGCGCGCGCGCGCCATCGCCCATCCAGACCGTCTGCGGCTGATGGGCCAGCGCCGTGGGCGCGCCGCCGAACGCGGCCAGCCTGATCTGCAATCCGGTGAAAAGCTCGCTCACGCGCGGGACCTCATGCGGCTGGGGGCGGGGGGTGGCATCGCGTCAGGCGCAAAATACGCCGATGGCGCGGGGCGTGTCACCCGCCCCGAACCAACGATGCAGCAAAAAACCCGTCCATCCCGCCTTTTTCGGCCAGAAAATCAGGGCGCAGCCGCAATTCGCCATCGCCGTTGACCCATTCAGGCGCCGCGCCCAAGGCATGCGCATCCACCGGATCGCGCGCCGCATCGGGGGTGCGGGCCAGAAACGCGGCGACCCGCGCCTCACCTTCCTCGGGCAGCAATGAGCAGGTTGCGAACACCAGCCGCCCGCCCGGCGCCAACCAGGTCCACGCACGGTCCAGCATGGCGTCCTGAAGCGTGGTCAGCTCCTTCAGATCGAACGCCTCTTTCAAATGCGGCAGATCAGGATGGCGGCGCACGGTGCCGGTGGCCGAACAGGGCGCGTCCAGCAAAATGGCGTCAAACGGTGCATCAGGCGTCCAATCCAGCGCATCGGCATGAACGATGGTTGCCGTGATCTCGGTGCGCGCAAGGTTTTCCTCAACCCGCGCCAGACGCTTGTCGTTGATGTCGAGCGCGGTGACATCGGCCCCCGTCGCTGCCAGCTGCATGGTCTTGCCGCCGGGCGCCGCGCACAGGTCCAGCACCCGCATCCCCGGCTTCGCGCCAATCAGGCGGGCGGGCAAGGCGGCGGCGGCGTCCTGCACCCAGAACGCGCCTTCGTCAAACCCCGGCAGGGCGGATATCTGCGGGCGGCGCATCAGGCGCAACGACCCGGTGGGCAGGATCTCAGCGCCCATGGCTTCGGCCAACATTGCCGCATCGGCGCCGGGATGGGGGGTCAGGTCCACGGGCGGATCGCCCAGATGCGCGGCACAGATGGCATGGGCCGCAGCTTGGCCATAGGCAGAGCTGAGCCGCCCCCAAAGCCAGCCGGGGGTGTTGAGCCGGGCTGCATCAACCGTATCGTCCTCAGCCCACGGCCCTGCGCCGGTTGCCTTGCGGGTCACGGCGTTGACCAATGCGGCAAAGCGCGACGCGCCGGGATGGTCCTTGATCGCCGCCACAGCGCCGTCGACCGCGGCATGGACGGGGGTGCCGAGGCTCAGCGCCTCAACCACCGCCATGCGCATGGCGTGCAGCACCGGACCCCTGGGTGTGCGCTGCAGGAACGGTGCCAGCGCCGCGTCCGCCTGCCCCATGCGCCGCAGCACCGCGTTGGCGATGGCGCCAGCGCGCGCGCGGTCAGGGCCGGAGATGTCGCCCGGTGTGCGGTCGGTCAGCTCCGACATCATCCGCCCACCGTCGAGCACGCCTGCCAGCAACCGCAGCGCCTCCTGCCGTGCGGCGTGGCCTTCGGGGATGCGCACAGGTTCGGGCGCGGGCGCGGGCTTGGCTGAAAAGGCGCGCGGTTTGCCGCCCTTGCGATGATCGCTCATGACCAGGGTCCTTTGACTGTGGGGCGTCTTGCGCCAATGCGCGGCACGCCTGTGCGCGGCACGCCGGTGCGCGTCTCACGCATCCCGGCCTGCAGGCGTGCGCCAGCGGTTGCGCCCATCTGGCGGGCCTGATCCTCAAGCGCGGCGATGCGGTTGCGCATGGATGGATGGGTGGCGAAAAGACTGTCCATCCCGCGGCCCGACAGCGGGTTCACGATGAACATATGGGCCGATGCGGGGTTGCGCTCCGCCCGCTCCATCACCGGGTGCGGCGCAGACAGGCGTTGCAGCGCCGACGCGAGCCACAGCGGATTGCCGCAAATCTGTGCGCCCAGCCGGTCGGCGGAATATTCGCGGGTGCGCGAAATCAGCATCTGAATCATCATCGCGGCCATCGGCGCCAGAATCGCGGCCAGCAGCACACCGACAATCCCCAGACCGCCACCTTCACGGTTCCGCCCACCGCCAAAAAACATCCCAAACTGCGCGAGCATCGAAATCGCGCCGCCCACAGTCGCGGCCACGGTCATGATCAGCGTGTCGCGGTTCTTCACATGGGCAAGTTCATGGGCCATCACGGCGGCGATTTCCTCTCGGCTCAGGGTGCTCAGCAGGCCCGTCGTGGCGGCCACGGCGGCGTTTTCCGGGTTGCGCCCGGTCGCAAAGGCGTTGGGCTGCGCCTCATTGATAATATAGACACGCGGCATGGGCAGACCGGCGTTCTGCGCCAATTGCCCGACGATGTCATGCAGATCTGGCGCCGAGGCGCGGGTCACCGGCTGCGCATTGTACCGCGCCAGCACCGCCTTGTCCGAATTCCAGAACGCATACACGTTCATGCCCCCGGCCACGAGCAGCGCAATCAACGCGCCCCCGGTCCCGCCGATCAGCCAACCGACGCCCATGAAAAGCGCGGTCAGCGAGGCGAGCAGCATCATGGTTTTGATCTGGTTCATGGCTCTTCTTCGGTCATCGGCGGTGGGCGGTTTGCATCCCCTGCCCGCGCGGCCTATCTGGTGGGACGTCATGCGCCCCAAGCTCAGGAGGGATATATGCCCGAACTCGTGGAAACGAAAGAGACCCGCCTGAAAGCCGCCGCCGCCCGCGCGCTGGCCGAGGCCGAGGCCCGCAAAGCCGCGTCGCCCGACGCCGAGTTGCCGGTCGAACTGGGCGGCCGCGACGGGCCAGAACCGACGCGGTTCGGCGATTGGGAGAAGAAGGGGATTGTGTCGGATTTTTGAAAGCCTCGCCGCGAGGGGGGCGGCAATATCAAGGCTTCGGACGAAGCAGGCATCTTCGGAACAGATTTTCGTTGGAATGCACGGTTCTAACGTTGCGCGAATCGTGTGAATAGCTAAAGTTAAAAAGCTTTCGATTGCCTCTTCATACAATTTTTGGCGGTGCTGTACGGCTCGCGAACCATGCCGCAGCCCCCCAAAGATTAAGCTGTCGCAAAGGATGAATATAAATTGAGCTTAAGCGCTGCGACGTTCACAAATATTACGCCATTCGTAATTACGATTACAGTCGCAACCACAGGGTGGATATTCACCTATTTTCACTCTCGCCATCAGTACAGAAGGCAGGCCCAGCTTGAATTAATCAACAAGAAACTGCGCCTACTGTATGGCCCGCTATATGCACGCCTTTTGGCTGGAAACGCCGCTTGGGCTGCCTTTTCTAAAACAAAATGGCCTAAACATAGGCAGGGGGGATATTTCACAGAAGGCTTCCCCCTTTCTGACAATGAGATAACCACCTGGCGCAATTGGATGAAAATCGTTTTCCACCCTATGAACAAAAAACTTGAAGGAATTATCGTCGAGAACTTGGACCTACTCGAGGACGATGAAATACCCCGCGCCCTCACGAAAGCGCTTGCTCATATTTATGTCTACGATGCCGTCCTTGCGGCGTGGGAGGACGGGGATTTTTCTGAGCACACTTCGATAATTAACTTTCCCGCGAAAGAGCTTCTGGAAATTGTTGAACCAGCATATCGTAATCTTCGCGGCCAGCAAGCTCTTCTCTCTAAGGCATGAAGGCTGACAGCTACTGGCTTTATTGGCGTCAAGGGCGACATCCCGACGATCAGGCCGCCGCTGGCGCATCGTAGACTCCCCCGCCGCATGAAAAAGGCCCCGCGCACCGCACGGGGCCTTTTCAATTCGCTCCGGTGCGTCGCCCTCAGTAGAACGCCTGCAAGCCCGTCTGCGCACGGCCCAAAATCAGCGCGTGCACGTCATGCGCGCCCTCATACGTGTTCACCGTTTCAAGGTTCGCGGCATGCCGCATCACGTGGTATTCGGCCATGATGCCGTTGCCGCCGTGCATGTCGCGGGCCTGCCGGGCGATGTCCAGCGCCTTGCCGCAGTTGTTGCGCTTGATGATTGAAATCATCTCCGGCGCCGCGCGACCTTCGTCCATCAGACGGCCAACGCGCAGAGCGGCTTGATACCCCAGCGCAATTTCGGTCTGCATGTCGGCCAGTTTCTTCTGGAACAACTGGGTGTGGGCCAGCGGTTTGCCGAACTGCACGCGATCAAGGCCATAACGGCGCGACCGCAGCCAGCAATCCTCAGCAGCGCCCATGCAGCCCCACGCGATGCCGTAGCGTGCGCGGTTCAGACAGCCGAACGGACCCTTCAGCCCTTCGACGTTGGGAAGCAGCGCGTCTTCGCCGACCTCAACCTTGTCCATCACGATCTCACCGGTGACCGAGGCGCGCAGTGACAGTTTCCCGCCAATCTTAGGCGTGCTCAGCCCCTTCATGCCCTTTTCAAGCACAAAGCCGCGGATCTTGCCGCCATGGGCGTCCGATTTCGCCCAGATCACGAACACATCCGCGATCGGTGCGTTCGAAATCCACATCTTGCCGCCAGAAATCCGATACCCGCCGTCGATCTTCTCAGCGCGGGTTTTCATGCCGGCGGGGTCAGAACCGGCCTCAGGCTCGGTCAAACCAAAGCAGCCGATTGACGTGCCAGCGGCGAGGCCAGGCAGGTATTTTTTGCGCTGTTCTTCCGAACCATAGGCCTGAATCGGATACATCACCAAAGATGACTGCACCGACATCATTGAGCGATAGCCGCTATCGACCCGCTCAACCTCTCGCGCGACCAGCCCGTAGCTGACATAGCCGGCGCCGAGGCCACCGTATTCTTCAGGCACCGTGGCACCGAGCAGCCCGGCCGCGCCCATTTCGGCGAAGATCTCAGGCTCAACGGTCTCATTAAGATAGGCATTGGTGATCCGCGGCTGCAGCTTGTCGGCGGCAAACGCGCGCGCGCCGTCCGCGAGCATCCGCTCCTCCTCCGTCAGCTGGTCGGCCAGAAGGAACGGATCCTCCCAATTGAAGGCGGCGAGGCTGGGGCCTTTGCCCGGTTTGTCGTCCATGGCGGCGTCTCCGATCTAGGCGTGCGCGTTCCGATTGCGCATGACATACTCCGGTTCAGGCCCGAATGATAATGCGCGTTCGCACCAAGTTCATGCTGATTGAGAATAACCCATGCCCCACCCGCGCCGTTTTCTGCCCGACACCGCGCATCTGAGCGCCTTTGAATCGACCGCCCGTCTCGGCGCTGTCACCGCCGCGGCGGCGGAACTGGGGCTGACCCAAAGCGCCGTCAGCCGCCAGATCGCGGCGCTGGAGGCGCGGCTTGCGGTGCAATTGTTCGCGCGCGAACGCCAGCGGCTGCACCTGACGCGGGCGGGCGAGGTTTATGCCCGTGAGGTGGCGCGCGCGCTGGCGATCATCGGGGCGGCAAGCCAGGCCGCGGCGGTCAACCCCGATGGCGGCGTGCTATCGATCGCGATTCTGCCCACGTTCGGCGCGCGCTGGCTGGCGCCGCGTCTGCCGCGGTTTTTGCAGGCGCATCCGGGGGTGACGATCAATCTGGCCACCGCCCTTGCACCCTTTGATCTGGCGGCGGCGGGCCATGATGCGGCGCTGACCTTCGGCGAAAGCGACTGGCCAAGTTGCGACGGCGTGCCGCTGATGCGCGAGACGATGGCCGCCATGTGCGCGCCCGACATGGCGCGCGAGCGGCGCTTTGCCGGGCCAGCAGACGTGGCCGCGGCACCGCGCCTGAACATCGCGACGCGGCCCCATGCCTGGGCGGACTGGTTCGCGGCCCATGGCGCGCCAGGTTCGACGCCCGGCGCGATGACATTCGATCATTTCGCAGCGCTGTCGCGCGCGGCGATGTCCGGATTGGGGGTGGCGCTGCTGCCGATGTTCATGACCGAAACTGAGCTTGCGCGCGGAGAATTGGTCATCGCCTGGGGCCGCCCGTTCGAAAGCCGAGGTGCCTATCGACTGGTCTGGCCAGCGGGGCGTCCACCCTCAGCGCCCTTGCAGGCGTTCCGCGACTGGATGATCACCGAGGCGTCGCGCGGTACCGAAGGCACTGGCTGAATCGCCCTGCCGCGCGCGTAAAATTCTCATGTCTGTTGATGTTTTTGCGCAAATGGACTTGAATCAATGTTCCAAAGTTTCGCAATGTTAAGTTGAAGACGGAAATGGTTACGGGAGACCCAGATATGCAAATCGACAAGTTTTTTCCCTATCGTCTTGTACACCTCGCCCGCGCCGTCGACGCGTCCATGGCCGAGATTCACACAGCGCACTTTGGGCTGTCATCCGACGAATGGCGCGTGCTGTCGGCCGTGGCTGAGGCGGATCCGGCACCCACGCGCGACATCGCACAGATGACCGGGCTTGATAAAGTGGCCATCAGCCGGTCGGCATCGCGTTTGGAAGAACGAGGCCTGATCCGTCGCCATGAGGCCCGAGAGGACCGGCGGATCAAGATCCTGCACCTGACCAATGCAGGCGGGACAATGGTTCAGGACGCGACGCGCATCGTGCGTGAGCGTGAGGCATATCTGCTTGAGGCGCTGTCCGCGGAGGAGCGGCTCTGGGTGAACGGCGTTATCGACAAGCTGGCTGAACGCGCTGAGGTTCTGTGCGAAGATCGCATCAAAACCAATGGCCGCTCCGATGGTGGCGATATCGGCAGCGAGCTTTCCGGCCTCGCGCAAGAAACCGAACGCACCCCGGCAAGCTGATCTGCCGCAATCTGCGCAATGCAGCAGGTGCCCCGCTTTCATATCCAGCCGCTGCGCGTCACATATCCTGGCGCACGATGTCAGTGACCAGCACATCATGGACCGTCTCGCCCAGCACCCCCTTGGCCGCGTCGCGCAGCCCAGCGCGCAGATCCGCCATCGCCTGCCCGCCAGTAAATACGCCGTTGAAACCACCTGAATGCGCATGACGGAACAGCACCTGAAGAAACACGTCGCGCAACTTGGGAGAGCGGCGGTGCACAAAATCCACCCCGTCCACCGTCGCTTCGACAGACAGCGACAGGATGATCATCGCGTGCACGCGGCTTTCATTGACCAGCGGCACAACGAATTGCTTGTCCAACACAACATATTCGTACTTCGCGTCATCCGCAGGATTGTGATCGTCAGCCGTGGGAATCGAGGACGGGTCCTCAGGCGTTGGAGTGTTATGGCCACCGCCATGATCGCTGCCAGAATCCGCCGCCAAGACGGGTTCCGAAGCGCCATGGCCGCCAGCCGCCATTGCGGCCAGGGCGGGCGGCGGTTTCATGAAATGGCCGGCGGCGACGCCCCCGACAAGGCCGAGGATCGCAAGAATGACGGGAAAGAGCATTTTCATGTCGGGGCCTCTCAGAACGGCAGGATGATGTCAGCGATCTGCTGGCCGTATCGCGGCTGCTGCACGTCGGTGATCTGACCGCGCCCGCCATAGGCGATCCGGGCCTCAGCGATGCGATCATAGGTGATTTCATTGCGGCGCGAGACGTCTTCAGGTCGAACGATTCCAGAGACCTGCAGATCGCGAAGCTCAAAGTTAACGCGCACTTCCTGGGTGCCCGCGATGATCATGTGCCCGTTGGGCAGCACGTCCATGACCGTGGCTGCCACCCGCAGTTCAATCTTTTCATCACGGCTGACGGACCCCGATCCGGTCGAGGCGGAGCTGGAACTGAGCTGCGCCCCCGGATCGGTCGAAATGCCGAGCGTTTCGCTGATCAGTTCAGGCGCACCGAAGAATGCACCGACAGACATATCCTCAGACCCTGAGCGGTTGCGCTGCGTGGCGTTGGAAATTGAGGCCTTGTCGTTGATCTCGATAACTACGGTGACGATGTCCCCCGGCCGCCGGGCGCGCTGATCGCCAAACAGCGACCGTGGGCCTGAGCGCCACAGCGAAGCCGCAGCAGCCCCGACCGGTTCAGCCTCCGGCGGCGGCGAGGCCAGCGCGATGCGGCGCGGCGCGGGCGGCGGGGCGGGATGTAGCGGCGCGCCCGGTGGCGTGAAATCGGGCGCCTTGCCGACACCTTCGATCCGCGCACAGCCAGAGATGACGAGCGCGAGCGACACCGCGCAAAGCAGGATCTTCATTGCCCGACCTCCACCATATCTGCGCCAGTCACGCGCGCGATCACAGTTGTGCGCGACGTAAGGTTCATCACCCGGATCCGCCGCCCGTTGGCACCCCGATCCAGCGCGCGGCCATCGGTTTCAATCAGCAGACCACCGCGGCGAAAGCGGATGGTGACGATCTGGTTGCGCTCCACCAATGCCGGTGGGCCCAGATCGCCAAACGCGACTGGGCGGCCGGGATAAAGCGTGGCGCGGGCCTCAAGCCCAACCGCCTGCGCGGGATCAGTCAGGCTGGCACCGGCTGGGCCGGCACGAAGCGTAAGATCGCCAGCGCCGATCAGGTCCCCTGCGCGGATCACCCGGCTGGGCGTGACGAAACGCTCGACAGCGGCGTCGCGCGTCTGCGCCGCCAACGGCGTGGCCAGCGCCAGCGCGATCAGCCCGCCGCGCAACATGTTGGAAAAGCGTCCCATCATCTCAGCGGATCTGCGTGGTCGCGCCGAGCATCTGGTCGGCGGCGGTGATGACCTTGGCGTTCAGCTCATATCCGCGCTGCGCCTCGATCAGTTCGGTGATGGCGCGGACCGGATCCACTGAGCTTTCCTCAAGAAAGCCTTGGCGAAGGGTGCCGCGCCCATCCACCCCGGGATCGCCCGAAACCGGAGCGCCGGAGGCCTCAGTCTCAAGGTAGAGATTGCCGCCGATCGCCTCGAGCCCTTTTTGGTTGGAGAAGGACGTGAGGGAAATCTGGCCCAGATTTTGCCCATCCACCTGATTGAGGAAGTAGGCGTAAACCTCGCCCGCCCCGTTGATGCTGATCGAACGCGCATCGTCGGGAATGACAATCTGCGGCTGCACCTCATAGCCATCGGAGTTGACCAGAACACCTTCGCCGGTGCGCTTGAACGCGCCGTCGCGGGTATAAGCGCTTTGGCCCGACGGGAGCAGGATTTCAACATAGCCAGCGCCATCGATGGCAACATCAAGCTCGTTGCCCGTCTGCTCCAACGCGCCTTGCGCGACGTCCATCGACACCGAAGCAGCCCGCACGCCGAGGCCGAGCTGCACGCCCGTCGGCAGTACCGATCCGTCGGCCGCGTTCACCGTGCCCGGGCGCGCAACCTGCTGATAGTGCAGATCCGCAAACTCCACCCGTCGGGCATTGTAGGCGGTGGTGTTCATGTTCGCCAGGTTGTTGGCGATCACCTCCACCCGCATCTGTTGCGCTTCCATGCCGGTCGCAGCGATTCTGAGAGCACGCATCTTATCCTCCTTCTGGCGGAGCCTGCGCAGCGCGCAGGACGAACAACCCGGTCAGGGCCGCAAAAGGGCGCGGCAGGCGCCCCCCGGTGAATTACTTTGGCTGGCCAAGGGTGCGCACGACGCCGCGGATGCGTTCGTCTTCGCGTTCCAACAAGGCCTGGCCAGCTTCGTAAGCGCGCTGTACTTCGATCATGCGCGTGATTTCTGAGACAGGGGACACGCTGGAGCCTTCGAGAAAACCCTGGTGGACGGTTGCGTCGAACACCGGAAGCAAACCTGCCTCAGGAATGAACATCACGCCGCCTTCGCGGCGCAGCGTGCCGACATCAGCCACGGTGAACAGGCCGATCGACGCCACTGGCGCCCCATCCGCTGTGACGGTGCCGTCAGACGAAATCTCAATCTTGGCGGCGGTGGGGGGCAGGAAGATCGGCGCACCACCAGCGTCGAGCACCCGATTCCCGTCCGCGGTCGCCATCTCTCCGTCCGCGTTGCGCAGGAAAGCGCCGTCGCGGGTAAGGCGGGGGCCGTTTGGCGTATCGATCTGGAAGAATCCCGGCCCTTCGATCGCCAGGTCATAGGACCCGCCAGTGCGCATCATGCCGCCTTGGCTGAACTGCGTCGCCCGGACACGCGCATCGGCCATGGACAGCGAGCCGCCCTCAACCGGCAGCCGCTCAATCACTTCGGCAAACAAGGTCGCCTCGCGCTGAAATCCCGTCGTCGACATGTTCGCGAGGTTGTTCGCGACGGCCTGCATTTCCTTCAGGAGACCGCTTTGCCGGGTAAGCGTCACGTAGCCTGCGTTATCCATCGGTCATCGCTTTCTCAAAAAGGGATTCTGCGGCGCGGGATCGGGCCAGCAGAGCCCGCGCGCCAGAGAGGGAGGGCTTTGCCTCGTCCTCAGGCACGCCCATCGCTGCGATCGCGGCGGGCGTCAGGGTTGGCACCACGCGCGCGGCCTCCTCCGGGGCGATCCGGGACATCCACGCGGCAAAGGGCGCGCGCGGGGATGCCGGCGCAAGCGATGCGGCAGCCTGCCAATCGCCAGCGCGCCAGGCGAAGGCGGCGCGGGTTTCCCCATTCGCCTCCGGCACAGCGTCAAGCGCCTGCCAAGCGTCTTTGTGGCGGCCGTCGGCGACCAGGGCAGCCACGCGGATGTCTTGCCCCACCTGGGGGTCAAGCGTGTCCAGCAAAGCCAACGCCGCAGCGCCCTGGCCCAGCGCCACATGCGCACGCGCGGCCATCAACGCCGAACCTGTGGACCGGCCGATTCCGGGTGCGATCATGGTGAGCGCGGCATTCGCCAGTCCAATATCCGTCAGATGGCCCGCGCTGGTTTCGCGCGCCAAATCGGAGGCAGGTCCGTCGCCCATAAAGGCTGCGCGCGCGATTGCCGCCCCGGCATAGGCCGCGGCACCGACACCATCTGGTGTCGCGGCGCGGAACAGTTCCTGCGCCACCATCTGCAACGTGGCGTCGCTGCGGCCCTCGCGGCCGATCTCCGTCTCCAGAACATCAAGCGCCTCGACGAAACGGCCACCCCCTCGCGCGCGGATCTCAGCCGCCTTGAGGCGCGGTCCCAGCGGCGCGCCGCGATACGCCAGCCCAGCCGCCGCGGTCGCCGCAATCAATTCGTCGTCCACAGGGGCACCACGCGCCAGCATCCGTTCAACCAAAAGCGCCGTCGCCTCCGCCGCCGCTGGACTGGAACCGCCCGTCAGCGCCCGCAAGATGGCTTCGGCAGCGTCCGAGCGCCCGTCCGCCGCATAAAACTTGGCCACCGCGAGATCGTTGGCCTCCGACGCGGGCCCAGGTGCCCGGGCCAGCACAGCCACCATCTGGCGCGCGGCGTCCAACCGGTTGGCATTCACCAGCGCAGTCAGCACGCCCGGACCGAGCAGATGACGCAAAGGCGGCGCGATTGAGCTCATGGCCTCAGCCAACTTGGCCGCCGCCTCCAGGCTTTCATCGATCTCGGTGCCGTCAGCGCTGGGTGCCGCCAGCCGCCAAATTCCGATTTGCCCCCCGCAATTTTGCGCACGTGCGAATGGCCCGTCCGGAAGATAATCAGATCCGTCAACCACATAGCCCATGTCCCGTAGCAAGGGCGCGCTGCGTATCGGGACCTCAAGGGAGTTGACCACCGAGACCGCCTCAGCACCAAAGCCCAGCGCCACATAGACCCGGGCGAGATTGGTCGCCGCAGTCTTGTCTGTCTTATCGAACTCAGCCAGCAGCGCCCGACGATGACTGGCGATCGCCTCGGAGGGGTTTTTGGCAGATTCGATCACTGGAAGCGTGAGCTGCGAATCCGGGATGCAGGCGGGGCTCTCACGTTCCTCAACCTTGCGCGCATCCCGCTCCAGAACCGAGGTAATCTGAAACTGCGATCCCTTGGCCACAGGCGCATCAGCCTTGCGATCAACTTCAGGCGCCGGAACAGGTGCGGCCAGCGGCGCATCATCGGCCACCACATGATCATCCGCCATATCGCCACGGGCAGCGGGCGCGTCCGGCGTGGCCGGGTCAGGTTTTCGAAAATTCACCAGGCCTTGCTCCGCCGCCCGCGTCAGCTGCTCGAGCAAGCGGCGCTGCGCCTCAGCGATCACGGCGGCCACATCATTCTGGTCAGGCGCGCCTTCACCGACCTTCGCGGGCGGATCGATTGCGAGCGGCGTCTTGGGCGCGTCCGCGGCAAGATCGTCATCCGCCAGAGTGGTGGTATGGCTGCCCGGCGCACCGGGCGACCCCTCTTTGGCCTGCGCTGCATGATCATTTTCGACCACGGGCGCGGCAGGATCCCCAGCCATCTTCACCCGGGCCGCGATCGGTGCCGCAGCGGCGGCAAGCATGGGCGCGGGCGTTTCCTGCTCACCTTCAGGTGCCGGCTCGGGAACCCGCTCCGCTGCCGCGGTTTTGTTCACCTCACGCGGCGCATCCCGCACGTCCAACATCAGGACCTTGCCCGCCAGATCGTAGGCCTCAACCTCACAACGGCACGCGAGGCCCAGCGTGATGACCGTGTCGGCGCCCCGCCGCTTCGCACCTGCGCGCAACACGCGTGACACCCGCCGATCAGGGAAAATGGCGCGCACATCCAGCACCGCATCGCGGCCCGGCAGCACGATTTCCACCGTCCGATCCTTCTGCGTCATGCGCCAGTCAGAAAGGTCGGGCACGTCGATCGCGATCCTGCTGAAGGCCGAATGTTCATTCGCACGCAGCCGCAGCTGTTCCTGCGCCTGCGCAGGCAGCCACAAAGCCGCGCACAGGATCAGACCAGCGCAGACGCGCCTTGCCACAGTTATGAGAGCTTGTGCGATCATGCCGGCGTCTTCGCCCCCCGCAATGCGTCGTTGAGCACCGAGAAGCTTGGGCGCACTGCGCCTGGCGTATTCTGACGACCGACTTCAACGCAGATGTCCGGCGCATGATTGTGCAGGTTGGCCACAAGCACCTCACGGATCAGGGTGTAGAAGTGGTGGTCAGCCTCAATCACCGTCTTCACTTTGATGGCAAATGGGCCGACTAGGGCGTAGGCAAGGAACACACCAAGGAATGTGCCGACGAGCGCGCCGCCAATCATCTTGCCCAGCACCTCAGGCGGTTGGTCGATCGAAGCCATCGTTTTAATCACGCCAAGCACGGCCGCGACGATCCCCAGCGCGGGCAGACCGTCAGCCATGGATTGCAGCGCGTGGCTGGAATGCATGGCATGGTGCAGCTTGCTCTCAAGGCGTTTTTCCAGAACTTCTTCGACCTGATGGGGATCATCGTAGTTCATGGAACCAGCACGCATCGTGTCGCAGATGATCTCCACCGCCGATTTGTCGGCGAGGATGTTTGGATATTTCGCAAAGACAGCCGATTCTTCAGGCGTGTCGATATGCGCCTCAAGGTCCATCGGGTTGCCCCGCGCGATGCGGATGAGTTCATAAAGCAGGCACAAAAGATCCTGAAAGTCCTGCGCCTTCCACTTGGCGCCCTTGAAGACCTTTCCAAGATCTTTGATCGTGTGCTTCACGGAGGCCATGTCATTGGACAGAAAGAACGCGCCAACCGCCGCGCCACCGATCATCATCATCTCAAACGGAAGGCTCTTGAGAATGATGCCCATCTTGCCGCCGGCGGCAAGATAGCCGCCAAACACCATCACCAAGGTGATCAGAATGCCGATGATGCCGACCATCCTGGTTGTCCTCTTCAACGAAACGGGGAGTGTCGACGCAACTATCGCGCGAGCACGGTTAACAAAACGCTGTCTGCGTCTCAGTCTCTCGGGGCCAAGGCGTTTCGGCCGGCGATGGTGGCGCTGATCGCATAGGCGCGCTCAGCAGTCATGCCACCGAGCACCTCTGCCGCGACGTCCTGGCGCATGCGCGCAAGGAATCCGGCAGCAAATCCGATGTCCATCGTTTCAAAGATTTTCGACGATTTCTTCGGATCCATGCTCTCATAAACGGCCACCAGCCGCTGGATGTCGGCCTCGGCCGCGTCATCCGCAATCGACAGGGTCTTTTCCAACCGTTTGCGGGTGACTTCGAGGCGCTCGCGCTCCTCTCGCATCCGGGTTTCGGCGGCGGAGAGCACGCGTTCGCGGTCCGCAATCTCCAGCGCGCGTTGGCGCAGCTGGAGCTCTCGTTCCCGCACCGCGTTCAGCAAAGCGACGGCGTCGCCATCCTCAGTGCACTGCTTTGCCCCCGCGCGGTCAGAAGTGGGCGCGTCACGGGACACATCGCCCGCCAACGCCGTAGCGGCCTGTGCGACCGGGCCGGCAGGGTCGGCCAGACGCACCACGCCCGACGCAACGAAGCAGCCAACGATCAGCGCGCCTGCGCTGACGCGGCGTCTGCGCGGCTGGTGGGTCATGATCGCCCCCCACCCGCAAGCGAACGAATCGCCAGCGCGAGGTCGTCGTCTTCGTCTTCGGCCGGGGCACCGTCTGCCACATTGTCTTTGCCGTCATGCAGCTTTGGCGCGGAGCGCACCGGGGCGACCGCGCGGATCCTGGTGGGGGCGGCGCGCGATTCCGCATCATGCATCGCGGAAATCAGGATTTCGAGCCGCCCGGCCGCCGCCTCTGCGCGCGCGGTCCGCTTCGTCAGCTCACGCGACGATTCGTTGGCGGCGCCCCGGGCGCTGTCGATCGCGGCGCGCAGGTCCTCGGCTTGGCGGGACAAAGCAGCGATCGCCCCGCCCAACCCAGCATCAAGATCGCCCAGTCGACGCAGCCGTCTGGCGAGCACATGACAATAAAGCGCGGCGACGCAGGCGGCGCTGATCAACAGGCCATCGGCGATCAGATCCATGGGAACCTCCGTCATTGTAAAATGAACCGGGTGATCAGCAGGTCGCGCACGCGCCCTTCGCCAGTCACCACTTGAATCCGGCGCAGCATTTGCGCACGCAGCCGTGTCATGGCGGCGGGATCCTCGATGTCGCGTTCGTCCAACGCGCGCAGATAGGTGTTGAGCACGTCGAGAACCCGGGGGCGCAGCAGCTCCACCTCCGCGATCATCGCCGGCTCGACCTCCAGCTCCGCCGCGAGAACCAGATGCCGTGAGCGCGCACCGCGTCCGAGCGAGATGATGATCTCATCCAAGGGCACGAACGCCGTGGGCGGCAGGTCCATCTTTGATTTGGCATGGGGCGCAGCGTCATGCGCACCGTCGCCGCCGAAAGGCAGCGCCAGCATTCCGCTGAACGTGGCGAAGAATCCGCCCCCGCCCAACAGCAGCATCAGAACGAGACCGATGATCAGCCCGCCTTTGCCGCCTTTTTTTCTACCACCGACGACGATGTCGTCCGGTTCGATATCTGCCGTGTTGGCCATTTCGCCTCCGCGCATCCTGCAGCGTCGAGACCTGTTTTACGGATGCCTAGCTAACCGAATCTTAAGTGCGTCCGCACAATTGTCATTTCACGCCAGAAGGCCGGCCTGAAATCACGGGCCCTTAAAAATCGAGAGAAACGCGTGAACGGTTTGTTATCGATCTGGGAAGGCAGCGACTCGCGCCAACGCCTCGTATCGGCGCTTGCGGCCATTGCGGCATTGCTTGCGCTTGGGGGGTTGGCCAGCGTTGCGCTGAGCCCGTCCATGTCCTTGCTTTATGCAGGGCTTGATCAGAACTCCGCCGGGGCCGTGGTCTCAGCGCTGGAAGCGCGCGGCGTGCCTTATGAGGTGCGCGGCGACGGGATTTTCGTCGAATCGGGCCAACGCGATGCCACACGGATGGCCCTCGCCTCAGACGGGCTGCCCGAAAGCGGTGCCGCGGGATATGAGCTTCTCGACAGCCTGTCCGGATTTGGCACCACCGCTGAAATGTTCGATGCCGCCTACTGGCGTGCAAAGGAAGGTGAGCTTGCGCGGACGATTCTTGCGCTTCCATCCGTGCGCAAAGCGCGGGTGCACATCGCCAATCCTGTCCGCCGCCCCTTCCAGGGTGGCGGGTCGGCCACCGCTTCGGTCGTCGTCACGACGAAAGGCGGCGCGCTGTCGGCCAATCAGGCCGAAGCGATTCGATTTCTCGTCGCCTCGGCCGTTGCGGGATTGCAGATCGAAGCTGTCTCAGTGATCGACGCCGAACGCGGCGTGGTGCTGCGCGCGGGCGAAGCCGGCATGCCGGGCGTCGCGGGCGGCGATGACAAAGCCGACGCGCTGCGCCGCAATGTGGAGCGGCTGCTGGCCGCGCGTGTCGGCCCCGAATCGGTGATCGTCGAAGTGTCGGTCGACACTGACCGCAACGCCGAAAAAATCACTGAGCGGGTTCTCGATCCCGAAAGCCGCGTCGCGGTCAGCACCGACACTGAGAAATCGGCCGACGAATCGACGGGTGGCGGTGCCGGCGATGTGACCGTCGCCTCCAACCTGCCAGACGGCGACGTGCAGACTGATGGCGGCGGCAAGTCCGCGTCCAACAGCACCCGCACGCGTGAGCGGGTGAATTACGAGGTCTCCGAAGTTTTACGCGAACGCACGCGCAGCCCTGGCGAAGTGCGCCGGATCTCAGTCGCCGTGCTGGTGGACGGAACGCGCACCATCGGCGCTGACGGCGCTGAGATCTGGGCGGCCCGCCCTGAGGTGGAGCTGAATGCGCTGCGCATGCTGGTCGAATCGGCGATTGGTTTCGACGAAGGCCGCGGCGACGTGATCTCAATTCAGTCGTTGGAATTCGCCAAGGCTGCAGAGCTGGGCGGCGAGGCAACGGCGCGCACGGGCGGCTTCTTTGTCGCCAACGCGATGACGCTGATCCAGCTCGCTGTCCTCAGTCTTGTGGTGATGGCGCTGGGATTGTTCGTGCTGCGCCCGATGATGCAGGCCGACACGGCGACCGCGGCCGCAGGCCAGTTGCTTGGCCCCGACGGGATCACGCTTGGCCCGGCCTCGATGGGGTCAGTGGAGCGGAGCATCGAAACGGCGGGCGAGCTGATCGATGCGGACGGCGTGGGGATCGACCAGCTGACGGCCTTGCGCGACGCGGTGCAGGAGCGTCCCGAAGACAGCGCATTCCTACTGCGCAGCTGGCTTGAAACAGATGACAAACCGGGGAGAGCGGCATGAGAAACGCGCAACTGATCTGGGAATCCTTCGACACCCTGGCCACCGGCAGCCTGCCGCCCGATGCACAATCCGCCAAGATCGAAGAATTTCGCCGCGACGATCCGCCGACTGAGACCGCGGCCAAGCCAGATCCTGACGCCCAGCGTAAGGTTGAGACCGACGCCCTAGAGGCGATGCTGGCCCGCGCGCGCGGCGAAGGCCGCGCTGAGGGTTTTGAGGACGGTGCCGCGTCGTCCGAAGCCGCCTTTGTGGCGGAGCGCCGGATGATCCTGTCGGACATCCGCGAACGCCTCGCAGACGCGGAAATGATACGTGAGCGCGCGGAGGCATCCAACGCCATCGCGCTGCGTGCCCTTGCAAAAGCGCTGATAGGCGCTGCAGCGCCTGCTTTGGGCCGCACCGGGCTTGCGGCCGAGGTCGCTGAGGCTGTCGCGGGTGCCCACAGCGTATTGCTGCGCGACCGGGGTGATCCGCAAGTCGCGGTGTCCGCCCCACCTGATCAGATTGCCACAATCAAAGACGCGCTCGACGAAGCGGGCTTCGACGCGGTTCTCACGGCTGACCCGACCCTGGGCGCGCTCGAAGCGCGCGTGATCTGGGGCGACGGGGTTGACCAGATCAATCTCGAGACCTGCGTCGCCGCAGCGATGCAGGCCATCGAAAATCACTTCCACACCGATGAGGAGCTTCTCGCTCATGGATGATTCGATGGACAACGCCACGGCGAAAGAGGGCGGCACCCTTGCCAAAATGGATGGCGGCCCAAAGCGCTCGCGCGGCAGCGCGGTGCTCGGCGTGCCGATCGAAGTGGTGGTGTCGGTGGGCCGCGCCCGCCCGATGATTGCCGAGCTGGTGACGCTACGGCGCGATTCGGTGCTGCCGCTCGACAGCCGCATCGAGGACCCGGTAGAGCTTTACATCGGTGACCGGCTGATTGCCCGTGGCGAATTGCAGGAAATGGACGACGATTCAGGCCGCCTCGCGGTGCGCCTGACGGAGGTCGCTGACCTGTCCGGCGGTGTGTGACATGAACCTGAGGGCGTCTTCCCCGCCCCCCGCGCGCAGGTCCACCCTGTTGCCTGACCGCCGCATCGGCGTCGGCGCGCTGGCGCTGGCGATCGTGCTTGCGGCCACGTTTCCGGCCGCCGCGCAGGACGTGACGATGAATCTTGGCACCGATTCGCTGACGCTGCGCTCGCTTCAGCTGTTCGGGGCGGTCACGCTTTTGTCGCTCGCGCCAGCGATCGCCATCACGGTGACCTGCTTTCCGTTCATGGTCACGGTGCTGTCGATCCTGCGCCAGGCGATCGGGGTGCAGCAGGCGCCGCCCTCGATGATGATCGTCAGCATTGCGCTGTTCCTCACCTACTACGTCATGGACCCAGTGTTCATGGAGGCGTGGGAGACCGGATTGCGCCCGATGGTCGAGGACGGCGCGCCGCTTGAGGAAAGCTTCATGAACGCGATGATCCCCTTCCGCACGTTCATGGAGGCGCGGGTGTCGCCGGACACGCTGGCTGAACTTGCGGCCGCCGCGCCGCGCCCCTCGATCGCGGGGCAGCCAGCACCGTTTTCAGTTCTGATCCCAAGCTTTCTTTTGTCTGAGATCGAGCGTGCATTCGAAATCGGCTTCCTGGTTTTTCTGCCATTTTTGCTGATCGACCTCGTGGTTGCGTCGATCCTGATGTCGATGGGCATGATGATGGTGCCGCCCGCGGTCGTCGCGCTGCCATTCAAACTTGCGTTCTTCGTGCTGGCTGACGGGTGGACCCTGCTCGCCAGCGCGCTGGTTCGGGGGTATGGCACATGAACGATCTTCCCGCAGTCATTCCGGACGCGCCCAACCCGATTCCAAAAGAAGTCGGGCTGAAAAAATCGATTGCCGCCAATCCTGAGGACCTGAGCTGGCCCGAACGCGCGACCATTGTGCTGATCGCGCTGGGGCCAGAAACCGCCTCAGAATTTCTGAAAAACCTTGGCGAGGACAACATCCGCCGCTTTGCGCGCGCGGTATCGCGCATGCGTGAAATCCCCCACAAGACGGTGGAGGCTGTGCTGAAGGAGTTCATGCTGACGCTGGGCGATGAGATGAACGTGCGCGGCGGCATGGACGAGGCGAAGCGATTCCTCGGTCAGGTCATGGATGGCGACAGCATCAACCGGATCATGGAGGATCTTGACGGACGCGGCGGGCGCTCGGTCTGGCTGAAGCTCGCGGATGCGGCGGACAGCTCGCTTGCCAACTGGCTGGCGATGGAGCATCCGCAATTCGCGTCGGTGGTGCTGACCAAGCTGCGGTCTGACCAGGCCGCGCGGGTGCTGGAGAAGCTGGATCGCGCCTATGCTCAGGACGTGGTGATGCGGATGGCGCGGGTCGCGTCGGTCGATCCGTCCGTGATGGAACAGGTCCGCGAAGTGATTGAGCGCGATTTCGTCTCTTTGATGGAAAAGACCCAAGGCGCGCGCAAGCCTGCAGATTTGATCGCAGGGCTGATGAACCACATTTCCTCGGACATCCGCGACTCGATGATGGAGCATCTGGGCGAGCAGTCGCCGCGTCTTGCGCAGGAAGTGCAGCGCGTAATGTTCACCTTCTCCGACATCGCCAGCCGTGTCAGCGCCCGCGACATCGCCAAGGTGGTGAAAGCGGTCGAAGAAACAATCATGATGACCGCGATGAAAAGCGCGCAGGAACGCAACGACCCCGCGGTCGATTTCATCATGGGCAACATCGCCAAGCGTTTGGCCGAACGCTACGCCGAAGACCTCGACGCCATGCCCGAGGTGCGCAAGAAGGACGGCGAAGCCGCGCAGGCAGAAGTGATCGCAATGGTCCAGGTTCTGGTGAAGCGCGGAGAGATCAGGCTGATCGAACTGGACGGCGCCGAAGATTGAGCGTCAAAGATTGGGTGCCAGACATGAAAGCGCCCCCGGGATCACAATCCCGGGGGCGCTTTTCGCAAGAAAGGTGGCGGTCTCAGCCAGCCAGCGCTTTGGCCTGCCCGGCCCAGTCGTCGCGCATCGGACGACCGCGCACCGAGGAGATCTGCTCATCAAGCCAGACAATCTGCGCCTCGGTCATCGTGGCGATTTGCGCGAAAGTGTAGATGCCAATGCCGTTCAGCTCAGCCTCAAGCTTGGGACCAACGCCTTTGATCAGCTTGAGATCGTCGATCACGGTGGGCGCTTCGGTCAGCAATCCCTCGGGCGCGGCGGAGGCGGCGGAGGCAGCGGAGGCAGCGGAGGCAGCGTCGAGAAGATCGGTCTGCACGTCTTCCACTGCTTCAGTGGTTTCAACCAGCGCGACTTGAACCGGCACTGCTTCAGCCATCACAGCTTCAACCGGCGCAGCTTCAACCGGCGCAGCTTCAACCGGCGCAGCTTCAACCGGCACGTCATCGGCAGGCGCTTCGATATTCGCCGCCTCAGCAGCGATGCCCGCAGCCATCACTTTGACCGCGGCTTCCAGCGTCTCAGCCACTTTCTCGGTGACCAAGACCGCATCGTCGATCACGGCCTGAGCGGCTTCGACGCCCGCTTTGGGCGCGTCGGGCACGATCTTGAGGCCGGCCGCAAAACGCCACGGCACGCCGAAGAACGGCGCCGCGGGCGAGAAGCTCAGGCAATAATTGTAGAATGTTTCGTTATCCCGCTTCATGAACGGGACTGCGAACGCGGTTTCCATCTGCATGGCGAGACTCCGAGTTATGGTGCACCTGCACAGCAAATAGCAGAAAAATTGTGCATTGCAACATTTCCTGAGCACGGCGGCCGAAACGTCGCGGCCGCCGCGCACCAGATCAACCCGCGCGGCGCATCGCACCATCCCGACCACGGCGCCCGGCGGTCAGGCCGTAATGCTCAGCCAGACGGGTCAGGGCGATTTTCAGCACCACCTTGCCCGACCGCGCCGACCAGCCCATGCGCCGCTCGGTGGCCTCAAGCCCCTCAAGAAAGCAGCAGGCCCGCAGCGCCACGTCGTTCAGCCCCGGGCCCAGCGCCTTCATCGCACCGGCCAGCCGATCGCGGGCACCCGACGGCCCATCGCAGGGGGTGCGCAGCTGGCTGATGCCAGATTCGTCCACTGGCGCAAGGAACCGTGCCCAATCCTGGCCAACCTTGGGGCCGATCTGCGCCTGTTCGAAATCCTCGCGCAAGCGTTCCCCGGCAACCACCTCCTCAGGGGACAGAAACGCTTTGCCATCCGACCCCTTGCGCCGCGACAGCCAGCCCAGCGGGGTTTCCCCGATATTCACCTTCACGCGAACAGTTGTGGTGCCTTCGGACACGGAACGCTCGCCCTCCAGCTGGTGCTGGCGGGAAAAGACGCTGGGCGCCTCAGCCAGACCGGGGGTTTCGGCGGCACGGCGGCGCGCGTCGCCATCGCCCAGCAGAACGCGTTTGAGCCAAGCGCGCCCGGCATCGGAGATTTCATATTTGGCCATCGCCTGACTGCGCGCGGCGCAGATGATCCAATCGCGCCCCGCGAAATCGCGCGCCAGCTTCACCGCAACCTTCGCCAGCGTCACCGGCCCTTCATCACCGGGGCGAAACACGCAAGCGGTGTCGGCACCCCGGGCCATGGCAAGGAAAGCGCGCGGTTCGCTCAGCCGGCGCAGGATACGGCGGGCTTCTTTTTCCACGGTGCGGTCATCAAGCGATCTGTCGTTTGAACGGAGGTCAGGCAACGCAGTCTCCATCTCTAGAGCGAATGCTTCGGGGCCGCCCGAGGCGGCCAAAAGGGCCTCTGCATCTGCGAACAAGGCGTCATGCAACGGATCGTCCC
This sequence comes from Paracoccaceae bacterium, assembly GCA_047610385.1. Classification (GTDB taxonomy): domain Bacteria; phylum Pseudomonadota; class Alphaproteobacteria; order Rhodobacterales; family Rhodobacteraceae; genus JBOCEF01. Next base: position 30,496 of record JBLGAC010000010.1, on the reverse strand, counting down.
GCCGGGCTTCAAGCCGGCGGACCGCACGCAGAACGGTTGAGGGATGCACCCCGCGCCGCCGCGCCAGATCCCGCATCGGGATGCCGGCGACGGTGTGCGCGAGGTAGTCTCCCGCTTCGTTCAACCGACGGGGGTCGGTGATATGTCCGAGAGCCTGACGCGCAGCCTGCGTGCAGCCCCGGATCGCGAGTTCCGTTTGCATTTGAGAAATCCGCCTTGTCCGCAAAATTGAGGCAATTTCACGCTAAGGTTGATTCCTGAATCGCCAGTTAACCGACGTTTTGAATCTGCTTTCTGAACGAATTTCCTCAAACCATTAATAGATATCAATAATTTGAGCGCGCGCTAAACTTGAATTCCACGCAACACCCGCTTGGGCTGAGTCAGGATGAGTGCGAAATCAACCAAAGGATGCGTTCATGACCCTTGCTGCCCTTCGCACCGAACCCGCCCAGTCGACCCGTCACGCCGCCTTCACCGGTCGCCGCGACGCCCCCCTGCGCAGCCCCGAAGCAATCGCCGGAGAGGTGAAAGAGCGGCTCGTCGCATCGCGCCGGTCCGAGATCCGGCAAGTGTCCCCTGCCCCCATGGTCGAGCCGGAGACCACAGGCCTGCTGCGCCGCCCCCGCCTGCTGGCACGGGCAGCACGCGAAGGTGCCAAAATGTATCGTCGGGAACGGGATCTGCGCGGATCGCTGCCGGGCATGACCGGGCCGCGCAAAGGCGTCGACATCGTGTCACGTCTGCTGGGGATCGAAGCGCAGATTGAGGCGGACCGCCTGTCCGGCTCATATGCCTATTCGTCGCTGCGCCATGTGCAGGTTCTGTCGGCGCTGGTGGCTGAATCCATGGCGCTGACGGCCAAGCGCGCCGAGGGCTGACACCCCCGGCAATCACACGCGCGGCCGCCTAAATCGGGCGATCACGCCAGGGCCCACGGCCCTGAAACTAAGACCCAAGGGGGCGACGGCCCCAAAACTGAGACGCAGGCGGGGGACGGCCCCGCGCCGGCACCAAGCCAGGCGGAACCGTCCCGCCGCGATCAGCCGAACGCGTCGGGCATGCTCGCCTTACGCTCGGTCACATAGGCGGCCAGCGCTTCGGCAATCCCGGGATCCAGCGCGGGCTGTTCATAGTCCGCCAGCATCTTTTTCCACCGAGCGTTTGCCAGCTGGGCGGTGTCGCGACCGCCCTCTTCGGACCAGGTCTCAAACGGCTTGTTGTCGAACAGTTCTGAGCGCCAGAACGCAGATTTGAAATTGCCAAGCGTGTGCGCGCAGCCCAGGAAATGGCCACCTGGCCCGACCTCCCGGATTGCGTCCATCGCCTGACCGTTTTCCGACATGTCGATGCCTGCGGCCAAAGAATGCATCGCCCCCAGCTGGTCCGCATCCATCACGAATTTCTCGTAGGACGACACCAGCCCGCCTTCGAGCCAACCGCACGCGTGAAGCATGAAGTTCACGCCCCCCAGCAAAGCCGCGTTCAAGGTGTTGGCCGATTCGTAGGCCGCCTGCGCGTCGGGCAGTTTGGACCCGCACAGCGCGCCGCCCGACCGGAACGGAACCCCAAGACGGCGCGCAAGCTGCCCCGCGCCCCACAGGATCTTGGTCGCTTCGGGCGTGCCGAAGGTCGGCGCGCCTGAATTCATGTCGATAGAGGTCACGAACGCCCCGAAAATGATCGGCGCACCGGGACGGATCAGCTGGGAATAGGCGATGCCAGCCATCACCTCAGCCAGAACCTGGGTCAGCGTGCCAGCCACCGACACCGGCGCCATCGCGCCACCGACGATGAACGGGGAAATGATGCAGGCCTGATTGGCAGCGGCGTAAACCTCCAGCGCGCCCATCATCGTCGAATCGAACGTCAGCGGTGAGTTGATGTTGATGAGCGAGGTCATCACCGTGTTCTCACGCACGAAATCGCGCCCGAACAAAATATCGCACATCGCCACCGAATCAGCCGCCCGCGACGGTTCAGTGACTGAGCCCATGAAGGGTTTGTCGCTCAGCGTCATGTGGGCCAGCATCATGTCCAGATGGCGCTTGTTGACCGCGACATCCGTCGGCTCACACACTGTGCCGCCAGAATGCTGAAGCCATTTGGACATGTAGCCCAGCTTCACGAAATTGCGGAAATCCTCCATCGTGGCATAGCGCCGTCCGCCGTCCAGATCGCGCACAAAGGGGGGGCCGTAGACGGGCGCAAGCACGAGGTTCTTGCCGCCGATTTCCACCGCACGGTCAGGGTTTCGGGCGGTCTGGGTGAATTTCGCAGGGGCGGTGGCGCACAGCTTGCGCGCCAGCCCTTTGGGAATGCGCACCCGTTCACCGCGCACATCGGCACCCGCCTCGCGCCAGCGCCGCAGCGCTTCGGGATTGTCGACAAAGGCGACGCCGGTTTCCTCCAGCACGATTTCGGCATTGGCCTCAATGATTGCCAGCCCCTCTTCGTCGAGGATCTGCATTTCGGGGACCCGCCGCAGGATCGTCGGCGCGCATTCGATGCGTTTCGCCGTCCGCTCAGCCCGCCGCACGGCCCCGCCGCCACCGCGCCCGCGCCGTTTCGCCGCCACCGCTTCGCCGCCCACTTCTGCCTGTTCGTGCCCGTCCGCCATGCCCGCCTCCGCCGATCGCGGGGCGATGCGCACGCCCCAGCCTTATGTCCAAGCCATGTTGATACGGGACCGAGCGCCCCCTGCGCGCGAGAAACCCGCCGCAGCGGCGACCAAGTGCGACATTGAACCGATCAGTGCGCGATCGCGCAGCATCGGGCCGAGACCAGGCCCAGGATGGGAAAATTTGGGGTAATTGTCGGGCACCTGATTAAAAAACGTAAGTATCTGTTAAATTTAATGTAAAAAACAGTTCAAATCGCCTTCTGATTGCGCCACTGGTATGAATGAACCCGAGTTTCGAGGATCGTCGAACATGATGCAGGCACAGCCAACCCCACGGCGCTACAAATTTCAGAAACCCAAACCGCCCTCTTTTCTTGACCGCGTGCGCGGACGCGCCCGCGATATGATCACAGCGGACGAAGACGCGGCGCGCCGGGCAATCTGGATCAAAGCGGGGCTGTGGTTGGTGATCGCCGCGACAGCCTATCTGTCGATGCTGTCGGTCGCTGTTGGCTGGGGCACGCTGGGGCTGGCGATGCTGTCGGCGCTGGCGCTGACCATGCTGCCGATCAACATCGGCCATGACGCGTCCCACGGCGCGGCGTCAAAAACGCCTTTGATCAACGACTTGCTTATGGTCGCCACCTTCGGCGTGCTGGGCATGTCGGGTCATCTGTGGCGGCACCGGCACATCCACAACCATCACATGTTCTCTAACCTCGAAGGCGCGGACACCGATGTGGACGCGACCATTCTGCTGCGCATGACACCCCATCATCCGTGGCTGCCGATCCACCGGTTCCAGCCTTATTACGCGCCGCTGCTCTATGGGCTGGCGCTGCCGCTCAGGGTCTATGTGATGGACTGGTTCAGCCTGGTCATCGCCCGCAAGGATGACCCCAAAAAATGGGCGACACCGCGGATGACGGCGTTTTTTCTGGGGACCAAGGCAATCCATCTCAGCCTGGCCATCGCACCCCTGTTCATTCTGAACCTGTCGTTCTGGCCGTGGTTCGGGGGCTACATGATCAGCTACATGGGCGCATCCACGCTGCTGACATTGATTCTGGTCGGCACCCATATCCATGAGGACACCGCCTTTCCCGAAGCTGGCCATGACGACCACCTGGACCATGACTGGGGCCAGCATGTGGTGATGACCTCATGCGACTGGGCCCCCGAATCAAAGGTCGCAGCATTTTTCTTCGGCGGGCTGAACGCGCACACCTCGCACCACCTGATGCCCAATGTGCCGCACACGCTTTACACCAAGCTGTCGCCGATTTTGCAGCAAGAGGCTGAGGCAGACGGCTTGCCCTATCACCGCATGTCGATGTTGCAGATGCTGTTCGGCCACTACCGCCACCTGCGCAACATGGCCCGAAAACCCCTGAACGCTGCGGAATTGGCCGCCGAAGGCCGCCGCCGCCCCATCGCCGCAGAATAGTCACGCCAATCACCACGCCCGGCCGGGGGATGGCCAAAACGCCCCCTGGCCGGCCATGCAGCCGCCGCAGCCCCCTGCGGCGGCTTTGTCGTTTCCCGCGGCCCACAAATTGGGGTATGGGGTCGCCATGAAAACAACCGATCACGACCTGATCCTGATCGTCGATCTCGGCTCTCAGGTAACCCAGCTTATCGCGCGCCGCTTGCGCGAAAGCGGGACGTATTGCGAAATCGCACCCTTCAACAAATTGACCGACGCTTCAGTGCGGGAGATGGCCCCAAAGGGCATCATCCTGTCAGGCGGGCCGGCCAGCGTGACCGAGGCCGGGTCCCCCCGCGTCCCGGATGCGATCTGGTCACTTGGCGTGCCAGTGCTGGGGATCTGCTATGGCCAGCAGGTCATGGTCCATCAGCTTGGCGGCAGCGTCGAGGCGGGGCTGGAGCGTGAGTTCGGCCGCGCCTTCCTGACCATCGAAGAAGAGCATCCGCTGTTCAAAGGCCTCGCGCCCAAGGGATCGTCGGAACTGGTGTGGATGTCCCATGGCGACCGGGTCACCGCACTGCCCGACGGCTTTCGGGTCATCGGTGCCTCAGCCAACGCGCCCCAGGGCGCCGTGGCCGATGACGCGCGTGGTTTTTACGCGGTGCAGTTCCACCCCGAAGTGCACCACACCCCGAACGGTGCCACGATCCTGCGCAACTTCGTGCGCGACATCTGCGGGCTGCACGGCGACTGGACCATGGCCGCCTATCGCGGCGAGGCGATCACCCGCATCCGCGAGCAGGTTGGCGACAAAAAGGTGATCTGCGGATTGTCCGGCGGCGTCGACAGCTCGGTCGCTGCGGTGCTGATCCACGAAGCCATCGGCGACCAGCTGACTTGCGTCTTTGTCGACACCGGCATGATGCGCGCGGGCGAGGCCGAAGAGGTCGTGACCCTGTTCCGCGACAACTACAACATCCCACTGATCCACGCGGACGAACAAGACCGCTTCATCGACGCGCTGACAGGGGTCTCGGACCCCGAGAAAAAGCGCAAGATCATCGGCGGGCTGTTCATCGACGTGTTTGACCTGCACGCCAAATCCATCGGCGGTGCAGAATTTCTTGCGCAAGGCACGCTTTACCCCGACGTGATTGAAAGCGTCAGCTTCACTGGCGGCCCCTCGGTCACCATCAAAAGCCACCACAATGTGGGCGGCCTGCCCGAACGCATGAACATGAAGCTGGTGGAGCCACTGCGCGAATTGTTCAAGGATGAGGTCCGGGCCCTGGGGCGCGAACTTGGCCTGCCCGAAGCGTTTGTCGGCCGCCATCCCTTCCCCGGCCCAGGCCTAGCAATCCGCTGCCCCGGCGAGATCACGCGTGCCAAGCTGGCGATCCTGCGCAAGGCGGACACGGTCTATCTGGATCAGATCCGCAAGCACGGCCTTTATGATGAGATCTGGCAGGCCTTCGCCGTCCTGCTGCCGGTGCGCACCGTGGGCGTGATGGGCGACGGGCGCACCTATGATTACGCGCTGGCGCTGCGTGCGGTGACATCTGTCGACGGGATGACCGCCGATTGGTACCCGTTCGAACATGCGTTCCTTGCCGAAACCGCCACCCGCATCATCAATGAGGTCGAGGGCGTGAACCGCGTCACCTACGACATCACCTCCAAACCCCCCGGCACCATTGAATGGGAGTAGTCACTGCGCCAGCGGCATGATCGCACCGGTCCGCCCCGCTCAGGGCGGGCCGGTGCCCGAGGCCCAAATGCGGAGGCCTCGGGCTTGTGAAAAATTCAAGCATTCGTCCGCAGGCCAAAGCGAGCGCTACATAAGACATATTTATCTTGATTATTTTCGCGCCATTTCAATTATGATTATAATTGCAGGACACTCCTACGGATCCTGGCTTCATGAAAGCCTAGCAGGCCAATCCGTGGCCAACATGGTCACTGGTGGAACTGCGCTGCTTGTGTTCATTTCCGGTTTTTTCTTCAAAGAAATATTTTGTCCGCGATTTAAATTTTCAAAATTCTTGAACAAAAAACTGCAGACCGTTTTGCTGCCCTATGTTTTGCTTTCCTTTGCAGGTATGGCGCTCAAAATAGTCGCGGAGGGGGATCTATAATTCCCCATCACCCTACATGCAGACCCGCTCTATAACAATCTTCTCAGCGTCCTGGCCAACCTTATTACTGGCAGGACACTCACGGCCTATTGGTATATTCCGTTCGCGATGCTGATCTTCGTGGCCAGCCCTGCGATCATCAGATTGCTCGCGCTGCCGCAAAAGACCGTGATTGCGCTGACGATGATCTGCTTTGCGCTGTCGATGCAAATCCATCGGCCAGAGATGAACCTGAACCCGGTTCATGCAATGGTCTATTACTTTCCGTTCTACATGCTGGGCGCGATATACAGTACGAACCGTCAGCAGGCTGACGACTGGATAAGGGCCAATCTTCCGGCCCTCGGCGTCGCTTTTGTCTGCGTCGCGGTGGCGATGAATTTCGTCGGCCAAACAGGCAACGCCACTAAGGCCAACCCACTGCTCTGGACCGGGATTGACCACATGGTCCTCCAGAAGGGGCTCCTGATCTCCGTCTTGCTGGGTCTGTGCAAAAAACTCGAATCCGCCCGGATCACCCCACTGAGCTATATCGCGGGCATCAGCTTTGCCCTGTTCTTCCTGCACCCTTGGGTCCTGAGCGTCATCGCCATCAGCGGGCTCGACGCCCATCTCGTTGGCCTGCCGGGGTTTGTCGCCAGGGCGCTGATCGCACTCATCGCCTCCATCGCGGTGGCGGAGCTGGTCAGAGCGGCACTGAAGCAAAGATCTCGTTTCGTCATCGGCTATTGATCGACAAAGACCCCCAGGCGGCACCCCACGGGTCGAATGCGCCGCCGAAGCAAAAATGGCGCTTTTCGCCCTTGCGCTCATCCCCCCGCCCGGCTACCTAGCCATCATCGGGTGATTAGCTCAGTTGGTAGAGCAGCTGACTCTTAATCAGCGGGTCGGCGGTTCGAGCCCGCCATCACCCACCAAGAATACAGGAACGGGGTCAAACGCTTAGGCGCTTGGCCCCATTTTCTTGTGCCCCAACCAAACGTCTCGGGGGTCCGCTGGGGGTCCGCATAAATCGAGCCTGACAATAGGGACCAGCACGGTCGCCCAGGCCATTCTGTGAGATCTTGCTTCTCTCGCGGAATATCTGACAAGCGCACGCCTCGGACGTCTGACACGCCAATCACGCCGCGGCGGCACCCTTCAGACGCTCGACAACCTGAACGATCTGCTTGATCTGCGCCGGCGCGAACACACCGGCGATTCCCTGAGCATCGATGTCCGTGAACGGGCTCTCATAGAATCGCGCGGGATCCAGCGCGCCCTGCTCAGTCAGATGATCGATGACGAGGTTGATGAATTCGGTCTGGCTTGCGGTCATGGCCCCCAGCCCCTCAAAGCCGCTGAACGCCGCCTTGGCCGCCTCTCGGTCGAGCCCGATCAGTGATCGCAGGAAGATGCCCAGCCCGCCCCCCTGGTTCAGCTCCGCCAGCCTCACGGCATCGCCGACGCTCTGCGCCACGAAGACACGCTCGAGCTCCTTAATATCCTGACGGGTCAACTGCTCGGCGCGGCGGAGCTTTTGCAGTGAGATGTGGTCGCGGTGCGCTTCCAAAAACCGCCAGACCTTCAGCTTGAAGCGCCCCTTGTCGAGACCGGGACTGACGGCCGCCAACCAACCCTTTGGACGCAGGGCTCAAGCAACCATGCACCATGAAAATACGTGATCGGATGATTCACAAAGTGCGCTGGGCCAGCCTACGTGGCGGAAATCTTGGATCTGGGCCATTCGACCGACGCCAGAGATCACCCCCGCAGCACCACCTCGACCATCGCATCGAGCCTGGCCTTGCGGGCCTGCCAGTCCGGCACATGCTGGTCCAGCAACTGCCAGAAACCCGGACCATGGTCGTGGTGTTTCAGATGGGCCAGTTCGTGGACCAGAACGTATTCGACGCAATCCTGGGGCGCTTGGATCAGGCCGGGATTCACGATGACCTGTCCGTCGGGCGAGCAACTGCCCCATTGCCGGGTCATGTCCAACATTCGGAACGGCGGGGCCCCGTTGACCCACGGCAGGCTGACGGCCAATTCACCCAGCCGTCTGGCGAAGTAGTCCCTTGCCTTAACCCGATACCACCCGCGGACCCGCCCCCGGATGTCATCGTGTTCGCCGGTTCGGGTCTCCACTTCCAGCCGATTGCCCTTGAGACGCACCATCCCGGGCCGCGTGTCGACCCTGATCACCTTCAGCATGTACCGACGCCCGAGGTAGAGCACCTGCTCGCCTGACACGTACTCACGCGGGCGCACATGGGCATGGCGGCTGCGGGCCTCGGCGACGTGATCGATCACCCATCGGGCCCGTTTCTGCACGGCTTGCCGTACGGCGTCATCGGCAAAGTCCGGCGGCGCATCGACCAGCACCGATCCGTCTGGGTCCACGTGGATGGCGATCCGGGTGGTGCGCTTGGGGTCGAGATTGACCGCGTAGGGGATCCGCTCAGTCCCATAGACCAGCGTGAACGGTTTGCTCATCGCTGACCTTTGACGGCGCCGGCCCTAACGATCCCGATCACTTGGTCGATCACCGCATTGGCCGCATCGAGACCGCCGAGGAATTTGAAATACCGCGGCAGCAACGCCCGGCGGATCTCGGCCTCGATGCTGCCGGGATTGATCGAGTGGGTCTTGATGGCGTCCTCGACGGTCTGCTCGATGTGATGGGCCTCGTCCACCAGATCGTCGGTGGCGAACTCATCGGCCCGTGCTTCGCCAAGCGTCTCAATGAACACGCCGTAGAATGATTGCGCCATCGGATGACCGCTGAACCGATCGGGCACGCCCGGGGTGGCCCGGCCACCGACCTTCGCTTCGAGATCCTTGAACAACGTGTATTGCATGCCGGGGTGGTCGAACATGGCCTCGGCGGCGCGGATCGCCTCTTTCAGCAATTCGGAAAATACCCGTTGGGCATGGGGGTCGTCGATCAGGTCCTGCTCGATGGTCTTTCGAACACGGGTCTTGATCAGGTCGGCCTCGGTCCGCGTTTTGTCATCGGACCAGTCATCGGGGTCGTCTGAGGTGCCAAGACCGCCGACCAGAATGACCCCCTCCGGATCGACGATCTGCTGACCAATGACTTGGCTGTCCACGAGACGTCTGATCTGGGCCTCATACACGGTGAAATCGACCGTTTCATTGGCGTCGCGCTTAGCCTGAATGCGGATTTCGGTGAAAAACTTGAGATCCCGTTTGTAGGTCTGGATCGTCGCCTCCGAAAACCCGCGATCCTCGAAGAACGCTCGGGACGACAATGCCAGATGCAGGCACATCCCGAACGCGGTCAGCGCGTCATAAAAATCCTCACGGACTTTCTGATTGTCGTCGATGCCGGCGTCGTCGCCGTCATCGCGCAGACGGGGCACGAGAACCTGACGGAACTGTTCCCGATCATGTTTGTTTTTCACATCCGCGAAGATGGCCCACAGCGCGTCATGCAGGCCCGGCAGACGTTTGTACTCAGTCGAGACGTTCGAGACGGTGCCGGCCAGATCATCGATCTCATACCCGCCTTGGGTTTGATCGGCGAGGTCCTGATAGTCTCGGATCGAGGTGTCGAGTTCCGCCAGAATGCTGCGATAATCGATCAGGAATCCATGTTTCTTGGCTTCGTGCAGTCGGTTCACCCGGGCGATCGCCTGTAGCAGATTGTGCCCCTTCAGGTGCTTGTCGATGTAAAGGACGGCATTGCGGGGCTCATCAAAGCCGGTCAGAAGTTTGTCCACGACAATCAGGATGTCCGGCGCCCCGTCGGTGCTGAAATCCTCAATGACTTTGTCCTCGTAGGCCTTGGCATCATTGCCGACATTGGCTTTCCACCATGCCTGAACCTCCGGCACGTTGGCCTCGTCGGCGTCCTCGTGGCCCTCACGGGTGTCCGGGGCTGAGATCACCACCGCGCTGGTCACCTTGCCGGTCGCATCCAGCGCCTTTTTGTACCGGATCGCCGACAGTTTGCTGTCGGTGGCCAGTTGGGCTTTCAGTCCGAGGTCCAGTTTGCCGAAGGTCTCGCTGAAATGCGTGGCGATGTCCCAGGCGATCAGCTCGATCCGATTGGCCGCGCCGTAGACCTGCCCTCGGGTTGCGTATTTCTGTTTCAGGTCGGCCTTTTGGGTATCGGTCAGGCCAGTGGTGATGTTGTCGAACCACGCATCGATCGCCGCATCATTGATGTCGATGATCGGCTTGCGTTCTTCATAGACCAGCGGGGTCACCGCGCCGTCCTCGACCGCCCGTTGCATGGTGTAGGCGTGCAGGATCGGGCCGAACTTGTTGCGGGTCTTGTCCTCTTTCAGCAAGGGCGTGCCGGTGAACGCGATGAAGGCCGCATTGGGCAACGCCTTGCGCATCCGCTCATGGTTCTCGCCGCCCTGACTGCGATGTCCTTCATCGATCAGCACCACTATTTTGTCCGACGGGTTGTGACACTCGGGCAGTTTGGTGGCTGAGTTGAACTTTTGCAGCAGCGTGAAGATGATCCGTTCGGTCCCCGATCTAATCCGCTTGGCAAGATCGCGGCCCGATTGAACCTTGGCGGTCTCGCCGTCTTTCTTGGTGGCCACGTCGGACCCGAAGGCGCCGCCGGTCACAAAGGTTCCGGCCAGCTGCTTTTCCAGGTCCACTCGGTCGGTCACGATGATGACGCGGCAGCCGGCCAGGTCCGGTTTGGTCGACGACAGCAGCGATTGCACGCGACCGCTCCATGCCTCGAGCGTCGCTGTGCTCGCCGCGTCGTGTCCGTGTCTCAGCCGCGTGCCAATGGCGCTTTCCGGCTGAACCACGAGGAACCGGGCGAGGAATCCTTGGCCCATTGCAATCGGGTCGCTCAGGAACCCCTCCGCGGCGATGGGCTGCACCATCAGGTGGCAGCACAGACGACGCCCGTAAAAGGTCGAGACGCCATCGCCGGCGCGGGTGCGGTTCACCGGGCTGCCGTCCCACATGCCCGACAGACCTGCCATGGTCTTCAATTTGTTGTCGGTGCTCATGGCATGGCCGCCAATAAAACCGCCGCCTTCGTCCGAAAAGATGCCCAGCGAAGGCCGTGAGATCCGCAGGTGCTTGGTGATGCCCTCGAACGTCGGCTCGCTGGCCACCAATTGGGGCATCAGCGGGCCTTCAGGCTCCGGCCCGAGGGCCTCTAGATCCACGGCGGACTCAACGTTGCCTTTTTTGGCTTTTTTGAGGATGTCCGCGCGCAGCGCAGCCCAGATGTCCAGCTTGTTTCGCCACGACGCGGTGTCGTCCTGGTGCTCCTTGGAAAGCGCCTTTTCCACTTCTCGCACTGGCGTCATGAGCCGCCGGTCCACCGTGCTTTTGCGCTCACCTGACTTGGCGATGCTCAGTGCGAAGATCGACAACGGCGTGGCCTGACCGCTCAGTGTCTCCACGTCCGCCAGTGCCTGGGTGGCGAGCGATGCGACCGCCAGCGCCGATTGAGCGGCAAGCGCCATGGGCGCCTGAGACATGTCCTGCGCCGCCTCGGCTGCGGCTCGGAGCGGGCCGAGCGCCTCGATGGGGAACGCCCCCGCGGTCTCTTCGTGGCGCATCAGCGGCATGGGAACCCACCTTCTCAAACACGCTCTCAGGCCGCCTGAATAGCCGCAGCCTCGCCGGCTAGGGTTCCGGCGAGCTGGTTCAGTCCAGGCTAACAGCGGCTCCATCCAGTCTTGCAAACGGCCGGAATCACAATCTTCTGAGATCCCTCAACTCTTTTTGGGTTGGGCTCTAAATGTTGTGCTCGGCGGGCCTCCCAAACTACAGGAAGTAGTGAAGTGAGCCACCAACCAGATTTTTTCGCAAAAAATATGGTGTTCAACTAGATCTACCGCACGTAGAATCTGTTTCCAAGTTTCAGGGGACATGTTACGCTGCCGATAGTGATTAAGACGCTTGAGTTTGAAACAACTTTCGGTGAGGTGACTGAAATGCCAAACGGCATTCATGACGCGAACCCCAACCTGCAAGAAAAAAAAGATCCCAACGATCCCAACGATCCCAACGACACAGAGTTCTGGGCGTTGCCACTCTTGCAAGTTACCATTCTCTCGCAGCGATTGTATCGCGAGTGCCATGCGATGCTCGCATATGCGTCTGGCAACGGCACCCAGATCGGCGCGACAGCTCTCGACTTGCTCGGAGTTCTCGAGAAGAAGCCCTCTGATATCGGAGGTGCGGATCTGCCAGAACTCGCGAAGCTTCATCAGTCTCTCGCGAAGGCGGTGGAGCCGAGCAGGCCGTCAACGCTCGAACTTATTGCTTGGGAACGGCGCAAATATCCGCGCTGGTCGAGAGTGGCCCCGGTCTATGCGATGAGAACCCTGATGGGACTCGCCCTCATCGGCTTCCTGCTAACATTTCTTCTGCCTGTGTCCGGTTATGTCACCGCTGAGCTTATTAGTGAGCCATTTTTTGGCCTGAAAAGTAAGGGAAATCCGAGTATTAATTGGACTGATCGGTCGGCGATGCTGCTCTTCTACACTGGGGTGGCTGGACTTGGCGCCTGCTTTTCCGCGCTCTACGACGCCAGCAAGTACGTGAGCGACGGTACATACGATCCGATGATGGGCGCCAACTACCCGATGCGGATTTTGCTCGGCGTGATTTCGGGTGTTTTGCTCGCGCAGGTCTTGAGCGATTTCTCTGGAAAATCCGTCAGTACGGACCCCCAAAGTCAGGGTGGCTTCGACGCCCTCAACCTGGTCGGCAAGCCAGTACTCGCCTTGGTCGGCGGATTTGCATCGCTATTTGTCTACGAAGCGCTTCAGCAGATGACGGAGGGCCTGCGGGCGATATTCAGACCCACACGCGCCGTGGAGGCCGAAATTCAACGCCGGGAAATCCAAAACAAGGAAACCGAGAAGAGGCTCGCGGAGCGCGCGGAACGCGCAAAACGCGCGCTGAAGCTTGCAGGCCAAATCAAAAGTACGTCGGCCGGAACAGCCCAGCAGGCGCTGATCGATGAAATGGTGCGCCTGGCCGGCCTCGATGGCGATGGCGATGGCGAAGATCCGCGGACCACCAGCATCTCGCTGATCAAGGCCGAGATCGCGGAGCTGGAAGCGGCGAATGCCGACCCTTCTACCGACCCCGCGAAACAAAAGGAAAATGAAAAAGCCATCGGAGACCTCAAGGGCGCGATTGAGGCGCTCAGAAAGCGCGGATCTGGCTCAGCCTGAACCGTCGGTCTCAACCCACTTCCTTACAGAAGGGAGCCGATCCATGAAGTTTCGATCATTCGCCGCCTACCTGCTTTTCCTCACTTCAGCTTGCACCAACAGCGCCGGCATTGCTGAGTTCACCGCCTACCGCGACGGTTTCCATGAGACGCGTGCCTCAGCGTCCGCGCTCTTTGATCTGGTGGAAGTGGCGGAGCGGAGATCCATCGAGAAATTCTCTGGCATTCAAACGAGACTGCGAGAAAAGCAGCGAGCAGACGGAGAGGAAATGCCAAACTTCGTAGTGGCTGACGCGAGGTACTACTCGACCGTTTCGCCGCCTCCCATGACCACCGCTTACCGCAGAAGCGTCGACCTGGTCACCGAGTACAATACGGTCATGACCGGTCTGGCCACGGGCCAGCGCGGAACGGAGCTTTCCGCTGACGCCGCCTCCCTCGCTCGCAGAGCCAGCGGGCTCGCTGCTACGATTGGCGGTTCAGGCATCCTGACCGAGCCTGCGGTCGAGGCCCTGGCAGTGCTTGCGGGCATCGCGCTCGAATACCGCTCCCGCCAGGTCTTCTTGAATGAGCTCCAGAAAACGACGCCCGTTATCCAGACCATGCTCCGGTCGATGATCGACAACTCGCCGAAGATGTTCGACCACCTGTCCCAGCCGCCGGGACAGATGAGCGAGCCGGAAGTCGAGGCGAGGCGCGAGCAGGTGCGCGTCTTGATCTCCGATTTTGTGGTGCTCATGCAGCACAATTCCGAAGCCCTCGACGTTGCCGGCAAAGCCGCCGCGACTGGCGGCTCCCAGCTCAGCCTCGAAGCCCTCGATGCGATCATCGCAGATGCCGTGAAGGCCGCGAAGGCTGTGCGGACAGGGGTGGCCGAGTTCGCCGTCAACTGAAACACGCCACGCCTCACTACTGAATGGAGGTTAGAATGACACTGACTGTCACCAAAATCGACGACATGCTCAAGAAGGTGGCGAAGAGCAGGGCGGAGGCCGTGGAGAAGAACATGGCTGACGTCATCAAGGCCCTCGACGCAGATCGAGAGGATCTGCTCGAGCTCAGAGCCATCGCCCAAGTGGCATCCGGGGAAGCCGCCGCCGCGGCCTTGGGCGCCGCCGCAAACGATATTGCGGCGATCCTCAAGCATCTCCAGGATCCGCTGCTGCTCGTCAAACCGTCCCAATCCGGAGGCGCGTTCGTGGGCGGAGGCGGACGCGGTTCGGGCGCGAACGAAGACTCCCTGCTCGACGAGACGTTGACCACGCCGCCGGTGGCGGTCATGGACACGCCGAAACCGTTGCCCGATGGCGGGCCGTCGACCTATGTCCACGCCCACAAGACCGCCGCGAAACAAATCACCTACACCGATGACGAGGGTCGCCGTTTCATCCGGATCGGGGGAACCCGTGCATGGCGTAACAACAATCCCGGCAATCTGCGCAAGGGCACCTTCACGGCAAGCAACGGGGCGATCGGCGACGACGGCAGTTTCGCCGTTTTCCCCGACCGGGAGACCGGCGCCGAGGCGATCGAGAACCTTCTGCGCGGCAAAATCTTCAGCAAGCTTACGCTGGAGGCCGCCATTGATCGCTACGCGCCACCTGTGGAAAACGACACCAACGCCTACCTCACATTTCTCGTCAAAGAGACTGGCATCGCCGAGGGCACGGTGCTTGGCGACCTTCCTGTCAGCGAGATTCGGAAGCTCGTGGCGGGCATCTCCAAGATGGAGGGTTGGATCGAAGGCCAGGAGACTTCCGATCAACCGGCTACTGCGACCCTGGTCAAGAAAAGCGGGGCGGGGGGCGTCTCTGCAGCCGTGGGCGCTGCGGATGAATGGATGTCGGTGGCCCGCAATGAGTTGGCGACGGCCCCAAGGGAGATCGCCGGCCCTCAGGCCCATCCCCGTATCCTCGAGTATCTAATGGCCAGCGCGCCTTGGATCGAGAAGTCCGACGAAATCGCATGGTGCGCCGGATTTGTGAACTTCTGCCTCCAGCAAGCCGGCTTCTCGGGCACCGGGCATCCGGGCGCGCGGTCATTTTTCTGGAATAAGGGCAACAAGTTCGTGGTGCTGGACACGCCTCGGATAGGCTGCATTGGCGTCATCCGCCGCCAGCCATTTTCGAAGTCCACATTCCACGACAAGAAGTGGGAGAGCGGCAAAGGACATGTCGGATTTGTCGTTGACCGTGACGACACGTCGATAACGCTTCTCGGCGGCAACCAGTCAAACACCGTCAACGAGACGAAGTATCCCCTCGAAGTCTCGCACGACAGCAAGATGGTCCAACAGTTTGTCGCCTTCCTGATGCCGACGATGAACTGAAAAGATACTGGCAGCGGCGCCGCTATCTCAGAGTGTGTTTGAGAAGGGTCACGGCAATCGCCTGACGGTTGTTGCGGAAGCCACGATGGCGATGAGGGTTTCGACAACGCCCGGAAGCCGCTCGCAGTCCCGCACGAGGCGGCGGCACTTCATGATCCAGGCGAATGTGCGCTCCACGACCCAGCGACGGCGGATGACGACGAAGCCCCTTCATCCAGGGCATGCGCCAGACGACCTCCAGCGTGACGTTGGCCTTGTCCCTCGCCCATGCGACGAGGCGCCCGGCATAGGCGCCGTCCATTGCCCGGCAGGCGATGCATGGCATCGCCGAGAGGGGCGAAGACAGTCTCGACGAAGGGGAACGACCGGCAGGACCGCTTCAGCACTCCCTTGGCGCCGTTGCGATCTTGGATGTCGGCGGCGTGAACCTCGACCGCGAGCGGTCGGCCGTCCGTGTCAGTCATGGTGAGGCGGCGAGCGCCACCGGTTCGAGAGAGCCGCCGAACGCGCTCGTGGCCGTGGACCTTTTTGCCGTTCGGGGCGCTTACGCGGCCCCGCCGGGGCCACGGTCGCCCCTCACCATAGCCTTTAAAGCCCCCTTTTGATCCGCCGTCCTGACCGTCTGGCTGTCGATGATGCCGGCGGAGGGAGAAGCTTCGCGACCGGCGCGCTCCCGGTCGGCCATGACCAGCGCGTGATGAACCCTCGCCCAGACCCCTTCGCGCTCCCATCCGGGCAAGCAGGACACATATGTCCTCGACTTCGCCAACAGCGCCGAGGATGTCCTGAAGGCCTTCCAGACCTACTATGAGACGGCGGAGATGGAGGCGGCGACGGACCCGGAGATGGTGTTTGACCTGCGCCGCAAGCTCGATGCCGCGTGGCTCTATGACCAGCATGAAGTGGACCGGGTAGCCGCAGTGGAGATCGACCCCAAGGCCACCCACAGTCAGCTCGCCTCGGCTCTGGAGCCGGTCGCCGACAAGCTGGTCAAGAAATACTCCGCCGCCCGCAAAGACCGCATCGAGGCCCAGCGCAGGAGCGATGAGAAGGCCGCTCAGGCACGGTCGGAGAAAACGAGGCGCTTCGCGCACAGGCCGCGCAAAACTCCAAGGAGCAGTTCTCCGCCTCGCCGACGCTCGACGCCTCACTCATGGATGCGGTCATCACCAATGAGGACAGCTTCTCAAAGATGAGCGAGATGGCCATCAACGATCCTGCGCTCATGGCCAATCTCAAGGCCCTCCTGCTTGGCCTAGGTGGGCTGTATGAGGCGCTGCGCGGACAGGCAGGGTCGTGATTTGACCTTTGGCTCGGTTCACCCAATGATTACTACCTCAAAGCACCATTTCGCTGCGGTTGCGCGAATGACTGCTTTTAGCAAATCGCCTTGACCGAACGCGTCAAAAAAATGGTCGTTCTTGCTTGTGACAGAAACGTATGAGTTTTGGCCACCTGACCTCCCACGGAAGCGACCGCGCATTGCCGCACATGAATGCAGAGGCCTCTACGGGGCTTTGCGTTTGCATGCAGAACGAATTTATCGCGCGCGTCCACTAATTTTACATTTGAATAAATTACATGTGTGTATCGAACGAACAGCACTTATGTGCTAGATTTGAGCAACATGACGCAGCTAGTTTCTCACTGCAAAATCGCCGCATGACCACCAGGTTCTTTCCACTCCCCAAGTCGGTCGAATGACTTCCAAAGTGGATGGAATTTTCTCTAACCGTGCCCGCTTGAGTCTTGGAGGCTACCAAAAATGACCACCTCCAAGACATTAGTAACGTAGTTACGAGATGCCGCGAGCCCCTAGGCCTGCATCAATGTTGAAAACCTCACCCGTGATAAACTTGGCACCATCGCTTGCGAAGGACTTCACCATACGTGCGACGTCTTCTGGTTCAAACACCGCTTTGGGCAGCGGATGTGCCGCCGACATAATTTCGATCACGACTTCCCACGTCGGATCTTCCGGAGAGAACGCTGGTATCAGTGATCTTGACAGAGGCGTATCGATAAGCGACGGGCAGATCACATTGCATGTTATTCCGTCACCGGCCAGCGAAAGAGCAGCCGATTTCGCCATTCCGATCACAGCCCATTTAGATGCAGTGTATGCTGCGTACCATTCATTGGGCTGACGCCCCAGAATGGACGAAATTACGACAATACTTCCGGATTTCTGCTTTCTCATGACTGGGGTCGCCGCCTGAATGGTACGCAACGCCCCAGTGACATTTATGTCCATTACAGTTTGCACGAGATCATAATCGAGAAACTCGAGGTGCCCAGCTTGTGTGATGCCGGCATTGACAAGTACGTGGTCCAGCGAGCCGAAGCGGGATACCGTCTCATTGACTGTGTTTGTCAATGCTACACGATCCCGCACATCGCCTTGGATTATTAGGCACTCAACTCCACGTGTTTCGATCTGCAACTTTGCATTGTTAGGGTCTTGAATTGAAGACAAGTCGTAGCCGACTCCCGGCAGATTTTTAGCAATATCAAACAGCACGATGTTTGCACCTGATTGTGCCAACATATCTGCATTGGCAAGCCCGATACCACGAGCACCGCCTGTCACAAAGGCCGTTTTACCTTCCGTCTCTCGTCCAGTTTGCGCTTGCTCGGGTGTCTATCCTCCTGCGACAGCAGCAATTGTCGCAGCGCCACCTCCAACTAAGACCGATCGACGGCTTGCGCTCTCGACGCGTTCGTTTGAATCTAATTTTTTATTTTCGTTTTTCATGGTTATTTCTCCGTCTGCATTGGTGATCTTGTTTTCGGCCAAGTGCTCTCCGTGCTCCACCTTGTGCGTGGCCTACCGACGAGTTTAAGAAGTCGAGGACGAGCTTGCGCGTCAAATAATCCGAAAGCCCTGCCTAAACCTCCGAACGTTTAGGCGCAGTGCCAACTCTGAAGAGCAAAATCGTTTTTGGGGTCGAAACCTGTCATTGGGACTTGCGCAGCTGACGTTGGTGCAAAGCAGCTTCACGCGGCCGAGCTTGGATCGCCCGTCGCCCAAGCGACACCCTCTCGACCACCGACCGCGGGGGGATCCAAGGCGGCTCCGCCTCGATCAGTTGTGGGCGATCAACTGGTATCCCGGCATCGCCACGGCCTGAACGCTGGTGATCGGGTCGGCGCCGATCCAGGTTGTGCGCTCGATCACCAAAAGGGCCGCGCCCTTGGGGGCGTCGAGGTGCTTTGCGGTCTCGCCCTCGGCGATCGTCGCGTAAAAGCGGACGTCGATGCGGCTGTAGGGCTTGTGGTGCACCAGCCACTCGTTCGCGCTTTCGCCGGTCAGGTCGATCTCAAGGATCTCGGGGGTCGAACGGGTGTCGATCCAGCGATCTTCCAGAATATAAGGGCGGTTGTCGGCAAGATGCAGCGCCTTGACGTGCAGCATTTCTTCGGGCCGCTGGATGCCGAACCGGGCCATGACTGCGATCGGGCTCTCCTCAAGGCGGCGGCTGATCAGCTGATAGTCGTATTTGGCGCCACGCTGTTCGACCTCGCGGCGGGTGATCGGAATGTCGAAGGTCGCGCGGCTGACCGGGTCGGTACGCACATGGGTGCCACCCTTGCGCTTGCGCTCCACCAACCCGGCGGCGGCGAGGTCCTGCATCGCTCGATGCACCGTGGTGCGGGCGCAGCCCATTTCCTGCGCGATGTCCTCGTCGCGGGGAAGCTTGTCGCCGGGCGCGTAGGTCCGGCAAAGGATGCGCGCGCGGATTTCATCGCGCACATCGATCCACGAAAGGCGCGTCTCGACGTTCAAATCTCAGTCTCCAGCTGGCGCATGGTGCGCTTGAAGGCGGTGGTTATCGCGTCGCGCCGGAAATGACGACCCTCTTTGACGACATGGCGGCCCGCGCTCCAGACATCGCGGATGCAGGCCTGACCGCCGCCGCCGAAGATCAGGCTGTCGAGCGCGGCATCGCCGTGGCGGTTGCACAGCCACTGGTTGTCGTCATCAAGGCCGACCAGATCCGCCAAGGCGCCCGCTGCGATCCGGCCGCTGTCGCGCGCCCCCGCCTGCGCGCCGCCCTGCGTCGCCGCGTCGAATAGCACCCGCCCGGTTGAGCGGTCCTGCGTCGCCAGCGCCGCCCGCGACCGGTCGCGCAGGCGCTGGGAATACTCCAACGTCTTCAGCTCCTCGAACAGCGTGATGTGGACGTTGGAATCCGACCCGAACCCGATCTTACCGCCCGCGCCAAGATAGGTCGTGCCGTTGAAAATGCCGTCGCCGAGGTTCGATTCGGTCATCGGGCACAGCCCCGCCACCGCGCCGGTTTGCGCGAGCGCGCGCGTCTCGGCCTTGGTCATCTGCGTGCAATGGATCAGGCACCACCGCGCATCGACCGCGTGATTGGCCAGCAGCCATTCGGTCGGCCGCGCCCCGAGATGGGCCGTCACTTCGTCAACCTCGGCCACCTGCTCCGCCAGATGCATGTGGATCGGGCCGGTGGGCGCCTGCGAAAGGATCGCGCCCAAGCCCGCCGGGTCAACCGCGCGCAACGAATGGGGCGCCATGCCGATGGTGTGATCGCTAGGCCCGCGGGCGATGATCGCCGCCGCATCGGCGTGCAGGCGCAGAAACCGCTCAGGGTCGCTGCCGAACCGGCGCTGCCCGCCGTTCAGGGCGCGCAGATCGCAGCCGCCGAACTGATAGTGCACTGGCAGCAGGGTCAGCCCGATGCCGCTTTGGTCGGCGGCGGCGGCGACCCGCTCCGACATCTCCGCCAGCGCGGCGAACGGGGCGCCGCCGACATCGTGGTGCAGGTAGTGGAATTCCGCGACGCCGGCATAGCCTGCCTCGAGCATCTCCATGAAGACCAGCGCGGCGATCGCCTCGACATGGTCCGGGGTCAGCTGGTCGAGGAATTTATACATCAGGCGTCGCCAGCTCCAGAAGCTGTCGCGCGGGTCCGGGCCGCGAGCCTCGGTCAGTCCCGCCATGGCGCGCTGGAACGCGTGGCTGTGCAAGTTCAACGGGGCGGCAAGCAACAGCGCGGTGCGGTGGGTCGGCGCCTGCGACACCGGGCCGACGGTTGCGATTCGACCGCTCGCGCCCACGGTCACCTCAATGTCAGATCGCCATCCATCAGGGGTAAGAGCTTGTTTTGCGTGGATTACTTGCATCAGAACAACCCCGTTGACATTTTTATGTAGTCACATATTAATTATAAGAGGAACATAATTCAAGGGCAACCGATGATGCAGCGCTATGTCCTCTGCGGCGCAACCGCCGCCACGATGGCTGATCCCTCCGGCGGCTATGGCCTGATCGAAGGCGCTGCGATCGTCGTCGAAGGCGCGACGATCGCCTGGGTCGGGCCGGAGGCGGACCTGCCGCCCGAATATGCGGACCTTGAACGCCACGACCATTCCGGCCGCCTGATCACCCCGGCGCTGATCGATTGCCACACGCACCTCGTCCACGGCGGCAACCGCGCCCGGGAATTTGAGATGCGCCTGAATGGTGCGAGCTATGAAGAGGTGGCGCGCGCCGGGGGCGGCATCGTGTCCACCGTCGCGGCGACGCGGGGGGCGAGCGAAGCCGACCTGCTGGCCGCCGCGCTGCCCCGAATCGACGCGCTGATCGCCCAAGGGGTCGCGGCGGTGGAGATCAAGTCAGGCTACGGGCTTGATACCGAGACCGAATTGAAATTGCTGCGGGTGGCGCGCGCCTTGGGCCGGGCGCGGCCGATCCGAGTGTCGACCAGCTTTCTCGGCGCCCATGCCGTGCCCGCGGGATCGGACGCCGACGTCTATATCGATCAGGTGTGCATCCCGACGCTCGAGCTCGCCCATGCCGAAGGGCTGGTCGATGCGGTGGACGGGTTCTGCGAGGGCATCGCCTTTGACGTCGCGCAAATGACCCGGGTGTTCGACAAGGCCCACGCGCTCGGCCTGCCGGTCAAGCTGCACGCCGAACAGCTGAGCCATCTCGGCGGCACGGTGTTGGCGGCGAAATATGGCGCGCTGTCGGCCGACCATGTCGAATACGCCACCGCGGCGGATGCAGCCGCGCTGGCCGCTTCGGGCACGGTGGCGGTGGTGCTGCCGGGCGCCTTCTACACGATCCGGGAAACCCAGGCCCCGCCGATTCAGTCGTTCCGCGATCACGGCGTGCCGATGGCGGTGGCGACCGATTGGAACCCCGGCTCCTCGCCACTCGGGTCCCTCCTGCTGGCGATGAACATGGCCTGCACCCTGTTCCGCATGACCCCGGCTGAGGCGCTGTCGGGCGCCACCCGCCACGCCGCCCGCGCGCTGGGGCTGACCGATTGCGGCGTGATCGCGCCGGGGATGCGCGCCGATCTGGCGATCTGGAACGTGGGGGAACCGGCGGAGCTATCCTATGGCATCGCCATCAACCCCCTGCACACCCGCATTTTCGGAGGCGTCCTATGACCCGCACCTTGCGCCCCGGCGCCACCACCTTGGCCGAGCTTGAAGCGCTGTGGCGCGAGGACGGCCCCGTGCGCCTCAGCCCCGACGCGCGCGGCGATGTTGAGGCGTCCGCCGCGCTGGTCGCCAAAGCGTCGCAAGGCGACACGCCCGTCTACGGCATCAACACCGGCTTCGGCAAACTCGCCTCGGTCCGCATCGCGCCGCGCGATACCGAGACCCTGCAACGCAACCTGATCCTGTCGCATTGCTGCGGGGTGGGAGAGCCGCTGGAGCCCGCCACCGTGCGGCTGATGATGGCGCTGAAGCTGCTGTCGCTCGGGCGCGGCGCGTCGGGCGTGCGGTGGGAGATTTGCGCCCTGCTCGAGGCGATGCTGACCCGCGGCGTGACGCCGATGATCCCGGTGCAAGGCTCGGTCGGCGCGTCGGGCGATCTGGCGCCGCTGGCGCATATGGCGGCGGTGATGATCGGCCAAGGCGAGGCCACGTTCGAAGGGCGCATGATGTCCGGCGGCGCGGCGATGGCGGCGGCGGGGCTGGTCCCGGTGGTCCTTGGCGCCAAAGAGGGCCTCGCGCTGATCAACGGCACGCAATTCTCCACCGGCTGCGCGCTGAGGGGGTTGTTTGAGGCCTGGCGGGCCGCCCGCGCGGCGGTGGTGACGTCCGCCATGTCGACCGATGCGATCATGGGGTCGACCGCGCCGCTCAACCCCGCGATCCACGCGCTGCGCGGGCATCAGGGGCAGATCGACGTCGCCGCCGCCATGTCGCGGCTGCTCGATGGCAGCGTGATCCGCGACAGCCACCGCACCGGCGACACCCGCGTGCAGGACCCCTACTGCATCCGCTGCCAGCCGCAGGTGACCGGCGCCGCGATCGACCTGCTGCGCTTCGCCGGGCGCACGCTGGAAATCGAGGCCAACGCCGTCACCGACAACCCGCTGGTGATCGCCGCGACCGGCGAGATCCTGTCAGGCGGCAATTTCCATGCCGAACCGGTGGCCTTCGCGGCAGACCAGATCGCGCTGGCGGTGGCTGAGATCGGCGCCATCGCCCAGCGCCGCGTGGCGCTGATGGTCGACCCGACACTGTCGTTCGATCTGCCGCCGTTCCTGACCCCGGCGCCGGGCCTCAATTCAGGCCTGATGATCGCCGAGGTGACCACCGCCGCGTTGATGAGCGAGAACAAGCATCTCGCCAACCCCTGCTCGACCGACAGCACGCCCACCTCCGCCAACCAAGAGGACCATGTCAGCATGGCCGCCCATGGCGCCCGGCGGCTGGCGCGGATGACCGCCAATCTGTGGGTGATCCTCGGGATCGAAGCGATCTGCGCCGCGCAAGGCATCGAGCAGCGCGCGCCGCTGGTCACCTCCGCCCCGCTGCGCGCCGCCATGGCGCGCCTGCGCACGGTGGTGCCGACATTGCGAGAGGACCGCTACCTCGCCCCCGATATCAACGCCGCCGCAGCCTCGGTCGCCAATGACAGCCTCGCCGTCGCGGCGGGTTTGGAGATGCGCCTATGAGCCTGATCGAAATCGCCCGCGGGAACGGGCCGCTGGTGCTGGGCCTGCCCCACACCGGCGTCGACATTCCCGCCGACTGCTTGGCGCGCCTCAATGACACCGGGCGCGCCATCGCCGACACCGATTGGCATATCCACCGCCTCTATGACGGGTTGGCGGCGGACGTGACCACGGTGCGGATGACGGTGCACCGCTATGTGATCGACGTGAACCGCGATCCGTCAGGCGCCACGCTTTATCCCGGCCAGAACACCACCGGGCTGTGCCCGCTGACCGATTTCGACGGGCTGCCGATCTATCGCGATGGGCAGGCGCCGGACGTCGAAGAAGTGGAGCGTCGCCGCGCCGCCTATCACGCGCCCTATCACGCCGCGCTGTCGGCGGAGCTGGACCGCGTCGCCGCGATCCACGGACATGCGATCCTCTATGACTGCCATTCGATCCGCGCGCACATCCCGTTCCTGTTCGACGGCACGCTGCCCGATTTCAACATCGGCACCAATTCCGGGGCGTCGTGCGCGCCCGAAATCGCCGCTGCGACGTGGGGCGTTTGCGAGCAGGCGGCAGGCTACACCTCGGTCCTCAACGGCCGCTTCACCGGCGGCTGGACCACGCGCCACTACGGCCAGCCGGCACGCGGCATCCACGCGATTCAGATGGAGCTGACCCAGTCCAGCTACATGCACGAGGCCCCGCCTTGGCCCTATGACGACGCCCGCGCCGCGGCCCTGCGCCCGCACCTCTCCGCCATCCTCACGACCCTGTCCGCTTGGAGGCCCCAATGACCGACCCCCGCAAGAACACGCGCGACATCTACCCCCCCACGGGCACGAAGCTGAACGCGAAAAGCTGGCAGACCGAGGCCCCCCTGCGGATGCTGATGAACAACCTGCATCCCGACGTGGCCGAAAACCCGCATGAACTGGTGGTCTATGGCGGTATCGGCCGGGCTGCGCGGACCTGGCAGGATTTCGACTGCATCGTCGCCAGCCTCAAGGACCTTGAGGGCGACGAGACGCTGATCGTGCAATCGGGCAAGCCGATCGCGATCATCAAGACCCATTCCGACGCGCCAAGGGTGCTGATCGCCAATTCCAACCTTGTGCCGCATTGGGCGACCTGGGACCATTTCAATGAGCTCGATAAGCGCGGGCTGGCGATGTACGGCCAGATGACGGCCGGGTCGTGGATCTATATCGGCAGCCAGGGCATCGTTCAGGGCACCTATGAGACATTCGTCGAAGCCGGGCGCCAGCACTATGGCGGCGACCTCACGGGGCGCTGGATCCTGACTGGCGGCCTCGGGGGCATGGGCGGCGCGCAGCCGCTGGCCGCGGTGATGGCCGGGGCGTGCTGTCTGGCGGTCGAGTGCAACCCCGACAGCATCGATTTCCGCATTCGCACCCGATACGTGGATGAGCGGGCCGATACGCTGGACGAAGCGCTGGAGATGATCGATCGCTGGACCAAGGCGGGCGAGGCCAAGTCGGTCGGCCTGCTGGGCAACGCCGCCGATGTTTTTCCAGAGCTGTTCCGCCGCGGCATCCGCCCGGACATGGTCACCGACCAGACCAGCGCCCATGACCCGATCAACGGCTATCTGCCGCAAGGGTGGAGCATGGCCGAATGGAAGGCCAAGCGCGAAACCGACCCCAAGGCGGTGGAGAAAGCCGCGCGCGCCAGCATGAAGACCCATGTCGCCGCGATGGTGGATTTCTGGAACGCCGGGGTTCCCACGCTCGATTACGGCAATAATATCCGGCAGGTGGCGCTGGAAGAAGGGCTTGAGAACGCCTTCGCCTTTCCCGGCTTCGTGCCCGCCTATATCCGGCCGCTGTTCTGCCGGGGGATCGGCCCGTTCCGCTGGTGCGCGCTGTCGGGCGACCCTGAGGATATCTATAAAACCGACGCCAAGATGAAGGAGCTGTTCCCCGAGAACACCCACCTGCACAACTGGCTCGACATGGCGCGCGACCGGATCGCGTTCCAGGGCCTGCCGGCGCGGATCTGCTGGATCGGCCTTGGGGATCGCCACCGCGCGGGCATTGCGTTCAACGAAATGGTCGCGAGCGGAGAGCTGAAAGCCCCGGTCGTGATCGGGCGCGACCATCTCGACAGCGGCTCGGTCGCCTCCCCGAACCGGGAGACGGAGGCGATGCGCGACGGCTCCGACGCGGTTTCGGACTGGCCGCTTTTGAACGCGCTGGTCAGCACCGCGTCGGGCGCGACCTGGGTCAGCATCCACCACGGCGGCGGCGTCGGCATGGGGTTCAGCCAGCACGCCGGGCTGGTGATCTGCGCCGACGGCACCCCTGAGGCCGCCAAGCGGATCGAGCGCGTGCTCTGGAACGATCCAGCCAGCGGCGTCTGGCGCCATGCCGATGCGGGCTATGAAGACGCCATCGCCTGCGCGCGCGAACATGGCCTGCGCCTGCCCCGGATCTTGGGGAACTGAGCGCATGACCTTTGACCTCTTGCGCGCAGGCCACGCCCGGCTCGCCGATAGGGTTGAAATGCGCGCTACAAGCGCAACCGGGACCGCGCAAGACGGTCTGGAAGACAATCCCGCAATCACACACCCCAACAGAGAGAGTGACCCATGGACAGACGTAAATTCCTGACAGCCGGCGGCGTCGGCGTCGCGGCGACCGCGCTTGCAGCCCCCGCCATCGCGGCGGAAGTGCGCAATTGGAAACTGGTCTCGGCCTGGCCCAAGAACCTGCCCGGACCGGGCGTCGCGGCGCAGACCTTGGCGGACCGGATCACCACCCTGTCCGGCGGGCGGATCAAGGTCACGCTTTACGCCGCGGGCGAAATCGTTCCCGGCAACGGCGTGTTCGACGCCGTATCCGAAGGCACGGCGGAGCTTTACCATGCGGTGCCCGCCTATTGGGGATCCAAATCCAAGGGCATCCTGCTGTTCGGCTCGCAGCCTTTCGGGCTGAGCGCGGATGAGCAGTTCGGCTGGATGTATCACGGCGGCGGTCAGGCGCTTTATGATGAGATGTATGGCCGTTTCAACATCAAGCCGTTCCTGTGCGGCAATTCCGGGCCGCAGTGGGCGGGCTGGTTCAAGAATGAGATCAAGTCGGTCGAGGACCTCAAGGGCCTCAAATTCCGCACCACCGGCATCGCGTCGCAGATGGCGGCCAAGCTTGGCATGGCGCCTGAGGCGATGAGCGGCCCGGCGATGTTCCAGGCGCTGCAGACCGGCGCGATCGACGCGGGTGAATTCATCGGCCCGTGGACCGATAGCGCACTCGGCTACTATCAGGTCGCGCCCTACTACTACTGGCCCGGCGTGGGCGAGCCGTCCTCGGCCGAGGAATGCGGCGTCAACGCCAAGGCCTATGCAGACCTGCCGGACGACCTGAAACAAGTGGTCACGCAGGCGTGTCAGGGCCTCTACCCCGCGGTTCTGACCGAATACATGACCAAGCACGCGCAGTCGCTGAAAACGCTGGTGGAAAAGCACAACGTTCAGGTTCGCAAGATGCCGGACGACGTGGTCGCCGCCATGGGCGTCGCTGCAGACGAGATCATGCACGAATACCTCGCGGACAGCGACGAGCTGGTGGTGCGGATCACCAAAAGCTTCATCGCCTACCGCGATCTGGTCGGTGGCTACATGACCTATGCCGATAACGGGCAGATGAACGCCCGCGCCTCGGTGCTCGGCTACTGACACCTTGGCGGTGCGCGGCCCTGCGCCGCGCACCGCGATCACAGCTTTACGGGGGGGCGGGGATGCTTGGACTGGCAGACGCGATCGATGCGATGAACCGCGCCGTCGCCAGCGCGATACGGTGGCTGGCGCTGATCATGGTGCTGGTGCAATTCACTATCGTGATCGGGCGGTATGTGTTCGGCTTCAACTCCATCGCCGCGCAGGAAAGCGTGCTTTACATGCACGCGACGCTGTTCATGCTCGGGGCCGGGTTCACGCTGCTGGTCGACAAGCATGTCCGGGTCGATGTGTTCTACGCCAAGGTGAGCGATGCGGCCCGGCGGCGGGTCGACATCCTCGGCCACCTGTTCCTGCTGATGCCGTCCATGGCGGCGCTGCTTTACTGGTCGTGGCCGTCGGTGCGCAATTCGTGGAAAATCCTCGAAGGCCCGATTTCCGTGGGCGGGATCGAGGCGGTGTTTCTGCTGAAAACCCTGATCCCGGCCTTTTGCATCCTGATCATGCTGCAATCTCTGGCGCTTCTGGTCCGCCTGTTCCATGGAAAGACCGCCGCATGACCGCCTATCTTGACCTGATCATGTTCGTGGCCTTGATGGTCGCGATCCTGTCCGGCTTTCCGGTGTCGTTCAGCATCGCGGGCGTGGCCGTGGCCTTCGCCTATCTGGGCTGGGCGCTGGGGGTCATGGACGTCTCGCTGCTTGGCGCCTTGGCCCAGCGGGCGTTCGGCCTGATCGGCAACCAAGTGCTGATCGCGATTCCGGTGTTCGTGCTGATGGGCGCGATCTTGGAAAAGAGCAAGATCGCCGAGGAATTGCTCGACACCATGGGACGCAGCTTCGGCCAGTTGCGCGGCGGGCTTGGCATTTCCGTGGTGCTGGTCGGCGCGCTTTTGGCCGCGTCCACCGGCATCGTCGGGGCGACGGTGGTGGCGATGGGGATGATCGCGCTCCCGAGCATGCTGCGCGCGGGCTACAGCCCCTCGGTGGCGTCGGGGATCGTGTGCACCGCGGGCACGCTGGGGCAGATCATTCCGCCATCGACGCTGCTGATCATTCTGGCCGACGTGATGTCGAACGCCTCCCAGCAGGCGCAGTATGAGCAGGGCAAATTCTCAGTCGAGGCGCTGTCGGTCGGCCAGTTCTTCGCCGCCGCGATCCTGCCGGGCCTGACGCTGGTGGTGCTTTATCTGGTCTACATCCTGATCCGCGGGGCGCTGCACCCGCAGGACATGCCGCCCGCGGAGCTTGGCCTTGCGCGTCCCGACCGGCGCGAGGTGATGGGCGCGATCGCCCCCCCGGTCCTGCTGATCTTCGCGGTGCTCGGCGCCATTCTGGGCGGCGTCGCCACCCCGACCGAGGCGGCGTCGGTCGGCGCGGTCGGCGCGCTATTGATGGCGGGGCGCAAGATCGGGATCAATCCGCGGCTGATCCTGATCGGCGCCGTCGCGCTGGTCGCGCTCGGCCTGCTGGCGGGCGCCTTTCCGGTGCGGTTGCAGCGCAATGACAACGGCGCGCTGGAATGGCTGATCGGCGGGGCCTACACGCTGCTGGCGCTGGTCGGGCTTGGCGCGGTCGGTCTGGCGCTGCGCGCGGCGATCAAAGGCAAGATCATCCATGGCGCGCTGAATTCCACGCTGACCATGACGTCGATGATCTTCGCCACCATCCTTGCCGCCAGCTTTTTCTCGCTGGTGTTCATCGGCCTTGGCGGCGAAGAGCGGGTGGCCCATCTGCTGGCCAACCTGCCCGGCGGGCCCGACGGCGCGCTGCTGTTCGTGATGATCTTCGTGTTCGTGCTGGGGTTCTTTCTGGATTTCGTCGAGATCTCGGTGATCGTGCTGCCGCTGGTCGCCCCCGCACTTATCCTGATGGGGCATGATCCGATCTGGCTGGGCGTGATGCTGGCGATCAACCTGCAAACCAGCTTCCTGACGCCGCCGTTCGGGTTCTCGCTGTTCTACCTGCGGGCGGTGGCGCCGAAAGAGATCACCACCGGGCATATCTATGCAGGCGTGGTTCCGTTCATCGGCTTGCAGGCGATCGGGATCCTGCTGGTGTGGGCGATGCCGTCCCTGGCCACATGGCTGCCCGCCGTGCTGTTCTAGCGCGCTGCGGGCGCGATCCCGAACAACAGCGCGTCCGGCTCGATCCCGCGTTTCTCGGCGCTGGTGCGCACCGCCTGCCGCAAGGCGGCGCTGCTGGCGAGCAGGCGCCGGAAACGTTCCTCGTCCAGCAGCAACAGCGTCGAGGGCGCGATCGCCCGCACCTCGGCGCGGCGCGCCTTCTTCATCAGTATCGCCATCTGACCGAACATCTCGCCGCGCCCGAGCCGCCAGCTCTGGCCGGCGCTTTCCAGCTCCACCGCGCCCGAGGCGATGAAATACACGCGCTTGGCCCCGCTATCGCTGGCGATGATCACGTCGCCCGCGTTGACGTATTGGGTCCGAAACGCGCGGCCGAGCCCCTTCAGCGCAGCGTCGCCGAGATCTGAGAACAGCGGAAACTGCCGCACCAGTTCGCGCCACCGCAGGGCGATGTCGAGACGCGGTCGGTCCTCCGCCGCGGCACGGCGCGCGGCAAGATCCTGCATCAGCGCCGTGAACACCTCGGCGCCGATCAGCCCGTCTTCGCGCATCGCGGTGTATTCCCGCTCCTCGAGGAGAAGAACAAGCCGAAGCGTCGGCCGATCCCCGATCATATTCCTCGCGTCGAAGTCGAGCTGACGACCGGCGATACTGACTGCGCCCAGTGCGGCGCCGCGCTGCGCCGCTTGGCCGACTGGGTTGGCAAGTCGACGGCTCTGCTGGAGCCGCTGGCCGACGCCATCCGTTGCCCCCTTCTCGGGCATTGGGAATGCCCTGTCAGGCAATGGGCAGGCGATTGCAAAGCAATCTGCCGAGAGGGGACGCCATGTGCTGGCAGGACAGGCGATCTTCGCGGACGACACTCCCGTGCAAATGTTGGCCTCAGGCGCCGGCAAGACCGCGACGGCGCGGCTGTGGGCCTATGGCCGCGACGAGCGCCCCTGTCGGTCGAGCCCGGCGCGGACCTTCGCGTGCTTGTGGGTGGCGTGGTTGTCCAGGATCACGTGCACGACCTTGCCTGCCGGAATATCGCGCTCGATGGTGTTGAGAAAACGGATGAACTCCTGATGCCTATGGCGCTGC
>JBLGAC010000009.1:0-99355 GCA_047610385.1 Paracoccaceae bacterium | reverse complement strand
GGCGCGTCTGGTAAAAAATTGGGCCGGGGGCGCGTCTGGTAAAAAAATTGGGCCGGGGGCGCGTCTGGTAAAAAAATTGGGCCGGGGGCGCGTCTGGTAAAAAAATTGGGCCGGGGGCGCGTCTGGTAAAAAATCGCGCCGGGGGCGCGTCTGGTAGAAAACACCGCGGGATCCACACCCCCGCGCACATCAGGGAGCCACTCCATGAGCGACCGGATTTTCGGCGGGATCGGGATCCTTCTCGCCATCTTTTTTGCGTGGCAGGCAACGATCATTGAGGAGAGCTTTCTCTCCGACGCCGTTGGCCCCAAGACCTTTCCGATCATCATCGCCATCGTGCTTGGGCTGTCCTCAGCCTGGTTCCTGGTCAAGCCTGACCCTGACCCCACCTGGCCCCGCGGCGGACGGCTGGCGGAGATCGCGCTCGCGGCACTGGCCATGATCGCTTATGCGCAGGCGCTGCCCGAACTGGGGTTCCTGATCGCCACCGCTCTGGCGTCGGGCTACCTGACCTGGCGCCTTGGCACCAGGCCGCTGCAAAGCGTGGTGGTCGGCATCTGCACATCGGGGGGCATCTACGTGGTGTTCCGTCTCATCCTCGGGCTGTCGCTGGCCCGCGGCCCCTTCGGTTTCTGAGGATTTTGCAATGGACACGTTTGCATCGCTCAGTGACGGCTTTCTGGTCGCGCTGACATTCGAAAATCTGCTTCTGGCGCTGATGGGCTGCTTTCTGGGCACCGTCATGGGCGCATTGCCGGGGCTTGGCCCGTCGAACGGGGTCGCGATCCTGATACCGCTCGCGTTCACGCTGGGGCTTGGGCCAACGCCGTCGCTGATCTTGCTGACGTCGGTGTATTATGGCGCGATGTATGGCGGGCGCATCAGTTCGATCTTGCTGAACATTCCGGGCGACGAACCAGCGATGATGACCTGCCTTGACGGCTATCCCATGGCGCAGGCAGGACGGGCCGGAGAGGCACTGGCCCTGTCAGGCATCGCGTCTTTTGTCGGCGCATTCTTCGCGACCTGGGGGCTGGTGTTCCTTGCCCCCCAGTTGGTGAAGGTGGCGCTGCTGTTCGGCCCGGCGGAATATTTCGCGCTGTTCGCGCTTGCATTCGCCACTTTGGGCGGCATTTCAGCGACCAATCAGGGCAAATCGGCGTTCGCCGCAGCCCTGGGGCTGGGCTTGGCCATGATCGGGGTCGACACACAGACCGGTGTGCCGCGCTTTACCTTTGGCGAAGTGCATCTGTATGACGGCATTGATTTCCTTGTGGCCATCGTCGGGCTGTTCGCGTTGTCCGAGGTGTTCGTATTTTTGGAAAACCGCGACGCCAACGCCGCCCCCAAGCCCAAAATCGTGATCGGGCGCATCACGCCCAGCTTTGCCATGATCCGCCAATGCACGCCGACGATGCTGCGCAGCACGGTTCTGGGCTTTCTGGCCGGAGTGCTGCCGGGCGCAGGCGCATCACTGGGATCGTTCATCAGCTATTCGATGGAAAAGCGTCTGGTGGACCGCGACGGCACGTTCGGCAAAGGCGATCCGCGCGGTGTTGCGGCGCCGGAGGCCGGGAACAACGCGGCTGCGGGCGGCGCGCTGGTGCCGATGCTGGCGCTGGGCGTGCCGGGATCTGGCACCACGGCGGTGCTGCTGGCGGTGTTGTTGTCGCTGAACATCACGCCGGGGCCGCTGCTGTTTTCGCAAAACCCCGATGTGGTGTGGGGCCTGATCGCGGCGCTGTTCATCGCCAACTTCATGCTGCTGATCATGAACATCCCCATGGTGGGCCTGTTCAGCCGTCTGCTGCTGGTGCCGCCGCGCATCTTGATGCCGGTGGTCGCGATGATCAGCTTTGTCGGGATCTATGGCATCTCAGGCTCAAGCTTTGATCTGATGGTCATGGTGGGCTTTGGGGTCATGGGCTGGGCGCTTCGCAAGCTTGACGTGCCCTTGGTGCCGGTGATCCTGGGCACCCTGCTGGGCAACGCGATGGAGGTGAACATGCGCCGCGCGGTCACCATCGCTGATGGCGAATACGGCGTGCTGATCGGCTCACCGCTCGCGATCGGGTTGTGGACGGTGGCTTTTGTCGGATTTGTCCTGCCGATCATCGTCGGGCGGGTGTCGAAACGGCGGCGGATGCGCAAAGACCAAGCAGGCGCGCTGGTCGATTGATGCGAAACAGGGACGGTGCCGATCGGCGCCGCCCCTTTGCTTTGGCCGCTCAGCTGGTCGGCACGCTGAAATCGCCGAGCGACAACAGCGCAAGGAACTGGCGGATGTTCTCGCGGATCGCGCCTTCATTGGCCAACCTCAGGCGCTCCACCGCAAGGAACGAGTCCGAGAATTGGGCTGTGAACGGCGAGACCACCCGTTCGGACAGCACCGTGGCACCGGCCGCATCAACGATGGTGTAATCAACCGTCGGCGTCACGGTCATCGAAATACCCAGCAGCGGCTGCTCCAACGAGATCAGCTCCGCCGATATCTTCAACCCTGAGCTCGGGTCATAGGCCCCTGCGCGCTGCAACGATGCGATCAGCGCCTGCTTGAAGTCATCGCTGGACACTTTTGAGACCCACATCGGGCTGGTTTCTTCGCCGCCAGTGACTGAGGCGACGACGAATTCGTCCCGGATGTCAGCCATCCCCGGCGTGGTGCCGGAGATCATCGCAACCGGCCGCGCGCCACTGGCGCAGGCGCTTAAGGTGGCGGCGACGAGAATGGCAAAAATAAAGCGCATGTCAGATCTCTCATTTCAGGATGCAAAGCCAAGAATGGCACCCCGCCCAAACAAATTCAGGCGGGGTGTAATCCCATTCACATGCGAAAGACCTGTGCGCAAGGCATAGATCGGGTGTCCCGCGTTAGTGCGCGATCATCACATGGCGCACGACTGAATAGTCCTCAAGCGCGTAGCCCGACATGTCCTTGCCATAGCCCGATTGCTTCATGCCGCCATGGGGCATTTCTGTGGTCAGCATGAAATGGGTGTTGATCCAAGTGCAGCCGTATTGCAGCCGCGCCGCCACCGCCATGCCCTGCCCTGCATTGCCGGTCCAGACCGAGGATGCCAGCCCATAGATGCTGTCATTGGCCCAGGTGACCGCCTGGTCGGCGTCCTCGAACTTGGTGACTGAGACCACCGGCCCGAACACCTCCCGGCGCACGATTTCGTCGGTCTGCAAGGCACCCGCGATGACGGTGGGGGCGTAATAGAACCCCGGGCCGTCCGGCGCCGTGCCCCCGGCGGTGATCTCAATGTGGCTGGCCTCGCGCGCGCGCTCGACAAAGCTGGCGACCCGGTCGCGCTGGCGCGGCGAAATCAGCGGGCCGATTTCGTTGGTGCCGTCATCGGCCTGTCCATAGGCGATCGTCGACACCGCCTCCGAAAGCGCCGCCACAAAGCGGTCATGGATCCCGGCCTGTGCATAGATGCGGCACGCGGCGGTGCAATCCTGCCCGGCATTGTAATAGCCAAAGGCACGGATGCCCTCTACCGCGGCGTCGATGTCCGCATCGTCAAAGATGATCACCGGCGCCTTGCCGCCCAGTTCCAGATGGGTGCGTTTGACGGTGCGGGTCGCGGCCTCCAGCACCTTTTTGCCGGTGGCCACGTCGCCGGTGATTGAGATCATCACCACTTTGGGATGGTTGATCAACGCCGCGCCGACGGTTTCGCCGCGCCCCAGCACGATGTTGACCACGCCCTCGGGCAGGATATCGGCGAAAATCTCTGCCATTTTCAGCGCCGTCAGCGGGGTCTGCTCCGACGGCTTGAACACCACCGTGTTGCCCGCGGCAATCGCAGGCGCGATTTTCCACGCCATCATCATCAGCGGATAATTCCACGGCGCAATCGACGCGATCACCCCGATCGGGTCGCGCCGCACCATTGACGTGAACCCGGTCAGATATTCCCCCGCCGCCGGCGCTTGCATGCAGCGCACGGCACCTGCGAAGAACCGGAAGCAATCGACCACGGCGGGCAGTTCATCGCCCAGTGCCAGATGGCCCGGCTTGCCGCAATTCAGCGCCTCCAGGGCCGCGAGGGCGTCTGCATTCGCTTCGATCCGGTCAGCGATCTTCAGCAGCATCCCGGCGCGTTCAGCCGGGGAGGTGCGCGACCAAGCCACAAAGGCCTTATCCGCTGCCTCCACCGCCTGATCCACCTGCGCCAGCGACGCTTCGGGCAACGAGACGATCATCTCTCCGGTCCGGGGGTTGAGGACTTTTTCCTCAGTCTCCTGCCCCGCGACAAGCGCGGATCCGATCAGCATTTTGGTGTTCATTGGTTTCGGCTCCCGTTTGGCGGCGTCATTTGTCCTGACCGGCGATGTCTTCGGTGCCGCGGGTCAGGCGATAGGCGGCGAAAATCGGCAAGATGGTCATCAGCACCACGAACATCGCGACCACGTTGGTCACCGGGCGCTGGCGCGGGCGCACCAGTTCTTCAAGCATCCAGATCGGCAAGGTGGTCTGCTGCCCGGCGGTGAAGGTGGTGACGATCACCTCATCGAAAGAAAGTGCAAAGGCCAGCATGCCCCCCGCCAGCAGCGCAGTGCTGATGTTGGGCAGGATCACCAGCCGGAAGGTCTGGAACCCGTCCGCGCCCAGATCCATCGCCGCATCGATGAGCGACCCCGACATACGCCGGAACCGCGCCACCGCATTGTTGTAGACGATCACGATGCAGAAGGTCGCGTGGCCCAGAACGATGGTCCAAGTGGAAAACGGTATGTCCATCAAGTTGAACGCACTGCGCAGCGAGATGCCGGTGATGATGCCCGGCAGCGCGATCGGCAGGATCACCAGCAGGGAAATCGTCTCTCGCCCGAAGAATTTGGACCGCGACACCGCCGCGGCGGTCAGGGTGCCAAGGATCATCGCGATGATCGTGGAAATCGCCGCCACCTTCAGCGACAGCCCCATCGCCTGCCAGACATCCGTGCGCCCCAGCGTGACCGCAAACCATTTGGTGGTCAGGCCAGGGGGTGGCCACTGAAAGCTCGCTTCCTCAGTGGTGAAGGCATAGACGAAAATCAGCAGGATCGGGATGTGCAGGAACAGCAAGCCCAGCCCCGCGGCGATTTTCAGCCCCATGGGCGCGCGATCAGAGCGCATCGAAAGCCCCCTTCCGTTTGGCAACCCACAGATAGACGCCCATGATCAAAATCGGCACCACGGTAAAGGCGGCGGCCAGCGGGATGTTGCCCGCCGTGCCCTGATGGGCATAGACCGCTTGGCCGATGAACAGCCGCGACGATCCGATGATCTGCGGGATGATGTAATCGCCCAGCGTCAAGGAAAACGTGAAGATCGACCCCGCGATCACCCCCGGCAGCGCCAGCGGCAGCAGCACCATGCGAAAGGTTTGGCGCGGCGCGGCGCCCAGATCAGCGGCGGCCTCCAACAAGTCTTTCGGCACCCGTTCCAGCGCCGCTTGCAGCGGGATGATCATGAACGGCAGCCAGACATACAGAAACACCAGGAACGTGCCGATATAGCTGACCGACAGCGAATTCCCGCCGATCACCGGCGTGGCCAACACGGCATCGAGCGCCCATGTCAGATGCAGTTTGGCAAAAAGCCACGTCAAGATGCCCTCTTTCGCCAGGATCAGCTTCCACGCGTAGATTTTCACCAGATAGCTCGACCACAAAGGCAGCATCACGCCGATGTAGAACAGCGCCTTCCACCGCCCGCGCGCGTATCGCGCCGCATAGAACGCGATGGGAAACGCAAGCACGGCGGCGGCCACAGTCACCGCCGCGGCCATCAGCACAGTGCGCGCGATGATGTCCAGGTTCACCGGGCGCAGCAGCTCTCCATAGGTTTTGAAGGTGAATTCGCGCACGATCATGCCGCTGAATTCGTCGATGGAGAAAAAGCTCTGGACCAGCAGCGCCAGCAACGACCCGACATAAACGATGCCGAGCCAGAGCGAGATGGGCAGCGCCATCAGCAGCACAAACCGCCCCGGATTGCGCCAGATCCAGTCCGACGCGCGGCCCAGCACACCGCCCCGCCCGGGGAAAATGGCAAGCGGCGTCATGCGTCTGGTCCCATGACATGCACCGCTTCGGGCGCCCAGGACACCGCGATTTGGGCACCGGGTTCAGGGGCTGCCTGCCCCGCCGGGATCAGGGCGGTCAGCGCATGGCCGCCGCAGTCCAGCCCCAGCCGGGTGGCCCGGCCCAGAAACGCGCGCGACGTGACAACCGCCGGGCGGCCACCCTCAGCCAAGGTGATGTTTTCAGGGCGCAGCGACGCCCATGCCCCCGCCGGGCCGACGCCCGCAAAATCGGCGGAGATGACGTTTGACGACCCGACGAAATCGGCCACAAAGCGGGTGGCGGGGCGGTTATATATCTCCTGAGGCGTGCCGACCTGACGCACGCGTCCTTCGGCAAAAACCGCGACGCGGTCGGCCATGGACAGCGCTTCTTCTTGGTCATGGGTGACGAACACAAAGGTAATGCCAAGCATGCGCTGCAACCCGCGCAATTCGTCCTGCATCTGTTCGCGCAGCTTCAGGTCCAACGCGCCGAGCGGTTCGTCCAGCAGCAGCACCCGCGGCTCATTCACCAGTGCGCGGGCAAGCGCGACCCGCTGGCGCTGACCGCCAGACAATTGCCCGGCGCGGCGGGCACCAAAATCGCCCAGTTCCACCATATCAAGCGCCCGCTGCGCCGCGACCGCGCGGTCCTTGCGCGACACGCCTTTGACCCGCAGGCCAAAGGCGACGTTGTCCGCGACGTTCAGATGCGGGAACAGCGCGTAATTTTGAAACACCGTGTTCACGTTGCGCCGATAGGGCGGCACACGGTCGACGTTTTCGCCGAAGATCCGGATGTGCCCGGCGGTCGGTTGTTCAAACCCCGCAATCAGGCGCAGGCTGGTGGTCTTGCCCGATCCCGACGGGCCGAGCATGGCGAAGAACTCGCCTTCCTCGATCGTCAGATCGACGCAATCCACCGCGCGCACGGGTCCGTAATGGCGCGAGACGCCTGCAAAAGTGACAGCTGCGGTCATGGGAGGCCTTTTGGTTGCGCCCCGCCGCACACGGGCGGCGGGGCCAAGTGCGGTGGCTCAGCGTCCGCCGATCACGCCGATATAGTCCGAGACCCAGCGGTAATAGGGCACGCAGGTCCCCTGGCTCTCGCATTTTGACACGGGCGTCTGCCAGAACTTGATCCGGGCGAATTCGTCCATGCCGTTGGTGGTGCAGCCATCGCTGGTCTGCATTCCGCGCCCATCAGTGCAGGCGGCCGGAACCGCCGGGTTGGCACCGAACCAGACCGACAGATCGCTTTGCAGGTTGGAGGCAAGGCTATGCTCCATCCACAGATAGGCGCAGGTGGGGTTTTCCGCATCCGCGTGCATCATGGTGCTGTCGGCCCAGCCGGTCGCGCCCTCAGAGGGGATGGTGGATGCCACCGGCACGCCATCGGCCTTGAGCAGGTTCACCTGAAACGGCCAAGACCCCGACGCAACCACGCCTTCGTTCTTGAAATCGTCGATCTGGATGAAGGCGTCATGCCAGTACCGCGACACCAGCTTGCGCTGCCCGCGCAGCAGATCAAGCGCGGCTTTGTATTGGTCCTCGTTCAGCTCATAGGGGCTGGTGATCCCCAGCTCAGGCTGGTGGGTCATCAGGTAATTGGCCGCGTCCGCGATGTGGATCGGGCCGTCATAGGCCTGCACCCGTCCCGAATTGGTGTTGCCGTCGGAAAGGGTGGTCTCGTTGAACACAACGGACCAGCTGGTCGGCGGCTCAGCGAACACCTCAGTGTTGTACATCAGCACGTTGGGGCCCCACATGTAGGGAACCCCGTAATGGGTGCCGTTCACCGTGTGCCACGGCGCGTTCTTCAGGCGGTCATCCACCGTGGACCAGCTGGGGATCAGGTCGGTGTTGATCGGCTGAACGCGCTTGCCCGCCACCAGCCGCAACGACGCATCCCCCGACGCGGTCACCAGATCGAACCCGCCTTCGTTCATCAGCGCAACCATTTCATCCGAGGTGTTGGCACTTTTGATCTGGACCTTGCAGCCGGTGCTTTTTTCAAACCCGGTGATCCAGTCAAAGGCCGGGTCGGTCTCGCCGCGCTCCAGATACCCCGGCCAGGCGACGATGGAGACCTGGCCCTCAGGCGTTCCAAGCGCAGTCACCATATCGACCGCCAAAACCGGTCCGGCATAGGCAAACAGCGCGAGAGCGGAGGCGCATGCGCGCGATACGTGCTTCATGGCATCAAATCCCTGTTGAAAGACGGGGCGGCTTGAACGCGCCCTCCTGACATCAGACCCTAGACGGGCTGCGCGAAATCACAATTTCAATTGTCAGAAGGCTGTAATCGGAAATTCCGATACCCAGCATCAGCGATGCAATCGCGGTGCCTGCGCCACGGCAATGAAATCGCGCGCCGCACGCGACAGCGGTGCCCCTTTGCGCCACACCACGCCCACCTGCACCACCGGCAGCGCGCCCGAAATGTCGCGCGACACGATCCGGTCGCCTTCCAGCGACCACGGCCGGTACACCATTTCAGGCAACAGCGCGACGCCGGCGCCGGTGGCCACAAGACTGCGCACCGCCTCAACAGATCTGGTGCGGAACGCCACCCGCGGGCGGGTGCCGAACGCGTTCAGCAGCTTGCGGGTCGCGGCCTCAATTTCATCGACGGTCAGCATGATCATCGGCTCATCGGCCAGATCTTCGATGCCGATGCTGGTCTGGGTCGCAAGGCGATGGCCAATCGGCAGCCACAACTGGGTGGGCGAGACGTCAAAAATTTCCGATTGCAGCGCCATGCGGTCGCGCAGGTTGGACGTGACCATCACAGCGACATCCAGCTCTCCTCCCACCAGCAGATGTTCCAGATGCTCTCCGTTATCTTCAAGGGCGCTGACGGTCACCTGCGGGTTGGCCCGCCGATACCGCGCCAGAATGTCCGACAGCACATAGCCCGCCACCAGCGACGTGGCGCCGATGTGCAGATGTCCGGCGTTCTGGCCGCCTTCGTCGTCAAAGGCCCCGCGCGCATCCGCGATGCTGGCCAGAATGCCGGTCGCATGGCGCATGAACTGGTGGCCCTTATGGGTCACGGTCAGCCCGCGCGGATGGCGGTCAAACAGCGCGACGCCCAGATCAGCCTCAAGATCCTTGATCGCCTCGGTGACCGTTGATTGGGAAATCGCCAACGCCTGCGCTGCGCCTGAAACGGTGCCGTTTTCCGCCACCGCCACGAAATACCTGAGCTGCTTGAGCGTGAAAGCCATGGGCCGATCCTATGCCCCCAACGTGCCCAAGCGCAAATCGCGCGTCACAGCGCCGACCACGCAAGCCGGATCGCCACCAGCGCCAGCAGGCACAGGATCAGCCGATCAAACGCCTGGCGCGACACCCGCCTTGCCAGCGCCGCGCCCAGCGGCATGAAAGCCATGATCACCGCCAGCGCGCCAAAGCCATAAACCAGCCGCAGCGGGGTCAGAAACCCGTATCCGGCCAGCATGGGGATCTGCACGCAGCTCATGCCCGCGAAGAACAGCGATACGGTCGCGATGAAAGCCGCGCGGTCCAGCTTCATGGCATTGAGGAACGTGAGCGAGATCGGCGCCGACACCCCCGCCGCCCCTTGCAGCACCCCCGCCACCGCGCCCACCGGCAGGGCCAGTTTTTGCGCCAACCCATAGCCCAGCCGCCAGCCTGGCCGCATCAGCCGGAACGCGATGTAGATGAACACCGCCGCCGCCGTCAGCAGCAGCAGCGCCGGTGACGGCAGCCGCGCCAGCATCCATGTGCCAACCACCGATCCCGCGGCTCCGCCCCCGGCAAACACCCAAGCAAAGCGCCATGGCAACCGATGCGCGCGATAGTGCCAGCCCTGCCAGACATTGGACAACAGGTTCGGGACCACGAACACCGTCACCGCCATCGGCACGTCATACAGCATGGCAAGGATCGGCACCGCCACGATCGGCGCCCCTGCCCCGGTGGCACCTTTCAAAATGCCACCCAATGCGATGGCCGCGATGGCGAGCAGGATCTCAAGGCTCATTTTCATCCCCTGACGGGCGCAGGGCACCGCAATGGCCCGATCCGGCACCGAAGGATCGCTGGACCTGTCGTATCACTTTGATCGCGCGCAGCAAGGCAGTGGGCCCAGATGCGGGAGGCATTCATGCCTTTCAGCACAATTTTGGGATCACCAGCGGATCACAGCCCCTTACCGGCGCGGCGTGCGGTTCGCGCTGGCGCTCAGCGCGCTGACCTATCTGCCGTTCGGCCACGGGCATCCAGACGTGGTTGGGGGCACCGGCGCGCAAACGCCGTTGGGCGGCCGGGATCACCCCTATCTCGGTCCTTGATCGGTTCGCCGGATTGGCTTGAGTGGACCCCGTCTGGGCTGCTAGCGCGTCTGGGCTGCGCGTGCTCGACGCAGCTTTGATGGACCAGATTGCGCAAAGAAATCAAGCGCCCGCCGATCATCTGCCTACCGCGGCGGCGCGCTGGAACCGAAGGTGGAGGCGCTTGATTTCCACATGCCCACATCCTGCCCGATGGTCAAATCCGTGCAATACCGGTGCCGTGGGCATCGCCAGCTAGGCGCCATGGTCAATGGTGCCCGTCGCAACATCTAGGCACCGGGGGCTGGGGCCGCGAGCACTGCGCCGCGCGGTGCCAGATCCGCTATTGAACCGTCACCAGCAGCCATCACACCCACAGGATGAACCGCGCCAAAATGCGCGACCACGCGGTCCCTTGCCCGAGGCACCGCGGGCATCACCCCGATTGCCAAGGACCATGTCCAGCGGTTGGTGATCAGATCCACCGATTGGCACGCGTGGCCGGGGCCTGCCCCCCAGTTTCAAGGACCATCGGCAGGTCCTCTGCCAGGTCGATCCGGGATCAGAGTGGGGCGTTCACGCACCCGGCACGACCGCCAACCATCTAGATCTGAGAGCTTTTGTGCGAAAAAGGTTGCCGTGCCAGTGAGGCCCAAATTCCATTCATACGGGCTATTGGGGATCTGTTTTTCGCAATCGCAGGCCAGACCAGAGACGCCGCCCCGGCAGGGGTCGTCGCGCCGCCTGGGTCGTCACGGGAACAGGTGGCTTTCGATCGCACCCTGCGCGTTGCGCCAGATTGCCCAACGCTTGGGCCCGACGGCCAGCACCGACAGGTCCGCGCCCCCTTCGATATCGCTGCGCAGAATGCCGCCCTCGCTGCCGTCGCCGATGGTCAGGCCCAGCAGGCGCGGCGACAACCACGCGGCCATCACCGCAGGACCGGAGGCACCTTCGGCCATGGCCCAGCCGCTTGGCGTGGCGCCGTTTTCCATGGGCACGCGGAACACCAGCTCCGTCGGCGCTTCGCCTGAAAGCGGCGCGCGGCGGAACACCATGCGCGCGCGATCGGTGATCTGGGGGCCGAACAGCAGATGCACCATGTCGCCATCATCAGCTGCCAAAGGGGCCGACATGGCGGCAAGCGGCAAGGGCGCCTCAGACAACAGGCGGGGCGGCGCGCCGGTGCCATCCAGCGCAACCGCGATGGCGTGGACCGAGGTTGCGCCGCCCGCTGCCATGGCCACGATCGCTTCATGCCCGCCATCGGCGCGCGGCACCAGCCGCCAGTGCGTGGGCGTTCCCGGCAAATCGACCGGCGTGCGCGTCACATCGGCCGACCAGCCCGCATTGGCGTCAAGCCGGATCACGACCAATTCAAGCCCGCCCGCCCCG
Source organism: Paracoccaceae bacterium (assembly GCA_047610385.1). Taxonomy (GTDB): domain Bacteria; phylum Pseudomonadota; class Alphaproteobacteria; order Rhodobacterales; family Rhodobacteraceae; genus JBOCEF01. The sequence goes on along the minus strand of JBLGAC010000009.1, from coordinate 87,603 downwards.
ATGCCAAGCGCCGCGAAGGTTGCGCGTGTGTCGGTTTCAGGATCGTGCAGCCCCGCCGCACCAAGCGACGCATCCGCAAGGCCAAGATCCAGCGGCGCCACGCGTCCCGCCACATAGGCGCTGTAGGACAGCGCCGCGGCGAAGGTTCCGTCGGCGGTCAGCCATGCGGCCCAGGCGGGGCCACCCGCATCCGCAGCGCGCCGTGCAAGCGCGATCTGCACGGGCCCGGCCATCCCCAGATCGGCGACGCGCAGCGCAGCGGCGCGGGTGGGCGCGTCTGCTTTGGCAATGCCCTGAAACAGAAAACCGTGGCCATCCGGGTCGCGGTGCACGAAGGCCAGATCGACCCCGCCCATGATCCCGCGGGGCGACAGGGCCTGCTTTTCGATCTGGGCGGCGGCGATCACCAGCCGTTGCGGCGCTGAGGTGACTGCGCGGTCCGTCACCAGCACGACAGTCATGGCGTATGCACCGGGCGGCAGGGCGCGCGGTGCCAATCGCGCGGGATAGAAGGTGGCTTCGCGCGTGACGCCGGGGGCCAGCAGATCACCGCCCAAACTCGGGCTGGGAAAGTTCAGCTCCCTCGGTTGGCCCTGCGCGGGCATGCGCTGCTGCGCGTCCAGCGACAGCCCGATCGGCGGATCGCCGTTCTCAGGTGTCAGCACAAAGGCATAGGCGGCTTCGTCCAGCTCCGCCGGGGCCTCAATCGGGGCGGCACCGCCATTTGTGGCCGTCACAACGGCCACGAAATCCTCGCCCGCCAGCACGGGCGTCGAAGGGATGCTGAGCGAGAGTTGGAGGTCGGCCATTTCGGACTGTCCCTTCGAGGGGTTGGCGGCGCTTTGCGCCTGGACCTGCATCAGCGGCCCCACGGACCAACCCCCCGCAAAAAGGGCCAGCCCGAGGGCAAGGGAGCGAACAAACCGCATCAGGCGGGCTCTCGGAACAATCCGTTCATGGCGGGCAAAGAAGTGACCTTCCACCCACGGTTCCTGAGCGCGCATTTTCCGCAGAAATACTGTTCCGCGTCGTTTGCGTAGCTCATGACACAGCGGCGGTCCCAGCGTTTGCCGTGATCGGCATGGGCGGCCGCGTCCGCGATGTTCGGATCGCTCGCGGTGTGGTGATCGGGCGCATCCCACCACACGGCGCGCGCGGCACCTTCGACGCCCCAATCCACCACCTGATTGGCCGCGTGGTCATGCATTTCCGGCTTCACAAACGGCGCATGCGCGCAATGTTCGAAATGCCGGTGATGCCCGACCTCATGCACGCCGATGTTCGCGTCGCTTTGATCAAAGCACCACGTCACGCCGATGGCGAGGCCGATGCCGTTGAAGTTGAAGCGTTGATCCCACCAGCCCGCGGCGGTGGTCATCGTGCCAGCGCATCCGACGCTCTGGCACGCGGGATTGGCCGGTGCGACCCCAGTTTTTTTCAGCGGCATGACGAATTCATGCGCGGGCACCGCGTCACATTTGTAGAGATGCCAGTCATATTTCGGCGAGGACACGAATTCCGCGATCAAGTGGCCGCGCATATAGCCGTTGGTCTCAGCCGCCTCGGCGACGGCGAACAGCAGCGCGCCGTTATAGGTGTTCCACATGTTGGTGGCGGTGCTGCTGATTGTGCTGCGATCCGCCATAGGGAAATACTTTTGAAGCCCCATATTATCGTGCTGCGAATAAGGGTACGGATACTGGCTGTCGAGATCGATATTTGCGGCAGTATGATGCCATGCGCCCCAACCCGCCGCAGCCATGTTGTGGCGGATGATGTTTTTGAACCGGGTTTTGTGCGTGTTGTTGGTGTCGTTGAAGATGTCAGTCATGGCGTGCAGCTTAAGCGGCCCACCTTCGTTGACGAAATACACATGCCCCGGCTTATAGTAGTCACGGAACTGGTTGATCATCGCGCCATTGTATTTGCCCGCGTTTGGCGACCAGCAGGCCACCCCGCGCAGCGAACTGCGCCGCCACACCCGCATCCGCGCACTGTGTGCCTGGGGCGCGGCGGGATAGCGTTTTTCCAAGGCCTCAATGTTGGGGAAGGCGGAATTGGCACCGTCTTTTTTCAGCGCCATGCGCGCGCCAACCCGATAGCCGTCGCCGCCAACGGTTGAGGGCCGGAACCATGCGCAGGCCCCACCAACCAGATCGGCCACCAAAGGCTTGTCGAGATCCTTGGGCTTCTGGTCCTTGTGGATCAGGTCATGGATGATCGTGGACATCGCCTCATCGGTCGCGTCATGGGCGGCCTTCCAGGGCCACAGGCTCTGCTCCCCCGACCCGAAGGCCTTTTCAGCATAAACCGCGCCATCAGCAGGGCGCGCGCCGCCCATATCATCGGGGCAATTGGTCAACAAAGTGCTGCGCTTGGTGTCGGCGCGCTTGTGCTTTTTCTTTTTCTGCCAAAGCGCCCAGGTCAGGTAGCGCCGGGTCCGCGTTTCGGTCAGCTGGTCCCAGTTCTGGCCGCCCGCAAAATTTTTGGCTGGGTAATCGGACGGGTCGATAGTGCTGACATCAAAAGGCAATTCGTCGACCACCCAGTCCATCCGCAGCGGACCGATGGCCTTCAGCATCGCCGCGCGGTCGTCGCCTTCAACCTCCACCCGTTCCTTTTTGTAGGGCTCAAACAGTTCAACCTCACGGCCCATCAGGGTCGGGGCGGCGCGCAGCGGCACCCAGGGACGCGGGATCGCATCGGCATCCAGCGCCACACGCCCGTCGCCAGTAACCATGCCGCCGCGATAGTCGTTCAGGCCCAGCCCGATGCGCGCGGCAGGCGCAGGATCGGTGGGGCTTTCGCCGCCCGCCGCCGTCAGGAACGGCTTATTGTCGGCGTCCTTGGTGCTGTCGCCGCCGCCATCGGTGTAATACTGGCGGTCGTCAGCCCAGATCACCACAGACTTGGTCACGTCACGCAGACGCTTGGCGAATTCTTCAGGCGTCAGGTCGGGGTTGTCATTGTTGCCGTCGATCTTGGCCTGGTCGGCATAGGGATAACGCTTGTCGCCTGCGCGCAGGGTTTCAAGCGCGGTTTTGGCGGCCACATCGCGCAGTTCAATGTTGCCCGCGTCCAGCTTAAGGCGCGCAAAGTTGCCCGCACCGGCACCGCCATCGGCAGGCACAGAGCGTTTGAATTCCTGCAACGAGATTTTGAAATCATCGTCATAGGCCTTGTGCAGCGGACCTGGATGATAGCCGTTTTCGGCCAGTTTGTAACGGAACCATTCGTCCTTGGTCTTGTCCTTCGGGGGAACTGAGGGTTTGAGCTCCACATCCCCTTCAAGCTCCGCCTTGGCCAGCAGCGGCCCCGGTTCCAGCATCAGGCTGGCTTTCAGCGCGTCGGGGTCATAGCGCGGATCGCTCGGCGCGAAGGTCTCGTTGTGGGTGTAAAGACGAATTTCGGAATGCTCAGCCGCAAGTGCGAGGCCCTCAGCCTCTCCCGCCGCGGTGTGCAGTTGCACTTCAACGCGGTAAGGCATGTCCCACGGCGTTACTTCGTCGCCGTCCAGGGTGTTCTTCATGCCTTCGGGATATTTGCCGTCCCAGGTCACCGAATGCTCACCATCGGCCATCTTGGCTTCGGGCAGCGGCGCAATAAACACAATGCGCCCGGTGCGGTCCTTGATGCGATACAGCCCACGCTTGAGCTTGCCGCCAGAGTTCAGGACCTTCCATTCAATCTTGAGGCTGTCTGCCTCAAGCTCCGGCTTCAGGGTCGTGACGGTCGCGGTATAGGGCGTGCTTTGGTAGAGGAACTGCTTTTGCATGGCGTCGGTCCAGGCGGAATCGTCAATCATGACGTCATCCATCTTTCCGTTCAGCACGCCTTCACGGTACTTCTTGTCCCACGTGAACTTCTGATCGCCCTTTTCCAGCTGCTTTGGTCGGTCAAGCTTGGCCTTTGGCTTGCCAGCAACAGGTTTCAGTTCGGGATTAAAGGTCTTGCGAAAGACAACCACGCCTTCCTTGTCTGAAATTTCAAGCGCGCCGCCATCTTGGTCGTCGGCGTTCTTCCAATGAACCTCACCATTCATGCCAGCGGCGGCTGAAGGCTTGGTTTCGGTCATCTTCCAGGCTGGCCAGAACGGTTTCAACACGATCTGCGGGCGGTCCGTGTCAGGCAACGCCGCCTTGTGATAAGTCATCTGCACCGTGTAGGGCGAAAACGCCACGTTCACATGGCGTTTGTCCTCAGGCTTCAACTTGACTGACAACATGCCCTTTTCGGTGGTGCAATCGCCCTTCCACTTGATGGTTTCATCGGTGTGTTCATCGGCCTTTAGGCCATCGCGCGTGAACACCGGTTCCTTTTCAAGATCACCTTTGTCATAGACGCCAGCGCCGTCGCTCCAGTCAGTGCAATCGCAATAATTCGACCCGAAGACGTCCATCCTGACTTTGTCAGCGTTGTCTTTCACGCCCATCAGTTCATAGCGGACTTCGCATTCCTCAAGCTCAGGAATGAACCATTTGTCGAGCGAGATAACCCCGACCGACACTGCGGGTTTTAGGGATTTGACCTTGATGGTATGGGTCTTTTCGGGGTCCAGATCTTCGGTCTTATAGACCTCCGGGATGCGCAGTTCGGCCTTTACGTCAGCATGGGGAGAGAACGGCATGTCCTCGGGCTTTTCGCGCAGGTCCTTGTTCATAAGGTCCTTCAGCTCCAGCCCGATGGTCTCAAGGATCGCATAGACCACCTCAATCGGGCGGTCGGTGCCCCAGTTGAGGCGCGCGATCATCTTCCAATCAATATCAGGCCCGGCCTCGTTGGCCAGCTTGGCGAGCGTGTCGCCCTTTTTGACCTTGGTCCCTTGTTCGGGCGCCTTGAGGATCACCGGCATGTGTAAAAGCCCTCATTCAATTTTTGGCCCATGTCCCGTTCAAATGCCCAGGTCATGCAGAGGTCAGTTCAACGAATTCGTAGAGCGTATCGGTATCTTTGCCTGAGCCGGTGACCACCTCAGTGACTTTGATCTTCTTGGCGGTCTTGGGGAACCGAAGCTCGACCTTGGCATTCTTCAAGCGCGCGATGGTCGGGGTCCCCTCAGGCAGGGTCACCAGAAAATTCCCTTCGGTCAGGTCTTTCTTGGTGTCGAGATCATGGATCTTCAGGGTCACCAGGCTTTGGCGCTGGACGAAGATTTTCTTTTCGGTCTTCAGCCCGGACACCAGCTTCACGGTCAGGGTCTGCCCCGGCGCCAGCTTCCAGTCCGGCGCTTTGACCTCGACGGTCAGCGTGATCTCGCCCGCGGGGATTTTCTCCAGCTCCGCAGTGGCTTTGCCCTTTTCCTTGGCGCCGCCACCGGCGATTGAAATCACGTCCTGATCGGGAACGGCGCCAATCTCTTTGTCGTCCTCTTGCTCGATCAGTTCGACCTTCAGCGCGCTCAGCTCTTCGATCGTAAGCGTCACTGTCGTCAGCTTGTCGCGCTTGACGCTGGTGGCGGAGGTTGCAACCAACCGCGCCGGGTATTTCATCTTGATGGCTGAAAAATCAGCCTCATACATATATTCGCCGGGGACACATTTCTTGAACCGGACCAAGCCTGTGCCATCGGTTGACCCGCTGCCCGGCGTCGGGCCTTGCAGGTCGATCGGCACGCCGCTGACCACGGACCCGTTATGCGCCCAGACCACGGCAACCTGGATGTCGCCTTTGCGTTTTAGCGGGCAATCGCCCACCGCGATATCGACCGGCAGATCCGTGACCTCAGACTTTGAGGCAGATGCAGATGGCGTCTTCTTGCCCATTCAGACCCCCTCCGCGCCAAAGCGGCGCGCGGCCGCCAGCAGACGCTGCACATATTCAATGACAAAGCGGCGATGCGCCTCCACCCGGCCCGACCCTTCGGGCGGCAGGTCGGCGCAGGTGCGCCCGTCGATGGCGTAGGCCGGGTCGCGAAACGCCCCGATCCCGCCGACAAAGCAGCGCAAAATATAAATCGCGCGCCCGTTGCCGGGCAAGAACCCGTCTTCGGCGGCGCGGATTGCGGCGGCGGTCAGAAACGCCTTGATGTCCGCATCCTCAGCCGCATCAGCCTTTTCGGGAAAAATCCGCGCGAAGGCTTTGATCAGCCCCGCCGGGTCGTCTGGCAAGGTCATGTCCTCGCGCGCCAAAAGCGCCCCCAGCCGCGCGAGCGCGCGGTAAAGGTTGCCATAATTGTCGCCCGCGGTCCGGTCGATCCAGACCCAGGCGTCGGCGTGCAGCGCGTCGAGCATGTCGATCGGGTCAGGTTCATCCCCGCCGCCGACCGTGCCTTTGGGCCGGTCAGGATCGCGGTCGGCCAGACGTTTGCGCGCGGCATCCCAATCCAGATGCGGCGCGGCGAAGGGAAGCAGCGGATCGGCATCAAATTCTGCGCCAAGCAGCATCGCCATGTCGAACCATGTGCGCACGCAAGCCTTGCCATGGAACCCGGCGGCGCGCGCCCGGCCCACGGCCTGTTCGATGCAGACGGACATGCCGCCAGGGCCACACGCATCATAGACGGTGGGAAAGTAAGCCTCAGCATGGGGCAGCAGCTTATCCATGTAGGATTGCTCAGCCACTGTCTGAAACCGGGCCATTTGGTCGGCAGAAATACGCAATGCGTTTCCTCGGTGTTGGCGAAAGTCGCTTGAACTCAATACCCCACCGCGGCGGGGGGGCCTGATCACACAGGCCCATGCACCACGTAAAATCACGGATCGATAAGCTAACAAGCCCAGCGCCGCGCACCAAGCAGTTTTTGCATCGATTTTTTGCAGGGACCGCCGCGCTTTACCTTAACTTCGCCGCATCCTTGCCGCGGGGTCGATCCAATTGCCCCACAGACCACAAGCCTCGGGCATACTGCGTGCCAGCCCGACTCTCGATGCCAGCCTGCTTCTCCATAGGGGACCGCCGCCGCCATGACCCATCACGACGATCCCGCCGCCGCACGCGGCCTGCGCACCGCCCGCGACATCGAAGGGCATCTCAAATGGCTCGACACCTTCACGCCGCTGGCGCTGGGGGTGCTGGCTTCGGCGTCAGGGGTCTATACATATCTGGGCGTGTCGGGGTTGCTTGAGGGGCAAGGGCCGCTCAGCTTTTTTGCCGCCGTGGCCTATTCGTTGGCGGTGTCGGTGGCGATCTTTGTGTTCTGGTCCTACGTCATGCGCATCCTGCCAGCGATGACTTGGGCTGGCGGCGTGATCGGCATGATGCTGGCCACATTGCTGGGCTGCGCGGCGATCGTGGCGATGTCGTCATGGCTGAACGCCGCGGCGCTGGCCGGATCGGCGGCGGTGGAACAGCATCTGGCCGTCACAGTGCAGGATTACCAATCAGCGGTGGAGCGCGCGCACGCCAACGCCGTCGCGGGCCAGTCGCTGTCGCGCGATGTGGCCCGCGCCCGCGCCAGCTTTGAAGACCTGACTGAATTGGAGCGCACCGGCGGCCTGTCAGGCATTGGCGGCCAAGGCGCGGTCTATCGCCTGCTGCGCCAGAAATCCGAAGAACTGGCCGGGCTAGAGGCGCAGATCGGCGCGCAGGACCAGCCGATTTCCGTCGCGTTCGAAAGGGGGAATGAAATCCTCAACCGCATGCGCGGCCTGATCGCAGAGCAGGGACCGGTCAAGCTGCGCTCCGTCGCCTTTGCCGAGCAGTCTGTGCGGCTGGCCGGGGTGATCGCCACCTTGCGCCAGCTGTCCGTCGCGCCGCTGGTGGCGCGGGCAGCGACCGATCTGCGCGCGTCCGTGGTGCTGCCAGAGGCTGACGGCGCCACCAGCGGCGTGCGCGCGGCGCAGACCTCCACCATGGCGTCCGTTCTGGGCGCGCTGGACCAACGCGCGCGGGGCCTTGAAGATGCCGCGCGCGATGTCCTGTCTCTGCCCGAACCGCGCGAGACCACCTATGCCCCGATTTCCACCGCCGATGCGGTGATCCGCTATGCGGGCGATTTTGTGCCGGCATGGGCTGGGGCCATCGCCATTGATCTGCTGCCGCTGGTGCTGGTGTTCATCATCGCCACATCCCAGGCCGCCATCCGCCGTGGGCGCGGGGATCTGAGCTATGAGCGCACGCTGTCGGTCGCCGATCTGCAGGCAGCATTGGTCGCGATGCGATCGCTTGAAGGTGCGATGAACGATGCAGACCGCGCCATGACCCGGCGGGGCGATGACGGCCCCGCGTCATGACCGTTCTGGACCGCAGCGCCCCCCCGCCGCGTGGCCCGATCTGGCGCATCACCGTGCGCCAGGCCATGAAGGCCGCGCTGGTGGCGCAATTTGCGCTGGCGGGGCTGCTGGTCTGGACCGACATCGCCGGGCGCCCCTTTTCAGGTGCCGATCCCATCGCGCCGCGGGTGCAGAACCCGTTCAGCCCCGGCGACCAGACCCGCCCCTATTCCCCATCAGACGTGCCGCGCCGCCCCGGCGACACCGCGCCTGAGCTGCCGATGCCACCGGGTGATGACGGCCTGCAATTTCGCATGACCCAAGGCGACGCCCCCGTGCTGCTGGTGACCGGCGCGTTCCGCTTTGGCGATGATGCCCGGTTTGAAGGGTTTCTTGATGCCCTGCCGACCCAGCCCAAGACGGTGGCGTTTCACAGCCCCGGCGGCAACGTGGACGCGGCATTGGCCATCGGGCGCGCGATCCGGGGCCGGGGCATTAACACCGCGGTTGAGGCCGGGCGCGCCTGCGCCAGCGCCTGCCCTTCCGCCTATGGGGGCGGCGTGAAACGGCTTGCCGCACGCACCGCCTGGATCGGGGTGCACCAGACCTATTTCCAGACGGCAGGGGTCATGACCCCCAACCGCGCGGCGTATGAAATCCAGATCATCAAAGCGCGCATGATGCAGTTCTGGCAGGATATGGGCGTCGACACCGGCATCGAAACGCTGGCCATGCAGACCCCGCCTGACCAGATCTATTACCTGGTGGAGGAGGAGCTTCTGACCCTGAAGCTCGCCACCGAGATGACCGACTGAGGTGCCGCGCGCCCTGCCCGCGCCCACATGCAGGGGCCCCCTGCCAAGGTCTCAGCTGCGGGTGCGGCGGTCCGCGTTTTCCGCCACCAGCTGCGCCAGTGTTTCAGGCGCGGGCGGCTGGGTCATGATGCCGACCACCGTGTCGGCCAGCGTCTCACGGCCCAGCGCGCCGCCCCACAGGGTTTCCCAGCTTGCCATGTCGTCGCGCGCCGCCTCACGGGTTGATGCGGCACCGACCACATAGATCATCACCAGCATCAGGCGCTGCCGCACGATCTTTTCCGGCATTGGCGGCGCCAGACGGCGCATATGCGCAAGGCAGCGCCGCGTGCCGCCATCCAGCCCATGCATGGCGTCGAACAGGCGCTGGCGGTGGTTCTGCAGCACCATGTTCAGGAACCTCAGCGAACGGTCGTCCCGCGCCACCCCGTCCAGCGTCGGTGCCTCAGTCAGGATCACCGCCAGTTCGCGGATGGAGTGGGGGCCGCCTGCGGCCTCAAGCGCATCGACGCGCTGGGCGTGATCGCGGTCCAGCAGCACCGCCACGTCGCGGATCAGTTCATCAATCAGATCCGCCCGTGATGAGAAATAATAGTTGATCGACCCGGCGTTCTTTTGCCCCGCGATGCGCAGGATTTCGCGCACTGACGCGCCCTCCAGCCCCTTTTGCGCAAAGGCGGTCAGCGCCGCGCGCTTGATCAGGGCGCGGGTCTGCCCCCCTTTCATGCGCCCGCAGGCGGCGTCGTCGTCGTCGGGGCTGTGCACGCGGTCAAGCCTCCTTGCCAGCAGGGGGTGGGTCATATGAGGGGGTGTAGCCAGATCGGGCGGCGGGGGCAAACCGTCCCCGCCGCCCGCCATGCATCAATTGATCGAAAAGCCGCCATCGATCACAAAGCCCTGACCGGTGTGAAAGCCCGACCCGTTTGACATCAGATACCCCGCGACCGCGCCATAATCAGACGGCTGGCCAAAGCGGCGCTGGGGCTGGCGGGGCAGCATCATTTTCACGAAGCGGTCATTGGCGAACATGCCTGCGGTCATCTCAGACGCGGCAAAACCGGGCTGGATGGCGTTCACGGTGATCTCATGGCGGGCCAGTTCCACCGCGGTTGCGCGCGTCAGGCCCATGACGGCTGCCTTGGAGGCGGCGTAATGCTCCGACGTTGCCGCCCCTTCGATGGCCGCGATGGAGGATGTCACCACCAAACGCCCGAATTTATCCCCCGCAGCGCCGCGCGCCAGCATGTGCCGGGTCGCGGTCTGGAAGCAGCGCACCACCCCCAGAACGTTGATGTCGAGCATGTGCGCCCATTCCTCAGGCGTGTGGTCGAGGAAGGATTTCGGCGCGCCCCCGATCCCGGCATTGGCGAACATGCCATCAACGCGCCCAAACTTGTCCAAGGTTGCCGCCATCGCCGCGTCGATTGATGCCTGATCGGCGACATCGCAGATCTCAGCCGTCACAGCGCCGCCGCCAAGCGCGGTCAGCTTTGCGACCGCCTCAGTATTCTTGGCCTCGTTGCGCGCCCAGATCGCGACTTTGCAGCCCATCTGCACCAGCGTTTCCGCCATGCCGAGGCCAAGGCCCCCGTTGCCGCCAGTGATGACCGCGACGCGGCCGGTAAGATCGAAAGGATGGGTCATGCAAAAGCCTCGTATTCAGGGGTGGGGGCGGCCAGACTGGACCGCACCCCGAAGATGGAGAGGAGAAGACGCGTGACGGACATTGCCGAATGCAACGCCTTTTGCGCCGACCTGCCGCATGCCACCCATGTGGTGCAATGGGGCGGGGCGGATGTGTGGAAGGTCGGCGGCAAAGTCTTCGCCATCATCTGGGCTGCGCCGTTTCGCGCGACCTTCAAGGTCACCCCGATGGTTTATGAGATCCTGAGCGACGCGCCCGGCTGCATCCCCGCGCCTTATATGGCATCGCGCGGGATCAAATGGATCCAGCGCACCGGGCCGGAAACGCTGGATGATGCGGGTCTGCACGACCATCTGGCCGAAAGCCATCGGCTGGTCGCCGCGGGGCTGACCCAAAAACTGCGCGCAGAACTGGGGCTGTAGGATCATCGCGCGAATTCGTCCTTCAGCTTGCGCTTCATCAGCTTGCCGGTGGCGGTGCGGGGCAGATCGCTGCGAAATTCGATGCTGCGCGGGGTCTTGATCGGCGACAGGCGGGCGCGCAGCCATGCGGTCAGCGCATAGGCCGTCACCGCGCCCGGCGCGCGCAGCTGGACCACGGCATGGACCGCCTCGCCCAGATCATCATGGGGAATGCCGAACACCGCCGCGTCGATCACATCAGGGTGGGAGATGAGAAGATCCTCCGCCTCCTGCGGATAGATGTTCACACCGCCTGAGATGATCGTGTAGGCGGCGCGGTCGGTCAGATGCAGAAAGCCGTCCGCGTCCAGATATCCGACATCGCCCAAGGTTGAACATCCGGGCGCAAGAAACGCCGCAGCGGTTTTGCTGGCGTCACCGCGATAGGCGAAATCAATGCCGCTGTCGAAATAGACCGCGCCAGTGTCACCGACAGGCAGATCGCGCCCGGATGCGTCCATGATGCGGATGGCACCGACCAAGGATCGCCCCACCGTGCCGGGATGGGCCAGCCATTCGGCGCAGGTGGCGACGGTCAGCCCGTTCGCCTCAGTGCCCGCGTAATATTCCAGGATGATCGGCCCCCACCAGTCGATCATCGCGCGCTTCACCTGCGCCGGGCACGGTGCCGCGGCATGGACCGCAACGCGCAAGGATGACAGGTCATAGCGCGCGCGGGTGGTTGCCGGCAGCTTCAGCATGCGCACGAAATGGGTCGGGACCAGTTGGGAATGGGTGACGCGGTGGGTTTGCACCGCGGCCAGAAACGCCTCAGCGTCGAACTTTTCCATAATGATCGTGGTGGCACCAAGGCTGGCGGCCCGCATGGCGAACCGCAGCGGCGCGGCGTGATAAAGCGGCGCGGGCGACAGATAGACCATATCCGCGTCCATCGCGCACATGCCATCGCACAGGATCGGCATGATCGGCAGCACCCAATCAAGGGCGCGTTTTTCCCACCCCCGCGCGATGCCTTTGGGCCGCCCGGTGGTGCCAGATGAATACAGCAGATCCTCGCCCGCACAGGCGTCCGCGACCGGGGTGGCGGGTTGGCGAGCGCACAGCGCGTCCCATGACCCGATGCCATCCGCGGCGCCCCCGACCATAAACAGCGCGGTGCCCGGCGCCTCAGCCACCAGTGCGCGGGCGCGGGGGCCATCATCGGGCGACACGATCAGCGCCTTGGCCCCGCAATCGCGCAGGATATAGCCCGCCTCATCCGCCCCCAGATAGCGGCTGATCGCGGTATAGACCACGCCCGCGCGATGTGCCGCCCATGCAACGGTCATGAAATCGAGGCTGTTTTCCATCAGCAGCGCGATGTGGTCCCCCGGCTCGATGCCAAGGCTGCGCAGCGCCTGCGCCCCGCGGTTGGACGCATCATCAAGCGCGCGATAGCTCAGGGCCTCGCCCGATCCGGCCATCACATAGGCGGGCTTGTCGGGGGTGCGCCCGGCGTGAACGGACGGATGCAGCATGGATCGGCCCTCCCAAGCCCTTGGTGCGCCGCCCTCATTCCGGGGCAACTGCGCGGAGTGATACGTTGCACTAAACAACCGCGCCGTCCATTTTAAAACGATGCTTGATGCGCTGCGCGCCCTCGCCTAGCCTGCCGCGCAAAGCCCGTCCACAGACACGGGCATGTCAGATCTGTTCGGAGGAACGCCCAATGCCCCGTCCCTGCATGCACGGGCCGCGTCGATGACTGCGCCGCTGCTGGAAACCCGTGACGGCCATGTCGCGGTGCTGACGCTGAACCGCCCCGCCGCGATGAATTCATTGAACCGCGATCTGCGCGCCGCCATTGCTGCGGCCGCCATGCGTCTTGCCAAAGATGACAGCGTGCGGGTGCTGGTGCTGACCGGCGCGGGGGAGCGCGCGTTCTGCGCCGGGCTTGATCTGAAAGAAATCGGCCAATCGGGCATCACCGCATCCGACGCCGACCCGGTGCTGGCGCTCGAAGCCTTTCCCCGCCCGATCATCTGCGCCATCAACGGCGTCGCGATCACCGGGGGGTTTGAACTGGCGCTGGTTGGCGACGTGCTGATCGGGTCGACCAACGCCCGCTTTGCCGACACCCACGCGCGCATGAACATCATGCCCGGCTGGGGCCTGTCGCAAAAGCTGCCGCGCATTCTGGGCGCCAGCCGGTCCAAGGAAATGTCCTTCACCGGCAATTTCATGCTGGCCGAAGAAGCCGCGCGCCGCGGGCTGATCAATGCGGTGCACGCACCAGGCGCCCTGATGGACCACGCGATGACCATGGCCCATCAGATGGCTGAGGCTGACCCCGCAATGATCCAAGAATACAAGCGCCTGGTGGATCACGGCATCGCCCGCGGCGAGGCTGAGGGGCGGCTGACGGAGCGCGCGTCATCGCGCGACTGGAACGCCCGCCAGCAATCGGGCGACTTGGAAAAACGCCGCCTTGCCGTCACCGCCCGCGGCCGCGCCCAAAGCTGATCCCAACGCCCCCTCCGGAGGACCCATCATGGCCGAAGCCGCTTATATCTATGACGCGATCCGCACGCCGCGATCCAAAGGCAAGGCGGACGGCACGCTGAACGAGGTCAAACCCATTGATCTGGTGACCACGCTGCTGATCGAAATGCAGACGCGCCATGATCTTGATACCAGCCGCGTCGATGACGTGCTGCTGGGCTGCGTGATGCCGGTAAAGGAACAGGGCGCGGTGCTGCCGAAAATCGCCCTGCAAAAAGCGGGTTGGAGCGAAAAGGTCGCCGGTGCGCAGGTCAACCGGTTCTGCGCCAGCGGCCTCGACACCTTCAACACCGCCGCGGCCAAAGTGGCCAGCGGGTGGGAGGATCTGGTCTGCGCAGGCGGCTATGAGAGCATGTCTCGCGTGCCCATGGGCGCCGATGGCGGCCCGTTTGCCGAGGACCCTGAGACCAACATCCAGACCGGCTTCGTGCCCCAAGGCATCGGCGCCGATCTGATCGCCACGATTGAGGGCTGGTCGCGCGACGATGTCGACGCCTTCGCTATGGAGAGCCAGAAGCGCGCCGCCCATGCCCGCGACAGCGGCTGGTTCGACCGATCGGTGGTGCCGGTCAAGGACGCCAACGGGCTGGTGATTTTGCAGCGCGACGACTTCATCAAACCGAACACTGACATGCAGGTGCTAGGGTCCCTGCGCGCCAGTTTCGCGGGGCCGGGCGCGATGGGCTATGACGCCATCGCGCTGGCCAAATACCCCGAGGTGGAGCGGATCAACCACGTCCACACGCCCGGCAACAGTTCGGGCATCGTCGACGGCGCATCGTTGGTGATGGTCGGCAATGGCCGCATCGGCAAAGAATTGGGCCTGACGCCGCGCGGCCGCGTGGTGTCGATCGCGCTGACCGCCACTGACCCGACGATCATGCTGACCGGGCCGGGACCAGCCTCGCTGAAGGCGTTGGCCAAGGTGGGCCTGACCATCGACGACATCGACTTGGTGGAGATCAACGAGGCCTTTGCCTCGGTCGCGCTGCGCCTGCAACGCGATCTGAACGTGCCCGATGAAAAGCTGAACGTGGTCGGCGGCGCCATCGCCATGGGCCATCCGCTGGGGGCCACGGGGGGCTGTCTTGTGTCCACCATGCTGGATGAACTGGAGCGGCGGAACCTGAAGCGCGCGCTGATCTGCATGTGCGTCGGCGGCGGCATGGGCATCGCGTCCATTATTGAGAGGGTCTGAGCCATGGGTTTTTCGTACGAAAAAGACGCCGATGGCATCGTGACCGTCACCATGGACATGGACGGCCAATCGGCCAACACCATGAACATGGCTTACCGCGCGCTGATGAAGGCCACGGTTGAAAAGCTGGAGGCCGAGCAGGGCCTGACCGGCGTGGTCTTTGCCTCAGCCAAAAAGACCTTCTTTGCCGGTGGTGACCTGAACGGGCTGCTGGCGCAGAAAAAGGCCGACGCGGAATATTTCGCCTATGCCGAGGAAAACAAAGGCTTCCTGCGGCGCATTGAAAAGCTGCCCGTGCCCGTCGTCGCCGCCATCAACGGCGCGGCTTTGGGCGGCGGGTATGAAATCTGTCTCGCGTGTAATCACCGCATCGCGGTTGATGACCCCGCCGCCGTGACCGGCCTGCCGGAGGTCACGCTGGGTCTGCTGCCCGGCGCGGGGGGCGTGGTGCGCACGGTCGCGCTGCTGGGGCTGGAAAAAGCCCTGCCCGTGGTCACTGAGGGCAAACCCCACAGCCCCGCCAAGGCGCTGGCGCTTGGCATGATCGACGCCATCGCCGCCACCCGCGAAGACCTGATCCCCGCCGCCAAAGCGTGGATCGCCGCGCACCCGGATGCGTCCGTCCAGCCATGGGACAAGAAGGGCTTCAAATACCCCGGCGGCGATGCGGACGCGCCCAATGTGCGGATGATCGCCGTGGTCGCGCCGACGCTGCTGGTCAAGAAAACCCGTGGCCTGATGCCCGCCCCTGCGCGGATCATCGACGTTGCGGTCAATTCGATGCGCATGGGGTTTGATTCAGCCCTGCGCAATGAAACGCGCCAATTCCTCGCCCTTGTCACGACGCCTGAGGCCAAAGCCGCCATCACCACGTTCTTTTTTGGCATGAACGGCATCCGCAGCGGCGCATTCCGCCCCAAAGGCGACCGCTGGGCGCCCAAATCGGCCGCCGTGCTGGGCGCTGGCATGATGGGGGCGGGCATCGCCTTTGCCCATGCCTCCCGCGGCCTGCCCACCGTGCTAAAAGACACGGATCTGGCCCGCGCCGAAAACGGCAAAGCGTATTCTGCGGCTCTGTGCGCCAAGCAGATCAAGCAAGGCCGCATGAACGACGCCAAGGCGGCAAAGCTGCTATCGGCCATCCGCCCCACCGATGCAGATGATTACGCAGGCGTCGACATCATCATCGAGGCGGTGTTTGAGGACATCGCCCTCAAAGACCAGATCATCCCCGCCAGCTTCCCCAAACTGGCTGAGGACGGCATTTACGGCTCCAACACCTCAACGCTGCCAATTTCCATTCTGGCCGCATCCTGCCCCAAACCGGACCGCTTCATCGGCATCCATTTCTTCAGCCCCGTCGACAAGATGCAGGTTGTTGAAATTATCATGGGCGAGAAGACCAGCCAGGACACCCTGCGCAAAGCCTATGACTATGTGCAGGGCATCGGCAAAATCCCGATTGTGGTGAATGACAGCCGCGGGTTTTTCACCAGCCGCGTGTTCACCACCTATCTGGACGAAGGCCAAGCGCTGCTGGTCGACGGCATGAACCCGGTGGCGATTGAACGCGCGGCCTGGAAAATCGGCATGCCGATCGGCCCGCTTCAGGTGCATGATGAGACGTCGATGGTGCTGTCGAAGAAAATCCACGACACGCATCTGGCCTTGGACGCGCGGCTGGGGATTGAAAACGGCTTTCCGATCGATGCCGCGGCGACCATCAAGGTCGCGCATAAGATGGTCGCGCTGGGCCGCGGCGGGCGCCATTACGGCGGCGGTTTCTACGATTATGCCGCTGACGGGACCCGCAGCCTGTGGCCCGGACTGGCGCAGTTTGCCGCCGGCAACCGCGCGGTGTCGATGCAGGACGCTGAGGACCGATTGCTCACCCGTTTTGCCATTGAGACCCTGCGCTGTTTTGCCGAAGGGGTGCTGCGGTCCGAAACCGAGGGCAATGTCGGCTCAATCTTCGCCATCGGCTTTCCGGCCCATACCGGCGGCGCGCTGCAATACATCCGCGGCATCGGGCTTGATGCGTTCAAGGCCCGCGCCGATCAGTTGGCTGAGGCGTATGGGGACCGGTTCCATATCGACCCCGCCGCCATCGAACACCTGCGCGCCGCCACCGTCTGACCCCGGCGCGCCCTGCGGGGCGCGCCACGACGCACACAACATGAGGCCCCCATGCTCAAACGCCGCATCTATGAAGAAGAGCACGAAATGTTCCGCCGCACCGTCCGCGCTTGGGCTGCGAAGGAGGTCTTTCCCCACACCGAGCAATGGCGCGAAGATGGCGTGGTCAGCCGTGAGGTCTGGAAAAAGGCCGGGGCCGATGGCTTTTTGTGCATGTATGCCGATGAAAAATACGGCGGCCTCGGCATCGACGATTTTCGCTATGACATGATCCTGTCCGAAGAAATCGGCCCGCGCGAACCGGGCCTGTTCATCCCGCTGCACAACCGCATCGTCGGGCCATATCTGCAAAAATTCGCCACCGATGAGCAGCGCGACCGCTACATGCCGGGCGTGGTTTCGGGCGACACGGTGCTGGCCATCGCGATGACTGAACCGGGGACCGGCTCAGATTTGGCAGGCATGCGCACCAAGGCCGAGGACAAGGGCGATCACTGGCTGCTGAACGGGTCGAAGACCTATATCTCCAACGGGCATCTCGCCGGTCTGGTGGTGGTTGCGGCGCGCACCGATCCCGACATCCCCCATGCCATCGGGTTGTTTCTGGTCGAAGACAGCTTTGAGGGATTCTCGCGCGGGCGGAACCTGAAAAAGCTCGGCCTCAAATCCCAAGACACGGCGGAGATGTTTTTTACAGACATGAAAGTCCCGAAAAACAACGTGATCGGCGACCCCAAGGGCGGGTTCAAGCTGATGATGACCAATCTGGCCGAAGAACGCATCACCGGCGCCGTCGGCTACATGGCCCATGCAGAGCGCGCTTTTGACATCACCATGGACTACATCATGGACCGCCGGGCCTTTGGGCGCGCCATCGGCACATTCCAGAACTCGCGCTTTAAAATGGCCGACATGCGCACCAGACTCGATGCAGGCTGGGCGCTGACCGACCATTGCGTGCGCGAACATCTGGAGGGCGAATTGTCCGCTGAAATGGCCGCTGAGGCCAAGCTGTTCACCTCAGAGCTAGAGGGCTATGTGGCCGATGAATGCTTGCAGCTGCATGGGGGGGCGGGGTTCATGGACGAATATGAGATCTCACGCATCTTCGCCGACGCCCGCATCAGCCGGATTTATGCCGGAACGTCAGAGATCATGAAGGAAATCATCGGCCGGGGCCTTGGCCTTGATGAAAGGAAGCGCAACTGATGGCGGGCACTGGCGCAGCGGGGCGGGGCGGACCGCTCGCGGGCCTGAAGGTTATCGAGATGGCGGGCCTCGGCCCCTGTCCGCTGGCCGGGCAGTTCCTTGCCGATCTGGGCGCAGATGTGACGGTCATTGACCGAAAATCTGGCGGTCCGCGCCCCACGGACGTAAACAACCGCGGCAAGCGATCGGTGGCGCTTAACCTCAAGCATCCCGGCGGGGTTGGCGCGTGCATGGCGCTGATCAAGGGCGCGGATGTGCTGATCGAAGGGTTCCGGCCCGGCGTGATGGAAAAACTCGGGCTGGGGCCTGATGCCTGCCACGCTGCCAATCCGGGGCTGGTGTTCGGGCGCATGACCGGCTGGGGCCAGGACGGCCCGATGGCGCAGGTTGCAGGCCATGACATCACCTATTTCGCGCTGACCGGCATGTTGGGCATGACCGGAGAGGCGGGCCGCCCGCCGGTCCCGCCGCTCAATCTGGTGGCCGATTATGGCGGCGGAACCATGTTCCTGCTGTTGGGCGTGATGGCGGCGTTGTATGAGCGCCAATCCTCAGGCCGCGGTCAGGTGGTGGATGCGGCGATGATCGACGGCGTGTCGGCGTTCTCAGGCCTGTTTCGGATGATGGGCGCGCAAGGCATCTGGCACGAAGGACGCGCGCGAAACCTTCTCGACGGCGCCGCGCCGTTCTATCGGTGTTATGAGACCTCGGACGGCAAGTTCCTGTCGGTCGGACCGCTGGAGCCGCAGTTCTTCGCGATCATGGTCGAAAAGGCGGGCCTGCCGGACGCGCACCGGCTTGATCAGAACGACCCGCGGACATGGGCCGTGCGGTCGGCCGATTACACCGCCGTCTTTGCGTCGAAAACCCGCGATGACTGGATGGTGATTTTTGAAGGGACCGACGCCTGCATCGCCCCGGTCCTCAGCCCCGCTGAGGCCGAGATCCACCCGCATAACGTTGCGCGGCGCGCGCATATGCAGGTCGGCGGCATCAGCCAATCGGCCCCGGCGCCGCGGTTTGACCGCACCCCGGCGCCCGATCCCGCCCCCGCCCATGCCCCGGGCGCCGACACTGAGGCAGCGCTGCACGATGCCGGTCTGTCCACGGCTGACATCGCCGCTCTGCACAGGGCTGGCGCGCTGACCTAAGGCAGACGCGGCGACCTGAGGTCGATGCGCAATCAGATTTTTAGCTAAAAATCTGGGCTTGGCCCGACCCGCGCGGCACCGTTTTGACGGGCGCGCGGGTCGGCTCAGCGCAGCGCAGCGGTCGATGCCAGCGCGCCGGGCACCTCGTTGTCGCCGACGCTGCGGGCGGCTGCGCCAACGGCCTCAGCCTCGGCCTTGGTCAGCTTGCGGTCATCGGTCATACCGGGGATGCGGACGGTGACTTCCTTGTGCGCGAAATGGATGCCTTCGCGCGCGAACAGCTCATGCAGTTCATGGTATACCAGCTTGCGGGTGGTCCACTGATCGCCGGGGCGGGTCATGTATTTCACCCGCAGGATCATGGCGCTGTCCTCCATCTGGATGACGCCCTGGGATTTCAGCGGCTGGACGAATTTAGGCCCCTCCACCGGGTGCTCCAGCAGTTTCTGGCCCAGCTTTTTGACCAGCTTGCGCACCCGCTCCACATCCGTGTCATAGGTCAGGCGCAGTGGCAGCTTCATCATCACCCAATCGCGGGAGAAGTTGGTGAGATGCGTGATCTCTCCGAA
Organism: Paracoccaceae bacterium; assembly: GCA_047610385.1. GTDB lineage: Bacteria > Pseudomonadota > Alphaproteobacteria > Rhodobacterales > Rhodobacteraceae > JBOCEF01. Next base: position 67,767 of record JBLGAC010000009.1, on the reverse strand, counting down.
CGGGATCGTGTGCAGCGCGCCAAGGTGATGGCGCAGCTGGAACGACCGGATCGAGATCTTCTCAACCGTGCCTTTGACGATGCCGACATCGATGTATTCGCCTTTGCGGAACGCATCATCGAGCAAAAAGAACATGCCTGACAGGATGTCGCGCACCAGCGTCTGGGCGCCAAAGCCGATGGCCAGGCCGACGACACCGGCACCGGCAAACAGCGGCGCGACGTTGACCCCCAGTTCAATCGCCAACGACAGGATTGTGGCGGAGAGGATGAAGAACAGGATGAAGCTGCGGAACAGCGGCAGCAACGTCGCCAGCCGCGACGCCGACGATCCGCCCCCTTCGTCGCCGGGGACCAGTTCAGGCCCGCCCCCCTCAGCCACGATGCGTTTGTCGAGCCAGATGCGCACTGCGTGGTACGATACGTAACCGATGAACACCTTGTCGACGATGTCCTGCATGAAATCGAGGCGCGCGCCATCGGCGAAGACCGCCGCCCCGCCCCAGATCCTCGCCAGCAGCCAGAACGCCACCCCAGCGGCGAAAATCGCTGCGGCGCGTTGGGCCAGATCCTCAAAGGTGCGCAGCCGGGGGCCGGGACCATATTCGATCATCGGCGGCTCAGCCGGGCGGCGGCGCTCAGCCGGGCCACCTTCGTCATCGCCGCCTTCACCTTCGCTGCCGGTGTCGCCGCCGTCGGCGTGGGCCTCTTCGATCACTTGCGCGGGCATGATCTGGCGGGCCTGGCGCCGACGCGCGCGCGCAAACAGCTTTTCAACCGTGAACACCGACCCGGCATAGACCACCAGCCCGGCCATCACCGTCATGAACGCGCCAGCCAGCAGCGGGATGCTCTGCTCCAGCCCCAGCACAAGGCGCACCGCGCCCTGCGCCCAGGCAGTGATCAGATAGAGCGTCGCCACCGGGGCCCAGAACATCGCGGCAATAGAGGACATCCAGCTTGCCTCAGCCCGCTTGTGCCCGCCCAGGATCGCCCCGGAGATCGCGCCACGATTGGCCCAGACCAGCGCCACCGCAATCACCAGCGCAACAAAGCCGAGCGCCGCGCTTGAGACCGCGTGCAGTTCGGGCGAGGCACCGATCGCCATCAGCCAGCTGGCATAGCCCTGCCCGGCAATCGAAATCGCCGCAGTGAACGAGGCCCATAGATAAAGCCGCCGCGCGTCCTGATCGCCAAGGCGCGGAATGCGGTATGCGCTCAGATACGGGCTGATCGTCATGCGCCAGATCGTGTCCACCAGCACATAGATCGAATAAGATCCCAGCACGATTCCGACCGTCACCAGCGTCGCGCGATGATCCCCGACAATGGCAAAACACAGCCCCGCCGCAATCAGCAGCCCAAACGCGGTCACCGCCACGGTCATTGCAAAGCGCAGCGCCAGCACCGGCAGCTTGTCGCCCAACGTCACCGGGTCAGGCATCCGCCGCTGCGCCGCCATCATGATCGGCGCGGCGATCAGCACCGCCACCAACATCATCCCGGCGCGCCCGATCATCAGCGCAATCACCGCCAGCACGAACGCCCCGAGGAAATAGTTGGCCCGCCCGTCAGGCGACGCGCGTGCCAAAGTAGCATCAAGCGCGCTGAACATGTCTGGCCCCGCGGCAACGATGCGGTTCAGCCTTTGGCGAAACACCGAGAGGCTCTCAGTGGTGCGCATGATCATGGTGTCGCTCTCAAATCCCTCAATCGCGCCATAGGCCGCGACCTCAGGCGCGCGCGCCACTGGCGGGGCGGCGTCGTCAGGGCGCGACATGGCGGGGGGGGGCTCAGCGCTCGCTCCGCCGCTGAGCAGCGCGCGATAATCAATGCCGGTCTGCGCCTTGGCCCCTGCGCCCGCGCCAAGCGCCAACATGAAGGCCAGCGCCAACACTGCGACGCAGCGCAACACAGCGCCCACAATTGGCGAACGGCGCGGAGGGGCTGGCTGCGGCGCGCAAAAGATCATGTGGCGGGCTCCGGTACAGTGAGTGCGCCGGCGGGTGGTGTGCAGGCGGTGGCGGCTATACTATAGAGCGCGACCTTGGCCTCGTCACGCCCTTGCGGCAGCGCGGCGCCAAACCTGTGATCCGCGCATGCAGATTTGCGCCGGGCAGATTTGCGCCTGACGGGCAACTTTTGTCAGGTGCGGTGCAAAAAAACCTGCATCGCGGGTTTTGACCGCGGGCGCTTCTGGTATAGCGTTCCACGATCTGTCCCCGCGCCCCACCCAAAGGTGCCGCGATGCAGGGGATCGATCAAGGTGACACGACCTGCGTAAGGGATCCGGCGGCCTTCGGCCCCGGACCCGCGCGCGGCACAAGGGATCGCGAGCGCGCATGACCAAGCCAACAAAGATCGCGGCCGCGCCGCGCGCACTTGATCCCGTGCCGGCCGGACCGGCGCGGCGCGCGCTGCTGTATTCCCATGACACGTTCGGGTTGGGGCATCTGCGCCGCTCGCGCACCATTGCCGCGGCGATGACCGGCTGGGACCCCGCGCTGGCCGCGCTGATCCTGACCGGATCGCCCATCGCGGGGCGGTTTGATTTTCCCGACCGGGTGGACCATGTGCGCCTGCCCGGCGTGGTGAAGCTGCCTGACGGGGATTACGCGTCCCACAATCTGGGCCTGCCGATCGAAGAAACCGTGGCCCTGCGCGCCGCGATCATTGAAGCCGCCGACACCGCCTTTCATCCCGATCTGCTGCTGGTGGACAAAGAGGCTTGGGGCTTTCGCAACGAACTGGCCGGCACGCTAAAGGCCGCCTCGCGCCGCGGCACCCGCATCGTGCTGGGCGTGCGCGATGTTCTGGACGCGCGCGAGACGCTGGCTGCCGAATGGGCGCGCAAGGGTCATGCCGACGCGATTGAGCGTTATTTTGATGAAATCTGGATCTACGGCCTGCCGCAGATCCACCAGCCGCTCGAAGGGCTGGGGCTGAGCGCGGCGGCCCTTGAGCGCGTGGTCTATACCGGCTATCTGCGCCGCGACACGCCCGACTGGCCCGAAGGCTACAGCGACAATGTGCCGAGCGAGCCTTTCGTGCTGATCACCACCGGGGGCGGGGGCGATGGCGCCGCGCTGATCGATTGGACCTTGCGCGCCTATGAGGCTGATCCGTCCCTGCATCCCCATGGCGTCATCGTCTACGGGCCGTTCCTGCAGCCCGAAAAACGCGCGGAATTTGATCGCCGCGCCGCCGCATTGCACCCACGGGTGACCGCGATCAGCTTTGATCCGCGCCTTGAACTGTTGCAGGCCAAGGCCGTCGGCATCATCGCCATGGGCGGCTACAACACGTTCTGCGAGATCCTGAGCCTCGACAAACCGGCCGTGATCGCGCCGCGATCCTACCCGCGCAAAGAACAGCTGATCCGCGCTGAGGCGGCTGAGCGCATCGGCCTGATGCGCATGCTGCACCCACCCCGCGACGGCCATGGCGCTGCGGTGATGGGCAATGCCATCCGCGCGCTGGCCACCCAGCCACCGCCCAGCATGGCGCCGGTCGCAGGGCTGCTGGACGGGCTGGACGTGATTGCCCAACGCGCCTTTCCCGCCAATGGCCGCGCCGCCGCGTGGGGCGGCTGACGCCATGGCCCATGACCACCCCCCCGGCTGCGGCTGCGGCGCGCACGGCGCTGTTGAAACCCATGTCTTCGCTCGCGTCCCCGCCGCGCACAGTGCCGCACCCGGTGCCGCGCCCCCGCTTGCGGTGATCGTCAAGGGCTGGCCGCGCCTGTCTGAGACATTCATCGCGCAGGAATTGCTGGCGCTTGAACAACGGGGATTTCGGTTCGACATCTGGTCACTGCGCCATCCCTATGATGACCGCACGCACCCGATCCACGGCGCGGTGCAGGCGCGCGCGCGCTATCTGCCCGAATATCTGCATCTCGAACCGCTGCGCGTGATCCGCGCGCTGGCGGGCGCCGTGCGCCTGCCGGGGTTCCGGGCCGCTGTGGGCGCGTGGCTGCGCGATCTGCGCCGCGACCTGACCCGCAACCGCATCCGCCGCTTTGGCCAGGCGTTGGTGCTGGCCGCCGAACTGCCGCCCGAAACACGCGCCCTCTATGTGCATTTCATCCACACGCCGGGATCGGCCACCCGCTATGCCGCACTGATGCGCGGGCTGGACTGGGGCGCGTCAGCCCATGCGCGGGACATCTGGACCACGCCGGACTGGGAAAAACGCGAAAAACTGGCAGAAATGACGTTTCTTGCCACCTGCACCGCGGCCAATGTCGACCATCTGCGCGGGCTGACCGATGCGCCGGGCAAGGTGGATCTGGTGTATCACGGGCTTGATCTGGGCAGGTTTCCCGACCCCCCCGCGCGGGTGCCCCATGATGGGCCGTTCCGGCTGGTGTCGGTCGGGCGGCTGGTGGCCAAAAAGGGCTATGATGACCTGATCGCCGCGCTCGGGCGTCTGCCTGCCGATCTGCCCTGGCGCCTAACCCATATCGGGGGCGGAGAGCTGAAGACCCAACTGGCCGCTGAGGCCGCGCGCCTTGGCGTCGCGGACCAGATCGAATGGCTGGGCAAGCGCGACCAGACCGAGGTGCTGGCCGCCATGCGCGCCGCCGATCTGTTCGTGCTGCCATCCAAAATTGCTGAGGACGGCGACCGCGACGGGCTGCCCAACGTGCTGATGGAGGCCGCGAGCCAGCGCCTCCCGATCCTGTCCACCGCGGTGTCGGCCATCCCCGAATTCATCGAAGACGGGGTTCATGGCGCGCTGGTCGCCCCCGGCGATCCGGGCGCCTTGGCCGACCGTATGGCCGCCCTGATGCGTGACCCCGAAGGGCGCGCCCGCATGGCCGACGCGGCGCGCAAGCGCTTGGTGGCTGATTTCGGGATGGACCGGGGGATCTCCCTTCTGGCACGCCGTCTCGCGGCCCTTCTGGGCGATGCGGCCCCGCCCCGCAGCCCTGCCCCCGCGCCTGCGCCCGCCGCGGCCCCCGCGCCATGACCATTGCGGCGCGCCCGACATCGCCGGACCCGCGCCCGCGCATCGCGTTTTATGCCCCGATGAAGCCGCCCGACCATCCCGTGCCATCGGGCGACCGCGAAATCGCGCGCCTGACCATGCGCGCGCTTGATCTGGCGGGGTTCGCGCCGGGGCTGGCAAGCACGCTGCGCACGCTGGATCTGTATGGTGACCGCCTGCGCCAACACGCGCTGATGGCCGAGGCGGATCTGGAGGTCGAGCGGCTTTTGGAGACGTTTCGCCCTGATCCCCCCGCGCTGTGGTTCACCTATCATTGTTATTGGAAGGCGCCAGATCTGGTGGGGCCGCGTGTGGCCTCGGCGCTGCGCATACCCTATGTGGTGTCTGAGGCGAGCCATTCGCACCGCCGCCTGACCGGTCCATGGAGCTGGTTTGCCGAGGAATCGCTGCGCGCGCTGCGCGTGGCCGATCTGGTCTACTGGACCACGCCGCGCGACCGCCCCGGCCTGCAATTGGCGCTTGAAGGCACAAGCCGCCCCGGCCAGCGCCTGCGCCAGCTGCCCGCCTTCATTGACCCCGGCCCGCGACCCGCACGCGCCGCCGCGCCGCCCGACCCGACCGGCCCGCTGCGACTGCTGAGCGTGGCAATGATGCGGCCGGGGGACAAGCTGTCCTCGTTCCATTCGCTGGCCGATGCGCTCGCGGCGCTGGACGGGGTGGACTGGCGGCTGGTGATCATCGGCGACGGGCCGTTGCGCGGCGCGGTGCGCGCGCTGTTTGACCCCTTCGAAGGCCGGGTGGAATTCGCCGGGCGGGTTGACGACGCCGACCGGCTGCGCGCAGCCTATGAGGCCTCAGAGCTGCTGGTCTGGCCCGGCGTCGGCGAAGGCATCGGCATGACATACCTTGAGGCGCAGGCCGCCGCCCTGCCCTGTTTGGCCGAGGACAGGCCCGGCCCCCGCGACGTGGTGCTGACCGATGGCGTTCTGCCCGCCGCAGGTGACCCGGCGGGTTTCGCGGCGCAAATCGCCCATGCGGCAAGCGACCGCGACGCGCTGGCCATGCGCGGGCACGCCGCGCGGCTGCACATCGAAACCCGCCATTCCATCGCCGCCGCCGCCCAGAGGCTGCGCGCCGATCTGGGTGCCCTGATCGGAGCAACGGCATGACCGCAGGACCTGACAGCGTTGGTGGCCCCTCGGGCAGCCAACCCCCACCACGCGCGCCCGCACCGGGCCAGGCGCCGCGTCCCGATGCCAACGCAGGCCGCCCCGTGCAAATGCCCGGCACCGCCCCTGCCGCGGCGCTAAGCAGCGCAAACGCCCTCGTCTCAGGCTTTGGCGCGGTGTTGGCAGCGGCGGCAGGCCGCATCGCCGGGACCGCGGCCCATGGCGGCCCATCAGGCACCGCCGCCCACATGGTGATCGGCCCCGACGGCGCGTCGATCCCGGTGCAGACCGCGGCGGCGGTGCCCACACCTGCCCCCGCCACACGTGCACCTGCCGCGCCCCCCACGCCCGGAACGCCCGCTGCCCCCCCCGGCACCACCGCCGCGCGGCTCACCCCCATGGCCGGGGCTGATGCACCCGCGCGCGCCGCGCTGGTAGCCTATGGCGCGCTGCCGTTTCTGGCGACCTATGGCCGCGGCATCGGCGGCGACACGTCCTTGCGTGGGGCGCAGCTGCTCGCGCGGCTCAGCGCCGCTGACGGTGGCGCGCGCCCGGCCGCCGTCCCGGCCCAGCCACTGCCGCCCTATGCGCCGCTGCCCGGCCCTGCCGCGGCACCCATCGACCCCGCCCATCCCACGCCGCCCCGCACGCAGCCCCAAACGCCGCCTCAGGACGACGACCAAGATACCCCCCCCGCCCGCGGTCTGGTCAAAGTCGGGCTGCTCCGGCATTTCCCCACCGATTGGAACGCGCAGGGGCGCCTGCAGGGGCGCACCGACATCCCGCTCTCGGACGCCTCGCGCACGGCGCTGCGGGGGCTGCGCCTGCCGCCGCATTGGCGCGACCTGCCAATCCTGTGCAGCCCGTTGACCCGCGCGCGCGAAACCGCGGCAATCCTGGGCGAGACCGGCAGCGTGATCTTCGATGACCGGCTGATGGAGATGGACTTTGGCGATTGGGAAGGCGCGATTGCCGCCGATCTGCTGGCCGACCCCGATTGCGCCTATGGCCCAGTTGAAGGCTGGGGCTGGGATTTCCGCCCCCCGAACGGCGAGACCCCGGCCGACATGCTGGCCCGCGTCGGCCCGGTGCTGGAGGAAGCCGCCGCAATCGGCCCCTGCCTGATCATCTGCCACCGCGGGATGATGCGCGCAATCATGGCCGCGGCCACCGGCTGGCCCTATCTGGGCACTGAGCCGTTCCGCATCCGCCGCGCCCGCGTCCACCCAGTGATGCTGAGCGCGGCGGGAACCCCCGTCGCCCTCGGTGCCCCCGAAAAGCTGGCGCCACGGGCATGATCCACATCCGGGCAGCAACTGGGTGCGCGCGGCGTGTCGCCGCGCCGGCACGCGGGGGCGCAAGGCGCCCGCGGGCCGCATGCCGCCAATGACCGGGCGCATCGCCTTTCTGGTGACCCATCTGATGGGCTCCGGCCATTTTGTGCGCACCTTGGCGTTGGCACGCGCGGTTCAGGCCGCGGGGGGGCGGGCGCTGGTCATCTCCGGCGGGCGGGTGTTGGCGCATATCGACACGCAAGGCGTGGACATCGCGCAGCTTCCCCCGCTCACGATCCGGGATCTGGACTACAAGACCCTGCGGGGGCCCGATGGCGCGCAGGCAAGCGCCGCGTATATGGCCGACCGCGGCGCTGCAATCGGTCAGGCGTTGCGCGGCTTTGCCCCCGACGTGCTGGTCACGGAGCTGTTCCCCTTCGGGCGCCGTGCCCTTGCCGCTGAATTCGGCGCCGCCATCGCCGCGCGCCCTGCGGGCTGCCGCCTCGCCGTCTCGATCCGTGATGTGCTGGAGCCGCCGTCCAACCCCAAACGCGTGGCTGAGACGATGGCCCGCCTCGCGCCCTATGACCTGATCTTGATCCACGGCGCGGCTGGCATCGCGCCGCTCTCGCTCAGCTGGCCCGGGGACGGCGCGGCCATCGCGCAAAAGGCGGTCTATACGGGCTATGTGCTCGATCCCCCCCCGCCCACGACCCCGGGCGATGGGGGGGGGGAGGTTCTGGTGTCCGTCGGCGCAGGGGATGTCGGGCACAGGCTGCTGCACATGGCGGCCGCGGCGGCGCGCCTGTCGCAGCGCCCATGGCGGCTGCTGGTCGGGGATGGGGCTGAGGCGGCGCGGCTCAGCGCCCTAGGCCCCGCGATTGTGGGACCGTTGCGCGGTGATTACCGCGCCCTGCTGCGCCGCTGCGCGCTATCGATCAGCCTTGCGGGCTACAACACTGGCGTCGACGCGGCGCTGCGCGGCGGCCCGTCAATCTTGATCCCGATGGAGGAAGGCGGCGAGCGCGAACAGCTGATCCGCGCTCAGGCCTTCGCCGCCCTGCCCGGCATCACCGCCCTGCGCATCGGCGCGCTGACGCCCCAGGCGCTGCACGCTGCTGCCGAAGCTGCCATCGCCGCATGGCGCCCCCACCCCGCGCCCCTGTGCGCGGATGGTGCGGCGCAAAGTGCGGCGCGGTTGATCGCGCTGGCCGGGGGGTGATCGGCGCGCTATCCCTGCGCGCATGATCACGCTCGCCTCACTTCCCGATCTGCCGGTCCGTGCGGTTCTGCCCGCGCTTGCCGCCGCGCTGGATGCTGGCCCCTGCGCGGTGCTGGAGGCACCGCCCGGCGCCGGGAAAACCACGCTGGTCCCGATACATCTGCTGTCGCAGCACTGGGCCACCGGCCGCATTCTGATGTTGGAGCCGCGCCGCGTCGCCGCCCGCACCGCGGCTGAGCGCATCGCGTTTCTGATGGGCGAGGCCCCCGGCGCCACCGTCGGCTGGCGCATCCGCGGCGAGACAAAGATCGGCCCCGACACCCGCATCGAAGTGGTGACCGAAGGCATCCTGACCCGGATGCTGCAAAGCGACCCGGAACTGACCGGCGTCTCAGCAGTGCTGTTTGACGAAATTCATGAACGATCTTTGAACGCCGATCTGGGGCTGGCGCTGGCGCTGGAGGTTCAGGCCGCATTGCGCCCCGATCTGCGCATCGTGGCAATGTCCGCGACGCTGGACGCCGATGCGCTGGCCGCCTTGATGGGGAACGCGCCGGTGATCCGGTCTGATGGGCGGATTTTCCCCATTGAAACCCGGTGGTTGCCTTTGCCTTGGCGCGCACCGCCGGGGCGCAGGGGCCCTCGGTTCGAAGACGCGATGGCGGACCTGATCGCCGCGACCTTGGCCGATGCGCCCGGTGATGCGCTGGCGTTTCTGCCCGGCGCCGGCGAAATCGGGCGGGTGGAGCAACGCCTGTCGGGCCGCCTGAAAGACATCGACATCCGGCCCCTGCACGGCGCCATGCCCTTTGCCGCCCAACGCGCGGCCATCGCCCCATCGACCGGGCGGCGCAAGCTGGTGCTGGCCACGTCCATCGCCGAGACATCGCTGACCATCGAAGGCGTGCGCATCGTCATCGACGGCGGGCTGGCGCGCCGGGCGCGGTTTGATCCCGGATCTGGCATGTCGCGGCTGGTGACCGACCGCGTGACCAAGGCTGAGGCTGAGCAGCGGCGTGGGCGCGCGGGGCGGCTTGGCCCCGGGGTGTGCGCGCGGCTGTGGACCAAGGGCGAGGACGGCGGCCTGGCCCCCGCCCCTCGGCCTGAGATCATGGAGGCCGACTTGGCACCGCTGGCGCTGGAGCTGGCAATCTGGGGCGCCGCGGCCACCGATCTGTCTTTCCCCGATCAGCCCCCGGCCAAAACCTTGGACGAAGCGCGCGCCTTGCTGCGCGATCTGGGCGCGCTGGACGCAGCGGGCCGCCCCACTGCGCACGGAAAAGCGCTGTCGCGGCTGCCCGCCCATCCGCGGCTGGCCCATATGCTGCTGTCATGCCCTGATGCCGCGCGCCCTGACGCCGCGCGGTTGGCCGCGGTGCTGGAGGACCGCGACCCCCTGCCCCATTCCGCGCCTGCCAACCTGTCTCTGCGGTTGGCAGCGTTGCGCGATCCCCAACGCTTCAACGCCGATCATCCCTATCGCGCCGACCCCGGCCGCATCGCCGCACTGCGCGAGGCGGCCCGCAGGCTTGATCGCGCGGGTGCCCGCAAGGCCCCGATCCCCGGCGCGGCCGAAAGCCCCGGGCGTCTGCTGGCGCGCGCCTATCCCGACCGCATCGCCATGATGCGCCCCAATGGTGCGGCCGAGAATGGCCGCACAGTCGCGCGCTACCTGCTGTCGGGCGGCAAAGGCGCTGCCATGGATGGGGGCGATCCGTTGGCCAAACAGCGCTTTCTGGCCGTCGCTGACACCGATGGCGACCTGCGTGAGGCGAAAATCCGCCGCGCCGCCGCGCTGACCCGCGCGGACATCGAAGACCTGTTCGCAGACCGCCTTGAGGACGTGCACCTGTGCCGCTGGAACCCCCGCGACCGGACCGTGGAGGCCCGCATCCAGCGCCGCCTCGGCGCGCTGGCCCTTGAGGACCGGCCATGGACCGATGCGCCTGAGGACGCGCGCGCCGCCGCGATGGCCGAAGGGGTGCGGGCGCTGGGGCTGGACTGCCTTCCATGGACCCCCGCCGCCCGCCGTTTTCGCGCCCGCGTGGAATGGGCGCGCCGGGCCGGGGCCGACCTGCCGGACATGTCTGATGACGGGCTGCTGGCGGGCCTTGACGATTGGCTTACCCCGCATCTGGGGCGCATCCGTGGGGCGGGCGAGCTGGCGCGGCTTGATTTGGCGGCGATCCTGGAGGGCACGCTGGACTGGGCGGCGGGACAGGCGCTGGACGCCGCAGCCCCGCCCAAGTTCACCGCACCGACCGGGACAAAGGTTCCGGTGGATTATGACCGCGATCCCCCGGCCATCGCCATCCGGTTGCAGGAACTGTTCGGCCTGACGGTGCATCCCTCCCTTGGCCCCCGGCGCATTCCGCTGTTGATTGATCTGCTGTCGCCCGCCGGGCGCCCGGTGCAGACCACGGCAGATCTGCCGGGGTTCTGGGGGGCGTCCTATGCCGATGTGCGGCGCGACATGCGCGGGCGCTACCCGCGCCACCCGTGGCCTGACGACCCGGCCGCCGCCCCCCCGACCACACGCGCACGCAGGCGCGGCGAATAAGGCGGCATCTCAAGGCCGGCGGCCCAATAAGGCGGCCTCAGGGCCGGCGGCGAAGCCGGAACACCCCCAGCGCCGCGAACGCCGCCGCGAGCAGCCCGAACGCAGCGGGCACCGGCACTGGCGCAACCACATTGCGGGTCAACATCAGGCTGGCGGCGGCCTGTTGGGGGATCAGATCCGTCTCTCCCAATTGCAGGTTGTCGATCAGCACCAGGGCAGCGTCGGTGCGCAGGCGGATTTCATCGAAACGGATGCCGCGAAAGCCCAAATAGGCGGTGTCAGAGACGTACCAGTTGGTCTCAAGCGTAAACGCCTCAACCACCCATCCGTCCAGCAGCGCGGCGACATGGGTGGTGGCGCGTTCGGTGGCAAAGGCAAAGGCGGCGGCGTTCATCACATCATCAAAGGTGATCGACACTTCGCCGCGCCAGCCGGACACGCCCTGATTGCCCAAGCTGGCACCTGACATGCCCGACACATGATCCACCGCTTGCGGCGACAGCGCCAGGGGCCCGGAAAACCCCACGCCCGCGCGGTTCAACCCCAGCACCAGCGCGCCGGGATCGGCGCGCGCGCCTTCGAACCCGATGCTTTGCGCCGGGGCGGACAGGCCATGCGATCCGATCACCGGGGCTGCGGCCGCGCCGCCAGCCACCATTGCGGCAACGGCGAGGGTTGGGCGGAAAATGCTGCGCATCGCGGGACGCCTCCGGCTTGGGGAATCATTTGATGGTGATAATGCACGGCCAAGCTTCTGAATTGCGTTTCAAAATAAGACGTTAACTCTGATTGTTGGCGTCATGTTCCCTTCACCATTGCGCGCCATGCTGTGCCACGCCCTTGCGCCGCAGCCCTTGCGGCGCGACGGTCTGCATCAGGGCCCGTCAGAGGCCCCCATTATATCGGGGAAATGCCGAGACATGAATATCCAGGCCGCTGAGCCGAGCTTCCGCCATTCCGTTGACATCATGTTCAACCGCGCCGTGGCGCTGATGGACCTTTCCCCCGGGCTGGAGGAAAAGATCCGCGTCTGCAACGCCACCTACACCGTGCGGTTCGGGGTGCGGTTGCGCGGGCGCATCCACACCTTCACCGGCTATCGGTCGGTGCATTCTGAGCATATGGAGCCCGTCAAAGGCGGCATCCGCTATGCCATGTCCGTCAATCAAGATGAGGTGGAGGCGCTCGCCGCGCTCATGACCTATAAATGCGCGCTGGTGGAGGCGCCGTTTGGCGGCTCCAAGGGCGGGCTGTGCATCGACCCGCGCCAATGGGATGAGGATGAGCTGGAGCGCATCACCCGCCGCTTTGCCTTTGAGCTGATCAAGCGCGACCTGATCAGCCCGTCCCAGAACGTGCCCGCCCCCGACATGGGCACCGGAGAGCGGGAAATGGCATGGATTGCCGATCAATACCGCCGCATGAACACCACCGACATCAACGCGCGCGCCTGCGTGACGGGCAAGCCGCTCGACGCGGGCGGCATTGCGGGGCGTGTTGAAGCGACGGGGCGCGGGGTGCAATACGCGCTGCGTGAGTTTTTCCGCCATCCCGATGACGTGGCGACCGCCCAGCTGTACGGCGATCTTAGCGGCAAGCGGATCGTGGTGCAGGGCTTGGGCAATGTGGGCTATCACGCCGCCAAGTTCCTGAGCGAAGAGGACGGCGCCCTGATCATCGCCGTCGCTGAACATGACGGTGCGGTGGTCAACGAAGCCGGGCTCGACATCGAAGCGCTGCGCACCCACATCACCGCGCGCGGCGGTGTTACCGGGTTTGAGGGCGGCATTTACCGCAGTGACGGTGCCTCAGCGCTGGAGCTGGAATGCGACATCCTGATCCCCGCGGCGATGGAGGGGGCGATCAACCTGACCAACGCCGACCGCATCAAGGCACCCTTGATCCTGGAGGCCGCAAATGGCCCGATCACCGCAGGCGCCGATGACGTTCTGCGCGACCGCGGCACGGTGATCATCCCCGATCTTTACGCCAATGCAGGCGGTGTCACGGTCAGCTATTTCGAATGGGTGAAAAACCTGTCGCACATCCGGTTTGGCCGCATGGAGCGGCGGCGCGAAGAGGCACGGCACCAGCTGCTGATCGACGAAATGGAACGGCTGGGCGACGGCATCTCGCCCAACTTCAAGGCCCGCTACCTCAAAGGCGCGGATGAGCTGGAGCTGGTGCGGTCCGGCCTCGATGACACCATGCGTGTCGCCTACCAGAAAATGCGCGAAATCTGGCGGTCGCGCGACGACGTGCCGGACCTGCGCACCGCGGCCTATCTGTGCGCCGTGGGCCGGGTGGCGGCGTCGTATCGGGCGCTGGGGCTGTAGGCAATCGCAACGCAAAAGGCCCCAGGCAGCGATGCCCGGGGCCTTTTTTGCTGCGCCATGAAGGGTCAGATCAGCCTTTGCGGCGTCTCGCGGCCACGCCCAGCAGGCCCAGCCCACCCAGCATCAGCGGCAGCGCGGCGGGCACCGGGATGGGGCTGGCCACAACGGCGGTCAGCACATTCGGGTCTCCCGCACCGGCGGAGAGAGTAAATTCGCCACCGCAAAAGCAGTTATAAGCTGCGAGCACAACATCCACACCGGGCGCATCGATGGGCGTAAACAGCTCATCCACCACGAAATCCACGCCGTAGAGCTCTCCGTCGAAGAAATAGAACTCCGGAAAATCGGGTTCCCAAGCATCATCGGCTGCGGTGAATGTCTGCTCAAAGGTCTCGCCCACGAACATGGTCATGCTGAAAGAAACCAAACCTGCAACCACGTCGTAGTCATCCGGGTCAAGCGGATCCGCCGTATAGGCGGTAAAGGCCAGAGCTTCTTCGCCAGATCCGGTCAGAAATTCATTGTTATACACCAACGTCCCATAGCTGGTCAGGCCAACATAGGCCGGGATGTCGCCGATCACTTCGACGTTGAAATTCACCGTGACCTCCGCCGCCTGTGAGGCGGTGGCAGAAATAGACAGCAGCGCAGCGCAAAGGCCGTTGCGGATGAATGACATGGTTGTGGGATCCCCAACTGTATAAATGGTTGACGGATTATTAACAGAATCCATCCCCAGCGCAACGCGCATTAAAGTTAATCGCGTGGGCCCTCAGCCACAGGCCAGGCCCCGGTGCCATCAGTTTCACGCCAAGCCCTTGCGTCCCATATCCAGCACCTTTTTGCGCCGTGCCGCCAGCCGCGCCTTGGGGGTCATGCCCTCGACCTCCGCCAGCATTGCCGCGATTGCGGCACCGATGGCCGCGATGGCTGCCGGGCGGTCACGCTGGGCGCCGCCGACGGGTTCCTTGATCACCCGGTCGCACACGCCCAACGTCTTCAGGTCCTGCGCCGTCAGACGCAGCGCCTCAGCAGCTTCGCGCATCTTGTCGGCGTTTTTCCACAGGATCGACGCGCAGCCCTCAGGGCTGATCACCGAGTAGACGGAATGCTCCAGCATCGCCAAGCGGTCACCGACGGCAAAGGCCACCGCGCCGCCCGATCCGCCCTCGCCGATCACCACCGACACCAGCGGCACGCCGATCTGCAGGCATTTTTCCGTGGACCGGGCGATGGCCTCAGACTGGCCGCGTTCCTCAGCGCCCTTGCCAGGATAGGCGCCGGGCGTGTCGATCAGCGTGATCACCGGCAGGCCCATGCGGTCCGCCAGATCCATCAGGCGCACGGCCTTGCGGTAGCCCTCGGGCCGCGCCATGCCAAAATTGCGCTTGAGCCGTGATTTGGTGTCGTGGCCCTTTTCGTGCCCCAGCACCATCACCGGGCGGTCGTTGAACCGCGCAAGGCCGCCGACAACTGCGGCGTCCTCAGCAAAGTTGCGGTCCCCGGCCAGCGGGACGTATTCGGTGAACAGCGCGCGGATGCAATCCAGCGCATGGGGCCGCAGTGGGTGGCGCGCCACCAGGCATTTGCGCCAGGGGGACAGGTCTTCGTAAAGCTCCGTCAGCATCTCGGACGCGCGGTTTTCAAGCGAGGCGACCTGGTCCCCCACTTTCATCGACGCATCGTCACGCGCCATGGCGCGCAGCTCTTCTGCCTTGCCTTCGATCTCAGCCAGGCCTTTTTCGAACTCGAGATAGCTTTGCATATCGATCCCGCCGTCGGTGATTGTCGTGTGCTGTTGCCCGCAATACGCAAGGACGCGCTGCAATGCAATCTGGGCGGCACCGGGCCGCAGCGCAAGGCGCGCGGGGCTTGATCCCGCCCGCGCCCCGGCGCACCCTCCAAGTGACAACTTCGGGAGACCTGACATGAGCATGAGCAACGGCCGCATCCGCACCTGGATCGATGGCGCCTGGCATGACGGCAACGTGCCCGTGATGGGCGCCGCCGATCACGGGCTTTGGCAAGGCACCGTGGTATTTGACGGCGCGCGAGCCTTTGACGGGGTCGCGCCAGATCTGGACCTGCATTGCGCGCGCGCAAACCGCTCCGCCTTGGCATTGGAGCTGTCGCCGACGCATTCGGACGGCGACATCGCCGCGCTGGCCCGCGAGGGGATCGAATTTTTCGGGCCAGACGCGCAGGTCTATATCCGCCCGATGTACTGGTCTCGGTCGGGGGGGCCAAGCCTGATCGTGGCCAATCCCGCCTCCACCGTGTTCTGCCTGTGTCTTGAAGAACTGGCCATGCCCGACGCCGCGCGGGTCGAAGCGGGCATATCGGTCGGGCTGTCCACATTCCGCCGCCCGATGCAGTCGATGATGCCGACCGACGCGAAGGCCGGCTGCCTTTATCCCAACAACGCCCGCATGATCCGCGAGGCGCAGGCCCGCGGTTTCAACAATGCGCTGACGCTGGACGGTTTGGGCAATGTCGCCGAACTTGCCACATCTAACGTGTTCATCGTCAAGGACGGGGTCGCCGCGACGCCGATCCCCAACGGCACGTTCCTGAACGGCATCACCCGCCAGCGGGTCATCAAGCTGCTGCGGGGTGCCGGGGTGGAGGTGCATGAGACGGTCATGACCGTCCGGGACGTTGAGGCCGCGGATGAGATTTTCGCAACCGGCAATGCGATGAAGGTGATCCCGGTGACGAATTACGAAGGGCGCGCCCTGCCCTTTGGCCCCGTCTCCCGCATGGCGCGGGAGCTGTATTGGTCCTACGCGCACAGCTGATCGGGGTCAGCGCGCGGCCTGCTCGGCCCCGAGCAAAAGCGCATGGACCGCGCGGCGCAGGTTGCCCTCAAAGGGCACCATGTGGGCGGCAAAACCGCTGCGGTCCAGCGCCTCGGCCACCAGTGGGCCGTGGGTGGTCATCGGCCACAACCCCGCCACCAACGCTGTGATGGTCAGCATTGAGGTGCCTGCCGCCTCAAGGCTCAGCGCGCCATGGATGCGCGCCGCCGCCGCCGCCGCGCGGCCAAACAGCGCCGCCATCCGGGTTTTCAACGCAATCAGGGACGCCAGCGAGATGTTCCGCTCAAGCGTTGGGGCCATTTCGCTGGTCAGCAGGCACAGGCGCGGGCGCGCGGCAAATCCCGCTGCGATCACCGCGGCGGTGCCCGCTGCGCCGTTTTGGGGGCCCGTGGCCTCCAGCGCCGCGATCAGGTCTTCGGTCCCTTCGATCAACAGATGGATCAGGATGTCTTCGCGGCTTTCGAAATACCGATAGATGCCCGATTTCACCATGCCCGCCCCGGCGGCGATGGCGCTGAGGGTCGCGGCCTCAGTGCCGCCATGGTCCAGCAAGTCTGCCGCCGCGGCCAATATCGCGGCGCGGCGCGCAGCTTTGCGCTCAGGGCTTCGCGCCCGCTGGTATGCGTCGTCGCTCATGACCGCCACGCTAGGCCTGCGCGTGGGGGCGCGCAAGAGACTGCTGTTCTGTTATTGACATCGGGCCATGAGACGCCATCTTTGGGACACCCGACCAGCCCCCTCCCCCAAGGGGCAAGCGAAAGAGGCCGCCATGAAGCTGACCGTCAACGGCGAGAGCCGCGAGATCGACGCGGACCCCGAAATGCCGCTTCTGTGGGCATTGCGCGACGCTCTGGACATCAAGGGGCCGAAATACGGCTGCGGCATCGCCGCCTGTGGGGCCTGCACGGTCTGGATTGACGGGGCGCCGGTGCGGTCATGCTCAGTGCTGCTGGGGGATGTGGACGGGGCCGTGACCACGATCGAAGGGCTGCCTGCCGCCATGCCCGCCGTGGGCGAGGCGCCGGTCCTGTCCGCGGTTCAGCAGGCGTGGGAGGCCGAGCAGGTCCCCCAATGCGGCTATTGCCAATCGGGGCAGATCATGGCCGCCGCCGCGCTGCTGCGCGACATCCCCGCACCCAGCGACGCCGACATCGACGACGCCATGACCAATCTTTGCCGCTGCGGGACCTACCCGCGCATCCGCGCCGCAATCCACCGCGCCGCCACCCAGATCGCTGAGGGCTGAGACCATGGGAAAAATCACCAGACGCATTTTCCTCGGGCTTGGCGTTGCGGCGGCGGGCGGGCTGGCCGTTGGCTGGCATTACGCAACCAAGGTGCACCCCAACCCGCTGGCGGGCGGCACTGACCCGACCTTCAACCCGTGGCTGACCATATCAGAGGCTGGCGAGATCACCGTGATCGTGCCGCGCGCGGAAATGGGCCAGGGCGTCAGCACCACCCTCGCCGCCCTTGTGGCCGAAGAACTGGGCGTGGATCTGGCCGATGTGACCGTGGCGCACGGCCCCCCGGGTGCCGCCTATTACAATGGCGCCATGCTGGCTGAGGTCGGCGAGGCCCCGACCTGGGATGATGGCTGGGCCGCGGGCCTGACCCGCAAGGCCGGCAGCTTCGGCGCCAAGCTGATCGGGCTGCAAGGCACCGGGGGCAGTTCGTCAACCGTCGACGCGTTCGACAAGATGCGCGCCGCGGGCGCCGCCGCGCGTATGGCGCTGATCGGCGCCGCGGCGGACCGGCTGGGCGTCGGCGCGGGTGCCTTGACCGTGGACGGGCGCGAAGTGGTCCATGCCGCATCGGGGCGCCGCATCAGCTTTGGCGCGCTGACCGCCGACGCCGCGGCGCGGTCCCCTGAACAAGACCCCGCCCTGACCGACCCCGCAAACTGGCGCCTGCTGGGCAAGACCCAGATCCGCACCGATCTGCGCCCCAAAGTCACCGGCGCGCCGATCTACGGCATCGACGTGGAACTGCCGCAGATGCTGCACGCCACCGTCGCCATGTCGCCGGTGTTTGGCGCGCGCGCCAAATCGGCGAACCGCGACGCAGCGCTGGCGGTGCCGGGGGTGGTGAAGATCGTCGACCTGGCGACCCAGACCGGATCAGGCTTTGGCATCATCGCAACCTCCACCTGGGCGGCCTTCAAGGGCGCTGAGGCGCTGGCCCCCCAATGGGGCGCGCCGGACTATCCCGCCGACACTGCGGCGCAGTTCTCGTTGCTGGCCGCCGCGCTGGACAAGGAACGCCCCGACGGCGCGTTTGAAATGGGCGTAAAAGGCGACGCCCCTGTCGCCTTTCAGGGCGCGCCCGAGGATGAAATCCTCAGCGCTGAATACCGCGTTCCGTTCTTGGCACATGCCTGCATGGAGCCACTGAACGCCACCGCCCAATTGCGCGGCCCCAAGCTGCGCATCTGGTCGGGCAATCAATCCCCGACGCTGATCCAGGATATCTGCGGCCCACTGGCGGGCCTGTCGGCGGGCGAGGTTGAGGTCACGACCCTGCCCATGGGCGGCGGCTTTGGGCGCCGGTTCGAAATTGACGTCGCGATCTATGCCACCCTTTTGGCCGCTGAGGCCGACGGGCGCCCGGTGAAAGTGACATGGAGCCGCGAAGAAGACACTGGCCACGACATGTATCGCCCCGCCGCGTTGGGCCGGTTTCGCGCCCATGTCCGCCGCTCTGAGGCCCCGTCAGCGCTGGAAATGCGTGTTGCCGCGCCGCCGATCATGGCGTCATTGATGGCGCGGACCTTTCCGTCGCTGCCCGCGTCCGGCCCGGACAAGCCGATCCTCGACGGGCTGTTCAACCAACCCTACGCGATCCCCAACGCCGATTATCAGGGCATTCCGGTGCCGCTGGGCATTCCGGTGGGGTTCTGGCGGTCGGTCGGCAGTTCGATCAACGGGTTTTTCCACGAAGGCTTCATGGATGAAATCGCCCATCGCGCCGGGCTGGACCCGGTCGCCATGCGTCTGATGATGATGCAAGGCGAAGATTTCCGGCCAGCGCGCCTTGCGCTTGAAAAAGTCGCTGAGATGTCGAATTGGGGAACCGTGGCGCCCGGCCATGCCAAGGGTGCCGCGTTCGTGCTGTCCTTTGGGTCGTGGGTCGCGCAGGTGGTCGAGATTTCAGATCAGGGCGGCGCGATCAAGCTGGAGAGCGTCTGGTGCGCCGTCGATTGCGGGCGCGCGCTGGATCCCGGCATCATCGAGGCGCAGATGCAGTCAGGCGTGATCTTTGGCCTGTCAGCGGCAATGATGCAGCGGGTCAGCTTTGAAGGCGGCCGCGCGCAGCAGTTGAACTTTGACAGCTATGACGCGCTGCGCATGGCCCAGACCCCCCCGATTGAGGTCGCAATCTTGGAAAACGCCCCGCATATGGGCGGGATCGGCGAACCCGGCACCCCCCCCGCAGCCCCCGCGCTTGGCAACGCGATCTTTGCGCTGACCGGCAAGCGGCTGCGCTCCATGCCCTTCGGGGACGAGGTGTCGTTCGTCTAACGGGCCCCTCGCCCGGGCGGGCGAACTGGGGGCGAAATTGGGGTGGGCGCGCGGGGGACTGCGCGCCTAGGCGTCCTCGGCCCGGTTTGCTGTCAGGCAAGGTGGTGTCATGTCGGTGGAATGACGGCCGAGTCGCGGGCGCAGGCGTCAAAGCCGAAGGCGCCGCCCCCCACTGCCAGTGCAATCAGGCACAGCGCGCGATTTCTTTTGCACCCATTCCATGACGCACCCCTTACAAACCCCTATATAAGTCCAATGATCCAAGCCCCCCGCTAGATCACTTTGCCCGCGACTTCGCATCACGCGGGCCTGAATTGCATCGCGCGCGCGGCGCGTTCATCATGCAGGGCAATTCCGCGCGCCGCGCGGCCACACCCGACGGAGACCGCAATGACCGCAGAGCTGGGCCATACCGCCCTGATCATCGCCTTCCTCGTCTCGCTTGTGCAAGCGAGCGTGCCGCTGGTCGGCGCGCAAAAGGGATGGTCCGATTGGATGCGCGTCGCCGTTCCGGCGGCCAATCTGCAATTTTTCCTGATCGCGCTGGCCTTCGCCGCGCTGACCCATGCGTTCGTGACCTCAGATTTCTCAGTCCGGTTGGTGGCGACCAATTCGCATTCGGCCAAACCGATGCTCTACAAAGTGTCGGGCGTGTGGGGGAACCACGAAGGGTCCCTGCTGCTGTGGTCGCTGATCCTGGGGCTGTATGGTGCCATGGTCTGCTGGTTCGGGGCCAACCTGCCCGCGGGGCTGAAGGCCCGGACGCTGGCGGTTCAGGGCATGATCGGCGCAGGGTTTCTGGCGTTCATGCTGTTCACCTCGAACCCGTTTGTGCGGCTGGAATTTCCGCCCATCGACGGCAATGACCTGAATCCACTGCTGCAAGACCCCGGCTTGGCGTTTCATCCGCCGTTCCTGTATCTGGGCTATGTCGGGCTTTCGATGACCTTCAGCTTTGCCATCGCAGCGCTGATCGAGGGCCGGGTTGATCCGGCATGGGCACGCTGGGTGCGCCCCTGGGCGCTGGGTGCCTGGATCGCGCTGACCATCGGCATCGCGCTGGGATCTTACTGGGCGTATTATGAACTTGGGTGGGGCGGCTGGTGGTTCTGGGACCCGGTTGAAAACGCGTCCTTCATGCCGTGGCTGGCGGCCTGCGCGCTGCTGCACTGCGCAATCGTGGTGGAGAAGCGCGACACGCTGAAAAGCTGGACCATCCTTCTGGCGATCATCGCGTTCTCGCTGTCGCTGGTGGGCACGTTCATCGTGCGGTCGGGGCTGCTGACTTCGGTGCACGCCTTTGCATCAGACCCGACGCGCGGCGTGTTCATCCTGATGTTGCTGGTGGTGGCGGTTGGTGGCGGCTTTACGCTCTATGCCATCCGTGCGCCGCAGATGCGCGCATCCGGAGCCTTTGCAGTGGTCAGCCGGGAAAGCGCGCTGGTGCTGAACAACCTGCTGCTGTCGGTGGCGGCCGCTGTTGTGTTCATCGGCACGGTGGCCCCAATGATCCGAGAGGCGATTGACGGCGAAAAAATCTCTGTCGGGGCGCCGTTCTTTGAACTGGCGTTCACCCCCTTCATGGTGCTGCTGGGGCTGATCCTGCCAATCGGTGCCGCAATGCCGTGGAAGCGCGGGAACCTGCGCCAGACCCTGCGGCGCATGGCACCCGCCGCGGCGCTGGCCTTCGCCATCGCGGCGCTGATCTATGCACTGCAAACCGGGCGCACGGCGATGGCGCCGGTGGGCATTGGGCTGGCGGTGTGGGTGGTGTTTGGCGCGCTGTGGGATCTGCTGTATCGCGCGAAGCTGGGCCGCGCGCGCTTTGGTGAGGTGCTGCGGCGGCTGTGGAATTTCCCGCGTGCCGACTGGGGCAAGACGCTGGCGCATATGGGCTTTGGCGTCACAGTCTTTGGCATTTCGGCGCTGATGGCCTGGGAGGTCGAAAAGATCGGCGCCATGCAGGTTGGCGACACCGCCGAACTTGGCGGCTATGCCTTCCGCTTCGACAAGGTGGAGGCAGTCCAAGGCCCTAACTGGACCGCGCAGGTCGGCACCTTCACCGCGTTCGCTGGCGAGGAAGAGGTCGGCCAGATGCAGGCCGAAAAACGCTTTTATCCCGTGCAGCGCATACCGACCACCGAGGCCGGGCTGGACCAAGGCCTGACCCGCGACCTGTACGTCGTGCTTGGCGACAAGCAGGATGGCATCGCCGAGGCTTATGCCGTGCGCATCTATGTCAAACCCTTCGCGGCATGGATCTGGCTGGGATGCCTGATCATGGGGTTGGGCGGATTGGCCAGCCTGTCGGATCGGCGCTGGCGCGTCGGCGCGGCGGCCAAGCGGCCCGTTGCTGCCGCCACCACCGCAACCCCAACCCCGACCGCGGCGGAGTGACCTTGATGCGCACCCTGCCCCGCGCCGCGCTGCTCGCGGCCCTCATGCTCGCGCCCCTCGCCGCCCCGGCGGTGCAGCCCGATGAAATCATGGCTGACCCGGCGATGGAGGCGCGGGCGCGCGACCTCTCCAAGGGATTGCGCTGCCTAGTGTGCCGCAATGAAAACATCGATGACAGCAACGCCACGCTTGCGCGCGACCTGCGCCTTTTGGTGCGTGAGCGGCTGGGCGCGGGCGACAGTGACGATGCAGTCATTGCCTATGTCGTGGATAGATATGGCGAATACGTGCTGCTACAGCCGACCTTCAGCGCGGGCAATATGGTGATCTGGCTGGCGGCGCCGGCGCTGTTGCTGATGGGCGGCGCGGCGGCGGTCCTGACCATCCGCCGGGCGCGCCCCGGCGCTGAGGCCCGCACCACCCGCGCCAGTGCGCCGCTGAGCGAGGATGAGAAGACCCGGCTTGCGATCTTGCTGAAAGACTGACGCGCCCATTGGCTGAATGCGGCCTCGGGGGGCATCGAGCCCCCGCTCAGCCGGGCGCCGCGATGCGCCGCCGCGCCCCTTGGCGACGCGGTCGCCCCCATTCCATCTGTCCGAAAGAGCCCCGAGCATGAGCCCGATCCGCTACCGCACGCTTCACTGGTCGCTCGACGATGCAAAGGTTGCGACCATCGCGCTTGACCGCCCCACAGCGCGCAACGCGATCAATGCACAGATGCGCTCAGACCTCGGCCACGCCTTCGCGCGGGCGCGGAGTAAAGCGCGCTGCATCCTGCTGACCGGCGCGGGCGATGTGTTCTGCGCAGGCCAGGACATGGGCGAGGGGCGCAATCTGCACGACCTCGACCTGGGCCGCGCCTTGCGCGAGGAATACGCGCCCCTGCTGGCGATGATGCGCGACCTGCCGATCCCGATCGTGGCAGCGGTGAACGGTGACGCGGCCGGGGCGGGCATGCAGCTTGCGCTCAATTGCGATGTGGTGGTGGCGGCCATGGGCGCGCGCTTTGTGGCCACAGGCGCGCAGCTGGGGCTGCTGCCCGATGCAGGCAGCACATGGTGGCTGCCGCGCCTGATCGGACCGGCACGGGCCATGGGCATGGCGCTGTTCGGGCAGCCAATCACCGCGACCGAGGCCGTCGATTGGGGCCTGATCTGGGAGGTAGCGCCCGATGTCGACCTGATGCGCCGCGCCCATGCCCGCGCGCACACGCTGGCCGAAGGCCCGTCCCACGCCTTCGCAGAAACCCGCCGTGCCATGCGCGCAGGGCTGACCGCGACGCTGGATGCCCAGATTGGGCATGAGGCTGACACGCAGGCCAAGCTTGGCCGCAGCCGCGATTTTCTGGAGGCGATGGTGGCGCTGTCCGAAGGCCGCGGGCCGAAGTTTGAAGGACGCTGACGCCCCTCGCCGCATCAATGGCAGTGATAGGGCTGAGAGCCGGCATGGCAGCCCTGCGCATTGGTTCCCCCCGAATGGGCGGCGGCAGGACCGGCGACAAGGCTGAGCGCGAACAGACCAGCAAGACAGATGCGGACGATCATGATTGTGTTCCTAGATGAACGCGCCGCCTGTTGCGGCGCGTTCATCCAGGATGAGCATCCCCCCGGGGCGCTTCAAGACGCCGCGATAGGAATTAACGCAAAATTAACTGATCTCCCCGCGCCACCCCGCGCCGCAGGGTGGGGGGTGCAGGGGGAGGGATCTTCCCTCCCCCGCCATGTCGGCACGCACGAAAAAGCCGCCCCCGGTGTCCCGGAGGCGGCCAATTCTAGCCATCCCGATTATTTGCGGGAAATGCGGTCATCCACATACGGCACATAAGGCTGGTTCTGGACCAGATAGGCCGCAACAACCTCATCCAGCGCCGGGCCGAAATCATAGGCGTTCATGCCGTCAGTGGCGAAGATCTTGTAGCCATCACCGCCCGAGCGCATGTAGTTGTTCGACACCACGCCATAGACCTTGGCCGTGTCGATCGGTGCCCATGCGCCATCGCCGCCGACCATCACGTCGACAATGCGCGATCCGGCCTCCATGTTCGGATCAAAGCTGAATTTCAGCCCGGCGACCTGCGGGAAGCGGCCCGCGCCGTCTTCGACCTGGCTGACGCCGTTCTCAAGCGCTGCGATCACGCCTGCGCCGGTCAGATTGAACGTGGCAAGGGTGTTCTGGAACGGCAGCACCGACAGAACCTCGCCCATGGTGATCTCACCCGCGTCAATTGACGCGCGCAGACCGCCGCCATTGGTGATCGCAAGGTCGATGCCCTGCGATTTAACCCGTGCCAGCATCGCGTCAGCCACCAGAACGCCCATCTCACAGACATCCGCGCGGCACACGGCACGATCGCCGCTGATGACCATGGTCGTAGAGGCGACGACTTTGTTACGGATCTCCTCGAGCGGTTCGGCCATCTGTTCGATGCGGCCCTTGATCTGCGGGTTCTCCTCAACCGAGCCGTCCATCACGATCGGCTCGCCCACCGCTGAGACAATCTTGCCCGCGTCGTCGAACACCACATCGAGATGGCCCAGATACTTGCCGTAAGCATAGGCCGACACGATGGCGGAAAGGCCGCCATCGGGGCCGGTCACCATGGTCGGATACGGGCCTTCGGCGCGGTCTGAGGTGTTGGACAGGAACGTGTTGGTGTGCCCGCCGACGATCACGTCAACACCGGCGACCTTTTCGGCCACCGATTTGTCGACGCCATAGCCTGAATGGGACAGCACGATGATCTTGTTCACGCCAGCCGCTTCAAGCTTGGCGACCTCACGGGCCACGGCCATGGCGGGATCTTGGAAAACGATGGTCTTGCCGGGCGACGAAAGCTCATCCGTGTCCTGGGGCGTCAGGCCGATCAGGCCGATCTTTTCGCCGCCCTTCTCGATGATGGTGGATGGCATCAGCTTGCCCGCCAGCGACAGTTCTGCCGACACGTCGGCGTTCGACATCAGCACCGGGAACCCGACCGCGGCCATAAAGCCGGCCAGCACCTCAGGCCCGTCATCGAATTCATGGTTGCCCACGGTCATCGCTTCGTAGCCAAGCGCGGTCATCATCTCCGCCGCCGCTTTGCCCTTGTAATAGGTGTAGAACAACGAGCCTTGGAACTGGTCACCGCCATCCACCAGCAGCGTGTTGTCGCGTGCGGCGCGTGCGGCCTCAATCGCGGTGATCAGGCGCGCTGTGCCGCCAAAGCATTTGCCTTCGGCATTGTCTTCGGGCTTGCAGCCGCTGTCATATTTGCTGATCGGTTCCAGCCGCGAATGAAAATCATTCGTGTGCAGGATGGTGATCTTGTAGTCGGCCGCCGCGGCGCCGGCGCTGAGCGCTAGGGCCGTGACAGTGCCGAGGAATGAGCGCAATCGCATGGGGGAACCTCCGGGTTTTGACCATTGGATTGAAAACGTATTCACGCAGAAATCAAGCGCGTCGCTGCATCTGGCGCGATTTCATTTTCGGCGGCAGGGCGATGGTGGCACCGGGTGCGTTAATGCTGTCAGTTTTTCCATTAATAATGACTTAAGTTTAAATGTTTTTAGACTGAATGTATCAAGACCTCGTTGAAACAAACAGCGGGACCAGAACCATGAAACATCTGATTGCAGGGGCGGCGGCGCTTTTCATCGCGTCAACCGGCATCGCGTCTACCAGCACCGCATTTGCCGCAGGCTATGCCGCATCGGGCGGCGGCGCGTCAGTGGCGCTGGATCCGTTCATCTGGTCAGGCGACAGCGCGAATTTCTACGGGTATGACTCGGCGGACGCGTCTGCCCACACCCCGGTGGGGCTGGAGCGGTCGAACGCCATGGTGCTGTTCCTGCTGCGCTCCTCCAGCACCGGGGCTGGAAAGCTGTCGCTTGGTGTGGTGTTCGACGGCCAGAACGACGGCAGCAAAGGGCAGACCAAGGTTGCCGTGACCGGCAGTGTCGCAGGCGCACAGCTGGCCGTGGCCGATGAAGGGTCCGAATTCGACGGCGCCACGCTGACAGGTGCCTTCAAATGGTGGAGCTGCTGCACCGACGGCTTCGTGATCGACATGATCGACGATGCGCCGTTCTCAGCCATGGTGTCGTTGCGCGAAACGCTGGGGCTGGACCGGGTCTATGTGGCAAGCCCGGACGGACATGGCGGCGCGCAGCTGATCGCACTTGGCGAAGGGCTGATTTCGGACGTGTCACTGTTCTCGCTCGACCTGCCCAAAAGCATCGCGAACGTGCCGGTTCCTGCGGCCCTCCCGCTGCTGGCCGGGGCGTTCGGGCTGATGGGGCTTCTGCGGCTGCGCGCCCGCAAAGGCTGACGCCCGCAGGCACCGCGGCGCTGTGGGGAGCGCTGCGGAGCACGAGAGCGACGGCGCAGCGCACTGGCCTGCGCCGGGGGCCGCGCGCAGGGCGGACAAGGTCGTGACCCTTGTCCGCCCCACTTTCATTGCGCCCATTCCCGATTTGGCCAGGCGCTGCCCCTTGGATCACCCCGATGGCAACCAGCACCGGGGCCGTCAGCACGCACATGGCGCGGCTGAGGGGGCTGGCGGAGCGTTTTGAGTAAACATCCTTGAAAAAGGCCATCGGCGCGTGGATCAGCGCCCTTTTTCTGACATTCGGCACGGCGTTGGCAGATGCTGGCCGCGCGCGGTCGCACAAAGGATTGGCCGCACTGGCGCGTGACAACTGACGTCTGGACCCGGGTCAGACGGCGCCGATCGGGCGGTGCCAGGCGGCTGCGCCCCGGTCTGTAACAGCGGCACCACTTCCCTTGGACGACGACGTCATTCTGTTTGTCGACGGTCGGAAAAGCTGGCGCGGCGGGGATCTGCGCACCAATAACGACAAGGACGCAGGAGCCACGGCTTTGCACACGGCACCGATGCAGGCCGCCAAATGGTGCGGGGTCATTGCCAAACGCATGCCGCCCTTCTGATTTACAAGACCGGCTGATTTGCAAGACCGGCGCATACAAAAAGGCCCCGCGGAGCGATCCGCGGGGCCTTTTTGCATCGTGGGCAGCGAAGGATGACGGCGCGGCCCCGGGGATGCCCCGAGGCCGCAGCGCATCAGTTCTTCGCGTAGAACTCGACCACGAGGTTGGGTTCCATCTGCACCGGATACGGCACGTCGCCCAGCAGCGGCACACGCACGAAACGCGCGGTCAGCTTGGAGTGGTCGACTTCGATGTATTCTGGCACGTCGCGCTCGCCGGACTGGACGGCGCCGAGGATCAGCTCCATCTGCCTGGACTTTTCGCGGACCTCGATGATGTCGCCTTCCTTCACACGGTAGGAAGGAATGTTCACGCGCTTGCCGTTCACGGTCACATGGCCGTGGTTCACGAACTGGCGGGCGGCGAACACGGTCGGCACGAATTTTGCGCGGTAGACCACGGCGTCCAGACGCTGCTCCAGCAGGCCGATCAGGGCCTCGCCGGTGTCACCACGAAGGCGCTCGGCCTCAGTGTAGATGCGGCGGAACTGCTTCTCGGTCAGATCGCCGTAATAGCCCTTGAGCTTCTGCTTGGCGCGCAGCTGCACGCCGAAATCAGAAAGCTTGCCCTTGCGGCGCTGACCGTGCTGGCCGGGGCCGTATTCACGGCGGTTCACCGGGGATTTCGGACGGCCCCAGATGTTTTCGCCCATGCGGCGGTCAAGTTTGTACTTGGAAGAGGTGCGCTTGGTCATCCTCAGCTCCCTATGCTCTCATCTAACAGGGCCGGCGCCCTCCTTTCCCGGATCGGTCCCCCTCGGGGGATCGTTCCGGGCGACAGGGCCGTCGCGCTGCGAGAGCGCGGCGCCGCGGACGCCGGAAAACCGCCGCGCGCCCGACTGGGGCGTGCGGCGATGGCGCGATATGCAATGCCGCGGCTGGCTTGTCAACTGCGGGCGCGGCAATCAGGCCGCGCGCCGGGCCTGCGCGGCCAAGGTGCCGACGCGGAAGAACCCGACCAGCTGCACCAGCTGCTGGGTGACCTCAGCTATGTCCCGCGATTCCGCAGCGCTGCGGTCCGCGAGGGCGGCGTTTTCCTGGGTCACACCATCAAGATGGCTGACGGTTGAGGTGATCTCCGCCACGCCCGCGGCCTGTTCCTTACCCGCGAGGGCGATCTGGCCGATCAGCGCCGTGACCTTCTCGCTCGACTTGATGATCAGGCCCAGCGCGTCGCCACTGCGCCGGACGCTGTTCGCGCCCTCGGACACGTTCTTGGCGCTGTCCTCAATCAGGCTTTTGATGTCGCGCGCCGCGTCGGCGGAGCGCTGTGCGAGGGTGCGCACCTCAGCCGCGACCACGGCAAAGCCTTTGCCCGATTCGCCCGCCCGCGCCGCTTCGACCGCCGCGTTCAGCGCCAGCAGGTTGGTCTGAAAGGCGATGGAGTTGATGACGCTGACAATGTCGCCGATTTTTGCAGCGCTCACTTCGATCGCGGTCATGGCCGACACCGCCTTGCCGACAATTTCGCCGCCGTCACGGGCACATGAATTGCCTTCGTCAGCGGCGATGCGCGCTTGGGCTGCGTTGTCAGCGCTGCTGGCGATGTTCGCGGACATCTCCTCCATGGTGGCGGAGGTCTGCTCCAACGCGCTGGCTTGGGTTTCCGTGCGCGCCTGCAGCGCTGTCGCCCCGTCCAGCACGGTGGCCGATCCAACGCCGATGGTCTGCGCGGCTTCTTGAATATCGCGGACCATACCTTCAAACTTTTCGCCCAGCGCGTTGGCGTCGTTCTGAACCACGCCGAAGGCACCGTCAAAGCGCCCCTGCATGCGGGTGGACAGATCACCATCCGCCAGCCCGGCCAATGTGCGCGACGTCGCGGTCAGCCCGCCCTCCACGCTTTCCATCATACGGTTGAGGCTTTCGGACAGACGGTCCAGCGACGGCTCATCAAAGCGCGTATCAATGCGGCGCGAAAAGTCGCCATGCACCGCAGCCTCAGCAGTGGCACCAAATTCGGCACCCAACTGCTGCATCAGCGCAACGCGCGCAGTCTCATTGCGCTGGTCATCCGCAGTCTTGTCGCGGCCCATCTGCGCGACCCGTTCCGCATTGTCACGGAACACGGCCACCGTGCGCGCCATCGACCCCATTTCATCGCGCGCATGATCGAAAGGGATCGGCGAGGTCAGATCACCTGCCGCAAGGCCGGTCATCCGCGCGTTCAGATCTGCAAGCGGCTTGGTCACGCTACGAGCAATCACGAATGACACCCCCGACAGCACCAAAAGCCCCACCAGCAGCGCCACAAACGCAAAAATGCGTTTCTCGTATATTTCTGCCTCAATGTCGTCGATAAACACGCCGGCACCGATGCCCCATTTCCACGGCGCAAATTCCTTTGTGATCGACAGTCTTGGCGAAGGCGGATCACCGTCCACCGCGTCGGGCCTTGGCCAAGAATAGCGCACCTCGCCACCGCCCGACTGGCGGACGGCCTTGATCAGTTCCTGAAACACCTTCACGCCGTTTTCGTCTTCGCGCGCGATCAGGTTCTGGCCGACCAGTTTGCCCTTGGGACCATAAGCGAGCATCACGCCGGTCATGTCATAGGCGAACAGATAGTTGCCCCGCGCAAACCGCAGGTCCGCGATGACAGCAAGCGCCTGCGCCTTGGCCGCGTCCTCCGTCATCTCTCCGGATTTGGCCAGATCATGGTAGCGCTTTGCCACGCTGACCCCGATGTCCACCACGCCAGCGACCGCCCTAGCGCGGTCTACATACGTCATCGCGCTTTCGCGGATGTTCAGGGCCACAACCAGCGAAATGATCATGATCATGGCGACCGCGACGATCGCATAAATGCGAATCGGGGCCCGAAAAGACGAAAGATCCGGCATTGACGACAATCCCCTGCGCCGCGGCAACGTCGCCGCTGGGATCAATCTGCGCATGACAGGTTATATATGCGTAAATCTCGGAAGTGGTCTTCGCAGGCACAGCGAAAACCGTTTCTCCCATGACCTGGATCAAAGCGCCCTCGCCGCGGCGGCGCGATGATCGGCCCCGGATCAAAAGGCCATTGGCCGAGGGAGAAACACCATGACAATCAAAAACATCCTCGTGTCCTTTAATGGACAACCGTCTTCGGCCGCCGCGCTTGCGGTCGCGTTGAAGATGGCTGAGAAATACGGTGCGCATTTGACCGGTTTTCTCAGCCATGGCCCGTCGCGCATGTCGATCGCACTTGGGCCTTGGGTGACGCCTGATCTGCTCACGTCAATCCGGGAGACCGAGGCCGCGGCCCGTGAGACGATCGCCAAGGCGTTCCACAACGCGGTGCTGGCGGCGGAAAAATCCCGGCCGGGCAAGCACCACTGGTTCGATCTGGGCGGGGATGCCGACAACTCCCTGATGCAGGCCGCGCGCTTTTACGACATCGTGGTGATGGGCCAGTATGACAGTGACGCTGAGACATCGCATCTGGCGCCCCATCCAGACACCATCGCCCTGCGGTCAGGCCGCCCGGTGCTGATCGTCCCCAACGGGTTTGAACCGTCGGGCATGAACGCCCACGCGGTGCTGGCATGGGATGGCGGGCGCGCCGCCGCGTCGGCCATGTCCGACGCCATGCCGATGATGGAGACCAAGTCCATCGTCACCGTGCTGACGGTCGGCGAAAATCAGGCATCCCGGCGCCGGGAGGGCATGGACGTGGTCGCCCATCTGGCGCGCCACGGCGTGATGACTGATTGGAAGAACGTGCCCCGCAACGGCGGCAGCATCGCATCGGTGATCATCGACATGGTCGCGCAAAAGGACGCGGGCCTGTTGATCATGGGTGCCTATGAGCATTCCAGCTTTGCCGAGGGCTTGATCGGCGGCGTCACCAAGGACGTGCTGAAGCGCTGCCCGGTCCCGGTGCTGATGTCCCACTAGCCCCTGCTGGGGCGGGCGAGGCTGGTGTGCAAGCGGCCCGGGGCGGGATGCGCCCCGGGCAGCTTTGTTGCGCGTGGGGCACGCGGGTCGGGCGCGGCGCGGCGCGGCGTTGAAGCTGAAGGGTTTCAATTTTAGTCAAGGTGGTGAATGTTGAGTTCACCAGCGGTGCAGCCACACTGGCTCGGATCGCGAACGCTGGCCCATGTCAGCGTCTCATTCAGTGCAATCCCTTTTCGGGGGCGGATGCGCCGTCCCTGTCACATCTTCGTCCTCCCTGCGGCCCCGTGGCGCCGCGGCAATCTCAGGCGCGCCTGAGGGAGAATTCCCATAACCATCGCATCCACCCTTCGCATCCTCGGCCTCGGCGCTGCCTTTGTCACCACCGGCCTGACCGGCGCCCACGCGGCCCCCGCGCCGATTTTGCCAGTCAGTTATGACACGACCACCAACGTCGATGCATGGAGGGATGACAGCTATTCGGGAACTGTCTCCGACTTTGTCCTGTCCGGCGGTCTTGGCGACCTGACCGACGGCATCATCGCGACCGGCGGTTTCACGCCCGGCGGCGGCGTGGATCCCTATGTCGCCTGGATTGACGTTCAGCCGCCGATCCTGTTCGATTTTGGCGCCAATATCAGGCTGAGCTCGGTCACCCTTTATTACGACGACAACAATGGCGGCAACAATGTGAACGTGCCCCAGCAGTTCTCGCTCACGCCGACGGGCGGGGCGACGCTGACCCAGACCGTGATCAACAATCTTCCCTCCGGCGAGCCGAATTCGACCACGTTGTCCTTTGGCGCAGGATTGGTGGGCCAGACCTTCACGCTGGACATCATCGGGTCTGACCGGTTCGTCTTCATCTCAGAGGTCGCGTTCGTCGGCGCCGCCGTGCCGCTGCCCGCGGGTCTGCCGATGCTGGTCATGGGGCTCGGCGCGCTCGGCCTGATGAAGCGTCGCCGCAAAACCGCTTGAGGGCGGGCGATCTGATGTGACCTACGGCCCGGGGCGGGATGCGCCCCGGGCCGTTTTGCGTTTCAGCCCTCGCGCCCGCCGACGAACAGGCGGTTATGGGTCGGGCTGATCAGGATCTCGTTCATGTTCACATGCGCGGGCTGTTCAGCCACAAAGCGGATGGTGCGGCCCAGATCTTCGGGCTGCAGCATCTGCGCGCGGGCCTCAGGGCTGGGCGGGATCGGGCGACGATCAAGGATCGGGGTCGCCACTTCGCCCGGCATGATCACCGTTGAGCGGATGTTGTTGCCCGCTTCTTCGATGTTGATGGAATGCGACAGCGCCACCACCGCGTGTTTCGACGCGTTATACGCCGGCCCGGTCATCGCTGAGGCATGGCGCCCGGCCCAGCTGCTGACCATGATGATCGTGCCGCCGCCTTTGGCGCGCATCCCCGGCAGCACCGCCAGCACGCCGTTCATCACGCCGTTCAGGTTCACATCCACCACGAACGCGAAATCCGCCGCCGTCACCGCAGCCGCAGACCGGTTGGGAATGTTGGTGCCTGCATTGGCCAGCAGAATGTCCACCGCACCGCACCGCGCTTCGATGTCCGCCGCAGCCGCAGCCACCGCATCGGCGTCGGTGACATCCAGCGCCAGCGCCTCGGCTGAGCCGCCCGCCGCGGTGATCTGCGCCACGACGCGCGCAAGCTCCTCAGCCCGGCGCCCGGTCAGCACCACATGGGCACCGGCCTCGGCCAACGCCTTGGCGCCTGCCTCGCCGATGCCGCCGCCAGCGCCCGTCGCCCAGGCAATTTTGCCGTCCAAGGTCCCCATGGTCTTTTCCTTCCGCATTATTTGTTAACGTGTGAGGATTTGCGATTCCTGCACCGATGGCAAGTGCCGATCCGCAGGACCCGATCAGCAAGGCCAGATCAGCAGGGCCAGATCAGAACGGATCATCGAGCGAGTATTTGTCGCGCAGCTTCTCCAGCGCCTTCTGGGTGCCCAGATCACGCTCCAGCCGGGTGCGCTCCGCGTCCCGGCGGCGGAATTCCTCGATCAGCTCATTGGCCACCTCGCCGTCGCCCATGTGATCAAGCCCGCGGCGCGCCAGTTCCACCGCACTTTCAAACGTCTCGCGCACCACTTCATGGGCGCCCGCCTCAAACAATTCCAACTGGCTGAACCGGTCATAAGTGTCGGCCAGCAGGATCGCGTCGGGAAAGCGTTCGCGCAGCCGTTCCACCGCAGCGCGGGCACCTTCGCGGTCATCGATGCACAAAAAGATCATCCGCGCCTTGTCCGCACCCGCCGATCGCAACACGTCGATGCGGCTTGCGTCGCCGTAATAGACCTTGGCACCGAACGTGCTCGCCATGCGGATGCGCCGCGGGGAATTGTCGATCAGCGTCACGTCATAGCCGCGCAGGCGCATGATCCGCGCCACCACCTGCCCGACGCGCCCGAACCCGGCAACGATGATGGAGTTCTCTGGCGCGGCGGAGGCGTCCTCCATCCCCTCGCCGCCATCTTCGGGCGCGCGGGCGGCCCAGCGGTCTGCCAGCACCAGCGCAAGCGGCGTCAGCGCCATCGACAGCGTCACGACCGCGGACAGCAAAGACCGCTCAGCCCCCTCCAGCACGCCGGACACGACGGCGGCACCGAACAGCACAAAGGCGAATTCTCCGCCCTGCCCCAAGGTCGCACCGATGCGCACCGCCTCAGTTCCGTTCGACCCGAAGATCCGCGCCAGCGCGATCAGCACCGCGGCCTTGACCGCGAACAGCCCCAGCGCGCCGCCCAGCACCAGATACCACAGGTCGCGGACCATCTCCCAATCCAGGGTCATGCCGAAGCTCATGAAAAACAGGCCGAGCAGCAGGCCGCGGAACGGCTCAATGTCCGATTCCAGCTGATGGCGGTATTCGGTTTCCGCCAGCAAAACACCGGCCAGGAAAGCGCCGGTGGCCATCGACAGCCCGACCTCCTCCATCAGCAGCGCCGCGGCGATCACCACCAGCAGCGCGGCGGCGGTGAAAATCTCATCAGCCTTGCTGCGCGCCACCACGCCGAACATGTACGGCAGCCCGTAGCGCCCAAAGACCAGCAGCCCCGCCACCGCCGCAATCGCGATGCCCATGGCCTGCCAGTCCAGCCCCCCGTCGGCCGCGCCCGGTGCCATCAGCGCCACCAGCGCCAGCAAAGGCACGATCGCGAGATCCTGAAACAGCAGGATCGAAAAGGCCCGGTCACCATGGGGACGGGTCAGCTCGCCCCGCTCTCGCAGCAGCTGGACCGCAAAAGCGGTGGAGCTGAGCGCAAGCGCCAACCCAGCCGCAATCGCCCCGCGGGTCGACATGCCAAACGCCAGAAAGGCACCGATCAGCACCGCGCCCGTCAGCAGCACCTGCAAAAGGCCAAGCCCGAAGATTTCCAAGCGCAATCGCCACAGCCGCGCTGGCCGCAGTTCAAGCCCGATGACGAACAGCAGCAGCACCACACCGAATTCGGCCACATGCATGACCGTGGCGGCATCGGGCACCAAGGCGGCACCTGACGGACCAATCAAGGATCCTGCGGCCAGATAGCCAACCACTGATCCCAGCCCCAGCCGCTTGAACAGCGGCACCGCAATCACCGCGGCGGCCAGAAACACCGCCGCATCACCAAGAAATCCGGCGCCTTCTGCAGCCATGCCTGTCTCCGCCTGTCCAAAGACCCTGAGGCAAGCGGGCAAACCCGATCACCGAACAAGCGTTTTTATAGGCCACCACGCCGCTTGCCGCCATGCCTCGCCTTGCCGCGCCCCGGCTGGGCAGGGGCGCGCCGCGCCCGCGCGCGGCACCGCGGCTGAGTGGGAGGGCCTGCCCTCCCCGAGGCCGCGGCCACCGGTGCGCGGGCGGCAAGCTGCGGCACGCGCGCCCGCTTGCGGGGGGATTCGCCCCAACCTGCCCGCCGCGCCTTGCACCCCGCGCCCGCACCGCTATAACTCGCGCGATTTCTCCACAGACGCCCCGCCCTCCTTCGGCCCGTCGGCGCATCCCAGCGCCGCGCCGGAGCGCGCGCAAACCGACCGGAGCCGACATGCCCAAGCGCACCGACATCAAAACCATCATGATCATCGGAGCGGGACCGATCGTGATCGGCCAGGCCTGCGAATTCGATTACTCCGGCGCCCAGGCCTGCAAAGCCTTGCGCGAAGAAGGCTATCGGGTGGTTCTGGTCAATTCGAACCCCGCCACGATCATGACCGATCCGCAACTGGCCGACGCCACGTACATCGAACCGATCACGCCCGAAATCGTCGCGCGCATCATCGAGAAAGAGCGTCCCGACGCGCTGCTGCCGACCATGGGCGGGCAGACTGCGCTCAACACCTCGTTGGCGCTGGATGCGGACGGCACGCTGGCGAAATACAATGTGGAGCTGATCGGCGCTAAACGCGCGTCCATCGAAATGGCCGAGGACCGCAAGCTGTTCCGCGAGGCCATGGACCGCATCGGGCTGGAAAACCCCAAAGCCATCATCGCCAACACCATGGCCGAATGCATGGACGCGCTGGAGCATGTCGGCCTTCCCGCCATCATCCGCCCCGCCTACACGCTGGGCGGCACGGGCGGCGGCGTCGCGTTCAACCGGGCCGATTATGAAGAAATCTGCAAAACCGGGCTCGACGCGTCGCCGGTCAGCCAGATCCTGATCGACGAAAGCCTGCTCGGCTGGAAAGAGTTTGAGATGGAGGTGGTGCGCGACAAAGCCGACAACGCCATCATCATCTGTGCGATCGAGAACCTTGATCCGATGGGCGTCCACACCGGCGATTCGATCACTGTCGCGCCGGCGCTGACCCTGACGGACAAGGAATACCAGATGATGCGCAACGCCTCTATCGCGGTGCTGCGCGAGATCGGGGTGGAGACCGGTGGGTCGAACGTGCAGTTCGCTGTTGAGCCGGGCACGGGCCGCCTCGTGGTCATTGAAATGAACCCGCGGGTGTCGCGGTCCTCGGCGCTCGCGTCCAAGGCCACCGGATTTCCCATCGCCAAGATCGCCGCCAAGCTGGCCGTGGGCTACACGCTTGATGAACTGGACAACGACATCACCAAGGTGACGCCCGCGTCCTTTGAGCCGTCGATTGACTATGTCGTTGTCAAAATCCCGCGCTTCGCGTTTGAGAAGTTCCCCGGCGCCAAGCCTGACCTGACCACCGCCATGAAATCGGTCGGTGAGGTCATGGGCATCGGCCGGTCCTTCCACGAATCGCTGCAAAAGGCGCTCCGGTCGATGGAAACCGGGATCTGCGGCCTTGATGATATTGAAATCGTGGGCGTCGACAAAGACACCGGCCCTGATGATCGCCGCCGTGCGGTCAAGGCCGCGCTGGCCAAACAGACCCCCGACCGCATCCGCGTCATCGCGCAGGCAATGCGTGAGGGGCTGTCCAATGACGACATCGCCGCGGTCACGTCCTGGGACCGCTGGTTTTTGGAACGTATCCGCGAAATCGTGGCGATGGAGGCTGACATCATCGGCAACGGCCTGCCCATCGATGTGGCGGGCATGCGCCGGGTGAAGATGTACG
The DNA here is from genome assembly GCA_047610385.1 of Paracoccaceae bacterium. Lineage (GTDB taxonomy): Bacteria > Pseudomonadota > Alphaproteobacteria > Rhodobacterales > Rhodobacteraceae > JBOCEF01. Next base: position 31,109 of record JBLGAC010000009.1, on the reverse strand, counting down.
GCTTTGCGGATGAACGCCTCGCGCAGCTGACCGGCGTGGATGAAGACGCGGTGCGCGCCGCACGCCACGCCGTCGGCATCCGCCCGGTGTACAAGCGCATCGACACCTGCGCCGCGGAATTCGAAGCCCAGACACCCTACATGTATTCAACCTACGAAGCCGACGCGATGGGCGACGTAGAATGCGAATCCCGGCCCACCGGTGCGAAAAAAGTCGTCATCCTTGGCGGCGGTCCCAACCGGATCGGTCAGGGGATCGAATTTGACTATTGCTGCTGCCACGCCTGCTTTGCGCTGACCGCGGCGGGCTATGAAACCATCATGATCAACTGCAACCCTGAAACCGTCTCCACCGACTACGACACCTCGGACCGGCTGTATTTCGAACCGCTTACCATCGAAACCGTGCTTGATATTCTGGAGACCGAAAAGCAGGCCGGAACCTTGCACGGCGTGATCGTGCAGTTCGGCGGCCAGACGCCGCTGAAACTGGCGCGTGCGCTTGAGGCCGCGGGCATCCCGATCCTCGGCACCACGCCCGACGCCATTGATCTGGCTGAGGACCGCGAGCGCTTCCAGCAGCTTTTGCACAAGCTTGACCTGAAGCAGCCCCCGAACGGCATCGCCCATTCGGCCGAGCAGGCCTTTGAGGTCGCCCACCGGGTCGGGTATCCCGTCGTCATCCGCCCGTCCTACGTGCTGGGCGGCCGCGCCATGGAAATCGTGCGCGACGACGCCCAGCTTGGCCGCTACATCCGCGAGGCGGTGGTGGTGTCCGGCAAATCCCCGGTGCTGATCGACGGCTACCTGTCCAACGCCACTGAGGTTGATGTCGACGCGATCTGCGATGGCACGGCGGTGCATGTCGCCGGGGTCATGGAGCATATTGAGGAAGCTGGCGTGCATTCCGGCGACAGCGCCTGTTCGCTGCCGCCCTATTCCCTGTCGCACGAAACCATTGCAGAGCTGAAAAAGCAGACCGAACAGATGGCGCTGGCCTTGGGCGTCCGGGGCCTGATGAACGTGCAGTTCGCCATTAAGGGACCCGACATCTACGTGCTGGAGGTCAATCCTCGCGCGTCGCGCACGGTCCCGTTTGTCGCCAAAGCCACCGGATCGCCGATCGCCGCCATCGCCGCACGGGTGATGGCCGGGGAAACCCTGATCGACTGCGCCGCCGACCTGCGCCCGGCGGAGACCAAGCATGTCGCGGTCAAAGAAGCGGTGCTGCCATTTGCACGCTTTCCGGGCGTCGACACGCTGCTTGGCCCGGAAATGCGGTCAACTGGCGAGGTCATGGGCATCGATGCCACATTCGACCGCGCGTTCCTAAAATCCCAGATGGGCGCAGGGGTTGTGCTGCCCGATGCGGGCCGGGTGTTTGTGTCAGTGCGCGATGATGACAAGCTGATCATGGTTGAGGCGGCGCGCATCCTCGTGGATATGGGGTTCACCATCCTTGCCACGTCGGGCACCGCCGATTTCCTGAACGCCGCCGGGGTCCCTGCCGAGACCGTCAAAAAGGTCTATGAAGGCCGCCCGAACATCGTCGACCGCATGAAGGACGGCGAAGTGGCGCTGGTTTTCAATACCACCGAGGGCACCCAGTCGGTCGAGGATTCGCGCGCCCTGCGCGCCGCAGCCCTCTATGGTCGGATCCCCTACTACACCACCGCCGCGGGCGCCAAAGCGGCATCGCGCGCGATACGCGACCGCCGCGAAGGCCCGCTTGAGGTGGCACCGCTGCAAGACTACACTTCGCGGCGCTGACCGCCCGCGCTGGCGGCTTGGCGCGGCGTCCCCCCGGACGCCGCGCCTTTTCTTTGCCCGCCGCCGCGCCATGTTCCCTTGAAAGGAGCCTGCGATCATGACCCTCAACGTCTATCTATCCGGCGAAATTCACACTGACTGGCGCGACCAGATCGTGGCCGGGGCCGCGGGCCTCGACATCGCCTTCACTGGCCCAGTGACCGATCACGCCGCCTCGGACGATTGCGGCGTGGCGATTTTGGGGGCAGAAGCGACCAAGTTCTGGCATGACCGCAAAGGCGCGCAGATCAACGCCATCCGCACCCGCAAAGGTCTTGCGGATGCCGACGTGGTGGTCGTGCGCTTTGGCGACAAATACAAACAGTGGAACGCGGCCTTTGACGCGGGCTATGCCGCTGCCTTGGGCAAATCACTGATCATCGTGCATGAGGCCGACCATCAACATGCGTTGAAAGAGGTCGACGCCGCCGCCCTTGCGGTGGCCGAGAACCCCGATCAGGTGGTCGCGATCCTGCGCTATGTGCTGACCGGCACCCTGCCGGGCTGAGCGCGGCGCGGACCGGGTTGCACCTGCCGCCCGGGCGTGATGCATTCGCTATGAAGCGCGCGCGCAATCGATCTGCGCGCACATCTCCGCCGCGCCAAGCGCCCCTGCCCGGACGCAAACCCATGCCGCCTGATGCGCCCGTCTTGCAGCCCGTAGAAAGCCTGTGTTCCCGTGACCGAACCCGCCCTCCACATGATCAAGCTCTGCGTCGGCGCCCAAGGCGTTGAGGATCTGAGCGCATGGCAAACCGCGCGGCTGGCCGCTTCGGGCAATGCCAACCCGGTCCATGTCACCCGCATGCGCCCCAAACGCACGGCTGAATTGCTGGCGGGCGGGTCGCTTTATTGGGTGTTCAAAGGCCAGATCCTGGCGCGCCAGCGGATCGTGCGCCTTGATGAGGTGACGCGCGAAGACGGCGCATCGGCCTGCGCCATCGTCCTGTCGCGCGACATCACGCAGACCTACGCCGCCCCGCGCCGCCCGTTCCAAGGCTGGCGCTACCTGCCGCCCGAAGACGCTCCCCGCGATCTTCCCGAAGGCATCGATGGGGCCGAAGACATGCCGCCGGAGCTTCTGTCGGCGCTCTCGGACCTCGGCATCGGATGAGCGGGGACGAAACCTGGCCGCGCCGCCGTCTGGGGCCGATGCGCGATCTGCATGTGTCAGATCTGCTTGAACGCATGGCGCGCGGGCTCGACAGCGGCGCCGACGTGACGGCCGAACCGCTGGCCCGCACGCAAGACGGGGCCATGGCGCGCACGCGGCGGCTGCATCTTCCATTTCGCCGCGATCTGGCGATCACAAGCCAAGCGCGCGTGCTGCATCCGCGCATCGACACGCCGCTTGACCCCACCGCCGCGCCCGGAATAACCGCGCTTTGCACCGGGGCATTTTCGCTCAACGTAACACCGTTTCAGTGGCAGGCGGCAGAGCTGCGCCTGATGGGCGGCGACATGGATGCCTTTGTCTGGGCGCCGCTCAGGCTGTGGTTCTTGGAATGGACCCAGCCGCGCAGGGGTGACGAATCGCCTGACCTGCTGGGCGTCGTCCATTCGCTGTCAGACCCCGAAACCATCCCCGGCGGTGCGCGTCTGCGCATCGATTTCGGATCCTCCCCAGTGGATTGTGTGGGAGAGCTGCTTGACGCCCTGTCACGCACCGGCGCCGACAGCGGTGCGCTCGGCCTGGCCCCCGAAGCCGCCTGACAAGGGCCCTTGCCGGGACGGACGGATCCGGGCCGCACCGTTGGAGCATGGCAGGATTGATGGTTGGATGGCGCGCGCGGCGGCCCCTTGGGGGCGACGGCTCGCGCGAAGGGGCTCGATGCCCCGACGCGCGACACGGGGCGCGCCGCGGCGGGTCAGCCGCGCGGGGCGGCGCGGACGTTGTCGATCAGGCGCATGTCACCGATGGCGATCGCAGCAAAAATGCGCGCCGGGCGCGCGGCGTCCCAAGCGTCCATTTCCTCAAGCGTGTCAGCGGCCCGCATCTCCAGATACTCAACCTCAGCCCCGGCATCGGCCAGCGCGTCGGCCGCGCCGTCCAGCGCCGCGTCCACATCGCCCCCGGCGCTGATCAGATCAGCAGCGCGGGTCAGTTCCACGAACAGCAGCTTGGCCACCGCCCGGTCCGCATCGCTCAGCGTCGCTGAGGCCGTGCTGATCGCGATGTTGTCCGCGTCACGTGCGGTCGGTGCCACAAGCACCGTCACTGGCAAGTCAAAATCCTTGACCAAGCGGCGCAGAATCGCAACGCGCTGCCAATCACGCTCCCCCACAGCCACGCTGTCAGGCTGCGCCTGGCCCAGCATTTTGACCATGGTGCGCACGAACCCGTCGAACCTGTGCGGCGCATCCTCACCGCACAGCACGCCGGTCAGCGAGGGGATGCGGATCTGGGTCGCGAAGCCGCCAGGGTAGAACACCGCCGGCGCGGGCGCGTAAAGCGCATCGGCGCCTTCGGTGTCCAACGCCTCGGCGTCACGCTCCTCGGTCGGGGCGTAATCGTCGGGTCCAAGCCCGGCGGGCCGGTCCAGCGGATCAAGGAAGATCGCTGCCAGCACGCGGTCCGAGCCGCGCCTTGCGCGCCGGATCAGCGCCAGATGGCCGTCATGCATGCCACCCGACATGGGCGCCAGCGCCACAGTTTCCCCGAAGGCGCGCCAGGATCGCACGCGGGATCGCAATTGAGTGGCCGAACGGATGAGGGGTAGATCGTGCATGGGGCCTTTCAGCGCGCACAAGGCCCCCGATGATCGGGGGGAAGCGGCTTGGGAAAATCACGTATGAAATCAAAAGGCCGGTCGCGGCCCCTTGGTCGTCGAGGTCGTGCAGAGACCGCAGGTTCCACAAGTATTGCGGCCTTGATGCCAGTTCAAGACGCGCTGTGCCCCAGACGTTGGGTCAACGCGGCCAAAACCGCCCGCGTGGCGTCGGTCTCAGGCGCTCCCAGCGCCCGCCACAAGGTGGCCTGCGATGCTAGAATTAATCCATCATTCAGGATCTTGAGGTGATTGGCCAGCAGCGTTTCACCTGACGAGGTGATGTCCACGATCGCCTCTGCGCTCAAGTTACGCACGACGCCTTCTGTGGCCCCTTGGCTGTCCACCAGGCGGTAATCGGCCACCCCGCGGCGCTTCAGGAAGGCCCGGGTCAGCGCGTGATACTTGGTGGCGATTCGCAATGGCTCGCCGTGGGCGGCGCGGAAGGCGGCGCACGCCTCGTCCAGATCGGCGACGGTTTCCACATCCACCCAGGACGCCGGGACCGCAACGATCAGGTCGGCATGGCCGAACCCCATATGCGCAAGCTGGGCGATGCGCGCCTGCCAACCGGGGATCTTTTCATGGATCAGGTCCTCGCCGGTCACGCCCAGATGGATGCGCCCGGCGGCCAGTTCGCGCGGAATTTCCCCCGCCGACAGCAGCACCAGATCGACGCCCTCAATCCCGGTGACACGGCCGGCGTATTCGCGCGAGGACCCCGCGCTTTCAATCCCAATGCCGCGGGCGGCGAACCATTCAGCGGTGGCGTCGCGCAGGCGCCCCTTTGACGGAACCCCCAGCTTCACGCGATCAGTGCCGGTCATGATGCCGCCCCATGTGCCGCGGCGGCCAGCATCGCTTCGGGCCGCACCACCCCGCCGATGCCGGGAACCGCGCCGCCATCCGGCCCTGCCAGCCCCAGCCGCGCGGTCAGCGCGTCATAGCGCCCCCCGCCGCCAAGCGGGGGCAGATGCGGCGCGCCCGGCGCGCAGAATTCAAAGGTGAAGCCGTCGTAATATTCCAGCGCCCGGCCAAAGGATGCATCGAACGGCAGCGCCTCTGCATCCACACCCCGGGCTGACAGCGCCGCCAGACGCGCCTCCATCCGGTCCAGCACGGGGCCCATGGCGGCAGCAGCAGCAGCAGGCGCATCGGCGGCAAGCGCCCTGAGCGACGCCAGCGCGGCCGCTGACGGGCCCTTCACGTCCAAGGCCGCCTCGACAAAGGCAATCTGTTCACGCGGCAAGGGCGCGCTGCTGGCGTCCTCGGCCAGCGCCGTTGCCCGGCCCGCGATCTCAGTGCGCGCGCGCAGGCCTGCCTCAGGCGCCGCAGCGGCGATAAATGCGTCCAGCGCGTCGGGCCCTTGGGCGGCGGCGGCAAGAAGGGCGGCGCGGCTTTTTGTGGGCGTGGGGCGGTCGGGGCCATACCCCTCCAGCACCGCGCGGAACCGTGCGGGCCGCCAGATGTGGCGGTGCAGCGCCGCAACCCAGCGGTCCGGCGCCCCAAGGCCCCGGATCGCCGCCAGCGCAATCGAAAGATCGCCGGTCATGGCGCGCAGCGGCACGGCGTCGCCCAAGGCGCGGCGGATCAGCACGAACATGTCCGCGTCAGCGGCGGTCGGATCGCTGTCGCCAAAGCTTTCGATCCCGGCCTGCAGATATTCGGTCGGGCGCGCAGATCCCGGCGCCTGGCGCCGCCAGACCGGGCCTGAATAGGCGTAGCGCGCCGCGCCGTTCCCGCCCGCGCGGTGCAACAGCGCGACCGGCACGGTGAATTCGGGGCGCAGCACCAGCGCGCCATCCACCGGGTCTTCGGTGATGTAGGCACGGCCACGAATGTCCTCACCATAAAGGTTCAGCAGCAATTCGGCGGGCTGCAAGGCGGCAGGCTCCACCCGCTCCGCCCCGGCATCTGAAAAGACGTCGGCGATGCGCGCGCGCTCAGTGGCCAGCGCCGACAACCCCAACCCCATGCGCCCGCCGGGCAGATATGCGCGCGAGGCGGCCATCGCGATCAGTCCTGCCCGGCGCGCGCGATCATGGCGCGAACCTGTTGCACAAGATCGGCGCGCGGAATTTCCATCTGGGCGGGCTGGGCGGCCCAATCAGCGTGGGTTTCAATGTTCGCAGCCAGCCGGGCACCAAGCGCGAGGTCCTTGATCTGCACCACGCCGCGGGCCTTTTCGTCAGACCCTTCGATCACCGCCACCGGCGATCCGCGGCGGTCGGCGTATTTCAGTTGCTTGCCCATGTTGCCGCCGCCCATGAACGGCTCAGCCCGGATGCCCGCTTCGCGCAGTTCAGTGGCCATCGCCATGCTGTCGCCAATGCGGTCCTTGTCCATGACGGTCACGACCACCGGCCCCGCGGCCTGATCCGTCATGCGGCCAGAGGCGCGCAAGGCGGCCAACAACCGGTCCACGCCCACCGACACGCCGGTCGCAGGCACGGTTTGCCCGGTGAAGCGCTTGACCAGATCATCATAGCGCCCGCCCCCGGCGACCGACCCGAACTGGCGCGGGCGGCCCTTTTCATCGAGGATCTCAAAGGTCAGCTCGGCCTCATAGACCGGGCCGGTGTAATACCCCAGACCGCGCACAACTGACGGGTCGATCACGATGCGGTCGTGGCCAAAGCCGAGGCCCTCAAGCAACGTCGCCATGGTCTCCAGCTCCGCCACGCCCTCAGCGCCTTGGGCCGAGGCACCGACCAATTCACGCAACCGCGCGCAGGTCGCGGCGCCAGTATCGCGGCGGGCGGAGACAAAGCCCATCACGGTGTCGGCGGCCTCATTGCTCAGCTCCGCCCCCTTGGTCACGTCGCCGCTGTCGTCCTTGCGGCTGTCGCCAAGCAGCGCGCGCACGCCGACCTCCCCCAGGCGGTCCAGCTTGTCGATGGCGCGCAGCACGATGCCGCGGCGGTCATGGTGCAGATCGGGGTCCGAGGGGTCCAGAACGCCCGCCGCCTCCATGATCCCGTTCAACACTTTGCGGTTGTTGATGCGGATCACATAGTCGCCGCGGGCGATCCCGGCAGCTTCCAGCGCATCGGCCAGCATGGCGCAGATTTCTGCATCCGCGGCCACCGATCCGGCGCCAACCGTATCGGCGTCGCATTGGGTGAACTGGCGAAACCGCCCCGGCCCCGGCTTTTCATTGCGCCACACCGGGCCAACGGCATAGCGCCGGTAGGGGCTGGGCAAATCATTGCGGTGCTGGGCGACCACGCGGGCCAGCGGCGCGGTCAGATCATAGCGCAGCGCCAGCCAGCCCTCGCCCTCGTCCTCCCACGCAAACACGCCTTCGTTGGGGCGGTCCACGTCGGGCAGGAACTTGCCCAGCGCGTCCACGGTTTCGACAGCAGCGGTTTCCAGCGCGTCAAAGCCATAGCGGCGGTAGACCTCGGTGATGCGCGCCAGCATGGCGTTGCGCTCAGCGATTTCGCCGTCGAACACGTCGCGAAAGCCGCGCGGGGTCTGGGCGCGGGGGCGACGGGGCTTGTCGCTCTTGTCCTTGGCCATGGCTTTCGTCCTTCGGGTCGGCGCGCGCCGGGGGCCGCGCCACTGCATCAGACGCCCGCACCAAGCGCGCGCACCAGTTCGCGAGCGGTGGTAACGGATCGACGCATGCGGGGCAAGCAAGAGCGCGCGCGTGGATCGACGCGCAGATTATTCGCAGAATAATCTGGGGCCCGGGATCAACCGCCGAGCGTGTCAGCCAAGGCCGCAAAATCATGCGCCGCAAAATCGAACCGTGCGCGCGCGGCCTCGGGCGTCAACACGTCATGGGTGTGCGCCTCGCCCCATTCCATGGGCCGCGGGATATAGGCGGTGCGCAGCCCGGCAGCTTTGGCCGCATCCAGATCATCGGCATGGCAGGCGACCATCAGCACCTGCGCAGGGTCAAGCCGAAGCGCCGCGCAGGCCGCCAGATACACCCCCGGCGCGGGCTTGAAGTCGCGGGCGATTTCCGCGCCCAGAATACAATCCCACGGCAGGTCCGCAAACCGCGCCAGATGCACCATCAGCGCGATCGACCCGTTGGAGCACGGCGCAATCGGCGCAAGTTTCTTAAGCCTGCGCACCCCTTGATGCACGTCCGGCCACGGGGGCAACTGTTCCCACGCGCGGGCCAGCGTGGCGATTTCGCCCGCGTCGAAAATGCCCGCCAGACCGTGATCCGCCAGCACGCGTTCCAGGTTTTCGCGGTGCAGTTCATCCAGCGGGACATAGCCGCGCCCGCCATCGATGATCCGCTGCATTGACGGCTGATACGCGTTGCGCCACGCGTCGGTCAGCATCGCGGGATCAACCGCCACGCCCTTGGCCGCCAGCGCGTCGCGCAGAACCAGCGCCACGCCCGAACGCCAGTCAACGCAGGTGCCGAACACATCGAAGATGAAAGCCGCAGGCCGCAGCCGCGCCGCGCCTTGGGGCCCGGACACCTGCGCATCGCGGGCCTGCGCATCTGCCTGCGCGCCACCCTGCGTATCGCCTTGGCCTGCGGTCAGGTCGGCATTGTGATCTTCGGGGCCCATGTCACATCTCTCCGATCTGGCCGCGCACACCGCCGGTCTGGGCGCGGTCCAGCAGCAGGTGGTCAAGCAGCACGCAGGCCATCATCGCTTCTCCGACCGGGACGGCACGCACGCCGACGCAAGGATCATGGCGCCCTTTGGTGATGATCTCAGCGGCCTCACCCGATTTGGTGACCGTGCGCCGGGGCGTCAGGATCGACGATGTCGGTTTCACCGCAAACCGCGCCACCACATCCTGCCCTGTCGAAATCCCCCCCAGAATGCCCCCCGCCTGATTTGAGGTATAGCGCAGCGTGCCATCATTTCCGGGCAGGATTTCGTCGGCGTTCTGCTCTCCGGTCAATTCAGCCGCGCCCATGCCTGCGCCGATTTCCACGCCTTTGACCGCGTTGATGGTCATCAGCATGCATGCCAGATCCGAATCGAGCTTGGCATAGATCGGCGCCCCCAGCCCCGCGGGCACGCCCGACGCCTGCAATTCGATCACCGCGCCCACGGATGATCCGGCCTTGCGGATTGCATCCAGCAGCACCGGCCATTCCTTGGCGGCGATGGGATCGGGGGTCCACAGAGGGTTGCCCTCCACCACGTCCCAATCAAAACGCGACCGGTCGATCTTGTGCGGCCCCATCTGCACAAGGCACCCACGGATGGTCAGCGCAGGCGCCAGCATGTGCAAGGCAGCGCGCGCCACGCCCCCCGCAGCGACCCGCGCGGCGGTTTCGCGGGCGCTTGATCTGCCGCCACCGCGATAATCGCGGATGCCGTATTTCTGCCAATAGGCGATGTCGGCATGGCCCGGGCGGAATTTCTCGGAAATCTCCGAATAATCCTTGGACCGGTGATCGGTATTTTCAATCATCAGCTGGATCGGGGTGCCAGTGGTCACGCCTTCGAACACGCCCGACAGGATGCGGACCTGATCGGCCTCCTGCCTCTGGGTCATATACCGATTCTGACCGGGGCGGCGGCGGTCGAGCCAGAGCTGGATCTGCGCCTCGTCGATCGGCACGCCCGGCGGGCAGCCGTCAACGGTGGCGCCAAGCGCGGGCCCATGGCTTTCGCCCCAAGTGGTGACGCGGAAGACGTGGCCAAAGGTGTTGTAGGACATGGGGACCTCCTGTTGCGCACAGGGGATACCGCATGGCGCGCGCGCCGGAAAGAGGGCGCGGCCATCGGCAACGTCAGCACCGGCGCGAGGTACCCCAGCGCCTGCGCGTTCGCCACAGGCAGAAACGCCGCGAGCAGGCGCAGCCCGACGCCTTGGCGGATCGGGGCGGTCATCGGCGCGCGGTCATTCGAAGGTCTTTTCGTGCGGCCCGGGTTTCAAGGGGCGATAGGCGATGACCCAGATCAGCAGGCCTATTGCGCCACCCCAGCCGGAGACCCCCAGAATCCACCACTCGGCGCCGGAAGGAATCCCATTTTGCGCGGCAACGGACCGGCCCGAAAGCGCGCTCAGCAGGGCCGTGAACGCCGGAAACGGCACGAATGCGCCAGCGCAGACCATTGCGCCCCAGCCGCGCAAGTGCAGCAGGTGCAGGCACAACCAGATGGGCCCGCCTATCCCCACCAACCCGAGCATCGTGATTGGGAACACCAAGATACACGCAAATATCACGACCCGAAGGGCAGCGCCCAAATTCACCGTCACGGCTTTGGCAGGCGCATCCGCAATCAATGGGATGATTGCGATTGGGATCATGATCATGAGCCCGCCGAATGCAGCCCCGGCGATCATCGCCGAACTTACCCGATCGAAATGCGTCTCATAATCCGCGACGAACGCCCCGCGCCGCATCAGCCCTGCCGCCCCGCCCGATGATGAAAAATCCGCCCCAGCGCGTTCAGCAGCAGCTGCGCGGCCAGCACCTGCGTGACCTCGCCCGCATCATAGGCGGGGGCGACCTCCACCAGGTCCATGCCGACGATCTCGTGGCGCTTGGCCAGCGCGTCGATCATCTCCAGCCCCTCATAATAGCTGAAACCGCCATGCGACGGCGTGCCGGTGCCCGGTGCGATGCTTGGGTCGAACCCGTCTATGTCGATGGTCAGGTAGACGCGCGCGCCCTCAGGGATGCGGGCGATGGTCGCCTGCGGCCCCAGCGCCCGCATCTGGCGCACCGACAGGATGTCCGATCCCATGGCGCGCGCGGCCTCATACCCATCGCGGGCCGTGGAGGACACATTGCGAATGCCGATCTGCGTCAGACCCGTCACATAATCCTTTTCGGCGGCGCGGCGCATCGGGTTGCCGTGCCCGCGGGTCACGCCGTGGCGCACATCAACGAAATCGAGATGCGCATCGATCTGCACCACATGGATCGGGCCGCGGCCTTCAAAGGCCTCAATGCACGGGATGGTGATGGAATGATCACCGCCGATGGTCACCGGCAGGGCGCCCGCATCCAAGATTGCCGCGACGCCTTTGCGGATGTTGGCGTGGCTTTGGATGGTATCAGTGTGGATAATGTCCGCGTCGCCGATATCCACAATCCGCGGGCCAGGGCTGGGCAGATAGGTGACGTCGTCTTCGTGGTCATAGGCGCCACCATGGCCAAAGGCGAACAGGGTTGATGCCTCCCGCACCCCGCGCGGCCCGAACCGCGCACCGGGGCGATACTGCGTGCCGCCATCAAACGGTGCCCCAAGGATGCAGGCATCGGCGTTCAGCGCGGTCCAATCGGTCTGGATCGGGAATTTCCCAAAGGACGCGATGCCGGTGAAAGGCAGGTTCAGGCGGCCGGTTTCATAGCTGTTGTCGGACATGGGGTGGTGCTTCCTCAGATCATGCACGGGGCAGGTCATGCGCAAGGCGGGTCATGTGCGGGGGGATGGCGCGCGGCGGGGTGGCGCGATCTGGCGACGGGCGCGGGCGCGGGTCAAGGGTCCCCGTGCGCTCTCGTCTCATTGCGGCAGAGGCGCGGGGGGTGCAGCTGTCGGACCTGTCCTTGCGACGCTGACCGCCGACGCCCGCCGACGATCCCGCCGCGTTTTGTCGAAGGGAGCGTCCGATGTCCAAGCGCCGCGGGTTTCCCGCCCAGTTCACACCCAAGCTGATCACCGTTCTGCGCGAAGGCTACGGTGCCGCGGATCTGCGCGCCGACATCATCGCCGGATTGACCGTGGCGGTGGTGGCGCTGCCGCTGTCCATGGCCATCGCCATCGCGTCGGGCGTGGGCCCCGAACGCGGGCTGATCACCGCCATCGTCGGCGGGTTTCTGGTGTCACTGCTGGGGGGCAGCCGGTTTCAGATTGGCGGACCGGCGGGCGCGTTCATCGTGCTGGTCGCCGCCACCGTCGATCAGATCGGGGTTGAGGGGCTGATCCTGTCCACCATGATCGCGGGTGCCCTGCTGGCAGCAGCGGGGGTGCTGCGGCTGGGCAGCTACATCAAATTCATCCCCTATCCGGTGACGGTCGGCTTCACCGCGGGGATCGCGGCGATCATCTTTGCCAGCCAGATCCACGAATTGCTGGGCCTGACCTTGCCGGGCAAAGAACCCGGGCCCCTGGCGCCAAAACTGACCGCGTTGGCCGAGGCGTTGCCAACCGCCAACCCCGCCGCCATCGCCCTGTCGGCCCTGAGCATCGCGGTGATCCTGGCGCTGAAGCGCCTGCGCCCGGGCTGGCCGGGAATGCTGGCGGCGGTGGCGCTGGCCGGTGTGGTGGCGTCAGGGTTGGATCTGCCGGTGGCGACGGTCGGGTCCCGGTTTGGCGCGGCGGCGACGGGACTTCCGATGCCCGGTCTGCCGGTGATCACAGCGGATGCAGTGCTGGCGGCGCTGCCCCACGGGGCGGCTTTTGCGTTGCTCGGGGCGATTGAATCGCTGCTTTCGGCGGTGGTGGCGGACGGCATGACCGGCGCGCGGCACCGATCAAACATGGAGTTGGCGGCGCAAGGCATCGCAAATGTCGGATCGGCGCTGATGGGCGGGATCTGCGTCACCGGCGCCATCGCGCGCACCGCCACCAACATTCGCGCCGGTGCCCGCGGGCCGGTGGCGGGCATGGTGCATGCAGGCGCGCTGCTGGCCGCGGTGCTGGCCGCCGGGCCGCTGCTGGCCCATGTGCCGCTGGCCGCGCTTGCGGGAGTGTTGGCGGTTGTGGCGTGGAACATGGCTGAGCGGCACGCCTTTGCCGCCTTGCTGCGCGCATCCAAAGGCGACGCGCTGGTGCTGCTGGTCACCTTCGGGCTGACCGTGTTCCGCGATTTGACTGAGGGCATCATCGTGGGCTTTGCCCTTGGCACCCTGATCTTCGTGCACCGCATGGCTGAGGCCGCGAAGATTGAGACTGGCACCCCAGACGTTGGCGATAATTTCGACCCCGCGCTGGCTGCAGACCCCGATGTGGCGGTCTACCGCCTGAAGGGCGTGTTTTTCTTTGGCGCGGCGTCGACGGTGTCGTCCGTGCTGGACCAGATATCAGATGGGCGGCGCGCTTTTGTGATGGATTTCACCGATGTGCCGCTGGTTGACAGCACCGCGGCCAGCGCGGTGGCAGGCGTGGTGCGGCAGGCGACCAAGGCGGGCGTGTCGGTGTGGATCGCAGGCGCATCCACGCCAGTGCGCAAGGTGCTGGAGGCGCATGGCGTCCATGCCGGGTTCGCGTCCACCGCTGCCGACGCAGTGGCCACCGCGCGGGCCGCCATCAAGATAGGCGCCTGAGCGCCCCAACGCGCAGCGCCCCGCAAGATTGGACGGACCGCGCCCCCGATGAACCAGCGCCGCCCTTGCCACCTCACGGCCCACAAGCATGGACAAATTATAAATTTTTTTGATAACGAAAAATAAATTCGGACTAAAAAATTAATTTAAAATAAAAATCATTCAACATGCTGAATGATTTTTTTAACAAGAATTTCACCCTTATGCCCAAATACTTGCACCGCGCGTGCTGCGCATCTGCGCTGCTTTTCGCATCATCCGCCGCAGGCTAGGCCGCCTCCTATAATTTCGATTTCTCCTCGTCGGAGGCCCCCCCGTCGTCCTATGCCGCCGCGGGAGATGCCGGGATCTGGAACGTCACGAACACGGATTCGACCAGCTACACAGGCTTTACCGACACCACCGGCACGGTCAGCGGCGTTGGGGTCACGATCACGGCCGGCGTGCTAGCCGGTAGCCAAGGTTGCAGCACGACCGACTTTGACAAGCTCGTCTGCGATAATTTTTACACCCGAAACGGGTCTTGGGCGGTTGATATCACTGGCCTGCTCAACGGGTCTTATAACGTCTATCTCTATGAACCTTCCAACAGCGTCGTCGAGCTGGGCAATGGCAATGTGAACGGAACCGCCTTTGACAGCATCACCGGCGGCACGACCTTGGACGAAGGTGTATCCTACCTGTCATTCGCCACCGTGAACGTGTCGGGCGGGCTGTTGAACGTGACGGCGACAAGCATCGGAATCGGTGCTGCTTATGCCGGTCTGGCCGGGATGCAGCTGGTGGGGGCAACCACGCCCGTCCCCCTGCCCCCCGTCGCCCTGCTGCTGCTGACCGCCCTTGGCGCGGCAGGGATCGCCGGGCGCCGCCGCAAGAGCTGACAACACAGGCGGCGCCAGATTTTGCCCCCCGTCGCCCTGCGCGTGCGCGGCGCCGGGGCGAGATCGGGCTTGCGGTCCGGCACGGTTCCCCGATCCTATGGCACCTGCGCCCGGCATGCGGGGGCGCGCCGGATCTTATCGCCAGGAAAGCTCGCCCATGACGCGCAAGACGAAAAATATCCTGTTCATCATGTATGACCAGCTCAGGTTCGATTACCTGAGCTGCGCGGGCCACCCGCATCTGCACACGCCCAATTTCGACAAGGTCGCGGGAATGGGCGTGCGATTCACCCGCGCCTATGTGCAATCCCCGGTCTGCGGGGCAAGCCGCATGAGCGCGTATACCGGGCGCTATCCATCGTCGCACGGTGCGCAGTGGAACAACCATCCTCTCAAGGTCGGAGAGCCGACCATCGGCGACCATCTGCGCGGCGCGGGAATGGACGCGTGGCTGATCGGCAAGACCCATATGATGGCCGACGCCAAGGGCATGGCACGGCTGGGCCTGTCGCCCAATGACACGATCGGCGCGCGGGTCGCGGAATGCGGCTTTGACGTGTGGGTGCGCGATGACGGGCTTTGGGGGCAAGGGCCGGACGGGTTCTATGACGAAAAGCGCTCACCCTATAACGCGTATCTCAATGCCAAGGGCTATCAGGCCGAAAACCCGTGGCACGAATTTGCCAATTCGGGCGTGACGGCGCAGGGCGACATCGCATCCGGGTTCCTGCTGCACCACGCCGACAAGCCTGCCAACATCCGCGAAGAAGACAGCGAGACGCCGTGGCTGACCTCCCGCACCATTGATTTCATTGAGGCGCATAAGGACGGCCGCCCCTGGATGGCCCATGTGTCGTATATCAAGCCGCATTGGCCCTATATCGTGCCCGCGCCCTATCACCAGATGTATGGACGCAATCAGATCCAGCCGCTGGTGCGCGCTGAGGCCGAGCGCGACGACCCCCATCCGGTCTATGGCGCGTTTCTCAATGGTGCGATCTCCAGCGCATTTCACCGCACTGAGGTGCGCGATGTGGTGATCCCGGCCTATATGGGCCTGATCAAGCAATGCGACGACCAGCTTGGGCGCCTGTTGGCGTATCTGGCGGATGAGGGCCTGATGGACAGCACGATGATCGTGCTGACCTCAGACCATGGTGATTATCTTGGGGACCATTGGATGGGGGAAAAGGACCTGTTCCATGACCCGTCGGTCAAGGTCCCGCTGATCATCTATGACCCGGACGCTGGCGCCGACGCCGCGCGCGGCACGACCTGCGACGCGCTGGTGGAAAGCATCGATCTGGCCGCCACCTTCGCCGAAATCGCCGGGGCCGGGGATCTGAGCCATATCCTCGAAGGCCGCTCATTGCTGGCGCTGCTGCATGGAAAGACGCCCGCCGATTGGCGCGAATTCGCAATCAGCGAATATGACTATTCCGGCACCGGCGTGGCGGTGCGGCTGAAACAGGCACCGCGCGATTGCCGGTTGTTCATGGTCGCCGACGCACGCTGGAAGTTCATGCATGCCGAAGGCGGTTTTCGCCCCATGCTGTTCGACATGCAGACCGACCCTGATGAACTGACTGATCTGGGCGACGACCCCGCCCATGCCGACATCATCACGCTGATGTATGACCGCCTTGCCCGCTGGGGCCGCCGCATGTCCCAGCGCACCACGATCTCCGACGCGGAGATTGAGGCAAGGCGCGGCGCGTCCCTGCGCAAGGGCATTTTGCTGGGGATGGTCGATGAAAACGACGCGGGCCCCGATCTGCTGTCGAAATATTCCGGCCCCCCCGGTGCCCGCCCGGCGGATTAGGCGCCCAGCGGATTATGCACACTGGGGCGCGAGCAGATCGGCGTTGTTGAGGGTGGCATTCGAATGCTCACGCATCATCGCCTCAGCCCGCGCGGCGTCGCGTTTGCGCAGGTCGTCGGGGCTGATCGGCACGATGCAATAGCCCCGGCCGCGGCGCTTGGTGATCAGGCGCTCGGCCGCCAATGCTGCCAGCGCGGTGCGCGCGGGGATGCGAGGCACGCCCAGCGCTTCGGTAACGGCAACCGCCAACACGCGGTGGTCAGGCCCGAAATCACCGTTAAGAATTGGCGGCGGACCATGGCGCGCACGCGGTGTTCCTGAGGGGGCGTGAGGCGGTTTTCCGGGACATCGCGGCGATTGGCACTCACTGTGCATCCATAATCACGATTCGTGCGCTGGACGGAGATGCACCATGGGACTGCGATTTTTCACAGACAAGGACCGCCCCGTGCATATGGGCCCCTATCCGCTGGAACGCCTGCGCCGCGTACACCTGATGCCGGACCTGACGGCGGTGCCCAGCTTTGCGCCGCTGGATTTCCGCCGCGCCGACACGCCCGAAAGCATCGTCAACGCCATGGCAGACTATCAGGCGATGCTGGATGCCATCCGGGACGGCATGGTCAACAAAGCCCGCGCTGAGATCCCCGCCGACCCGGCCACCCGCGCGCAGCATATCAAAGCGTTCTGCTATTTCTCGGACGCGTCCATGGTCGGCATCGGGCCGCTGCCCGCATCGGCGCTGCTGACAGACCCGGTGCGCAACCCTGACATTGACCGGCTGGCGGCCAGCCTGCGCACCCGCCAGACCAAGACGCTGGCGTCAGGCATCGACATGATCATGGCCGATCTGCGCGACTCCATGGCCGCGCCGCCCGCGGGCATCACCGGGCACAGCCGCGCCATCGTCTGCCTATATGAGCACATGCGCGACCCGGCTGAGGACGAGCCCGGCGGCGCGTGGATCCAAGGTGCCCAAGCCCACCGCGCCTGCCTGCGCGCGGCTGAAACCGCGACCGTCATCGCCAATTACATCCGCCTGTTGGGCTGGGACGCCAAGGCACATTCGGCCGCGTCCTCGGATGTTGATCTGAACCAGCTGTGCGTCGCGGCGGGGATGGCGAGCATTGAAGGCAGCGATCTGGTCGCCCCATGGATCGGCCCGCGGTTCGGGGTGGCGGTGGTCACCACGGACATGGATCTGGCCATGGACGCGCCGCTGGCCCCGATGGACGCGCAGCCATGGTTCAAGACCCGCGGGCCGGCATGGTGGCTGGGCAAGGGGTTTGCGAAAAGCGCGCTCAACCGCGACCCCTACGCCAAGCGCCGCTATGTTGACGGCGCGCACCCGTTTGAAACCCTGAAACGCGTCGACATCCCCACCACCTATATTGATGAGCGACACGTCGCCCGCGTGCCCAAACGCGCCGACATGTTCGCGCGCGCGCAATTTGGCGACATGGGCCGCGCGGTGCAGGCGGGCGCCAAGGGCGGGCATTACGCGCGCAAGGCCGCGCCCAGCTTTGCCCAACGCCGGGCACTCGGTGCGTTTGTGCTGATCCAGGACGGCGCGGCGAATGCCAAAGGCCCACGCCCCACCGATGCCGCACGCAATGCGGCCAACATCAAAGCCGCGAGCTATTTCCTCGGCGTTGATGCGGTCGGCATTTCGCGCTGCCCTGACTGGACCTGGTATTCCCATGATGCGGTTGGCGATCCGCTGATCCCGCCCCATGACCAAGCCATCTCGATGATCATCGATCAGGGCTATGAAACGATGGAGGGCGCGTCGGGCGATGACTGGATTTCCGTCGCGCAGTCCATGCGGGCGTATTTGCGGTTCTCATTGCTCGGCGGCGTGATCGCGCAGCAAATCCGCAATCTGGGCTATAAGGCCAAGGCGCACACCGTGATGGACGGCGAGGTTCTGCAGCCGCCCCTGTTGCTGCTGTCGGGCCTTGGCGAGGTGTCGCGCATCGGCGAGGTGATCCTGAACCCGTTCCTCGGGCCGCGCCTGAAATCTGGCGTGGTGACCACCGACATGCCGATGGATCACGACAAGCCGATCGATTTTGGCCTGCAACGCTTTTGCGAGAGCTGCAACAAATGCGCCCGCGAATGCCCGTCAGGCGCGATCACCGCCGGGCCGAAAAAGATGTTCAACGGCTATGAGATCTGGAAATCGGACAGCCAGAAATGCGCCACCTACCGCATCACCACCCTGGGCGGCGCCATGTGCGGGCGCTGCATGAAGACCTGTCCGTGGAACCTTGAAGGGCTGTTCGCTGAAAAGCCGTTCCGCTGGGCGGCGATGCACATTCCCGCCGCGGCGCCGGTGTTGGCCAAGCTGGATGATCTGGTCGGCAATGGCGGGCTGAACCCTGTGAAGAAATGGTGGTGGGATATTGAGCTGCAGGATGACGGCGCGTACCGCCCCACCATCCATCCGGTGAACGCGCGCGGCTTGCAAAAGGGCCTGAAGCTGAGGGCTGAGGACCAGACCCTTGCGGTCTATCCCGCCCCGCTCGCGCCCCATCCGTGGCCCTTTCCCGCGCCCATGGACCGCGAAGCCGGGATCGCGGCGTATGGCGCGATGATTTCCGCCGATGAGCACAAAGCCCGGCGCGCGCGCGGTGAGCCGCCTGAGCATATCTACAACATCTCAGGCGAAGCCCCGGTGATCCAGGTGGAGGTGTCGCTGGCCGAGGCGATGACGCCCGATGTGACCAAATATGAATTGCGCGCCGTCGATGGCAGCGATCTACCAGCATGGAGTGCGGGCGCGCATCTCGACATCGTTGTGGCGCCCGAATATCTGCGGCAATATTCGATGTCCGGCAATCCCAGCGATCGCAGCAAATACCAAATCGGCGTGCTGCGCGAAGACGGGGGCCGCGGCGGATCGCAACTGCTGCACCGCATCTTCACGCCGGGGCGCAAGGTGTTCGTGTCACGACCGATCAACCATTTCCCGGTGGATGAGACCGCGCGCAAAAGCTTTTTGATGGGCGGCGGCATCGGCGTCACCCCGATGATTGCGTTTGCGCACCGACTGCACGCCATCGGTGCCGATTTCGCGCTGCATTATTCGGTGCCGTCGCGGGCCAAGGCGGGCTATCTGGCCGATCTGGCCGCCGCGCCATGGGCCGACAAACTGCACCTGCATGTGTCTGATGAAGGCACGCGCGCCGATCTGGGCACCGTGCTGCGTTACGGCCCCGGTGCCCATGTCTATACCTGCGGCCCGGACCGCTACATGACCGGCGTGATCGACGCCGCGACCCGCCAAGGCTTTCCAGATGATACGCGCCATCTGGAATATTTCTCAGTCCCCGAGCTGCCGGAATATGAGAACCACCCCTTCACCCTGCGCCTTGCCAAAACGGGCCGCGAATTTGCAGTGCCTGCCGACAAATCAGCAACCGACGTGCTGGCGGAAAACGGCATCCATATCGATGTGAAATGCTCAGACGGCATCTGCGGCGTGTGCAAATGCACGCTGGTATCGGGCGCAGTTGAGCACCGCGATTTCGTGCTGTCGGCCAAACAGCGGACAGGTGCGATCATCTTGTGCCAATCGCGCGCGGCCACCGATGGCGGGGTGGTGGAGATTGACCTCTAGCTCGTCTCACCCGCGATCAGGTCGAACCCCAGATCGACCACACCCGCCGCCCCGCCGCTTGCCACATGCAGCGCGGCGCGGCGGCCGATTTCATGGCGCGGGGTGCGGGTGGTGGTGATGCGCTGGGGAAGCGCGTCCAGAAAATCCAGCCCGTTGAACCCCGCCAGCGCCACGTCTTGGGGCACGCGCACCCCCTGCCCGAGGAAATGCATCAACGCCCCCGCCGCCAGATCATCATTGGCGCAATAGATCGCATCAGGGCGCGCGTCATGCCACAGACGGGCGGCCAGACTGCGCCCTTCGGTCATTGAGGACGGCACCTCGCCGATTGCTTCAGTGACCAGACGCCCGCCCGCGGCGCGGATGGTGTCCACAAAGGCCGCCAGCCGCTTGGCCGCGCGCAGATCGGCGCCAAGCCGCGCGCCGATATAGCCAAAGCTGCGATGGCCTTTTTCCAGCAAATGCCGCGCCATCCCAGCGCCCGCCGCCGCCTGCGAAAACCCGAACGCGGCCGACACCGGATTGCCGTCAGTGTCCATAATCTCAGCCACCGGGATGTCAGCGTTCATCAGCAGCGCGCGCGCGGCGGGGGCGTGTTCAAGCCCGGTGACGATCAGCCCCATGGGCCGCCATGACATCAGATCAGCGATCAGGGCTGCCTCGTCTCCGGGGCTGTATTCGGTGACGCCGAACAGGGGCCGCGCACCGGATGCGGCCAGACCATCGGCGACGCCTGACAGCACCTCAGTGAAAACGCGGTTGCCCAAGGTCGGCAGGATCACACCCACCAGACCGCTGCTGCGCCCCGCCAGCCCCCCCGCAATGCGGTTGTGCACATAACCCAGCGCTGCGGCGGCACCGTGCACGCGGGCGGCGACATCGTCTGACACGGGCGCGTTTTTGCGCATCACCCGCG
Organism: Paracoccaceae bacterium; assembly: GCA_047610385.1. Taxonomy (GTDB): domain Bacteria; phylum Pseudomonadota; class Alphaproteobacteria; order Rhodobacterales; family Rhodobacteraceae; genus JBOCEF01. The sequence goes on along the minus strand of JBLGAC010000009.1, from coordinate 10,084 downwards.
ACACGGTCATCTGGCTGACGCCCGCGCGCGCGGCGACGTCCTGCATGGTGGGGTGCCGGTGGGATTTGTCGCTCTGCTCAGTCACATGGATCCTCGGGGTGCGGGCACTTGACATATGTTAGCGCAAACATAAGTGTGGCAACCGTAAATCACATCGTATCTGCGCATTTCAGGGAAGTCTTGTATGAACATCGGCGTATTCGGTCTCGGCTCCATGGGCTACGGCATGGCGCAATCGCTGCTGCGCGCGGGCCATCAGGCGGCGGGCTTTGACATCAATGCGGATGCCGTCGCGCGGTTCCGGGCCGAAGGCGGGCTGGATGGCGACGTCGCCACGCTGGTGCCGGGCTTTGGCGCCGCGGTGATCGTGGTGCTGAATGCGGACCAGACCCGCACGGTGATCGAACAGATCGCGCCTCTTATGCCCAAGGGCGCGGTGATCGTCGCCTGCGCCACGGTCGCGCCGTCGTTTGCGCGCGACATGGGCGCGCTGTGCGCTGGGCACGGGCTGCATTATCTTGATGCGCCAATTTCCGGCGGGGCCGCCAAGGCCGCGCAAGGCAAGCTGTCGATCATGGCCGCGGGCAGCGCGCAGGCCTTCGCCACTGCGCGCCCTGCGCTGGACGCCATGGCCGAAACGGTGTTTGAGCTTGGCGATCAGCCCGGCCCCGGCAGCGCCATGAAGGCGATCAACCAGCTGCTGGCCGGCGTTCACATCGCGGCCATGGCCGAAGCGATCACCTTTGGCATGACCCAAGGCGTCGATCCGGGCCAGACCGTGGATGTGATTTCCAAATGTGCTGGCACGTCGTGGATGTTTGAAAACCGCGGCCCCCATATTGTTGACGGCGATTACACCGCGCGGTCGTCAGTGAACATCTGGCCCAAAGATCTGGGCATCGTCCTCGACATCGCGCGTGAGGCGAAATTTGCCGCCCCCCTGACCGCCGCGGCCATGCAGCAGTTCATGGCGGCCTCGGGTTCGGGCCTTGGGCTTGAGGACGACGCCGCGGTCGCCAAGGTCTATGCGCGCAATGCAGGCCTGACCTTGCCGGAGGGAAAATGATGCTGCTGGGCTGCATTGGCGACGACTTCACCGGGTCCAGCGATCTGGCCAACACCTTGTCCAAACAGGGCATGCGCACCGCGCAATATGCGGGCATCCCCACCGCCCCCGCCGATCCGGGCGTTGAGGCCGGGGTGATCGCGCTCAAGTCCCGATCAATTCCTGCGGCTGAGGCGATCGCGCTGTCGCTGAGCGCGCTTGATTGGCTGTTGGCGCAGGGCTGCACGCAGATCCTGTTCAAATATTGCTCCACCTTCGACAGCAGCGATGATGGCAATATCGGCCCGGTGGCTGAGGCGCTGGCCGCAGCGATGGGCGCGCATCAGGTGATCATCTGCCCGGTGTTCCCGGCTGCGGGCCGCACGCTGATCCACGGCCATCTGTTCGTAGGCGACACGCTGCTGAGCGAGAGCGGCATGCAAAACCACCCCCTGACCCCGATGACCGACCCTGACATCCGCCGCGTGCTGGCGCGCCAGTCCAAGGGCGATGTCGGGCATGTTCCGTGGGCGCAGGTCACGCGCGGCGCAGACGCGATCCGCGCGCACATGGTGGCGGAATCCGCCGCTGGGCGCGACCTGATTGTGGTGGATGCCATGACCGATGCCGATCTGATGGCCATCGGCGCTGCGGCGGCCGATCTGCCGCTGATCACGGGCGGCTCGGGCATCGCCATGGGTCTGCCCACCAATTTCCGCGACAAGGGCCTGATCGGGGATGCCGCGGCGCACTGGCGCGGCGCGGCTGGCCCGGTGGCGGCGATCTGCGGGTCGTGTTCGGTGATGACGCAAAAGCAGGTGGCGCGGCACAAACTGGCCCATCCAGCGTTTGAAATTGACGTGGACGCGGTAATGAACGGCGATCTGGTGCCCGACGACGCCGCCGCCTGGGCGCTGGCGCAAGATGGCGTGCCGCTGATCTATTCCTCAGCCGATCCGGACCGGGTGCGCGCGGTGCAGGCACGCTACGGGCGCGATGCCTCAGCCGCGCGGCTGGAGGGTTTCTTTGCCGATCTCGCCCGCCTTCTGGTCGCGGGCGGTGTGATGCGCCTGATCTCAGCAGGGGGTGAGACGTCTGGTGCCGTGGTCGAAGGGCTCAGCCTGTCGCAGTTGGAAATCGGGCCGGAGATCGACCCCGGCGTCCCCGCCATGCGGGCGGGCGATCTGGTGATCGCGCTGAAATCGGGCAATTTCGGTGCGGAGGATTTCTTTGAAAAAGCCGCCGCAGTGTTGGCGCAGGACGCATGAGCGCGGATGCCCGCCTGCGCGAGGACATCTGCGCCATGGCCCGGTCGATGTTCGACCGTGGCCTGACCGGGGGCGCGTCGGGCAACATATCTGCGCGCACGGCGGATGGCGGCCTGCTGGTGACCCCGACCGGGTCCAGCATGGGGCGGCTTGACCCTGCGCGCCTGTCGCATTTCGATGCGGGCGGGCGGCTTATTGGCGGCGATGCGCCAACCAAGGAAATGCCGCTGCATTCCGCATTTTATGAAACCCGAGGCGCCAGAACCGGCGCGGTGGTGCACCTGCATTCGACCCATTCAGTCGCGCTGTCGGTGCTGCCCGACACCGACCCTGACGACATGCTGCCCCCGATCACCGCTTACGGGGTGATGAAGCTGGGGCGGGTGAAGCTGCTGCCGTATTTCATGCCCGGCGACGCGGCCATGGGCGACGCGATCCGCGGGCTGGCGGGCAAGCGGTCTGCGGTGGTGCTGGCCCATCACGGGCCGGTGGTCGCGGGCAAGGATCTGGAAGCCGCCGTCTATGCGATGGAGGAGCTTGAGGAAACCGCCAAGCTTACATTGCTGACCCGCGGGTTCTCGCCCCGGTTGCTGGACGGCGCGCAGGTTGGCGCGCTGGTGCGCAAATTCAACGTGGAATGGGACTGAACATGACCAAGCTCTCCGCCAATCTGGGCTTTCTGTGGACTGAATTGAGCCTTCCGGACGCGATCCGCGCCGCCAAACGCGCCGGATTTGTCGCGGTGGAATGTCATTGGCCCTATGATGTGCCGCCTGCCGACATCATCGCAGCGCTTAAGGAAACCGGTCTGCCGATGCTTGGCCTGAACACCAGCCGCGGCGATACCGGCGCGGGCGATAACGGGCTGTCCGCGATCCCAGGGCGCGAGGCCGAGGCCCGCGCCGCCATCGACGAGGCCGTCGCCTATGCCGCGGCCATTGAGTGCGCCAACATCCACGTCATGGCCGGGTTCACCGATCGCGGCCTGGCGGCCGAAGACACCTTTCGCGCCAATCTGGCCTATGCCTGCGCCGCCGCCGCGCCCCACGGCATCACCATCTTGATAGAGCCGCTGAACAACCGCGACGCGCCGGGCTATCACCTGGCTGACATGGACGCCGCCATCGCGACGATAAACGCGGTCGGGGCAAGCAACCTCAAGGCCATGTTTGATTGCTACCACATCCAGATCATGCAGGGCGATCTGGCCAAACGGCTGGCAGCATCCCTGCCCTATATCGGCCATATCCAAATCGCCGCCGTGCCGGACCGCGGCGAGCCGGACACAGGCGAGGTGAACTATGCTTGGCTGCTGCCCGCCATCGACGCGATGGGCTGGGGCGGGCATATCGGGGCCGAATACAAGCCCCGCGCCGGGACCGACGCGGGGCTTGGCTGGATGGCGAAGCTGGGGCTGTAACCCCGCCAATCCCCCGTTGCACGCAGCGCCTTGCCGCCCCATTCTGGCCCCGCGGGGATGGGGAAGGCCGGGCCAATGACCACGCGGCATATCGCAATGTGGGACGGGTCCGCCATCAGGCTGGGCTGTATCGGCATGTCTGCGGCGCCGTCGACGGCACCAATGACGGGCTGCTGGATCAAGGCAAAGCCCGCCATCTAGGCTTGTCGCAGCCACGCGGCATACCGCAGTTGATCTGCACAGGCAGGAGCGACAGGAGAGCCATATGACAAATTTCGTGCTGGCCCACGGGGCCTGGTCCTCAGCGTGGGCATGGCGGAAAATGCGCCCGCGTCTGCGCGCTGCGGGCCATGAATTATATGCCGAAAGCCTGACCGGCCTTGGCGCCCGTGCGCATATGTCCGGGCCTGAGGTGGGCCTTGAAACCCATATCGCCGACGTGCTGGGCCAGTTGACCATGGAGGACCTGACGGATGTGGTCCTGATCGGCCATTCCTATGGCGGCATGGTCGCCACCGGGGTCGCGGACCGGGCGCGCGACCGCGTGCGCCGCCTGATCTACCTCGATGCCTTTGCGCCTGAGGACGGGGACAGCGCGTTCGACATCTCAGCCCCCGAAAATCGCGCGCGGATGGAAGGGCTGATCGCGTCCCAAGGCGACGGCTGGTGCATCCCCCCCAACCCGATGCCGCCCGACACATCAGCTGAGGACGCAGCCTTCGCCGCGCCCCGCCGCCTGCCCCAACCGGCCGAGTGCTTTCGCCAGCCCTTGCGCATGACCGGCGGGCCGCTGAGCCTGCCGATAGATTACATCTATTGCACCATCCCCGGCCCCGGCGACGGGTTCCGCCAGTTCTACGACAAGGCCGGGGATCGCGGCTGGGGGCGCCACCAGATTGAGGCGAGCCACAACCCCCACATCACCGCACCCGACGCGTTGACCGACCTGCTGCTGCGGATCGTGGGCTGAGGCATCAGCCTGCGCGGGTGGCTTGCGAAGGCGTCAGCCCGCGCGGGCGGCTTGTGCGGCCACGTCCCGCGCGATCAGGTCTTTGTAAAGCGCCCGGATGCGTATGGTGATCGGCCCTGCCCCCGGCCCGGCTCCGATCAGCTTGCCGTCCAGTTCCGCCACCGGGGTCTGGGCGCCGAAGGATCCGGTCAGGAACGCCTCATCAGCGCCATAGACATCGACCAGAGAGAAGTTGCGCTCAAAGACCGGGATGTCATTGGCGCGGCACAGATCGATGACCTTTTGCCGCGTCACCCCGTTCATGCAGTAATCGCCGGTGGATGTCCAAACCTGCCCCCGGCGCACGATGAAAAAGTTGCAGGCGTTGGTGGTGTTCACAAATCCATGCGGGTCCAGCATCAGCCCTTCATCGGCGCCCGCCTGTTCGGCCTGTAGGCAGGCGATGACGCAATTCAGCTTGGAATGGCTGTTGAATTTGGGGTCCTGGCTGTGCGGCAGCCCGCGCACCTGTGGCACGGTCGCCAGCCGGATGCCGCGGGCCTGCACTGCGCCGGACGGGCGGGAATGTTCCACGATCGCCACCACAGTCGGGCCCCAGCGGCTGAGCGCGGGGTGCTGGAACGGCTTGGCCTTGCGCCCCCGCGTGATCATCAGACGGCAATGGGCATCCCCGGTCATGCCGTTCGCCTGCGCGGTGCTGTCAAGGATGGCGCGGATGTCGGCCCGTGTCAGCCCCGGGTCCAGCGACACCGCCTTCAGGGACCCGAACAGCCGGTCCATGTGGTCGTCGAAAAACGCCCATTGGCCTGCGTGAAGGCGCATGCCTTCCCACATCCCGTCGCCCAGCATGAAGCCGCTGTCATAGACCGACACTTTGGCATCCATCTTAGGAACCAGCGCGCCATCCACGTAGATCAGGATGTCGTCATTGCGCGGATCATCTTCGGCGTCATGGGTGGAGCGGTCAGGAGCGGTCATCGGTCGGCTCACTTTCAAGGCGCAGGGCGTGGGCGCGCATGCGGGTGTAATAGGGCATGGTTTCATCGCAAAGCATCTGCAACGGCGCGGGCAGCGTGGGCAGCGGCCCCTCAGGCCCCGCAAAACCGGTGGAGCGGTGCACCGCATCATACCAATGCGCCGCCCAGACCCCGTCATCGGCCCGCCCGCCCGCAGGCCAAGACAACATCGCGGGATCAAATTGCAGCCCGATCGCGGCGCACAGCGCGCGCAGCGCAGGCCACGGTGCCTGGCGCACATCGAAACTGTCGATCACCACGACGGGCAGGCCCTGGGCGCGGACCTCATCAAAAATCTCGGCCTGAAGGCGAAAGCCGATGTCGTCGGCGGTCGGGTCCTCACGCTTGGCGGCATAGCTCGCGAGCACGCGGGCCGGATGGCGGATCAGGAACACATGGCGGACGCCGGTGAACCAGCCCCGGTCAATGCCGTCCAGCATGTGGTGGGTCATGTGCTTTTGCCAGACATGCGGCGTGCCCGAAGGCGGCGCCCCGCAGGCCCACGCCACGAAGGCCGCGTCAGGCTGTCCCGCTGCGATGATGTCGTCGCGCATGGGATGGGCCAGGCCGGTGCGCGCCAGATACGCGGCGTAGAACGGCTCATCCCACACTGCGCAATCAGCGCGTGCGCCGAAGGAATACATCATCGCGGTGGACAGGTTCCGCGGGCCAGACCAGCAGGCGATGTTCATCGGGCGTCTCCTTTTGGTCCGGCGGTGGTCCCGGCACCCATGTGGCCATGGAGACCACGTTGGCCCAAAGGGTCAAGCGCCGCGGCACAGGCGGGCCGTTGGGCGCATGAAAACCGCCAGCAGCAGCGGGCCGTTGGCACCGTTGTCTTGGCGCATGCCCCGAAGGGCGCGGCTTTCGGCCTGAGGGTGTCCGAAGGCTCATCCCCATCAAGCGCCACATCGCACCCGTCCAGATCACCAAGCTACCGTTTGATGAAAGCTGCGCTGATCACCAAGGGCACGTCTTTCCAAGCGTGGGTCGCGTTGAACGTCCGCCACGCACCAGCGAACCCGTCCGCGGCGGCACCCAAAACCCGTGCGATCACCTGGCCCAATCATGGACGGCCCCATTGCCACTGCGGCGCGACCGCATGTTCCAGCGTGACGGTTGCGAAGCCGTCCGGATCGACCGAATTGGGCCGCTTGATCACGCCCCGCCCGCGAGGATATCGCAGCGATCAGGTTTGGCGCGGCGTCGGACACGGCGGCAAAGCCATCGGGCCTGACAGGTTCGCTCCGGGCTTTGGTGATGAACGCGGCCCGCTTCGCACCGGTCTGCCTACTGAGGACGTGATCCGCGAGGTGGTTGGCCTAGGTCAACCAACCCCCCAGGGACGTGTGGACAGAGCGCATCCAGCGATAGAGGCGATGTGGACGTAGCTGGCGGCGGTTATGTCAGAGCCGGGTTGCGACGCGTCGAAACTGCGCCGCGAAACCCATCCTGTGCCCAATGCGGTTGGGCTTGGTGCTGAGACCACAAACATATCGGCCAACGCGTTAAGGTTGTTCGGCCTGCCGACAATAATACGCACTGAGGATGCCGCGCCGGGAGCCATTTTGGATGGCGATCTGACCCTTGCGGAGGGTGCGGCCATCAGGGGTCTTCAATGTCCGGCGCGGCCAATCCAGCACGTGATCAGTATGATCCCGGAGCCCGCACAGTTCAGCGGTTTTGATGCAATATTATCGGCTGGCGACGACACGCCACCCCGTGCACCCGCGCCTTGCACGTTATGTTGAGGTGCAGGCGATACTATGCTATTATTTTGCGCAACATGGGCTGGTCGGCGGCACCTCGCTGGCCCCGGCAGGATACACAGGGGCCAGCGGCGAATTTCAAGGCGACGCAGAACTGGTCCCAATTTGAAAGACGTTGACATGCATTGCACGCTGTTCACAATTTCCTGCCTCACCGCCGCCATCACCACGAGCGGTGCGCTGGCCGCCAATCTTGTGATAATCGACAGCAACGTCGCCGCCCTGCCCGTGGGATCATCAACCCCGGACACAAGCGCCGTGGCGCTGTCAGAGGGTCAGACGCTGGTTCTGATTGCCGAGGACGGCGGCACGCTGGTCGTCGAAGGCCCCTATTCGGGACCGATCGGAGAGGGCGCGACAAACGCGCTCGGCAGCTTGGGGCGTTTGGGAAAATCGCGCGAAAAGTCGCCCCGCGTGGTCGGGGCCATACGCGGCATGGTGCCCAAGGACTGACCCGTGCGGAACATGCCGGCACTGCCTCGGCTAGGTCCACGCTGGGTTGGACAGGGCCGAACGATCACCTTGAAAGCCTGTCATTCCCGCGCGCTGGACCGTTTTGGCACCGTTGAAAATGGGCAGATCGGGTGCAGTTGTTTGCACGGATCAGTATGAACTCACTCTCGCGGGCGCCGCACACCAGCACGTTGCGCATGCGCCGCTCATGCAGCTGGCCTTACGCGCGCATGCTGTGCCTTCCATGACAGGTGATCCCGCCCCGCGCGATGCCCGCATTCTGAAACCGACAGACGCACCACCCGGTGACGGCTTGGCCTTTGCATCACGCGCCCGTCTGCTTTGACGTCGCCGCGCAGCTTGGGGCCACATGGGCCTTGCCGACAATGGCCTGCCGTCCGAGACGTTGACGTGTTGAACTGTGACCACTGGGTCGCGGCCAGTCAGATGGTTTTACAAAGCTTCAAACAGGTCTGTGCACCTGCACCTAGGGAATGCGTTCAGTGCAGCCATCTTGCTGAATTGATCGTGGCGAGGTGGGCTGTGGCCGTCTGGACCGCCAATATGCGCTCAAGATCATTACGTGGGGCCATATCGCGGGTGATCGACCAAAGAAGGCGCCGGCGGAAGCCCACCCGAAATGCGTGCAGGGCCTGTTCAGGCAAATCAGGAAAACGTCATCACGACATTTTCAAAAATCCAAAATCACGGTATTGTTTTTCAAAATCTCAACCGAAAAACACTCCCCCAGACGTCATTAAAAGACGATGGGGCACGTCTCCTCCAGAGCTGAATTTAAAGTATATTGTGAATTATAAATTAGAAGTCGTCAAAATTATGGACGCCTTGACTTAAAAATCACTTTTTCGAGACAGAAACCGGATGCATATTTTTTGCGGTCAAAGCGACATCTATAAATATTTTCATTGACGTGCTGGCAAATCCGTCCTCAAAGTTCCGATGAAATTCGAAGGATTGGGATCAGCTCTGAGGCCCTGACGTTGAAGATTGACGAATATCTCGCGTTTCTCCGTCTCAATATAGCAGGTGCTCCAATCATATGACATCAGTCGCCGACATCGAAAATATGATACTACGCACCAGTCTTGGCGACCGTGCTGCGTTTTCTTCGTTGTATAATGCAACGTCGGCGAAACTTTTTGGTGTCTGCCTGCGTATCTTGAAAAACCGGGTTGAAGCCAAAGACGCTTTGCAGGACGTTTTTGTCAAAGTTTGGCAGAAATCATCTGGATATGCGGTCAATGGCTATAGCCCGATGACATGGTTGATCACAGTCGCTCGGAATTTGGCGATTGACCGTTTGAGAGCGCGTAAAGCACCGTCAAAAAACATCGACGATGCGCATGACCTTGTGGACAATGGCCCCACACCTGAGATGATTGTAGTACAGAAATCAGAGCGGGACCAAATTGACGGTTGCTTGGCTGAATTAGAGAAGGCACATGCAACGGCTGTAAGTGGTGCCTATTTTGATGGGGACTCCTATCAAGATCTGGCGGACAGCGTGGGCGTGCCCATTAATACAATGCGAACATGGCTTCGCCGTAGCCTATTAAAACTAAAGGACTGTTTGACCCGGTCACCCAAGACAGCGATCATACGCAAGACAATATTGCCCTTGCTGGGGAATATGCACTGCATCTTCTAGATGCTGAGAGCCGTGTCGCGTTTGAGATACGCCTTGCTGATGATGTTGCTTTGCAGGGTTTGCTGCGCGAATGGGACGAAAGCTTTTTGCCCTGGAGCGACGATATTGACGCAATCACGCCGCGTCCTCAGGTGAAGCTCGCTATCGATGCGCGTTTGTTTGGGCCAAAGAAACCACCGTTCTCGCTGCGATCTGTGTTTGGGTTGCGAGTTGTGTTTGTAGGTTTCGCGGCGGTCGCCACCTTGGTGATCTTTGTTGGGCCCTCAGTTTGGAACGTGCCAAACGGGCCCCAATATATCGCTGAAATTGCAGGCGCAGATCGCAGCTTGGTTGTCACCGCATTTTTCGATCTAGGCCGTGTGGACAAAGCGCATCCAGCGATGGATGGCGGCAAGTTGGACGAAGCTAAGGAAGCTTTCGGCGGTCTTGTCGTAGCGGGTGGCGACGCGGCGAAACTGTTTCAGCAAGCCCATC
>JBLGAC010000008.1:0-105345 GCA_047610385.1 Paracoccaceae bacterium | reverse complement strand
TTGTCATCTTCGGGGAAGATGCCCAAGGGCGGGTCCGCCACGATGCGGCCCGCGGCCAGATCGACGGTCGGCACGGCGTCCTTGGTGAAAGGCAGCATCACCGATTGACGCAGCCCGCCGCCGAGGATTTCAAGCAGGTCCCCCGCGCCGAAATCATGCACCGCCCGCACGGTCCCGAGGCGCTTGCCGCCGGTGTCCACCACCTCTAGCCCCACCAGATCGGCATGGTAGAATTCATCGTCAGGCAGGGATGGCAGCGATGCGCGCGGCGCGAACAGGCGCAGGCCCCGCAGCGCCTCAGCGTCCTCACGGGTCACGACGCCGGACATGCGGGCCGCATAGCCGCCTTTGACCGGGCGCATCAGCGTCAGCTCAAACCGCTTGGTGCCGGTGTCGTCGGTCAGCGGATCGAACGACCCGATTGCCTCAGGCTGTGCGCAAAACGATTTCACCCGCACTTCGCCGCGCACGCCGAACGCGCCCGCGACGGCGCCGACGCAGATGCGCTCCGGATCGTCAATCAGATCGGTGGTCAGGGTCATGGCAAGGCATCCTGCGTTGGCGGCGGGAACGGCGCGCTGAAAACGGCAAAAGGCCCCCTTGCGGGGACCCAACGCTTGGTTCGGGCGATCTGGGCCAAAACATCGGCCCAAGGCGCCCCGCCAGATGGCGGGGCGCGCATCGCTCACTCAGTGGCGGCTTCGGCGGTGACTTCGGCAGCAGCTTCGACACCGGCGGACGCGGCCTCAGCCAGCGCGGCAGCCTTGGCGGCCTTTTCGCCAGAGCGCTTCTGCGCGTTTTCGCCCGGCGTGCCCTTTTTGGCGTTGGCGCGGACTTTTTTCTCGATGGCACCGGCGGCTTCGAGGAAGCGGCTCACGCGGTCGGTCGGCTGCGCACCCTTGGCGATCCAGGCCTGGATCTTTTCGATGTCGAGAGTGACGCGGTTTTCGTCATCCTTGGCCAGCTGCGGGTTGTACAGGCCCAGACGCTCAATGAAGCGGCCATCGCGGGGCATGCGGCTGTCGGTGGCGACAACACGGTAGAAGGGGCGCTTTTTGGAACCGCCGCGGGCGAGACGAATTTTGATGGCCATGGTGATATTCTCCGTAGGTCTGAAAGCCGCGGCGTCTGATGCCGTCCGGCAAAATAATCGGGGGCGATCCGCCCCTCAGGTCTGCATCTTCTCGTGGTGGCGAATAACTTCCTGGATGATGAAGGCCAGAAACTTCTTCGCAAATTCCGGGTCGAGGCCGCTGTCCTCGCACAAGGACTGAAGGCGGGCAATCTGCTGGTCTTCGCGCGCCGGGTCTGAGGGCGCCAAGCTGTGCCGCGCCTTCAGAACACCGACCGCCTTGGTGGCCTTGAACCGCTGCGCGAGCGTGTAAACCAGCACAGCGTCCAGATTGTCTATGTCGTTCCGCAGGCCCGCCAGGATCTTCTGGGCGCGTGCGGCGTCGTCTTGCGCGGCGACATCATCACTCATGTCCCCGCCTCACTTCTTCTTGCCAAAGCCAGACAGGCCCGGCGGCAGCGCGGCACCGCCCCCAAGGCCGGGAAGCCGGGGCATCCCGCCGCCCATGCCCTTGGCCGCGGCGGCCGCGGCGGCGGCGTCCATGCCCGGCGGCAGACCGCCGCCCATGCCTGGGGGCATCCCGCCGCCGCCAGCACCCTTGCCAAACAGCGCGCCAAGCCCGCCGCGCATGATGCCTTTGGCACCCATCTTGCCCATCTTTTTCATCATGTCCGCCATCTGGCGGTGCATCTTCAAAAGCTTGTTCACGTCGGCCACGTCCATGCCCGACCCCTTGGCGATGCGCACTTTGCGCGACGCCTTCAACAGGTCGGGGGTCTTGCGTTCTGCCTTGGTCATCGACTGGATGATCGCGATCTGGCGCTTGATCACCTTGTCGTCCATGCCCGCGGCCTCAAGCTGCTTGGACATTTTGCCCATGCCCGGCAGCATCGACATGATGCCGCCCATGCCGCCCATCTTCAGCATCTGCTCAAGCTGGGATTTCAGATCGTTCATGTCGAAGCGGCCCTTTTGGAACCGCTTCATCATGCGCTCGGCCTCTTCGGCCTCGATGGTTTCCTGCGCTTTTTCGACCAGGCTGACGATGTCGCCCATGCCGAGGATGCGGCCCGCGACCCGCTCCGCGTGGAATTCCTCCAGCGCGTCCATCTTTTCGCCAAGGCCGACGAACTTGATCGGCTTGCCGGTGACCGCGCGCATCGACAGCGCCGCGCCGCCGCGGCCATCGCCGTCCATGCGGGTCAGCACCACGCCGGTGATCGACAGGCGCGCATCAAATTCGCGCGCGACGTTCACCGCGTCTTGGCCGGTCAGTCCATCGACGACCAGCAAAATTTCATGGGGGCCGGTGGCGTCACGCACCGCCTCGACCTCAGCCATCAAGTCTTCGTCGACATGAAGACGCCCGGCGGTGTCGAGCAGATAGACGTCATAGCCGCCCAGCGTCGCCTGCTGTTTGGCGCGCTTGGCGATCTGCACCGGATTCTGGCCCGCCACGATCGGCAGGGTGTCGACGCCGATCTGGCGGCCAAGGATGCTCAGCTGCTCCATCGCGGCGGGGCGGCGGGTGTCGAGCGACGCCATCAGGACCTTTTTGCGGTCCCGTTCCTTCAGCCGTTTGGCCAGCTTGGCGGTGGTCGTGGTCTTGCCCGACCCTTGCAGGCCCGCCATCAGGATCGGCGCAGGCGGGCTGTCGATGCGCAGCTTGCCGACTTCGGTGCCGTCACCCGCAAGCACGCGGATCAGTTCGTCATGGACGATCTTGACGACCTGCTGGCCCGGCGTGACCGAACGGGTCACCGACTGCCCAGTCGCCTTGGCCTGCACCGCGGCGACGAAATCGCGCGCTACGGGCAAGGACACGTCGGCCTCCAGCAACGCGATGCGCACTTCGCGCAGGGCGGTGGCGACATCGGCGTCGGACAGCGACCCGGCCTTGGTCAGCTTGTCGAATACGCCTGAAAGGCGTTCTGAAAGGCTCTCAAACATCGGTCGCCCTCCTGCGCGTCGTCACAAAGCAATACGGCCCCGGCGGGCGCAACGCGCTGACCTGGGTCGATCCCCACATCATGCGGGGACCGGAGCGCCTTAGACGTTCCGGGGGTTGGGGCGGACATAAGACGCGGCGGCGGGGGAGTCAACGGTGATGGCGGGCGCCTCAGCAAGCGGCGCAGGGCCATCCGCTGTCTTTTACATCAACGCGGCGCCGAACGCCTTGCGCAGAATGTACGCAACGAAAATCAGGAAGACCCCGCAGAACACGAGCGGCGGCTCGCCAAAGAAACGCTTCAAACCAGATGGCGGCTTTGCACCGTCAAGTCTGGATCGCGGCTGCCTGCCATGGCCCGTGCCGGCGGCGCCGATCCTGAAGACCAGCCACAGGTTCGCGATCGGGACAAAGCCCAGCCATGCAAGGCCGACGCCGCCGCCAATGTCATTGGACCGCGCGGCAGATCCATAATAAAGGCCCGCGCCGAGGAAAAATATAACAGCAGCATTTATATACACGAGGCCTGACAAAATGCTGGCTTCGTCGGCCGACAGAAAAACCCTCCAGCCGAGATGAAACAGCATGAAGGCAAAATTCAGGCTCGCCAGGAAGCAGAAATAGGCATCGCGCCCAAAGCCGGCTTTGACGGAGAATATGAAAGCCCCCGCCACGCCGCCGCTCAGGAAAAGCGCAAGCGCGACGAGCAGCGGCATATACTCAGTCAAAAACAGGAAATCCAAAGCAATATCGGCCACAGGACGCCTCCAAGCCACCAACCAAGACCCACCGAGCGCGGACGCTTCATATCGCCTGCGAACCCATCACTTAAAAGGCCCGCCGGATCAATCCGTCGGGCCTTTCATATCTGCAAAACTTCGGCTGCGGTTACGCTCTGCCGGACCAATCGGCCGTCCGGCCACGCCCGCTCAGCGCGGCGAGCGCTTGGCCAAGATCCGCTGCAACGTCCGCCGGTGCATGTTCAGCCGCCGGGCGGTCTCCGAGACGTTGCGGTCGCAAAGCTCAAACACCCGCTGGATATGCTCCCACCGAACGCGGTCGGCGGACATCGGGTTTTCGGGCGGCGGCGGCTTGGCATCGTCGCGGGCCAGCAGGGCCGCTTCGACATCATCCGCATCGGCGGGCTTCGACAGATAATCTGTCGCGCCGATTTTCACCGCGGCGACCGCCGTGGCGATGGCGCCATAGCCGGTCAGCACCACGATGCGGCTTTCGGGCCGCGCTTCGCGCAGCGCCTCGACCACATCCAGACCGTTGCCATCCTCAAGCCGCAGATCGATCACCGCATACGCGGGCGGCTTGCGACGCACAATGGCGAGGCCCTCCGCCACGGTTTCAGCGGCCTCAACCTCAAAGTTCCGACGCTCCATGGCACGGGCCAATCTGCGGCGGAACGGCTCATCATCATCAAGAACCAGCAAGGACCTGTCCTCGCCGATGTCCCGAAGCGTGGCGTCGCTCATCAATTGCCCTCCTCAGACTATGCTCAGCGCGACAATAAGGCCTATCGCGATTGTGTCAAAAGCAATCGCAGCCGTGGAACGCATGGCCGCCTTGCGCAGGGGGATCAGAGCCTTGCGATGAAGCACGCCGCGCGCTTGGCCACATCTTCCGCGCTGTCATCGCGGCGGAAGAATTCCAGCACCCCTTCGCCCGGTGCCGTCAGATAAGCGTAGGTCGAATGGTCCATCAGGTAATCCTCAGGATCGTCGCCCTGCTTGGCCCGGTAGACGCGATACGCCTTTGTCACGGCGCGGATTTCTTCTTCGGTGCCCGTCAGACCGATCATGCGCGGATGGATGTTGCCAACGAACGTCGCCATTGATTCGGGGTCGTCGCGCGCAGGGTCGATGGTGATGAAGACCGGGCGCAGCTCAACGCCCTGTTCTTCTGCGATGTCCACGGCGTCGGCATTGCGGACCATGTCCACGGGGCAAACGTCGGGGCAGTAAGTGTAACCGAAATACAGCAGTGTCGGCCGGTCGATCACTTGATCGGAGGTCATCCGCGCGCCGGTATGCGCGGTCAGGGTGAACGGCCCGCCTATTTGCCCAGCTGAGGCGACCTTGACCTGGCGGCATTGCGCAAAGCGATCATCGCCCGATCCCGGCGCAAACGCGTACCATCCCGCGGCCCCCAACCCGGAGACGACAGCGACAGCAGCAATAATGGCGGGGATGCGGGACATGGGGGCTCTCCTTGGGCGGACGTGTCGGGACACCACATAGCCCCGCGGTGCCCGGTTGGGGAGGGGCGGCGACGCCGCGCCGCAACGCCCGCTCCCATCGCCACCGCCCGAAAGCCTGGCGCCGGCGCGCCCTTCGCGCGCCGCGGTCCGCGTGAGCGGGAGGGGCCCGCCCCCTCCCCGAACGGGGACCGCCCCGGGTGCCGCGGCCATATCCCACCGCAACGCCCCCCATCACCCATCACCCCGCCCCCCATCACCCCACCCCACCTCGCCCGTCCGGCAGGACTTTCGCGCCGCTGCCCACGGTGCTAACGCTTTTCCCCATGAACATGGGATCCTCAGTATTTTTGATGAGCGCGGCGCGCGGTGACTGGGTGCGCCTGCGCACGCTGGTGACCTTGCGCTGGCTGGCGGCGTGGGGGCAGGCGATCACCGTGCTGGTGGCCGACAACGTCCTCAAGCTCGACCTGCCCACGGGCCTGTGCTTTGGCGCCATCGCCACATCCGTGTGTGTCAACATCGTCGCCCACGCGGTTCACCCGGAAAACAAACGCCTGAGCGAAAACGACACCATGCTGACGCTGCTGTTCGATCTGGCGCAGCTGGGGGTGCTTTTGTTCCTGACCGGGGGGCTGACCAACCCGTTTGCGGTGCTGGCGCTGGCGCCTGTGATCATCTCAGCCACGGCGCTGACCATGCGGTCGACCTTGCTGCTGGGCCTGTTCGCCATTGCCGAATTCACGCTGTTGGCGCGGTTTTATGTGCCGCTGACCTTTGCCGACGGCAACGTGGTGGCACCGCCGCCCTTGATCGTGATGGGGACCTGGGCGGCGCTGCTGATCGGGATCGTGTTCCTCGCGGGCTATGCGCGCCGCGTGACGGCTGAGATTTTTTCGATGTCCCAAGCACTGTCCGCAACCCAAGAGGCGCTGTCGCGCGAACAACGCCTGACCGCGATCGGCGGGCTGGCGGCCGCGGCGGCGCACGAACTCGGCACCCCGCTCGCGACCATCAAGCTGGTGAGCAAAGAGCTGCTGCGCGAGCTTGCCGACCGCCCCGACCTTCTTGAGGACGTGGCACTGATCGCCAGCCAGTCCGAGCGGTGCGGCGCCATCTTGCGTGAACTGGCCCAAGGCGGCAAAGACGACAGCCACGTCAAGACCGCCCCAATCTCGGCCCTGATCGAAGAGGCCGCAGAGCCGCATATGGACCGCGGCAAAGTCATCATCATGCGCATCTCAGGCCGGCCAGCGGCCGCGGCGGGCGACGACCAGCCAGTGGTTGAACGCAAGCCAGAGGTGATCCACGGCCTGCGCAACATGGTGCAGAACGCCGTGGATTTCGCCGCAACCACCGTCTGGATCGACGTCAGCTGGACCGATGCGGTGCTGCGCATCGCGGTCGGTGATGACGGGCCGGGCTATCGGTCGGACATTCTGGGGCGGCTGGGCGATCCGTATGTGCGCAAGCGCGTCGGCAAGGCTCCGCGCCCCGATCCGACCAAAATGCCAGAGGCCGAAACCGGCGATCCGCGCCAAGGCTATCAAGGCATGGGCCTGGGGCTTTTCATCGCCAAGACGTTGCTGGAACGGACCGGCGCCAAGGTCAGCTTTGCCAACGGCTCGGACACATCCGACACGATGCGGGACACGCGCGAATACGCCCGGCCGACCGGCGCTGTGGTCGAAGCGATCTGGCCGCGCGATGCGCTGGACCCACCGCAGGACCTCAAACGCGGATCATTGCGCCAGAACGCGCGGTTTTCGCTCGGCAACATTTGACGAAGCAGAGCAGAACTCTCTACGCTCATGCCTAGGTTGTGCGCCCCCTGCGGCGCCATGCGCTGTGCCGCGACCAAGGAACCGCCCCATGATCGAAACCGCCCTTGCCGCGATCACCAGCCTGCCCGCCGCGCTGCCCATGGCGGCGGCGGCGGGCGCGCTCGGCGGTGGGGTCGTGTTGCTGGCCTTGCGCGGTGCGCTGCGCCCGCAGCGCGGGCAGGTCCCCGGCCACCGGCACGCGCCCGCGCCCCCGGACGTGATGATGGCCGGGGGCCTGCCCGGCCCCAAAGGCACAGGCATTGACGCGCTGTTTCGCATCGAAGGCGACCGCCTGATCCCCGAAACTGAGGCGGCGCACACGCTGCACCGAAAGCTGGACCTGCCCGCGGACCGCATCGCCACCACCTCTGGGCTTGCGGGCGCGTTCAATGAAACCGGCGCCGCGTTCCTGACAGCCATGATCGCGCTGGAACGGCGGGGCGAGGGGTTCTCGGTGGTGCTGCGCAGCATTTCGGGTGAGGCATGGTCCGCATCAGGTGCCCCACGGGCGGGCGACGCGTGGTTGGTCATCGCCCCTGCCGCCCCTGAGCATCTGGCCCTGCGCGAGGCGAAAACTGATCTTGAACGCCAGCTGCACACGCTGACGCAATCGCTTGCGACGCTCGACGCCGCGCCGGTGCTGATCTGGCGGCGCGATCCTGAGGGCACGCTGACCTGGGCCAATGCCCGCTACTGCGCCTTCGCGGGCTGCGAAGACGGCACGCCCTTGCGGCCGCTGCAGTTCAACGGCGTCTCGCCGCGGCCAGAGGTTGATCCGGACAACACCCCCCCGCCCAGAGAACCGATGCCTGACGGGCGGCTCGCGCTGTTCCACGCCGTTTCAGGGCAGCGCCGCTGGCATGAAATAAGCCATGTGCTGCAAGCTGACGGTGCGGTGCTTGGCTTTGCGCTGGATGCCGGGGCGGCGGTGATGGCCGAAAGCGCGTTGCGCCGGTTCGTGGAAACGCTGACCGAAACTTTCGCCCATCTGCGCATCGGCCTTGCGATCTTTGATTCGTCGCGGCGTCTTGGGCTGTTCAACCCGGCCTTTGCGGAAATGATGCATATGGACCCCGCCTGGCTGGCCGGGCGTCCACGGCTTGAGGACATGCTGCTGCGCCTGCGCGAAAGCCGCATGATGCCCGATCGCGCTGATTTCAGCGCTTGGCGCACGGAATTGCTGCGCCTGTTCGAAAGCCCCGACGCTGCCGATTATACTGAGGACTGGGCCCTGCCGGGCGATGTCTCAATCCGGGTGCTGGCGCGGCCGCATCCGCAAGGATCCCTAGCCTTCATGTTCGAAGACGTGACCGAAACCGCCAAGTTGGAGCGCCGTTTCGCCACTGAGATAGAAATCCGCCGCGCAGTGATTGAGCGGCTGGAAGAAGGCGTCGCCGCCTTTGGGCCCGATGGGCGGGCGCAGTTTGCCAACCCCGCCTTTGCGCGGATCTGGGGCTTCCGGCCCGGCGCGCCCAATTCGCCCGGCGCGCTGGCGGCCGTGATCCGGCGCTGCCGTCCCCTGACCGCCGGCCCCGTAGGTGCCCCGGGCGCGCCCCCCCTGCCCGACGCCGCGCACGATCCCGACACGCGGCAGGACATCTGGGCGCGTCTGGCAGCGTTCGCCGCCGAAGGCGCGCGGCGCACCGCATGGTCAGAACGCCTGCGACTGCTGGACGGCAGGGTCCTGCGCGCGCGGATCGCGACGCTGCCCGACGGATCCATCCTGACCGCGTTTTCAGACGTGACCGACGCAGAACGTGCCGCCGCAGCGCTGACCGAACGCAACGCCGCGCTGGAAGCTGCCGACGAAATGCGCAGCGCGCTGGTGGAGCAGACCTCGCGCCATCTGCGCACGCCCCTGAACATCATCGGCGGCCACGCGCAGGCGCTGCAAAGCGGCGGGCTGGACATCAGCTCCGAAGACCGTGCACGCGCCATTCTGGACCGCGCCCGCGAGGTGCATGAAGCGATCGACGAAATGGCCGATCTTGCGAACGCGCAGGCCGGGTCGCTGGCGTTGCATGATGGCGACGTCGATCTGCGCGCAGCGGTGGAATCGGTGCAGGAACGCGCCACCCGCGCCGCCGCAGAACGCGGTGTGACCTTGAAGATGGAAATAGACGACCGCATCCATGCCATCCCCGGCGACGATCTGCGCCTGCGGCAGATCCTGGTGAACCTGATCACCGACGCGGTGCAACGCGCCCCCGTGGGTGCCATCGTGCAGGCAGGGGTCCGCCCAGCCGAGACCGAAACTGACGGCACCGGCCCGATGGTGGAAATCTGGACCAGCGAGCCAACCCTGGACACCGAGCCACGCCGCGGGCTGGCCCACGCGCTGGCGCGGCGTCTGGCCGAATTGCATGGCGGCTATATGCGGGTGCGCGCCGAAACGGGCAAAGACGGGCCGTGCATGCAGGTGATCTGCGCGCTGCCCGCCGGGCGCCGAAGCGCCAATCCCTCCACCATCACGACCACAGCGCAAAAGCAGCCCCACGAACCAGGCGGCCCCGCGCCAGAGCGCAACGCCGGATGAACCCATCCACGGGGTTGGTTCGCCCCATCGCGGTCCTCGCCAAGCGCGAGGCCCGCATCTGGCCCGCCCTGCACCCCTTTCACCAACGCGCCACTTGCACGCAAACCCACAGGTCGGATACCACGCCCAGACCCTGCCGCGCCCCTGCGCCCCCGACCTTGCCGGAGCCGCCCATGCCCCGCCCATCGCCCCAGACAGCCGCCCCGGACCTGCGCCGGTCCCTGCCCAGCGCTGAGGACACCGACCAAATCGGCGCCGCCCTTGCCGCCCATCTGCACCCCGGCGACGCGGTGCTGCTGACCGGCGATCTGGGCGCTGGGAAATCTGCGCTGGCCCGCGCCTGCATCCGCGCCCTTCTGGCCCAGGACGGGCGGGACGAAGCGGACATCCCCTCGCCCAGCTTCACGCTGGTGCAGGTCTATGACTGCGCGCGCGGCGAGATCTGGCATGTGGACCTCTATCGCCTTGCGGGCGAGGATGGCTGCGCGGAGCTTGGCCTCGACGATGCGCTGGCCGATGCGATCTGCCTTGTGGAATGGCCCGACCGTCTGGGCGCGCTGACGCCAGCGCGGCGGCTGGACATCACACTTTCAATGGCCGCCGGCGACGATCCCATGATTGATCCGGGCCGCTGGATCGAGGTCCGCGCCCATGGGTCGGGCTGGGACGCGGCCCTGGCAGCTTTGTCCACATGACCGGCGCGCGCCACATCGCCTGCGCAGCAGGCGCCCGGCCAAACGGGAGGCGCGCCGCAAGGCGTGGCCGACGGGCGGGACAGCCCGGCCCGACACCCCTTTCTGCCGCCAGCCTGAAAGCGTGCGCATGACCCCCACCATCCCCCTGCCCAACGCCCACGCCCGCGATGCTGCGCGATCCGCGCTTCTGAGCGCCCATGGCTGGCGCGACGATCACGCCGCGCCGCTGGCCGGCGACGCCTCGGCCCGGCGCTATCTGCGCCTGACCGCCCCGGGGCGCACCGCGGTGCTGATGGACGCCGATCCTGCGGCGGGCGAGGACGTGCGCCCCTTTATCGCCATCACCGCCAGTTTGCGCGCGCGGGGGCTGAGCGCGCCGGACATCCTCGGCAGCGACCTCGATGCCGGGTTTTTGCTGCTCGAAGACCTTGGCGATGATCTGTTCGCCCGGGTCTGCACGCGCGATGCAAGCGCCGAGCCCGCGCTTTACGCCGCCGCGGTCGATCTGCTGGCCGCAATGCACCGCGACATGCCTGCCACGCCAACCGAAGCCGCCACGATCGGTCCCTATGACATGGCGGTCCTTGTGCATGAGGCAGCCCTGGTCCCCGACTGGCTGCTGCCCGCCAGCACCGGGGCCGCGACGCCAGCGGATCTGCGCGGCGAATACCTGTCGCTGGTCGCTGCCGCCTGTGCCCCGGTCGCCGTGGCCGACGCCGCCCAACCCGGCGCCGCGCTGGTTTTACGCGACTATCACGCCGAAAACCTGATCTGGCTACCGGACCGCGTGGGCCATGCGCGGGTCGGGCTGCTGGACCATCAGGATGCGCTGATCGGGCGCCCCGCCTATGATCTGGCCAGCTTGCTGGAGGACGCGCGCCGTGACACCTCAGCCGATCTGCGCGCGGCGATGATGACGCGCTACGCCGATGCCGCCGGTCTGGACGCGGTGGGACGAGACGCGCTGGCCACCGAATTTGCCATCCTCGCCGCGCAGCGCAACCTCAAGATCCTTGGCATCTTTACGCGGCTGTGCATCCGCGACGGCAAGCCGGGTTATGTGGACCTGCTGCCGCGGGTGTGGGCGCATCTGCAACGCGATCTGGCACATCCCGCGCTGGCGGGCCTTCGGGCTTTTGTCGCTGCCCATGTCCCGGCCCCGGACGCGGCGATGCGCGCGCGCCTCAAATCCCTCACGGCACGAACCGCATCATGACCTTGCCGCCGACCACGCCGCGCGCCGCCATGATCCTGGCCGCCGGGCGCGGCACCCGCATGGGCGCGCTGACCGAGGATTGCCCCAAGCCGATGTTGATGGTCGCGGGCAAACGCCTGATCGACCATGCGTTTGCCCGCGCGGCTGAGGGCGGCGCGGTCAAGGTGGTGGTGAACCTGCATTACCTTGGCGGCCAGATCCGCACCCATCTGGCGGGGCTGACCTGGCCCGAGATCCTGTATTCCGACGAAGCTCAGCTGCTGGAAACCGGCGGCGGGCTGGTCCGTGCGCGGCCCCTTTTGGGGGATGCGCCGTTCTACGCCATCAATTCTGACGCGATCTGGACCGGCGACGCGCCTTTGCCCAAGCTGGCGCAGGCGTGGGACCCCGCGCGGATGGACGTGCTGATGCTGATGGTCCCGATCCGCGACGCGCTGGCCTATACCCGGCGGGGGGATTTTTTCCTCGATGACGACATGCGCCCCAGCCGCCGCGGCGATGCGCCGTTCGCGCCTTATGTCTTTACCGGCGCGCAGATCATGGCCCCCGCGGCGTTGGACGGGTTCACTGATCGCCCGTTTTCAGCCAATGAAATCTGGGACCGCGCGCTGGCCGCCGGGCGTCTGTTTGGCGTGGTGCATCATGGCGGATGGGTCGATGTTGGCACGCCCGAAGGGCTGGTCACCGCCGCCGCCGC
Source organism: Paracoccaceae bacterium (assembly GCA_047610385.1). Taxonomy (GTDB): domain Bacteria; phylum Pseudomonadota; class Alphaproteobacteria; order Rhodobacterales; family Rhodobacteraceae; genus JBOCEF01. The sequence continues at coordinate 93,152 of JBLGAC010000008.1, read as the reverse complement.
ATTGCATCGTGGCGCTGAGCCGCGCCCATGATGGACGGGCCTGAGGACCAGCCGATGCCAGACATGTTCCCCGGCCTGTTCGCAGACAGCCCCGGCCCGCGGGTCTATTATCTGCCCCCCGGCGTGGATTTTGCCGCTGAGATGGCCCGCGGTCTGGCGGAGCGTCTGCGCGCCGCGCCACCCGCCGCCATGGCCCGCATCCGCGTGGTGGCCAACGCCCGGCGCACCGCCCGCGCGATTGAAACAGCGCTCGAGGCCCGCAGCGACGCCCTGTGGCTGCCGCGCTTTGGGCTGATCGCCGATGCGGGCGAGGACATGACCGCCGCCTCCCTGCCCCCCGCCGCCGATCCGCTGCGCCGACGGCTTGCCCTGCTCAGGCTGGTGGAGGCATTGTTGGAACGCGCGCCAGATTTTGGCCCTCTGTCGGCGGCCCCCGCGCTGTCGCAATCGCTGGCGGCGCTGCTTGATGATCTGCAAGGGGCCGGCAAAGGGGCTGACGATCTGCGCGGACTTGATGTCGAAGATCACGCCGAACATTGGCGGCGCACCCAGATCTTCCTGTCGATCCTGACCGAAGCCTGGCCCCAATGGCTGGCCCGCGACGGCGACGGGGCCGGGGGCGCTGCGCTTGATCCCCAAGCCCGCCGCCTGATGGCCGCGATGGGCATGGAAGCGCTGTGGGCCAGTGCCCCCCCCGCCACCCCGGTGATCGCGGCGGGCTCCACCGGATCGACCCCAGCCACCGCTGCCGCGCTGGCGGCCATTGCGCGCGCGCCCTTGGGTGCCGTGGTGCTGCCGGGGCTGGACCCGGAGATCGCCGATGATGTGCGCGAACGGCTGGCCATGGACAACCGGCGCGCATCGCCCGAACACCCACAGGCCGGGCTTCACGCCTTGATCGACCGGATCGGCGCACGGTGGCAGGACATTCGCCCCTGGACCGACGCCGCGCCGCCCGCGCCCGCCCGCCTGCGCCTGTTGTCCGAAGCGCTGCGCCCCGCCCCGGTCACCGACCGCTGGCGCGCCGCGGCCCCGGCGCTGCGCGCCCGGGTCGGTGCGGCCACCGACGATCTGACTTTGCTGGAGGCCGCATCTGACCGCGAGGAGGCCGCCGCCATCGCGCTGCTGTTGGCCGAGGCCGCCCGCGGGACCGGCACCGCCGCGCTGATCACCCCTGACCGCACCTTGGCGCGGCGGGTGACCGCCGAACTTGGCCGTTGGAACCTTTTGCCCGATGACAGTGCGGGAACCCCCCTGTCGCTGACCCCGCCCGGCGTGCTTCTGGGGCTTCTGGCCGACGCGATGGGCAGGCCGATGACCGCCGCGCGGCTGTCAGCATTGATGCGCCATCCGCTGGTCGGGGGCGACGGGGTCCGGCGGCGCAACCATCTGCGTGCGCTGCGCCTTGTGGAACGCGCGGCCCTGCGCGGCGGGGCGCCAGAGGTAAACTGGGACCGCCTCGCGCCCGCGATCATCGCCGCCCAGACCCGCCGGGACCGCCCTGAGGCTGCGGCTGAGACCAGCGCCGCGCTGTTGTGGCTTGCCGCGCTGCGCGCCGCGCTTGGGCCTTTGTCGGCGCCCCCCCTGGGCCTTGGTGCCACGGCGGCACTGCATCTGCGGGCGGCTGAGGCGATTTCTGCCGCCCTGCCCGGCACGGATGCTGGCGGCGCGCTGGACAGCGCGCCGCCCCTTGGCAACGTGCCTGAGGCCACAGCCCCCCCAAACCCGACCCCCCCAAACCCGACCCTGCCAATTTGGCGCAAAGGCGCGGGCGAGGATGCGCGCGCCTTCATGGACGCGCTGATCGCCGCCGCACCGGCCCATGACGATGCCGCCCACGCCCCCGACCGCCCGCAAAGCGCCTATGCCGCGCTGTTCGCGGGCCTCGCCGCCGAACGCGACGCGCGGGCCGAAGCCGCGCGCCCCCATGACCGGATCGCGATCCTCGGACCGTTGGAGGCACGGGCGATGCGCGCCGATCTGACCATTCTGGGGGGGTTGAACGAAGGGCTGTGGCCCGGCCTGCCCGATCCCGACCCATGGATGACCCGCGACATGCGCAAGACCCTTGGCCTTGCGCCGCCCGAAGCGCGGATCGGCCTGTCAGCCCATGATTTCCTGCTGGCCGCCAATGCCCCACGCGCGGTGCTGAGCCGATCGCGCAAATCAGGCGGATCGCCCACCGTCGCGTCGCGCTGGCTGATCCGGCTGGCAAACCTGCTGACCGGCGTGGACGAAGCCTCGATCACCGCCATGCGCGCCCGCGGCGATGCGGTCATCGCGCGGGCCTCGGCGCTGGACGCGCTGCCGCCCACCGCCCCGGCGCCCCGGCCCGACCCACGCCCCCCCGTCACTGCCCGTCCCCGCGAATTGCCGGTCACGGCGGTGGAGACGCTGATCCGCGATCCCTACGCGGTCTATGCCCGCTATGTGCTGCGCCTGCGCGCGCTTGAACCGATTGGCCGCGCGCCTGATGCGCGCGACATGGGCAACGCCCTGCACGCAGCGATGGAGGCGTTCGCGCACGCCGCAGACGGCATCGGCCCCAACATCCCGGCCCTGCGCGCGGCGCTGCTGGATGCCACCCGCGCGACGCTGGACGCAAAGGTCCCGTCCGCCGCGCTGCGCCGCCTGTGGATGAAACGCATTGAACGCGCCGCCGACTGGTTCGCCACCACTGAGGCCGCGCGCCGCGCCCATGCCCCGCGCATTCTGCCTGAGGCCCGCGGCCAGCGCCGCCTGAACGCCCCCGGCGGCCCGTTCACCCTGACCGCACGGGCCGACCGGATCGATCTGCGCGCCGACGGCACCATCGCGATCTACGATTACAAAACCGGCGCCCCGCCGACCAAGCCCCAGCAAAAAGCCTTTGCCAAGCAGCTGACCCTGTCGGCGGACATCGCCCGCGCAGGCGGCTTTGCCAACGTGCCGGGCGCGCAGGTGGCGGAGATCGCGTATCTCGGCCTGACCGGATCGGGGACCGGCGGCAAGACCGAACCGGTGGACGGCGATCCCGGATCGCTGGACGAGGCGTGGCACGACCTGATCACGCTGATTTCGGCCTATGACGCGGCGGATCAGCCCTATCCCGCCCGCACCCGGCCCAAGCACCTGAAATATTCTGGCGATTATGACCACCTGTCGCGCTTCGGCGAATGGGGCGACACGGGCGAGGAGGACGACGCATGACCTCGGCCCCGGATATGGACGACGCCACCCGCGCGCAGGCCCGCGCCGCCGACCCGGCACAATCGGCCTGGGTGTCGGCCAATGCCGGATCGGGCAAGACCCGCGTGCTGACCGACCGGGTGGCGCGGCTTTTGCTGGCGGGCGCGCGGCCCGAAAAGATCCTGTGCCTGACCTACACCAAGGCCGCCGCGGCTGAGATGCAGACCCGCCTGTTCACGCTGCTCGGCCAATGGGCGATGATGGAGGACGGCGCGCTGAGCGCGGAGCTTCAGGCGCGCTCAGAAACCCCGCTGACGCTGGCGGACGGCGCGCTGGACAATGCGCGACGCCTGTTTGCATCGGCGCTGGAAACCCCCGGCGGGCTGAAAATCCAGACCATCCACGCCTTTTGCGACGCGCTTTTGCGGCGCTTTCCCCTTGAGGCCGGCGTGTCCCCGCGGTTCCAGGTGCTGGACGACCGGCAATCGGCGCAGATGCTGGCCGCCTTGCGCGACCGCATGGCTGAGGACGCGGCCGCAGGCATCGACCCGGCCTTCGACGCCGCCGCCGACCGCATCGGCGAAGGCCAGATGGAGGAGCTGACCGCCGAAATCCTGCACAAGCGCGCCCTGTTCGATGGCGACGCGCGGTTGGCCGAGGCGTTCGGGCTGGACCCCGACGCCAGCGATGCGCAGCTGCTGGACGAAGCCGTTGCCCAGACAGATCCCGACGCGTTCGAAGATTTCCTTGTGCCCTTCACCAATGGCGGCGCCAACGCGCAAAAAGTCGTGCCCGCCCTGCATGAGGCCGCCGCCGCATGGCGCGCACTGACCCAGAACGCGCCCGCAGATCGCGCCGCAGCCATCCTGCACTATCTGGTCGCCGCTGAGGCAGCCCTGCTGACCAAATCAGCGCACACGCCCATGAAAACCGTGGTCACCAAAGGCATGGAGACCGCGACCCCCGGCCTGAAGGACGCGGTTCTGGCTGCCGCCGAAGGCACCATGGCCGCCCGCGAAACCCGCATCGCGGTTGAGGCATTGCGCAAGGCGCGCGACCTGTCGCTGTTCGCCCACGCGCTGATCCGCGCTTATGAGGCTGAGAAAGAAGGGCTGTCCGCCCTCGATTTCCCTGATCTGGTGGCGCGGGCCGCGGCGCTTTTGACCACCGCCGACATGGCGGCTTGGGCGCTTTGGAAGCTGGATGGCGGGGTCGATCACATCTTGATTGATGAGGCGCAGGACACCGCGCCGGAGCAATGGACCGTGATCCGCGCGGTGGCTGAGGAATTCTTTGCAGGCCAAGGCGCCCGGGACGCGCCGCGCACGCTGTTCGTGGTCGGTGATGAAAAACAGTCGATCTACAGCTTTCAAGGCGCTGATCCGGCGGAATTCGGGCGGATGCGCGGGCTGTTCCGCGATCGGCTCGATGCATCCTCAGCCCCGCTTTATGTCGGGGAACTGGAGCATTCGTTCCGCTCTGCCCCCGCGATCCTGACGCTGGTGGACAAGGTGTTCGAAACCCGCGCCGAAGGGCTGAACGCCGACGCCGCCCCCCCCCACCACCGCGCCTACCGCAAAGACACGCCGGGGCTGGTGGAGATGTGGCCGTTCTTCGGCAAATTTGACGAGGCGGACGACCTGCCCTGGTTCGCGCCGGTGGATGCCCCTGCGCCGTCCGCCCCCAAACCGCGGCTGGCGCGGGCGGTGGCCGAACACATCGCAGATCTGCTGCACGAAGGCACGCCGATCCCGGACCGCAAGCATGGCGGATGGCGGGCGATGCGCCCCTCAGACGTCATGGTGCTGGTGCAAAGCCGCAGGACGCTGGCGCCCGGGATCATCCGTGCGCTGAAATCGCGCGGCGTGGATGTGTCGGGCAGCGACCGGCTGATCCTGACCGAAGATCTGGCGGTCAAGGACCTGCTGGCGCTGCTGCGCGTGGCGCTGGACCCCGGCGATGATCTGTCCTTGGCAGCGCTGCTGCGCTCTCCGCTCGGACAAGTCAGCGAAGGCGGGCTTTATGATCTGGCCCATGGGCGGCAGGGACGGCTGCGCGACGTGCTGCTGGACCAACCGGACGCCGCGCCCGGCGCGCACCGCCTGATCGAAGACATCATCGCGCGCGCTGATTTCCAGCGCCCCCATGAATTGCTGTCGCGCGCGCTGGTGGATCATGGCGGGCGCGCCGCCATGCTGGCCCGGCTGGGGCCAGAGGCCGAAGACCCGATCGACGAATTGCTGTCCCAAGCGCTGAGCTATGAGCGGGCGGAGACGCCGACTTTGGCAGGGTTCCTGTCATGGATCGACGCCGCGGACACGCTTGCAATCAAGCGCGAACAGGGCGGCGGCGCTGATGAGGTCCGGGTGATGACCGTCCACGGCGCCAAGGGCCTTGAGGCCCCGTTCGTGGTGCTGCCCGACACCGGCCCCCGCGGCACCGGCGGCAAAGGCCGCGCGGTGGTGGACATGGACGGCGTTCCGGTCTGGAGCTTGCCCAAGAATGTCGGTCGCCCCGAGGCTTTGGCCGCGGCGATCGAAGCGCTTGAGCGTAAGGATGAGCAAGAGCGCGCGCGCCTGCTGTATGTCGCCCTGACCCGCGCTGAGGACCGCCTGCTGATCGCCGGGGCCGGGGATGAAACCAAGGCAGACGACAGCTGGTACGGCATGATCCGCACCGGGCTTGAAGGGCTGGGGGCCGCCTTGGTCGCCGCCACGCCCGCGCTGGCGGACGAACCCAGCGCCGGGGTGCTGCGCTTGGCGCAACTGTGGACCCCCCGCGATGTGACCCAAATGCCTGCCCCGGCGCGCACTGCGCGGTCCGCGGGGCGCGCGGCCGATCTGGCGCCCCTGATGCCCCCAGCACCCGCGCCGCGGCGCTTTGCAGCGTCGGCGCTTGGCGGGCAAGACGGCGGCGCGGCGCTGACCGGCCCGTCCCATGACCGCGACGTGGCCCGCGCGCGCGGCGATCTGGTGCATCTGCTGGTGGAAACGCTGGCGGACCTGCCAGGTCACGCGCGCAGCGACGCCGCCCAAGCGTTGCTTGCCCGCCACGGCGCTGGGGTTCCGCCCGATCTGCGCGCCGGGTGCACGGATGAGGCGCTGGCAGCCCTGTCGCTGCCCGATCTGGCGCCGTTTCTGGGCCCGGGCAGCATTGCAGAGGCCGGGTTGTCCGTGACCCTGCCCGGCTTGGGCGGACGGCTGACAGGGCGGATTGACCGGTTGGTGATCCTGCCGAACCGGATCTTGCTGCTGGATTTCAAAACCGGCCGCACGCCCGCCATCGGCGATCCGGCGCCGGAAACGCACTTGCGCCAGCTGGCGGCGTATCGCGCGGCGCTGGGACGGCTGCATCCGGGCGTTCAGGTGCAGGCGCATCTGATGTGGACCGCCATCCCGCGGATTGACCTGCAGACCGACGCTGCCCTTGATGCCGCATGGGCACAGCTGATGGCAGAGCCGCGCTGAACCAGCGTTCGCGCCCACCGCCCGATCGCGAAATTGAGTCCCGCCCCGGTGCCCTTGGGGTGGGTGGGCGCTTGGGCGCTCTTGACCGGCACGGGCGCGGTTCATACGTTTGGCACCGAACGGCGCATTGCCGCCCGACCCGCCTTGCGTCCGGCGCGCCCCCAGCGCGCGGGACCAATGGCGGACCAACCCCACGCGAAGGAGAGCCTCCCATGGCCACCACCCCCGCCACCGACAGCAGCTTCGAAGACGACGTGATCAAATCGGCCACCCCCGTCGTGGTGGATTTCTGGGCTGAATGGTGCGGCCCGTGCAAGCAGATCGGCCCGTCCCTTGAAGAGCTGTCCGAGGAAATGGCCGGCAGGGTCACCATCGTGAAGGTCAACGTGGACGACAACCCGAACGCCGCCGCAAAATACGGCGTGCGCGGGATCCCCACGCTGCTGCTGTTCAAGGACGGCCAGGTCGTGTCCAACGTGACCGGCGCGCGCCCCAAGACGGCGCTGAAGTCCTGGATCGAAGGCGCGCTTTGATCTGTTGCGCCCACAAGGTCGGCGCATGACCCTGCGCCCGGCCCATCGCACCGCCGCCGCCCGCAAGGCGGCGGCGGTGCCTGTCCTTGATTGGGACGACGCCTATGCCAACCGCGCCCATATCCCCGATGCGGGTGCGGTGATCGCGGGGTGGGACCGCGACGCCCCGGCCTTTCGCGCCGCAATGTCGGCGGCAGGGCGCGCGCATCTGGACCAGCCCTATGGGCCCGGCCCGCGCGAAGCGTTCGATCTGTTTCTGCCTGACGGCGCGCCGCGCGGGCTGATGGTTTTTGTTCATGGTGGCTACTGGATGGCCTTCGACAAATCCAACTGGTCGCATCTGGCCGCTGGTGCCGTGGCGCGGGGCTGGGCTGTGGCGATGCCGAGCTATCGGCTGGCGCCCGACGCCTCCATCGCTGAGATCACCGACGCCATCGCGCGGTTTCTGGCCATTGCCGCCGACGCGGTGCCCGGCCCCATCGCGCTGTCCGGCCATTCCGCGGGCGGGCATCTGGTGTGCCGCATGCTGTGCGAGGACGTGGCCCTGCCGCCGCCTTTGCGCGCCCGCATCGCCCGCACTGTGTCGATTTCGGGCGTGCACGACCTGCGCCCGCTGCTGCGCACCGCCATGAACCAGACCTTGCGCCTGACCGATGCCAGCGCCCATGCCGAAAGCCCCACGCAACTGCGCCCGGTGCCGGGTGCGCGGTTGATCGCGTGGGTGGGCGGCGACGAGCGTCCTGAATTCATCCGCCAATCCGCGCTGATCGCCAATGTGTGGACTGGCCTGGGCGCCGTCACCACGTCCGCGGTGGCCCCCGGGCGGCATCATTTCGACGTGATTGAGGGGCTGTCGCGCCCCGAAAGCGCGTTGATCGAGGCGCTTTTGGGCGGGCTGTGACCCGCCGCTGAAAGGACCCATCCCATGCAGTGCTTTTTCGTGCAGATCCAGACCGCGCTTGGCCGCGCCTATGACGTGGCGGGCGATCTCGCGCAGCGCGAGGTGGCGTCCGAGATCTATTCAACCTCTGGCGAATGGGACCTTCTGGCCAAGTTTTATGTCGAGGACGACGTGGACATTGGCCATTTCGTGAATGAGCATCTGCACGCCATCAAGGGCCTTGAGCGCACGTTCACCACCCTGACCTTCAAAGCGTTCTGAGCCAGCCACAGGCCGCCTTGGCGGCTGATCGCGCAAACCCGACGATCAGCCCTTGACGCCGCCTCGGCCCGCTTATATCCAACCGCTCACAAGGGGCGCGTAGCTCAGCGGGAGAGCACCTCGTTGACATCGAGGGGGTCACTGGTTCAATCCCAGTCGTGCCCACCACTTACCCCTCGCCGGACCTGACGAATGGTCCCGGCGCATAAACGGCCCCCTTCGCGGGGCCGTTTTGCGTTTCGGGGGTTTCGCGTCGCCGCACGCACGCGAAAACGCCGGGCTGCCGCCAGGCGCGCGGTGCGAGGATTATGTAATGTAAAAATATGGAATGCCGGGGCCGATGGGCCGCGCCGGGCTTGTTCTGAGGCGGATCAGGCTGGTGCCAGATCAGCATCGCGTCGGCAGGCCTCCCCTCCCCCCGACGCGCACCCCCCCGTTGGGGCGGAGCTGCGGCCCCGACGCCGCCCCGAGATGGGGCAGACGCCGAAGCCGCGGCGTCGTCAGGCGCGAATGGCGGCCTTGAACGGCGCGGCAAACTTGAACCGCGGTGCCATGTGGGCCTCGGCCATGCTTTTTTCGCCGGTGCGCGGGTTGCGCACTTCGCGGGCCGCACGCTCAGCAGCGTCCAGCTTACCAAGCCCGCCGACGGTCACTGACTTACCTTCTTTCAGCGCAGCCTCAGCGACGCCCGGAAGGGCGCCCAGCACCGCAGCCACGCTTGCCTTGGTCTGACCGCTGGCTTCCGCCAGCGCCGTCACGAGTTCATCCTTCTTCACAGCCTAAATCCTCCACTGTCGGACATGTTCGTTCGCACATAATCAAAACGCATCACGGCACGCTCATGTCAAGGCGGCGTAAGCCTTTCACGGGGTTTTCCGCAGTTCAGAAACGTATTTTCACCGATCCGGTGCCCTCTCAGCCAGTGCGGCGGCGCGCAGTTCGTAAAGGATCTCCAAGGCCTCACGCGGCGACAGATCATCGGGGATGAGGCTGGTCAGCCGCTCAATCGCCGCCGATGGTGGCGCTGCGGGGCGCGCTGCCGGACGCGGCGGCGCGGCGGCGAAAAGTGGCAGATCATCAATCAGCGCCTTGGGTTTGCCGCCGCCCTCGCGCTCACCCTTTTCCAGCGCGTCGAGCACATCACGCGCGCGCGCCACCACCGCCTCAGGCAGGCCCGCCAGCTTGGCGACCTGCACGCCATAGGACCGATCCGCAGCGCCGGCGCGCACTTCGTGCAGGAAGATCACGTCACCTTCCCATTCGCGCACGGCCATGGTCGCGTTCTTGAGGCCGGTCAGCCGGTCGCTCAGCGCCGTCAGTTCATGGTAATGCGTGGCAAACAGCGTGCGGCAGCGGTTCATGTCGTGCAGGTGCTCAAGCGTCGCCCAAGCAATCGACAGCCCGTCATACGTCGCCGTGCCGCGCCCAATTTCATCGAGGATCACCAGCGCGCCCGGCCCCGCCTGATTAAGAATGGCCGCGGTCTCCACCATCTCAACCATAAAGGTGGATCGCCCGCGTGCCAGATCATCAGCGGCGCCGACGCGGCTGAACAATTGGTCCACGATGCCGATCCGCGCACGCGCGGCAGGCACAAAGCCACCAGCCTGCGCCAACACTGCGATCAGGGCGTTCTGGCGCAGGAATGTCGATTTACCGGCCATGTTCGGGCCAGTCAGCAGCCAGCAGGGGCGCGCAGCATCGCCATCGGCGCTCAGGTCGCAATCATTGGCCACGAACGGCCCGTTGCCCATGCGCCGCAGCGCCTGTTCGACCACCGGGTGGCGCCCACCTTCGATGCAAAAGGCGCGGTCATCGGAAATCTCAGGCCGGGTCCAGCTTTCCAGCGCGGCCAGGTCCGCGAACGCCGCGGTCAGGTCCAGTTCGGCCATCGCCTTGGCACAGCGGCCCAGTGGCACGGCTTGGGCCAGAATCGCGGCGCGCAGTTCGCCAAAGATCCGCGCCTCGATCTCAGCCGCATGGGCCCCGGAATTAAGGATCCGCGTCTCAAGCCCCGACAATTCGACGGTGGTGAAGCGCACGGCACTGGCCAGCGTCTGGCGGTGGATGAACCCTTCGGACAAGGGCGGGGCCATCATTTTCTGCGCATGCACGGCAGAGGTCTCGATGAAATAGCCCAGCACGTTGTTGTGCTTGATGCGCAGGGCGGTAATCCCGGTCTCAGCGGCGTATTTCGTCTGTAGGCCGGCGATCACCCCGCGGCCTTCGTTGCGCAGCTTGCGCGTGTCATCCAGCGCGTCATCCACGCCGGGCGCGATCACGCCGCCATCGCGCAGCATCAGGGGCGGCTCAGCCACCAGCGAGGTTTCCAGCAGGCCCGACAGCGCGTCATGGCCAGTCAGCGCCGCAGCGGCATCGGCCAGCCGGGGCGGCAGATCGCGTCCGTCCAACAGCCCCGCCAGATCGCCAGCCCGGCCCAGCGCATCGCGCAAAGCGGTCATGTCCCGCGGCCCGCCCCGGTCCAGCGCAAGGCGCGACAACGCGCGCTCCATCTCAGGCGCGGCGCGCAGGGTGGTCCGCAAATCTTCGGCCAGCCTGCGATCATCGACCAGCGCTTGTACCGCATCCAGCCGCCCGGCGATTTCATGGCGGTCGGTGGATGGGGCCGACAGACGCACCTCCAGCAACCGTGCGCCCGCCGCGGTGACGGTGCGGTCAACGGCGGCCAGCAGCGCACCAGCGCGCCCGCCATTCATCGCCCGCGTCAGTTCCAGATTGCGCCGGGTGGCGGCGTCGATGCGCATGGCACCGCCGGGGGCCTCAATACGTGGGGGTTTGACCATGGGCAGGCGGCCGCGCTGCGTGATTTCAAGATACGCGGCGATGGCACCCAATGCAGCAAGCTGCGCGCGGGTGAAGGCGCCGAACGCGTCCAGCTCTCGCACCCCGAACAGATCGCGCAGGCGTGCGCTCGCGCCGTCACTGTCAAACGATGCGCGGGCGATGTGGGTCAGCACAGCGCCCGATTCCTCAACGCGGTCGCGCAGGGACTGGTCGTCTTCGAGGGTTTCAGCCGCCAGCACCTCAGCCGGGGCCAGCCGCGCCAACAGGGGGCCGAGGGCGGGGCGTGGGCACGCCGCCACCGACAGATCCCCGGTGGACACGTCGATCCAGGCCACCGCCCCGATCCCGCGCAATTCAGCCCATGCCGCCAGATAGTTGTGGGAGCGGGCGTCGAGATGCGCATCCTCAGTCAACGTGCCGGGGGTCACCAGCCGCACCACGTCGCGCTTTACCACTGATTTGTAGCCGCGTTTCTTGGCCTCAGCGGGGTCTTCCATCTGCTCACACACCGCGACGCGAAAGCCCTTGCGGATGAGGGTGGACAGATACCCCTCAGCGGAATGCTGGGGGACGCCGCACATGGCGATGTCCTCGCCCAGATGCTTGCCGCGCTTGGTCAGCGCGATGTCGAGGGCGGCGGACGCTTGGCGCGCATCATCAAAAAACAGCTCATAAAAATCGCCCATGCGGTAGAACAGCAGCGCGTCCGGATGCCCGGCCTTCAATGCCAGGTATTGCGCCATCATGGGCGTGACGCCCTGCTGTTCAGTATCGCTCACCGCATTCGCCCCGCGCCCGTTTGCAACCGCCGAAGCGGTAGCACGGGGCGCGGAGCGGTCAAAGGGGGCGCGGCGGTCATGGGGGGGTGTCAGCCCCGGCGGCGCAGACCCGCCAGCCCGGCAAGTCCGCCGAACAGCAAAAGCGCGGATGCAGGCAACGGCACGTCGGTCTGAAGGTCATAGCCGACGGACGTCGCCAAGTTGTTGTTGATGGCGTCATAGACATTCAAGGAGTCAAACCCGCCAACGCCTGCAAAATTCCCGAGTCCGGGATCAGCGACAACGAACGGAGAGGTCTCGGCGCCCGTCAGCGCGACATCGGCGGCGTCATCATCGGGCGCGCCACCGACTGCCCGGGTGGTGAAGGTCACGGTCGCGATACGGTCGCCGTCCGACAGCTCCGCGTCGACCTGATACGAGCCGACCCGATAGTAGACCGACGCGCCGGGGCTGGAGCTCCCTGTCACGGCTGCCGAGAACGAAAACGAGATCCCCTCGCCGCCGCCGACTTCCAACACATCGCTTACCTGGAAATCGAAGGTCCATTCGCCGCTGATATCGTACCCGCCTGAGGTGTCGCCAAGCGCGTTCGTATACAGAATGTCGAATTTCTTGATTGTGGCGCTCGTCGCGACGCTGTCGGCGAGCGACCCTGCGTCAAGATTTCCCAGCGCCGTGCTGGAGCCGAGTTCGGCCAGCATGATCGCAGCCGACGCGCGGTCGGCGCCCATGGCACCGATGGCAAGCGCCGCGGCGCCTGCGAGCAATAGTGAACGTTGCATGCGATCTCCCCTCAAGGCCACGTTCGCGGCGTCTGCAACCAAAATGCAGCCCCTGACAAACGCATGGGTGACTGATACATGAACGTTTACGAATTGAAAACAATCGTGTCGTCACCACTTGCTCAGCGCGCCGCGATACCCCGCCGCTTCGGCGATGTGGGGGCGGGTCACGCAGGGCTCTCCGCTCAGATCAGCGATGGTGCGCGCCAGACGGATCACCCGCGTCAGGCCCCGCGCCGACAGGTCCAGCTTGTCCGCCGCGCGCCCCAAAAGATCGCGGGTGTCCGTGTCCATCGCCGCGGCGGCGTCCAGCATCCGGCCGTCAGCATGGGCGTTGAGGAACCCATCCTCACGATCCGCCCAGCGCGCGGCCTGCACATCGCGCGCAGCAGCGACGCGTTCGGCGACAGCGGCGCTTGGCTCCCCCTGCGGCAGGCGGGCCAGTTGCGACGCGCTGATCCGCGGGGTTTCAACCTGCAGATCGATCCGGTCCAGCAGCGGGCCCGACAGGCGCGACAGATATTCCTCGCCGCATTTTGGTGCGCGCGAACATGCCCTGGCCGCGTCCGCCAGATGCCCGCAGCGGCACGGGTTCATGGCACCGATCAGCTGCACGCGGCTGGGATAGCGCACATGAGCGTTGGCGCGTGAAATCACGCATTCGCCCGATTCCAGCGGCTGGCGCAGGCTTTCCAGCACCGGGCGCGCGAATTCGGCCATCTCATCCAGGAACAACACCCCGCGATGGGCCATGCACAGATCCCCGGGCTTGGCCCAGCGCCCCCCCCCGATGACCGCAGCGACGGACGCCGTGTGGTGCGGCTTTTCAAACGGACGCCGCCGGGCCAACCGCCCTTCGACGAACTTGCCGCTGAGGGAGCGCATCATCGACACCTCCAGCGCCTCACGCGCGGAAAGCGGCGGCAGGATGCCGGGCAAAGCGCGGGCCAGCATGGATTTCCCGACACCCGGCGGGCCGACGAACAGCAGATTGTGGCCCCCCGCGGCGGCGATCTCCAGGGCCCTGCGCGCCTTTTCCTGACCTTTGACATCGGCCAGGTCTTCTTCGGGCGGCTCATCCCATGCCTCAGCCGGGGCGGGGGGCAGCAAGGGATGGCGGCCACTGAAATGGTTGACCAGCGCGACCAGCGACGGCGGGGCCAACACCTCAACGCCGTCGACCAACGCGGCCTCAGGCCCGCAGGCGGCGGGGCAGACGAACACGCGCCCTTCGCTTGCGGCCGACAGCGCGCCCAGCAGCGCACCGCTGACCGCCACGATCTGACCATCAAGCGACAATTCCCCCATGGCGACGCAATTGGCGGTTTCATCGCCGGGGATCGCACCCAATTCAGCCATCAGCGCCAGCGCGATCGGCAGGTCGAAATGCGCGCCTTCTTTGGGAAGATCCGCAGGGGCGAGGTTGATGACGACCCGCTTGCTAGGCAACGACAGGCCCAGCGCCGACAGCGCGGCGCGCACCCGTTCGCGCGATTCCGCCACCGCCTTGTCCGGCAGCCCGACAATTGCGAAACCGGGCGACCCTTCGGTAAGTTGGCATTGAACGTCCACAGGGCGCGGGTCCAAACCATGGAACGCAACCGACCAGCAGCGCGACGTCATGGGAAACCCTTTCGCTGAGACATTGGAAGATCTTCGCTGAATTAAGGTTTATGAATCGTTAACAACAGAAACGGTGCGATTCGCGCCATCCCATGCCGCCGATGCCCAAGGCGCTGCATTTAATCCAATGCGTCGTCAATCGCTGGTTGTTTTTTTGGAAAAATGGTTAAATTTCGGTTCATGGAGGTCACTTAATGGCCCAATTGAGGGAAAATTATAAGCAAACCGTTGCCCGACGTGAGGGCATGGGCAATAAGGATACGTAACGCGGGCGGGTCTGAACGTCGTCCCACCGCTTCGTACCCGCCGCCGGGCGTCCGGCGCATGTGACAGGCTTGTTTTCGCTATGACACTCTGGAGGAATGTCAGATCTACGCTGCGCCGCGAAAACGGCAACGCAACGATAGATTTTGTGATTTGGCTGCCGGTTTTCATTATCCTCCTCGGTGTCATTGCGGACGTATCGCTGCTACTGAACATGCAAGCGCGGATGTTTGACGTCGCGCGCGACGCGTCACGGCTGGTGTCTTTGGGCCGCATGACCAATGTCGAAGCGCAAACTTGGGCGCAGACTGCACTGACAAACGGCACGACGCTCAACGTCGAGGTGGTCGTGCTGGACGGATTTGTGACGACCCGGGTCAAGGCACCCTTCTCCGAGGCCATCGTGTTCGGAAGAGGGTTTCTGGGGGACCGAGAGATTAAGGCAGACATGACCATGGTCATGGAGGTCCAGCCACCTGCTGCATCATAGGAAGGCGTTTGAAATGACCCGCGTATTCAGGTCAATCTCTGCAATCGGCGCAGTTGCGCGTGACGAAAGCGGCGCGGCCGCTGCATGGTCGGCCATGTGGTTCATCGGTTGCCTTGCGCTTGGCGGCGTCGCCGTCGATGCCGCGAATGCCTTCAACATGAAATCACGCCTGCAATCGGTGGCCGATGCTTCGGCACTGGCCGCAGTGATGCAGATCGACGACCGCGCCGCAGCACGCACCGCCGCCGTGTCGCTGGCTGAGCGCAACATGCCCCCATCAGAGCACGGCGCCGTGATCAACGTGTCCGACATACGGTTCGGCATGCTCGACGCCGACACCGGTGCCTTTATCGAAGCCGCAGATAGCGAGCCCGCCGAAATGGTGCGGATCGTCGCTGGACGTTCCTCCGACCGCGGCAATGCGGTGCCGACCTATCTGCTGCGCCTGATAGGTCCCAGCGTTTGGGAAGTGGGCGCCGCCGCGACCGCCCAGACCTCAGGCCGCGCCGCGCCGCCCCCGGTCAATCATCTCACCGCGTGCCCCAGCGTCATGATCATGACCTCGGGAGAGCTCAGCAGAGAGCTCAAAACCGGCGGCAACAGCAATTTTGGCCCCGGCGTCTGCCTCTATGCGGATTTGGGCGTGAATGTCACCGGCAACAACTGCTTCGAAGTCGGCTCTCACATCATCTCCCCCGATGCTGACCTCAACCGCATCAGCCCGCTGGCTTGCGGCGTGGAAGAGGACGTCGTGGTCGAAGCGATCATCGAACCAAAGCTGCTGCCCGAAATTACCGGTGGCCTGTTCGACTTGATTTTTACGACGGTGAACAATGCGGGCAAGATATGGGGCGACAATGAAACCCAAGAGCAGCTCGCCCTTCTGCCCCCCCACCTCATTGGCGCCCGTATCCAGCGTGTCAACATGGGCTCGTGGAACGTAGAGAATTCCCACCTGAGGGAAAATTACATCTATCTTGTCGACCATGGCGTGCAATTCACTGGTGGCACCGAGATCTCGAACTCAGCCTTCATCGTAAACGGGAAGATGGGCATTTCTGGCGGAAATGGCATAAAATTCGACAACATTTTCTTTTTCAGCAGAGGCAGCCTCAACTTCACTGGCAATGCGACGTTGGGCGACAGTGAGAAGCTTTGCGGTGACGGTTTTTACCGCGTCTACCTTTTTTCCGAAGATAACTTGTCCATCGGTGGCGGCAATGCTGCCACCAGCGTCTCCGGCCTGATGGGTGCCGCGCCGGGATTCGATCCAGGCGGCGGTTTGAAGGACGCGCGTGGCATGTACATCGAAACCTCGGGCAAGCTCACGCTCGGCGGAGGGTCGAATCTGTCGGGCTGCAACATGCCGCTCACCTCAATCTATGATGACTTGTTCCAGACGGCCCCGACGGACGGTCAAACCGCAGGAGCGGTGCTGGGCGCAAGCCTCGTGCAGTGACGCCGACGGGCTGATGCAACTGCGGCACTCCGCAGGCATTCCGTGAAAAGGCCCACACCAAAAAAGACCCGCCGCGATCGGATCGCGGCGGGTCTTTTTTTGATGCGCAGCGGCGTGGTCAGCCTGCGCGGCGCGCCTCAATCGCCAGCCACAACGTCTCGGTGATGTTGACGCTGTCGAACCGCTCCAGCTCCTGAATCCCGGTGGGTGAGGTGACGTTGATTTCCGTCATCACACCGCCGATCACGTCGATGCCAACAAAGATCAACCCGCGTTCCTTCAAAACCGGGCCGATGGCGGCGCAGATCTCACGCTCACGCGCGGTCAGCTTGCTCGCCTCAGGCCGCCCGCCCACATGCATGTTGGACCGGGTTTCCCCAGCGGCGGGCACACGGTTGATGGCGCCGACCGGTTCCCCGTCGATCAGGATCACGCGCTTGTCGCCTTCGGACACGGCGGGCAGGAATTTCTGCGCGATCAACGGCTCCCGGTTGATGCCGGTGAACAATTCATGCAGCGAATTCAGGTTGCGGTCGTCCGAGGTCAGCCGGAACACCCCCGCGCCGCCATTGCCGTAAAGCGGCTTGAGAATGATGTCGCCGTGCTCCGCCTTGAACCCGCGCAGGGCCGTAAGACTGCGGGAGATCAGGGTGGGCGCGGTCAGATCCGGGAAATCCAGCACCATCAGCTTTTCGGGGCAATTGCGCACCCAGAACGGGTCGTTCACCACCAGCGTCTTGGGGTGAATCCGTTCCAGAAGATGGGTGTTGGTGATATAGGACATGTCGAAAGGCGGATCTTGGCGCAGCAGCACCACATCCCAATCGGCCAGATCGACGGTCTGCTTGTCACCTAGGCTGAAATGATCGCCCTTCACCCGCCGCACCGACAGCGGCCAGCCGCTGGCCAGCACGCGGCCGCGGTCGAACACCAGATCGTCAGGGTGATAGTAGAACAGGCGATGGCCGCGGGCCTGCGCTTCCTCGGCCATGCGAAAGGTGGAATCAGCATCGATGTTGATCCCCGCGATGGGGTCCATCTGGATGGCGACGGATAGGCTCATGCGGGGCTCCCTCCTCGGGCGTGTTCCGGGGCGACCGCGACGGGCCGATGCAAGGGATGTAACCCCCCGAAGCGCGCGGCGCCAGTGGCAGGGCGCAGCGCTGGCCGTGTCAGACGCCGCGCGCCACGCGGCGCGGGTCGTCGAGCGTCAGCACATGGCTGACGACATGGACCACTCCGGCAGTGCGGCGAACATGCCAGATCACGGAGCGCAGTTCCTCCCGATCCCGGGCCAGACCGGCAAGATGCACCACCCCGCCATCCACCGCGATGATGAAATTGATGTCCGCAATGCCCAGATCGCGCACCAAACGCAGGCGAATCGCGGCGGCAAGCTGCAAATCATCGGACGCCTGCCCGATCCCGCCACCCAAGCCCACGGTCAGCTCATTCGCGACTGACCCGACCTGAGGCGAGATCCACGCAATTTCAACAATGCGCGCGCCGTCCTCAGCACCGTCCACATCGCCCGTGAGCAGCACCCGTCCCTCAATCGAGGTCACCGAAACGGTGGCCGCGGCCTCTGGCGAGAATTCCAGGATGCGCGTCAGAATGCCGATTTCAATGTCCGTGTCGCTCAGCGCATCACCGGCATCGCGTTCCTGCAGCAAAATGCGTCCCACCACCGCGCCTAAGCCAATCACAGTCCCCTGCGCAGAGCATGCAGAAAGCACGGACAGACCCACCAGAACAGCCAACACGCGCACAGATGAAAGCTGTTTTTCCTGCGTCATCCGCGCGGTTTCTCCCGTCAGTCGATCCAGATATTCTCAATCTTCTCCATAGCGCCGTAGCGATCACAAAGCACGATGTCAAAGCGCATGTCCCCGCCCCAGCGTCCGGAATCGGTCATATAGCCTTCGGCCGCGGCCATGATGCGGCGCAGCTGCGACGGGCGGATGCAATTATAAGCCTCAGGCAAAGTGCGCCGGGCTTTGACCTCCACAAAAATCACGACGCCGCCGCGTTCCAGCACCAGATCGATTTCGCCGCCACCATGAATTTTCCGCGCGCGCCAGTTCTGCGCAAGAAACATCGCGCCACCTTTTCGATAGCGCCTGAGGGCGGCGTTTTCAGCCGCGGCACCCGCGGCCTTGGCCATCGCGCCGCCGCCGCGCGGTTTGGTCCGCGCGAACAGCGTCGGCGCAGGGGGCGGCGGCGTCAGGACGATGTCGGGCATGATCGCGTCAAAGGGCATGGGCGGCGTCCTTAATCAGTTCACCTCAAGATCCCCCAACAAAGCAAACATTTCATGAACGATCTTCTCCCCGCAATTCCAGCGCCCGCGCGTACAGATCCGCCCGCTTGCGCCCCGTCAGCGCTGCAACGTCGCGGGCGGCGTCCTTCACCGACCCTCGTGCCAGCGCCGCGCGCAACTGTTCATCCACGGTTTCAGCATCGCCAAGCCCGGCATCAGCATCCGGTGGGCCGATCACCAACACCGCCTCGCCCTTGGCGGCAGGCTCAGCGCCCAGCGCCTCAGCCAGCTCCGCGACAGAGCCGCGGCGCACCTGTTCAAAGCGCTTGGTCAATTCACGGCAGAATGCAGCGGGGCGGTCGGGGCCGAGGATTTCGGCCATCGCGCGCAACGTCTCAGCGGCCCGGCGCGGCGCTTCGTAGAACACCAGCGTCGCGGGAACCTGCGCCAGTTCAGCCAGCACCGTTCGCCGCGCGCCGGCCTTTTGCGGCAGAAACCCCGCGAACAGGAACCGGTCTGACGGCAGCCCCGACACGCACAGCGCCGCCAGCACCGCGCTGGCACCCGGTGCCGCGGTGATGTCCGCGCCCGCCGCGACAGCCTCAGAGGCCAGTTTCCAGCCCGGATCAGACACCAGCGGCGTGCCCGCGTCTGAGCAATAGGCGACCGACCGGCCCACCGCGAGGTGTTCAAGCAGCTGTGGGCGGCGGCGCGGGCCGTTATGGTCATTATAGGCGATCAGCGGGCGACCGTTCAGCGCAACGCCGTGGATCTCCATCAGGCGGCGCAGGGTGCGGGTGTCCTCGGCCGCCAGCACGTCGGCGCGCGCAAGGGTGTCAAGCGCCCGCAGCGTGATGTCCCCAGCATTGCCGATCGGCGTTGCCACCAGATGCAAGCCCGGCGGGATTGGCGCGCGCCCAGCCCCGGCCCAGGCCGCACCGCTGTGGCCGCGCTGCGCCATCGGCGCGCCGGGTGCCCCGTCCGGGCCCACCATTGCATCATCATCGCTTTTCATATGGGCTTCGTCATGGCACGACCCTTGATAAGAGCGCAAGATCGCGCAGGACGCCTGCGTCCCGCTGCGACGCGCTGGTGATCAAGCTCGGACCGGGATGTATCCCGGCGGAACGCGAGGACGCATCATGACCATCAGAACCGCCCGTTACAATCGCGCGGGGCGCTTCGCCCTCGCCTTCGCTGCCGCCGCCATGCTGGCCGCTTGCACGCCGCCAACCCGTGGAACCGCACTGAGGCCCGTGCCCCAGCCCGCCGCGCCCGCAGAACCGCAGGTGAATCTGTCGGCCCCCGCGCCGGTCGCGCTGCTGCTGCCGGTGGGCGCAGAAGGTGGCGTCGCCGCTGAGGCGCAGGGCATCGCCAACGCAGCCATGCTTGCGGCTGAGGAACTGGGCGGGAACGCCGTTGCGCTTCGGATCTATGACACCGCCGGGGGACTGGGCGGGGGACCGGGCGGGGCCGCCGCCGCCGCGCGCCGGGCACTGGATGACGGCGCGGCGCTGCTGCTTGGGCCGCTGTTCGGGTCCAATGTTGGGGCTGCCGCGTCTGTGGCTGCCGCGCGGGGGGTGAACGTCATCTCATTCTCAACCGATGCGAATGTCGCGGGCGCGAATGTCTGGCTGGTCGGCCAGTTGCCCTCTACCGAGGCGGCGCGCATCGTCAGCTTTGCCGCGGGTGCCGGATACAGCCGCATCGGCGTCTTCGCCCCCGACACGCCCTATGGCGTCGCCGCCACCCGCGCGGTGCAGGACGGCGCGCGGCGCGCAGGTGCCATGGTCGCGGCGCAGGGCTCGTATAATCGCAGCTTTGAAGGCATTCAGGCCGCAGCTGCGCCCTATGCCAAAGACCACCTCGCCAGCGGCGCGCAGGCCGTGGTGCTGCCTGAGGAAGGCGACGGATTGCGGTCCGCAGTGGCGTTCCTTGATTTCAACGGCGTGTCCCCCCGCAACGGCAAATATCTGGGGCTGAGCATCTGGTCCAAGGATCCCGGCATCGTCAAGGAACGCGCCCTGCAGGGCGGCTGGTTCGCAGCACCCGACCCGTTCCGCCTGAGCGCGTTTGAAAGGCGCTATGCCGCGCGGTATGGCGCAGCGCCCAGCCGCCTTGCGCATCTGGGCTATGATGCCGCCGCCGCCGCCGTGGCGATGGTGGAAAGCGCCCGTGCCGCGCGCCTGATCACCCCGTTCGACTGGACCGCGATCACCGATCCGGCAGGCTTTTCCGGCGCGGCGGGCGCATTCCGTTTCACCCCCGAAGGCCTGAACCAGCGCGCGCTTGCGGTGCTGGAGGTCGCGCCCGAAGGCTTTATCGTGGTTGATCCGGCGCCTGTCGCAGCCGGTGGGCGTGCCGGGCTTTGATGACCCCGCGCGTGCCCAGCCCCGACATCCTCGCCGACATTCTTGCCGAGGACGGGTTCACCCCCGCCCTGCCGCCAGAGGGTCATGCCCCGGCGCCACCCCCCTCCGGCCCGACGCCGGAGCCGCTGGATGCCCCCAAAGGGGCACCGCCGCTGATCCTTCCGGCGCACAGCATCTTTACGGCTGACACGGTCATGGCCAGGATTGAGGCCGCCCACACCCAGGCAGATGGCGACCGCGACACCTTCAAGGCCGCCATCGCCCAGATCCTGCGCGACGCGCTGGACGCCGGAAAGACCGCCATCGCACTGGCGCTGGAGGCTGAGCCGATGGCAGGCCCCGCCGCGGCCCGGTCGATCGCGTGGCTGACCGACGAGGTGGTGCGCGCCTCCATTGAGATATCGCTGCGCTGGCTGTGCCCCAACCACGCCCCGACTGAGGGCCAGAAGATCGCCGTCATCGCCGTTGGCGGCTACGGGCGCTTTGAAATGGCCCCGTTCTCAGACGTGGACCTGCTGTTCCTGACGCCGTGGAAGGCCACCGGCTGGGTGGAAACGCTGGTCGAGAACATTCTTTACATGCTGTGGGACCTGCGCCTGAAGGTCGGCCATTCGGTGCGCACGGTGGATGATTGCCTGCGGCTGGGGCGCGACGACATCACCATCCGCACCGCGTTGCTGGAGCACCGCTTCATCTCCGGCGCCCGGCCTTTGGCCGAAGAACTGGACGCCCGGCTGTGGGGGGAGCTATTTTCCCGCACCGGCCCCGAATTTGTCGAGGCCAAGCTGGAAGAGCGCGCCCAGCGCCACAAACGCCACGGCGGATCGCGCTATTTGCTGGAACCGAACGTCAAGGAAAGCAAAGGCGGGCTGCGCGATTTGCAGACGCTGTATTGGATTGCGAAATACCTCTATCACGCGGCCTCGCCCAAGGATCTGGTGGCCAAGGGCGTGTTCTCCGAACATGAGGTGCAGATTTTTTCGGAGGCCGAAAGCTTTCTGTGGACCGTGCGCTGCCATCTGCATCTGAACTCGGGCCGCGCCAACGACCAGCTGACCTTTGACCAGCAGGTCGACGTCGCCCGGCGGCTCGGCTTTGAGGACGAAGGCGGCCAGCGCGGGGTTGAGAGGTTCATGCAGACCTATTTCAGCCATGCCCGCAATGTCGGAGACCTGACGCGCATCTTCCTTGCCGCGCTGGAAGCGCAGCACGTCAAGAAACGCCCCAAACTGTCGGGCCTGCTGCGCGCGTTCACGGCGGCGGGCGCGCGCGGGGCCGCTGGGCCTTTTGTGATGCGCGACGGGCGGCTTGATATCCCCGACGAGGCGGTCCTGACCGGCGATCCGATCAACGTCCTGCGGGTGCTGGAACAGGGGTTGAAGACCGGCGCGCTGATCCACCCCAACGCGCTTCGGATGATCGCCGCCAACCTGCATCTGATTGATGACAAGATGCGCGAAGACCCGGCGGCCAATAAGCTGTTCGTCGACCTGCTGGTGAATTCCAAGGACCCTGAGCGCGCGCTGCGCCGGATGCTGGAAACCGGGGTGCTGGGGCGTTTCATCCCCGATTTTGGCCGCATCGTCGCGATGATGCAGTTCAATATGTATCACCACTACACGGTGGATGAGCATACCATCATGGCGATCCGCACCCTGCACCGGATTGAAACGGGGGCGCTGAAGGCGGATCTGCCGCTCAGCTCGCTGATCATGACCGAGGGCGTCGACCGCACGGTGCTGTATGTGGCGCTGCTGCTGCACGACATCGGCAAGGGCCTGCCCGAGGACCATTCAGAGGTCGGCGCCCAAGTGGCCGAGGCGCTGTGCCCCCGGCTGGGGCTGGACGCCGGGTCCACCGCAACCGTGGCCTGGCTGGTGCGCCATCATCTGCTGATGTCCGACGTGGCGCAGAAGCGCGACATCTCAGACCCATCCACAGTGCGGGCGTTTGCCGATGTGGTGCGCACGCCGTCGCGCCTGCGTCTGCTGCTGGTGCTGACCGCATGCGATATCATGGCGGTGGGGCCGGGGGTCTGGAACAACTGGAAGGCGCAGCTGCTGCGCCAGCTTTACAACGACACCAAGGATGAACTGACCGGCGGGTCGGAGACCAGATCGCGCAAGGAACGCGCCACCGAGGCCATGCAGGCCCTGCGTGAGCGTATGCAGGGTTGGCCGGCGGAGGAACTGGAGGCCGAGATCGCCCGCCATTACCCGCCCTACTGGCTGGGGCTGGACACCGACGCGCACGAACAGTTCGCGATCCTCGGGCGGCCGCGCGCCGAGGACCGGGTGGAAAGCGACATCACCCAAGACCATGCCCGCGGCGTGTCGCGCGCCTGTTTCGTGATGGCCGATCATCCGGGGATCTTTTCGCGCATGGCCGGGGCGCTGGCGCTGGCGGGCGCCAATGTGGTGGACGCGCGGACCTTCACGACCTCCGACGGGTTCGCCGTGTCGGCCTTCTGGATCCAGAGCGCAGAGGGCACGCCCTATGACCGCAGCCAGCTTGACCGCCTGCGGCGCACGGTCAAACGCACGCTAAGCGGCGATCTTGTGGCCCGCGACGCGCTGAAGCCCAAGCGCAAGGTGAAGAAACGCGAAAGCAAGTTCCGCGTGCCGACCCGGGTGACCTTCGACAATGCCAGTTCGGAAATCTACACGGTGGTGGAGGTCGACACCCGCGACCGGATCGGGCTGCTGTATGACCTGACCCGCGCGCTGTCATCGTGCAACATCGCCATCGCCTCGGCGCTGATCGCGACCTATGGCGAACAGGCGGTGGACGTCTTTTACATCAAGGACCTGTTCGGGCTGAAAGTCCGCTCAGCCACCAAGATGAAGGCGATCGAGGACGCCCTGCGCGGTGCCATCGACAACGCCTCGCCGGACAGTGAAAAGACCTGAGGCCGCGCCATTGGGCCAAATGCGGGCTCGGGGGGCCTTGCGCCCCCGCTCGCCCGGCGCCGCAAAGGGCGGCGCGCGCCCATCCCAAGCGTTTTTAGGGGTGGCAGGCGGCGGGTGCCGGATGGCGCGCGCCGATCCGCGATCCCCGCGGCCTTCGGTCTTCACGACTTGGGCGCCATCCGCGCGTAAACCATCCCCCAACGCCGTCCCTCCAGCCCCGGAGCCATCCCGATGTCGCGCATGTTCCGCTCTTTCGCCACTGTCGGGGGCTGGACCATGGCCAGCCGAGTGCTCGGCTTTGCCCGCGACATGGCCATCGCCGCTGCATTGGGCGCCGGCCCCACGGCCGAAGCGTTCGTGATCGCCTTTTCGCTGCCCAACCTTTTCCGCCGCTTTTTTGCCGAGGGCGCCTTTAACATGGCGTTCATCCCGATGTTCGCCAAAAAGCTGGAAGGCGAGGGTGACGCCCCCGCCCGCGCTTTTGCCGAAGATGCGATGGCCGGGCTTGCTGCGGTGCTGATCGCGCTGACGCTGATCGCGCTGGCGCTGATGCCGTTCCTTGTGCTGGGGCTGGCATCGGGCTTTGCGGCGGATGAACGCCTGACCCTTGCGACCGATTACGGGCGGATCGCGTTTCCCTACATCTTCTTCATCTCAATCGCGGCACTGCTGTCCGGCGTGCTGAATGCCATGGACAAATTTGCCGCCGCCGCCGCTGCACCAGTGCTGCTGAACATCATCCTGCTGGGCGCGCTGACGCTGGCGGGGATGACAGATATCGACCCGGGTCCGGCGCTGGTCTGGGGCGTGTCGATCGCGGGCGTCGCGCAGATGGCGCTGCTGTGGCGCGCCGCCGCGCGTGCAGGAATGCGCCTGCGCCTGCGCCGCCCGCGCATGACGCCAGAGCTGAAGCGCCTCGCCATCATCGCCGCCCCGGCTGCGCTGGCAGGTGGTGTGGTGCAGATCAACCTCGTGGTCGGGCGCCAAGTGGCATCGTATTTCGACGGCGCAGTGGCGTGGCTTTACTATGCAGACCGGCTGTATCAGCTGCCGCTCGGGGTTGTGGGCGTGGCGATTGGGGTCGTGTTGCTGCCCGATCTGGCGCGCCGGCTTCGGGCCGACGACGCCCAGGGTGGGCGCGATGCAACCAACCGCGCCGCGGAATTTGCGCTGGCGCTGACCCTGCCAGCATCCATCGCGCTGGTGGCGATTCCGCTGCCGCTGGTGTCGGTCCTGTTTGGCCGCGGCGCCTTCGGGCCCGAGGACGCCGCGGCCACGGCGCTCGCCACCGCGATCTACGGGCTGGGCCTGCCCGCCTTCGTGCTGCAAAAGGTCCTGCAGCCAGCGTTTTTCGCACGCGAAGACACCCGCACCCCGTTCAAGATCGCACTGTGGGGCATGGCGATCAACGTGATCGTGGCGATCGGCCTGTCGCCGGTGATCGGCTTTCTGGCCGCGGCCGTGGGCACGACGCTGGCGGGCTGGATCAACGTGCTGATGCTGTGGCGGCGCGCCCAACGCTTTGGCGACGCGGTCAAGATCGACGCGCGCCTTACTGCCCGCGCGCCACGCATTCTGGCGGCGAGCCTGATCATGGGCCTTGGGGCCTGGGCGCTGGCGGGGCTGGCGGGCGGAGCGTTGGCAGCGCCGGGCCTGCGCTATCTTGCGCTGGCGATGCTGGTGGCGGCGTCGATGCTGATCTACTTCATCGCGGCAGCCGCGCTCGGCGGTCTCAGCTTCGGTGAGATGAAAGCGCTGATGCGCCGCCGCTGATGCGCTGCGCCCCCCAAACCGCGCGACCGGCCGCGACTGCGGCGGCGGCATCGGGGGGCGCAAGGCGCCCCGAGGCCGCTGCGCCCCCCGCGATCACGTTTTGGCAGGCTTGGGGACCACCAACCACGCAGCGATCCACCCAGCGACGAAGCCGCCCAGATGGGTCTGCCACGCCATAATGTCCTTCAGCAGCCATGCGATGGCGACGTTCACCGCTGCCAGAATGGCCAAAGAGGTGACATATTTGCGGATCGCCACCGGCTGATACCGCCCGCCCTGATGACGAATGAACGCCAGCTCGGCATATTTCAGCACGCCGATCAGGCCGAACACCACGCCCGACACGCCGACCATCGGCATTTCCGAATTCGACATCAGCCCGAAGGCCAGCGCCCCACCAACCGCCGTCACCACAAAAAACAGCATGAACAGCCGCGTGCCAAAGATCCTGAGCGTCACCAGCCCCAGCCCCAGAAACGCCCCGCAATTCATCAAAAGATGCGTCATGGACCCGTGTAGGAACGCATATGTCAGCATGTTCCACATGGCCTGCGACGGCGCGCGGCGCCCCGCGATCATGTCTTCGAACCACGGCGCGTAGAACGAAAATTTCGTGTAGGCGTTCCACCTGAGGCCCTGCGGCAGGATCCCGACATCAGAGAGCTGGAACACCACCTCGATCACCACGAAGATGGCGGTCAGCCCAAAGGCCACCTGCTTGTGGCGGGGCTGCACGGGCGGCAGGGCGGGAAACTGGAACATTCTCTCTCCGGGCTCACAGGCGCGTTGGGTGCATCGCCCGCGTCTTGACCGATCCGCAGGGCCGCCCCATAAGGCCGGTCAACCAACGGACGCTCAGGGGGAAACCGACATGACGGATATGCCGACGCAGGCAGACGCTTCAGGCGGCGCGCATCCGCGCCGGGTGTTCTCGGGCGTTCAGCCCACGGGGAACCTGCATCTGGGCAACTATCTCGGCGCGGTCAAGCGCTTCGTTGAGATGCAGGACGAAGGTTTAGGCGAAACCCTCTATTGCATGGTTGATCTTCATGCACTGACGGTTAATCCCAACCCTGTCGAATTGACCCGATCAATCCGCGAACTGGCCGCTGCCTTCATGGCCTGTGGGCTGGATCCGGCGAAATCGATCCTGTTCAACCAGTCGCAGGTCTCGGCGCATGCCGAACTGGCGTGGGTGTTCAACTGCGTGGCCCGCATGGGTTGGCTGAACCGGATGACCCAGTTCAAGGAAAAGGCTGGCAAGAATCGCGAAAACGCATCAGTCGGGCTGTTCAATTATCCAGTGCTGATGGCCGCGGACATCCTGATCTATCACGCGACCCATGTGCCCGTTGGCGACGACCAAAAGCAGCACCTTGAACTGGCGCGCGACATCGCCGCCAAATTCAACAACGACTACAAATGCCCCGATTTCTTCCCGATGCCCGAACCAATGATCGAAGGCGTCGCCACCCGCGTCATGTCCCTGCGCGACGGGTCCAAGAAGATGTCGAAATCTGAGCCTTCGGACATGAGCCGCATCAACCTGACCGACAACGCAGACATGATCGCGCAGAAGTTCCGCAAGGCAAAGACCGACGCCGAACCCCTGCCCGACCACATCGACGGCCTGGCAGAACGCCCTGAGGCCCGCAATCTGATTGGCATCTATGCCGCGCTGTCGGACACCACAATCGACGCAGTGATCGCGGAATTTGCCGGGTCAAATTTTGGCACATTCAAGCCCAAACTGGCCGATCTGGCAGTGGCAAAGATGGCCCCGATCGCCGCGCGAATGGCTGAGATTTCCGCTGACGTCGCCTATATCGACAAGGTGCTGGGCGATGGTGCGGACCGCGCCGCGGCGATCGCCAACCCGATCCTGAACGCCACTTACGAAAAAGTCGGCCTGCTGCGCTCGCGGCAGATCTGAGCATGCCGGACCGCCGCGATTGTTGCGCGGCGGGCCAGATCTGACCCCGCCGGGCCGCCGCGATTGTTGCGCGGCGGGCCGGGTTGCGACATGCTTCGTGTCCAGACCATCACCGGGCACGAAGGGGCGAAAGCCATGCGCAAGTTCCTCGTCATCATCGATGAAACGCCGGAGTGTATGAATGCGGTGCGCTTTGCCGCGCGCCGCGCGCAAAAGACCGGTGGCGGATTGCAGATGCTGTTTGTGATCCGGCCCGAAGAATTCCAACACTGGATCGGCGTCGGTGAAGTCATGCGCCAAGAAGCCCGTGAGGCCGCCGAGGCCCGTTTCATAGAGCTGGCGAGCAAGCTGACGGAAAACGTCGGCATCATCCCCGAATTTGTGATCCGCGAAGGCGACCCCAAGGACGAGGTGCTTGCCCAGATCCGCGAAGACCCTGAAATCGGGGTTCTGGTGCTTGGCGCCGGGTCTGAGGGCGAGGGGCCGGGGCCGCTGGTCACTGCGCTGGCAACCGGGCGCATGGCCGGGCGCCTGCCCGTGCCGCTGACCATCGTTCCGGGCCACATGACCCGCGACGAAGTGATCGCCATCGCCTGATCGCATGAGGCGTGCGGACGCGGATTTCGGGTGCCCGTCCGCCGGGCGTGGGCGGGGCAACGCCTTCGCGCCCGCGGCAAGCTTGCCGGACGGTGCGGCAAGGGTTACCCTTTATCAAGAACGTGCCAATCAATTCGACTCATCATTTCAGCAGAACATGATTGAGGGTCCATCATGCCCTCCTATTCAGGAATTTTCTCCGCCGCGGCGCTGCTGCTTGGCCTGCCCGGTGCCGTGTAGGCGGCAACGTCGTATTTCGTGGCTGACGGCAAGTGGCCGACCGACGTGGCCCTGATCAGCGCTGAGCGGGCCGCCTGGGCCAAATCCTTCGGCGGTACGGTGTCGACTGAGGGATTTAACTCCCTCTCCCGTGGGAGCTACGCCCCGCCGTTGGTCTTTGACGACTTCGCCCTCACCCGTGACCAAGCCAATTCGTTTTATGTGCGCCCTGAAACGCTTGCAATGCAGGACGGAGGCAACGAATTCATCATAACGCTCGCAGACGTGATCTATTTTGATTTTTTCCAGCCGATCAACGCTTTCGCCATCGAGTGGGCCAATTTCGACAAACTGGCGACGACGATCGACTACGCCGACGCCGCAGGCAATGAACTGATCAACATTTTCCGGCCGGTGCCTGCAGGCGGCGGCGGCCTCACGGCGGGCGGCTTTTTCGGCGTGTTCAGCGACACGTCCTTTAGCAGTTTGCAGTTCACGCTAACCAGCACCGAGTGGCTCGTCTTCGACTATGTGCAGTACGGCTCGCTCACCGCCGACGTCCCCGCACCCCCCGCCGCGATGCTGCTGCTCGGCAGCCTCGGTGCTTTCGCCTTCCTGCACCGTCGCCGCCGCGACGCCTGACCGGACAGCCGGACGCGCGGCATGCACATCCGACACGGGTTCGCGCAGACCAGCGACTGACCGAAAACTGCGGTTCGGGCGCGGAACCGCCGCCGCCGAAGTCATATAGCGAGTGCCTCAATTCCGGCGTCGCCCACCTTGGCGCAGGCTTCGACGAAATCATTGACAACGCCCTCCGATGGGCTGATGACTTGCAGATCTACGCGGTCCGGGGCGCTCCGGCGTCGCCACCTCGGCGCTAGTTCTTGGGGCCCGCCTCCGGGGGCGTTCGGAATCATTCTTGATTTCCAATCCGACAGAGCGCATTTCTCAGCGCGAAGGAGACCCCGCCATGTTCATCCAGACCGAATCCACGCCGAACCCCGCGACCTTGAAATTCCTGCCCGGCCAGACCGTTATGCCCGCCGGTGCCGCAGATTTTCCTGAACGCGAAAAGGCCGCCGCCTCGCCGCTCGCGCGGCGCATCTTTGCCGTGGACGGGGTTGAGGGCGTGTTTCTTGGCCCCGATTTCATCACCGTGACCAAGGCTGAGGACCGCGACTGGGCACATCTGAAGCCCGGCGTGCTGGGCGCGATTCTGGAGCATTACCAGTCTGGCGATCAGGCGGTCGAAGGTGCCGACACCTCGGTTGGCCACGCCGAGCATGACGGCCCGGATGGCGATATCGTCAGCCAGATCAAGGAATTGCTCGACACCCGCGTGCGTCCCGCCGTGGCCCAAGATGGTGGCGACATCACCTTTCACGGTTTTGAAAAGGGCGTGGTCTATTTGACCATGCAGGGCGCCTGCGCAGGGTGCCCGTCTTCGACCATGACCCTGAAAATGGGCATCGAGAACCTGCTGAAGCACTACATCCCCGAAGTGACCGAAGTGCGCCCCGTCGCCGCGCATGCCTGACGCCACAGGCCGCCCGCAGGTCATTCTGGCCCTCGACAGTTCGGCCGCGCTCTGCGCGGCCGCAGTCATGTCGGGCGGACGCGTGACCGCAGCACAGGCTGAGGACATGACCCGCGGGCAGGCAGAGCGCCTGATGCCCCTGGCGCGTGAGGTGATGGACGAAGCCGGCATCGCCCCCGACGATCTGTCGGCCATCGCGGTCTGCATCGGGCCGGGCAATTTCACTGGCGTGCGAATCGGCGTCAGTGGTGCGCGGGGGCTGGCATTGGCGATCGGGCGTCCGGCAATCGGGGTCGGACGGCTGGCCGCGCTGGCGGCTGAGGCGATGGGTGCAGACGGCGCGCCCGCGCTGGTCGCCGTCACCACCCGCCGGGATGAGATCTGCGCCCAGGCATTCGCCCTCGGTCCTCATGGTCCCATCCCGCTGACCGAACCGACATCCGGCACCCCTGAAACGGTGGCCGCCTTGATGGCGACGGCCTTGGCCGATATGTCGCCGGGCATCGCTGCGGGTGCCGCAGCCGAAATTCTGGCCGCACCGTTCGGTGCAAAGGTCGGGCGGCTGGCGCAATCACCCTCGCCCGGCACAATCGCACGGTTGGCGGTGCTGATGCTGGCCTCAGGTGCCGCAATGGCGCGGCCTGCGCCGATCTATCTGCGCCCTGCGGATGCGGCACCTTCGTCGGATCGGCCGCCCGCAATGCTGCCGAATGGCTGAGGGCGGTGCCGTCTTGCGCCAGGGCGGCCCCACCGACGCACCCATCGCCGCATCGCTGCACGCCGCCGGGTTTGCCGGGCGCGAAAGAAGCTGGTCGGCCGGCGAATTCGACGCGCTTCTTGAGATACCCGGAAGCTTCCTGTTTATCGCAGCCCCTGCGCCGGGCGCGGCCGAGGCGGCCATGCTGCTGGGCCGCGCCCATGGCGGCGAAGCGGAGCTGCTGACCCTCGCGACCGCGGCCGAAGCGCGGCGTGGCGGTCTGGCGCGCGCACTGCTTGCTTGCTTCGCCAAGCAGGCGGCAGCACAAGGGGCCGCTATGGCTTTTCTTGAGGTTTCCCAAGACAATACACCTGCAAGGCAGCTCTATTCTATGGCAGGTTGGCAGGAGGTCGGCCAGCGAAAGGCCTATTTCAAAAGACTTTCCGGCGCGCGCGTTGATGCTGTCGTCATGCGCCTGATGCTGGATTGAGTGCCCACGCCCCAAAAGTGCTAACGGGTTTTTTAGCGCATGATCACCAAAATGAAAGACCCCCAACCAAACGCGAACCCTGCCTTACTATTTCATCACATGGTGTTTGGGGGGGATTGAGCAGAGAAGTTGGTATCAGCAATTGACGCCAATTCTTTTTTTAAATAGATCATAACTCTGGCCATGTGATCAGCCGTCAGATTTCAGGGATTTAATCCGACCAAGCCGTGGCCATATGCGATTGACGCGACAATTCAGTAAACGAGGCAAACATGACCGATACCCCCATCATCGACAAATCTGAGATCCTGGCGCTGACATCGGAGATCGTCTCTTCGCATGTGGCGAATAACCCGGTTCCGGCGGCAGATCTTCCCGCCGTCATCCACTCGGTTTTCGAAAAGCTGACCGAGCTCGCCAATGAGCAGCCCGAGAAGAAGCTGGAGCTGATCCCCGCCGTGCCGATCAAGAAGTCGATCACCGACGACTTCATCGTGTGCCTCGAGGACGGCAAGAAGCTGAAAATGCTCAAGCGTCACCTCAAGACCGCCTATGATCTGACGCCGGAAGATTACCGCGCGAAATGGGGCCTGTCGGCTGATTATCCGATGGTCGCCCCGGCCTATGCGCGCAAGCGTCAGGAACTGGCCAAGCAGATCGGCCTCGGCCGCAAGCCGCGCAAACCCGCGGTCTGAGGCGGCCTGACCCGTCGCGGCACCGCCTGATGTTGCGGGCGGGCCGCGCGGCAGGTAAGGGGAGGCGATGCGCGGATGTGGCCCGCGCATCGCCTCCTTTGTTTTTTGCGCGCCTTTGAACACGACCGCCACCCCGAGGAGCCGCCGTCATGACCGACGCCCCCAAACCGGATGCCCGCAAGCTGTTCGTGCGCACCTACGGGTGCCAGATGAACGTCTATGACAGCGAGCGGATGGCCGCCGCGCTGGCGCCCGAAGGGTATGAACTGACGGAGGTGCAGGAGGACGCCGATCTCATCCTGCTCAACACCTGCCACATCCGCGAAAAGGCGGCTGAGAAGGTTTATTCAGCGCTTGGGCGCCTGCGCCCCCTGAAGATCGCGCGCCCGGACCTGAAAATCGGCGTCGCCGGTTGCGTCGCGCAGGCTGAGGGCGAGGAAATTCGCCGCCGCCAGCCCATGGTTGATTTCGTGGTGGGCCCGCAGGCCTATCATCGCCTGCCCGCGCTGGTGCGCAACGGCGGCGTGGACACCGAATTCCCGGCTGAGGACAAATTCGACCACCTGCCCGAAGACACCCGCATGCGCCGCGCCCCGGCAGCTTTTCTGACGGTGCAGGAAGGCTGCGACAAGTTCTGCGCCTTTTGTGTGGTGCCTTACACGCGCGGGTCCGAAGTGTCGCGGCCCGCGCTGCGCATTTTGGACGAGGCCAAGCGTCTGGTGGACCGCGGCGTGGTGGAAATCTCGTTGCTGGGCCAGAACGTCAACGCCTATCACGGCGCCGCGGCAGACGGGGACTGGTCGCTGGCGCGGCTGGTGCGCGCCCTGGCGCAGATCGAGGGGCTGGAGCGGATCCGCTACACCACCTCGCACCCCAACGACATGTCCGACGACCTGATCGCCGCCCATGGCGAAGAAGCCAAGCTGATGCCCTATCTGCACCTGCCGGTTCAGTCAGGATCAGACAAGATCCTGAAGGCGATGAACCGGCGGCACACCGCCGATCAATACCTGAGGCTGATTGAGCGGATCCGCGCGGTTCGCCCCGACATCGCCATGTCCGGTGATTTCATCGTCGGGTTCCCCGGCGAGACGGAGGCGGACGTTGAGGCCACTTTGGCCCTGTGCCGCGAGGTGCGCTATGCCGCGGCCTATTCATTCAAATATTCCCAGCGCCCCGGAACGCCCGCGGCAGGTGCCGCCGATCAAGTGCCCGAGGCGGTGATGTCAGAACGCTTGTCGCGTCTTCAGGCGCTGATTGCCGAGCACCAGCGCGATTTCCAGACGTCGATGATCGGGCGACGCCTGCCGGTGCTGATCGAAAAACCGGGGCGGATGCCGGGGCAGATGGTCGGGCGGTCTGCGTGGCTGCAGGCGGTGCATCTGGACATCTCGCCGGACATGGCAGGCAAGATCGTGCCAGTGGACATCATCGCCACGGCGGCCAATTCGCTGTCGGGGCGACTGGCAGACTGACGCAGCGCGCTTGGTCGACAGAAAAAAGGGCGGCCCGCCGGGCCGCCCTTTTTTTTGCATCAAACGCAGGGCCTGCGATCAGGCGGCGCGGCGACGCCCCACCACGGCGAAGGCCGCCATTCCGCCCAGCAGCAGAAGGCCTGCACCGGGCAGCGGCACGCTGGCGCCCACGAAGTTTGTGGAGAACAGCACGTCGCTGGACGTATCAAAGGACAGGTCCCCACCAGTCGTGGCGACGTTGTTGAACTGGCCGAGGGCAAAGCCCC
This sequence comes from Paracoccaceae bacterium, assembly GCA_047610385.1. Classification (GTDB taxonomy): domain Bacteria; phylum Pseudomonadota; class Alphaproteobacteria; order Rhodobacterales; family Rhodobacteraceae; genus JBOCEF01. The sequence continues at coordinate 59,394 of JBLGAC010000008.1, read as the reverse complement.
CCGTACCGGGCACATTGGTGAAAGTCACGTTCAACACAAAGCTGAATGGAACGAAGAAATCGAAGATATCTGCTTTTGCATCATGCGAGATGAAAACAGCGTTATTGTCGGAATTGTAGCCTAAATCGGCACCATCGAGGACAGTTGCGTCGTAAAATCCGGCGATCTCAAATACAGGGCTGCACCTGGAGGTGGTCGCGCTGACGTTGAAAAAATTCGCATCATCAGCCATGATGCTGATGGTAAAGGTGGCGGCGTTGAAGGTCGTGCCAGCGAAGATGCCGGAGGCTTCGCCAGTGATGGTGTATTTATGGACGGCGGCTTCTGCGGCGCCTGCGATGAAACACATCGCGGCGGCGGACAGCATAGCCCTGGACACATAACGCATTTATCTTATTGCCTGAAATAGACACTCAAATCCACGTTAAGTTGACGCTAGGTTATGGCCACTTTCAAATGGCGTCCATGCTTGGAAGAATGCCCGCGGCATCGCTCAACCGGGCCCGTCTAGGGCCGTGTCGCCAGCAGGGGGATCGTCACTTCGAAACAAGTGCCCTCGCCGCCGCCACCTGCACATTTCAGCGTCAGATCCCCCCCGAACCGCCGCGTGATCTGCCGCGAAATCGCCAGCCCCAGCCCGGCGCCGCCAGTGTCAGTGCGGTCCCACCCGCGTGAGAATTTGAGGAAGATACGATCACGATCCTGCGCGGCCACGCCGGGGCCGTTGTCGCGCACTTCATAGCGGACCATATCGCCGTCGATCCGGCCTGAGACCTGGACGATCGGCTGATCCTTATCGTTGTATTTCAGCGCATTGGACACGAGGTTGATGAAGACCTGCGCCAAGCGGTCCGGTTCCGCCTTCACCCATGCAGGGACCGGCAGGGGGCCAAGCTCCAGACGCCCGTTCGCCTCATGTGCGACGCCGCGGGTTGTTTCCACCGCCCGGCGCACCGCCTCTGAGGCATCCATAGGCGCGGTCGGGATCGCGCCTTCGCCGCGCTCCAGCACGTTCAGTTCCAGGATCTGGTTCAACAGCCGCGTCAGGCGCAGGCTTTCGTCATGGATGATCGACAGAAACCGCCGCGACTGGTCTGCGCTCAGGTCATCCGCATCCAGCAGGATCTCTGAGAACGATCGAACGGCGGTCATCGGGGTGCGCAGCTCATGGCTCACCTGGCTCAGGAAATCATCCTTGCGCGCGTCCAGTTCGCGAAGCTGCGCATTGGCCTCGCGCAGTTGGCTGGCGGCGGCTTGCAGTTCGTCAGACTTGCGCTCCACCTCCGCGGCGTATTCCACCAGTTGGGCGGTTTCATCGGCAATGTGCATCAGTTCGGTCAGGGAAATCGTCTCACCGCCCGCCGCCTGACTGACCATCGCGTGGGCCGACGCCGCCCCCACCGACCCGGCCAATTGCCGCTCCAACCGCGCGATGAACACGTCAGTGGCCGCGGGCAGGCCGCCCGCCAGCCCTTGTTCGCGCGCCGCCTCAGCGAACAGGCGCTGCGCAGGTTCAACCCCAAGGATGCGCTGCGCGAGGATGAACAGATCCTCAGTCGCAGCAGAGCGTTGCACGAAACGGTCCGTATCCCCCGACGCAGTGCGGAACACGTCAACAAACAGCGCCGATTGCAGCCATTCGATCGGCTTGGGTTCGCGCAGCAGGCTGATCCCGACCATCAAGAAGGCGTTGACCGACAGCGACCAGAACACCGCATGCACCAGCGGATCCATGTCGCGCAGGCCAAACAGCGCCTGCGGGCGCAGCGGCGTGAAGCCCCAGGGGCCATGCATGATCACCTCAACCGGCATCAGCGCAGAGCCGCCGAAACTGGGCAGCACCAGCGCATAAAGCCAGACCGCCGCCCCCGCCGACAGCCCTGCCACCGCACCGCGCCCGGTGGCCTGGCGCCAATAAAGCCCGCAGATCAGCGCCGGCACGAACTGTGCCACCCCGACAAATGCCACCAGGCCAAAGGAGAACAGGGAGCCCGACCCCTCAGTCATCCGGTAGTAGAAAAAGCCCAGCAGCAGGATGCCAATGATTGATCCGCGCCGCGACACCAGCAACAACCGCCGCACGTCGCCTGAGCGCAACACCGCCCCCCCGGTCGCGCGCAGCGCCAGCGGCGTCACGATGTGGTTCGACACCATGGTCGACAGCGCGATCGACGCCACGATGACCATGGATGTCGCCGACGAAAACCCGCCGATGAAGGCGAGGATGGCCAATTCCTCCTGCCCGTAGGCCAATGGCAGGGTCAGCACGAACATGTCGGGGTCCGAACCCACGGGCAATTCGGCCAGCCCCGCCCCGGCGATCGGCAGCACGAAAATTGAAATCAGCAGCAGATAGGCCGGGAACATCCATGATGCGGTGGCCAGATGGCGTTCATCCGCGTTTTCCACCACCGTCACCTGAAACTGGCGCGGCAGGCAGATCACCGCCGCGGCGGCGAGGAACATGATCGTCACCCAGCGGGGGCCGAACACCTCGTCGGGGTTCAGCATCGCGGGGGGGATCCGTTCCAGCGCGCCGCTCACCCCGCCGCCAACGCCCCAGACCACAAAGATGCCCACCGCCACGAGGGCGCAAAGCTTGACCACCGCCTCCACCGCGATGGCGGCGACGACGCCGTGATGGCGTTCATTCGCATCAACGTTGCGGGTGCCGAACAGGATGGTGAAAGACGCCATGCCCGCCGCAACCCAGAACGCGGTGGCGACGCCGCCGGCCAGTTCCTCGCCGCCGACGATGGCAAAGCTTTCGGTCACCGCCTTCAATTGCAGCGCGATGTAGGGCGTGCTGGCGAGCACCGCGATCACCGTCACCAGCACCGCCAGCGTTGGCGATTTGCCGTAGCGCGACGACAAAAGATCCGCCACCGAGGTGATCCGCTGGCTGCGCCCGATCCGCACCAGTTTGCGCAGCAGCCACCACCAACCAACAAAAACCAGCGTGGGGCCCAGATAAATGGTGACGAATTCCAGCCCCGTGCGCGCCGCAGACCCGACCGCGCCATAAAACGTCCAGCTGGTGCAATAGACCGAAATCGACAGCGTGTAGACCAGCGGTGATTGCAGGATCTTGCCGCGCCCCAGCCGCGTCAGCCGATCCGCCCATGCCGCGACCCCGAACAGGAACGCCACATATACAACGCAGACAAAGATCACGAGGTTCGGCGTCAGCGTCATGGATCCGGCGCCCCAAAATCGACGGCGGGATCGACCGCGGAATCGGCGGCGCGGGGCGGCCCGGGGGCCAGGCGCGGGCGGGGCGCGTTCAGCTCCAACCTGCGGCGCAGGCGGCCCGACAGACGCCAGGCGCTGAAGATCAGCCCGACCCAGACCACCATCAGATAGGCGAGGATCAAAGGCACGCCAAACACCGTTTCAGGCGCGGCGAAGACGGTGATGTAAGGCGGCATCAGCAGAAAGGCGCCCAGCACCGGCACGACGGCGGCCAGCGCCTGCGCGCGCCGGGGTTTGAGGCGGGGCGTAAAGCTGGGCGCGACCGGGTCAGGCGCACGGTCCGTCAAAAGGGGCGGCGGGACCGTCATCCGACGCTCATCCAACCATCATTCAGCGACGAGGGCGCGGACCCGGTCCACCACCTCGCGGTTGGAGAAAGGCTTGGTGATGAAGGCATCAGCACCGATTTCATCAGCGCGCTGGCGATCCTGGTGCTGGCCCTTGGCGGTCAGCATGATCACCGGCAGGGCGCGCAGGCGTGGATCGGCGCGCACACGGCGCAGCACTTCGAACCCGTTCATCCGCGGCAGCATAACGTCGAGGATCATCAAGTCCGGCGGATTTTCTTCGAGGCACAGAAATGCCGTCTCTCCATCCCCGGCAGAAGAAACATCAAAGCCCTCTCTGTTGAGCAAAAATGTAAGCGATTCAACGATGTGCGGTTCGTCCTCCGCAATCAGCACTTTCTTCGCCGCCATGCTTTCCCCCCAAGCCGCGAGCCGGCTTGTGCCGCCAGCTTTGGTCCCGCCTGGATGCGCGCGCATCGATGCGTTCTGCGATCGTGGAGCCTAGCGGCAAAGCATGCGAAGGCAAAGCGGCGTATTCGAATAGATACAAGACACGGCGAGGGGGCCGCCGCACCTGCCGCCCCAAGGGGCCCGACCGCGCACCCGCGGCGGCCTGCACCCGTCGGCGCGGGCGGCAGGCGGGCGCAGGTGGCGGTGGGTGCGCGGCATCTCCGAAGGGGCGCTGGATCAGGCGCCGCGGCCGGCCACGGGGGTCGGCTTTTTCAGCGGTTCCCAATCTTCGCCAGCAGCCATCAGGCAGCTCGACCCATCCGGCAACGTGATCACAATCGTCCAGCTGCCGCTGTCCTCAGACGCCCAAATTTCGACCACGCGCTGGCCCTGAGCAATGCCAATGCCCTGGCGGCTTTCGCCATATTTTGACTGCAGGCGATCGACGATTTTCGCACGTTCCCCACAAACGCCAGTCGATGCGGCGGCGACCGGTTGGGGCGCGGTCCCGGCGGCCAGAACGCCCAGCACAACCGCGCCGGCGCCAAGACCGCGGACGGCACGCTTCACCGCATCGCGGCGGCGGTCCTGCCCCGGCCGGGTCAGTGCCACATCCAGAACCGCGAGCGCGATCTTGATCCATGAAGGCTTCGGCCCGGCCTGCGCCAGCGCGGTGGGAACCTGCGTCACCGGGCCTGTCGCGATGCCCGCCATGCCTTCGGAAAAGGTATCAGGGCCAGCAACCTGCCCCAACGGCGCTGCCGATGCGGGACGGGGAATGGGCGTGACGGCAGGTTGGCCCGAGAACAACGAGGCGAAGCCCTGGAAGGCGGAGGAGAAGATTGACGGCATTTCGTACGCTCCCGATTCCGGGCGGCCGGGCCGGGGCGACGGAAGATCCCGTGCGCCCACAGCGCGATCAGCGCCGGTGCGAGTTTCAAGGACTGCTTCATCCGCGCGCCGTCATTTGGGCGGGGGCCCTGCATTGCCCCGCGCCGCCGACGTGATGCGCCGAAACTCGGGGGGTCCCCGATCCTCAGACGCCGTGCGGCCATAACGGGACCATCGCGCATTTCGGTTAGCATTTGGTTACCTCGCGCAACGCGGCGTCGACAGGATGCATCGCTGCGATGATGTGCCACGACATTTTCTTGCGCAGGTGCGAAAACTCCGCTACGCCCTGCCCGGTCAACGCTTGCCCGAAAGGTCCTTCATGTCCGACGCCCCCGTCCGTCCGCGCCGTTCCGTTCTTTACATGCCGGGCGCCAAGACGCGCGCGCTGGAAAAGGCCGCTGGCCTGCCCGCCGACGCGCTGATCCTTGATCTTGAGGATGCGGTTGGCCCGACTGAAAAGGACCTCGCCCGCGATCTGGTCGCCGCGAAAGTGCGCGCCAAGGCGTTCGGCAAGCGTGAGGTGATCATCCGCGTCAACGGCCTCGACACCCTTTGGGGCGATGCGGACGTGCGTGCCGCCGCCGCCGCGGGCCCTGACGCAATCTTGATCCCCAAGGTCAATTCACCCGCAGACATCGCCGCCGTCGCCGCAATCATGGACGAGGCCGGTGCCCCCGCACGCACCGCAATCTGGGCGATGATGGAAACGCCGCTCGGCATCCTGAACGCGCAGGCGATCGCGCAGTCGCCGCGGCTGACCTGCTTCATCCTGGGCACCAATGATCTGGTCAAAGACCTGAACGCCCGCCACACCGACGACCGCCAGCCAGTGATCACGTCGCTGGGCATCTGCCTGCTTGCGGCCAAAGCCTATGGGCTGGCGTGCATTGACGGGGTCTACAACGCCTACAAGGACGACGCGGGGCTGCGCACATCATGTGAGCAAGGTCTGGCGATGGGCTTCGACGGCAAGACGCTGATCCACCCCCTGCAGCTTGCCGTGACCAACGAGGTCTTTGCGCCATCCGCCGCCGATCTGGATCTGGCCGCGCGTCAGGTGGCGGCGTTCGAAGACACACGCGCCAAAGGTGAGGCGGTCGCCGTGGTCGACGGCAAGATCGTCGAAAACCTGCATGTGGAGACCGCGAACCGTCAGCTGGCGCTTGCCGCAGCGATCAGCGCGTTGGAGGCCGATCTGGGCTGAGCTTGGATGCGCTGGGCGGCGCTTTGGGGCTGTTCAGCGCATCAGATCACGCATTGATTTTAGGTAATAAATAAAAACTGCTTTTTCTGCGATGATCTTTTCATAAATTTATGAGATAATTAGGGGAAGATACCTCATCTGAAAATTCTTTAGCTACACAATTTGATACAGCTTCAATGATCCTCAAGCACCTTCACCTTCGACCTGACCACGCCTTGCAAACCAAACCACGCAAGCACACGCCAACCAACCTGAACCTGCCCCCTTCCCCCGACGGCTCATCCGTTGCATCCTTTGCGCGGAACGACAGGGAACAGGGGCCGGACCACATGAAAAAGACCATTCTCGCCGCCGCCATCGCCGCGCTTTGCGCAGCTCAGGCCGCCACCGCCGAAGTGAAAATCGGCATGATCACCACGCTTTCGGGCGGGGGTGCGCATCTCGGCATCGACGTGCGCGATGGGTTTGAACTGGCGCTGAAGCAGGCGAACGCTTCGGATGTCACGCTCATCATCCGCGATGACGTGCGCAAACCCGACGTCGCCAAATCGCTGGCTGATGAGATGATCCAGCGCGAGAAGGTCGACATCCTGACCGGCATCATCTGGTCCAACCTCGCCATGGCCGTGGTGCCTGGCGCGGTGCGGCAGGGGGTGTTCTATATCTCGCCGAACGCCGGTCCGTCGGCGCTGGCGGGCAAGGGATGCCACAAGAATTACTTCAACGCCGCATGGCAGAACGACAATCTGCATGAGGCGATGGGCGGCTACATGAAAGACGCCGGGTTCAAGGCGCCCTTCGTGCTCGCGCCGAACTATCCTGCGGGCAAAGACGCGCTGACCGGGTTCAAGCGCCTGTTCGGCGACACCGTAGCCGGAGAGATTTATACCAAGCTCGGCCAGACCGACTATGCCGCCGAAATCGCGCAGATCCGCGCATCAGGCGCCGATTCAGTGTTTTTCTTCCTGCCGGGCGGCATGGGAATTTCATTCATGAAGCAATACGCGGCCGCAGAGGTCGACATTCCCGTCTTTGGCCCGGCCTTTTCATTCGATGAGATCATTCTGGGTGCCGTCGGCGACGCGGCGATCGGCACCCAGAACACCTCAGAATGGGCCTATGACCTTGATTTCCCCGCGAATATCGAATTCGTTGCGGGTTTCCGCGCTGCCTATGGCCGCACACCGACCCTTTATGCAGCCCAGGGATATGAGACGGCGCGCCTGATCCTTTCGGCTCTGGCCAAAGCAAAACCGTCTGACCAGGACGCTTTCCGCGCCGCCCTCAAAGCGGCCGATTTCGCGTCTGTCCGCGGGTCGTTCAAGTTCGGGTCGAACCACCACCCGATCCAAAACATCTATGTGCGCGAAGTTGTTGCAGGGCCTGACGGAAAACCCACCAACAAACTGGTCGGCATTGCCATTGAAAACCACTCAGACGTGTATGCCGCCGACTGCGTGATGTAATCGCTGCGAACCTGAGACGCGGCAGATAATGAAGATTGCCGCCCCAATGCCAAGGGGCGGCCATTTGCAGATTTTCGATTGGGCCAGATGAAATACCAAGCACCCCATGGCCGCGGGCTGCATCAAACATGTCGCCCCAGACTTGGGACGGGATCAGGAAACACGACCAGCGCCATGGTGTCCGCGCCTCCCTGACGGTCATCGCCCTGATCGGCACCAAGGCATGAGATGTCTGCGGCGCTGAAGCGGCGAACAGGTCCGCCTGACCGGGCGAACGCGTAAATCCGCGCTGCCCGGTGGACGCGCCGCCCGCGGGTGCGTATCTGCGGGGACAGCTTGCGCGCCCGGCCCGTGACGCCGAGGCGCAAAGACCACACGCGGGGACCCACCCAAGACATGAGCGCGGCGCTGATCCTCGAACAACTTTTGAACGGCGTGCAGCTGGGCGTGATGCTGTTCCTGACCGCCGCGGGCCTGACGCTGGTCTTTGGCGTGATGGGGCTGATCAACCTTGCCCATGGCGCGCTGTTCATGTCCGGCGCTTTTGTGTGCGCGTGGGTGGCGGCGCAAACCGGCAATTTCTGGGTCGGGCTGGCGGCTGGCACACTGGCCGCGGCGGCCGTCGGCGCCTTGGTCGAAATTCTGGTGATCCGGCGGCTTTATGACCGCGATCATCTGGATCAGGTGCTGGCGACATTCGCGCTGATCCTGATTTTCTCCGAAGGTGCATTGGCGATATTTGGCGGGCGGCCCCTGTGGCTGGACCCGCCTGAAATCCTGTCCGGCGCGGTGCATCTGCCCGGCGGCGCAGCGTACCCGATTTATCGACTGGCGATCATCATCGCGGGTCTGGGGGCGGCGGTTCTGCTGTGGCTGCTGATTTCGCGCACCCGGCTTGGCATGCGCATCCGGGCGGGAGAGGCGGACCGCGAAATGATCGGCGCGCTCGGCGTTAACATTGCGGTGCTTTATACGGCGGTCTTCGCGCTTGGCGCCGGGCTGGCGGGGTTCGCGGGCGCGATGGTCGGCGCGCTGCAATCGGTGCAGGTCGGGATGGGGGAACCGGTGCTGATCCTTGCCTTCGTGGTCATCGTGATCGGCGGCATCGGGTCGATCCGCGGGGCCATGGTCGGCGCGCTGATCGTCGGGGTTGCGGATACGATGGGCCGAGTGCTGCTGCCGATGGGGTTCGCAGCGTTCATGCCCGCGGCGGATGCGGCATCGGTGGGCGGCGCGCTGGCGTCGATGCTGATCTATGTAATCATGGCCGGGGTGCTGGTGTTCCGCCCCTCCGGCCTGTTTCCGGCGGGCGGCTGATGCGCGAATGGATCGTGAATATCGCGCTGCTGGGCGCGCTGCTGGGCGCGGCGCTTTGGGCCGACGGGGTGGATCAGCCCTATTGGGTCAACATGGCATCGCGCGTGGCGATCCTTGCGCTGGCGGGCGCGGGGCTGAACATCGCCATCGGCCATGGCGGGATGGTCAGTTTCGGCCACGCCGCGTTCTTCGGCATCGGCGGCTATTGCGCGGGCATCGCCGCCACCCACGCGATGAATGACGACCCGATCATGACCTGGCCGCTGGTGATTGAGGGCACGACCTCCATGCCCATGATCTGGCTGGCGGCGATGGCGGTGTCGGCGGGTGTCGCGCTGGGGATCGGGGCGCTCAGCCTGCGGACCTCAGGCGTCTATTTCATCATGATCACCTTGGCCTTTGCGCAGATGATCTATTATTTCGCCATATCCTGGCCTGCTTATGGCGGCGAGGACGGCTTGCCGATCTATGTGCGCAATGAATTCCCGGGCCTTGATACCTATGATCCCCTGAGCTTTTTTGCGCTGGCCTTCGGCGCCCTGCTGGCAACGCTGGCGCTGACCCATGTGATGATGCGCGCCCGCTTTGGCGCAGCCCTGACCATGGCGCGGTTGAACGAGGTCCGCCTGGCCACATCAGGCATCGCGCCGTATCCCGTGAAGCTGACCGGTTTTGCGCTGTCCGCGGCGATCACCGGGCTGGCGGGGGCGCTGCTGGCAGATCTGAACGGGTTCATCGGGCCGAACGCCATGTCGTGGCATATGTCCGGCGAATTGATCGTGCTGGTGATCCTGGGCGGCATCGGGCGCCTGTGCGGGCCGATCGCAGGCGCCGCAGTGTTCATCGGCATGGAGGTGATCGTCGGCGGCTACACCGCGCGCTGGCAATTGGCGTTGGGGGTCGTGCTGCTGCTGGTGGTGCTGTTCGCGCGCGGCGGGATCATGGGCGCGCTGGCCGGAAAGCCCCGCCATGACTGAGGTGCTGTCGGTCGCAGGTTTGTGCAAATCCTTTGGCGGCCTGGTGGCCACTGACGACGTGTCGCTTGACCTGAGACCGGGCGAAATCCACGCCCTGATCGGCCCCAATGGCGCCGGGAAATCCACGCTGATCGGCCAGATCGCCGGGTGGATCGCACCTGATGCTGGCACCATCCACCTGATGGGCCACGACGTGACCGCGCTGCCGGTCGCCGCCCGCGCAAGGCTGGGGCTGGGGCGCAGCTTTCAGGTGTCGTCCTTGGCGATGCCCTTGTCCGCAAGGCGCAACGCAATGCTGGCCGCAATGGCGCCGCGCGGGGGGGCGTGGGGGTTTCTGCGCCCGATCCGCATGGATGCGGCGGTACGAGGCGCCGCCGACGCAGCCCTGGCCCGTGTTGGCCTGTCGGCGCGCGCCGACCTGCCGGTGGCCGAACTGTCCCACGGCGAACGCCGCCGGCTTGAGGTCGCGTGCGCGCTGGCCGGCGCCCCCAAGGCGCTGCTGCTGGACGAACCGATGGCCGGTCTTGGCCCCGAAGGATCAGCCGAACTGACCCAATTGCTGGAGGCCCTGAAGCATGAGGTCCCGATTCTGCTGGTGGAGCATGACATGGACGCGGTGTTCCGGCTGGCGGACCGCATCTCCGTGCTGGTCGCGGGCCGGGTGATCGCGCACGGGGGCGGTGCCGCGATCCGCGCAGATGCAGGCGTGCGTGCCGCCTATCTGGGGGATGACTGATGTTGGAGCTTGCGGGCGTTGAGACCTTCTATGGCCCCTCGCAGGCGCTGTTCGGCGTGTCGTTGTCTGTCGCGGCAGGCGAAGTTCACGCCCTGATGGGCCGCAACGGCATGGGCAAAACCACCACCATCCGGTCGATCTGCCGCCTGACGCCGCACCGGGCCGGAACAATCCGGTTTCTTGGGCATGATCTGGCCGGGATGCCGGCCTACAAAGCCGCGCGCCTCGGCCTTGGGCTGGTTCCCGAGGGGCGGCGCTGTTTTGGGCCGCTGAGCGTTGAGGAAAACCTGACCGCCACCGCCCGCCCCGGCCTGTGGGACGCGGCGCGGGTGAACGCGCTGTTCCCGCGCCTTGCTGAGCGGCGCAAACAGACCGCCGCAACCTTGTCGGGCGGAGAGCAGCAGATGCTCGCCATCGGCCGGGCGCTGATGACCAACCCCAAGCTGTTGATATTGGACGAGGCGACAGAGGGCCTCGCCCCCGTGATCCGCGCAGAAATCTGGGCTGCGGTAAGGGCGCTGAAGGCTGAAGGCCTGGCGATCCTGCTGGTCGACAAAACCCTGCGCGAACTGACCGCCATCGCCGACCGCTGCACGATATTGGAAAAGGGTGCTACCGCGTGGCACGGGCCGCCCGCCGCCCTGACGCCTGAGATCCGCGACCGCCTGCTGGGCGTCTGATGGGAAGCGCCGCCCCACCCCCTGCACCCGCGGGACCGAGGCACCCGCGGCGCGCTGCAAATGTCGCGCGTGCGACCCCGGCGCTTGTGGCGCGGTATCGTCACTGGACCCCAGCGGCGGCGGTGTTATCGTCGCCAAAACCATTTTGCCAAGGAACCGCTCCATGACCCTTCTGATCCTCGGGCTCGCGCTCTGGTTCGCCGCGCATTTCTTCAAACCCGCGATGCCTGCACAGCGCGCTGCGCTGACCGCCAAGCTTGGCGAAGGGCGGTCAAAAGGGCTGATCGCGGTGTTGATCCTCGCCTCAGTCGTGATGATGGTGATCGGCTACCAACAAGCGGAGGCGACGGGTGTCTGGTATCCGCCCAGCTTCATGGTCCATATCAACAATCTGCTGATGCTGATCGCCATCGCGCTGTTTGGCGCGGCGCATTCAAAGGGCAACGCCAAGCGGTATGTGCGTCATCCGATGCTGCTGTCGGTCATCGTCTGGGCGGCTGCGCACCTTATCGTGAACGGCGACCTCGCCTCGGCGATTCTGTTCGGGGGAATGCTGATTTGGGCTGTGGCGTCGATCATCCTGATCAACAGCCGCAAGGAGGCTTGGGTCAAACCCGCGCCGGCGCATCGCAAAAAGGACTTCATTCTTCTGGCCATCACGCTGGTGGTGTTCGGGGCCGTCGTCGGGCTGCACATGCTGGCCGGCGTGTCGCCGTTTCCGGGCTGACCGCCATGATCGCATATCGACTGCTGACCGAGGACGACACATCCACCTTCTGCCACAAGGTGACCGAAGCGCTGAGCAAGGGCTGGGTGCTGTATGGCACCCCCACCATGGCCTTCGATGCGGCCCGCGGCGTGGTGCGCTGCGGCCAAGCCGTGACCAAGGAGGTCGAGGCCGAGTATGCGCCTGAGGTGAAGCTCGGGCAGCTCTGACGCGCGCCGCCCGATGTCTCGCCGCGCGGGTGCCTCACCCGCCGCCCCTACCAGCCCCCGGCGCGCGGCGCCCCGCCCAACGGGAGGCGGCCGCCAGGTCGTCGACGGGCGGGAGAGCACCCCGCCGAAGGGACGCGCCGCCATCACCGCCACGCGCTTGGCACCGCCCGGTCCAGCGGCGCGGGTTGGCGTTGCGCACCTGTCCCCGTGGCCCGTGACCGCGCAGCGCTTGCGCCCACGCCGGACGCCGCTATGGTGCACCGCAATATAGTTTCGCGACAAGGTGCAATCATGACAGATCATTCCACCGCCTCTGGTGCCAAGACCAACCCAGGCAATTTCTTTGAGGATTTTGCGATCGGGCAGATCCTGCCCCACGCCACCCCTCGAACAGTGACTGACGGGGACCGGGCGCTGTATGGCGCGCTGTATCCGTCGCGCTTTGCGCTGTGGTCGTCAGATGAATTCGCGCGGGCGTCAGGCCTTCCGAAAAGCCCACTTGAGGATCTGGCCGCGTTCCACATCGCGTTCGGCAAAACCGTGCCTGACATTTCACTGAACGCAGTGGCGAACCTTGGCTATGCCGAATGCCGGTTCCTTGCGCCCGTCTATTCCGGCGACACGATCTCGACCAGCTCGGAGGTCATCGGCCTCAAGCAGAACTCCAACGGCAAGACCGGGGTGGTTTATGTCCGCTCCACCGCCGTAAACCAGACCGGCACGCCGGTGCTGACCTGGGCGCGCTGGGTGATGGTCCGGAAACGCGACGCCGCCGCGCCCACGCCCGAAACTGTGGTGCCTGATCTTGCCCACGTGGTGGACCCCGGCGAGCTGGCGATCCGGTCAGGCCTCGATTTCACCACCTATGATTTCACCGCCGCTGGGGAGCCACATCGCTGGGGCGACTATGCGGTGGGGGAACGGATCGACCATGTGGATGGCGTCACCATCGAAGAGGCTGAGCACATGATGGCCACCCGCCTTTGGCAAAACACCGCCAAAGTGCATTTCAACAAACAGGCGCGCGACGGCGGCCAGCGCCTGATCTATGGCGGGCATGTCATCAGCCTGGCCCGCGCGCTCAGCTTCAACGGGCTGGCCAACGCGCAGACCGTGGCGGCGATCAATGCCGGGGCCCATGTGGCACCGTGTTTTGCAGGCGACACGATCTATGCGTGGTCCGAGGTGCTGGACAAGGCTGAGACAGCCGCCCCCGGTGTCGGCGCGCTGCGTCTGCGGCTGGTGGCGGTCAAGGACGATCCGGCCCCCGGCCCCTTGCGCACCGAGGACGGCAAATATGCGCCGGGCGTGCTGCTGGACCTCGACATCTGGGCGTTGATCCCGATGTGATCTGGCGCGGCGCGGTATTCTTGATTGATTCTGTGTGGAATGCCTGTCCGTCGCACGATTTGTGATCACAACCATATGGCTGTGATCACAGCCCTGCGCGTGTGATCACAAACTGCGTCGAAAGCTTGAAATTTTCCACAGACGCCGCACCATGACCCGCGTGAAAACGCCGCTAAAGCACCTGCGCCCCTTTGGAAACGCAAGTGCCCCCTGTTATAGAGACACCGCGCGGATGTGGTGGAGCGCAGGCCCGACGGCCCTAGGCCCCCGCCCCCGCTGCGACGAATATCCTCGCGCGGCGCAGTTTGCGCCCGCACTCGATCGTCAGGGGAAAAGCATGGCAGACGTCAACCGGGGCAGCCGCCCCCTTTCACCGCACCTGCAGGTGTATCGCCCGCAGATCACCTCAGTGCTGTCGATCCTGCACCGGGCGACCGGCGTGGGACTCGCGCTTGGCGCAGCTCTGACGGTGTGGTGGCTGCTGGCCGCGGCCTCAGGGCCTGAATATTTCGCCTTCGCCGACGGGATCGTCACCAGCTGGGTCGGCACGCTGATCATGATGGGTTCCACCTGGGCGCTGGCCTTTCATTTTTGCAACGGCATCCGGCACCTGTGGTGGGATCTCGGCTACGGCTTTGAGATGGAGCAGGTCACGTTCTCCGGTCAGATCGTGTTGGTCGCTTCGGGCGCACTGACGCTGATGACCTGGGTCATCGCGGCCTGAGGCCGCGCGAGAGGGAACAGATCACATGAGCTATAAAACCCCCCGCGCCAAGGTCACCGGCCTCGGTTCTGCGAAAGACGGCACGCATCACTGGTGGCTCCAGCGGGTCACCGCGGTGGCGCTGATCCCCCTGACGGTGCTGTTCGTGGCGCCCTTCGGGCAGTCACTGGGCCAGGACTATGAAGCGGCGCGGTCGACCTATGAAAACCCGTTCCATGCCATCGTCGCGGTCCTGTTCATCGCAATCGTGTTCCGCCACATGCAGCTCGGCTTGCAAGTGGTGATTGAGGACTATGTTCACCATAAGGGCATCCGCACCGCGGCGCTGCTGGGGAACATCATGTTCTGCGGCCTGTTCGGCCTGACGGGCATCTTCGCTGTCATGAAGATTGCGTTCGGCGGCTGACCGCCGCCCGCCTTCCCCAGCCTTTCGCGGGCGCGGCACGCGCCACCTTGCTGCCGCGCGCCCCCGCAGGACATTTGATCGGAGCCAAGCACATGGCCGCATACGAATATACCGAGCACAACTATGACGTGGTCGTGGTCGGCGCCGGTGGCGCGGGCCTGCGCGCCACCCTCGGCATGGCTGAGCAGGGGCTGAAAACCGCCTGCGTCACCAAAGTGTTCCCGACCCGCAGCCACACGGTCGCCGCCCAGGGCGGCATCGCAGCGTCGCTGTCCAACATGGGCCCGGACAACTGGCAGTGGCACATGTTCGACACCGTCAAGGGATCAGACTGGCTGGGCGACACCGACGCCATGGAATATCTGGCGCGTGAAGCCCCCAAGGCGGTGTATGAGCTGGAGCATTACGGCGTGCCCTTCTCTCGCACCGAAGAAGGCAAGATCTACCAGCGTCCCTTCGGCGGCCACACCACTGAATTTGGCGAAGGCCCGCCCGTGCAGCGCACCTGCGCCGCGGCGGACCGCACCGGCCATGCAATTCTGCACACGCTTTATGGCCAGTCGCTGAAGCACAATGCGGAATTCTACATCGAATATTTCGCCATCGACCTGCTGATGGAAGATGGCGTGTGCAAGGGCGTCCTGTGCTGGAAGCTTGATGACGGCACCATGCATGTGTTCAACGCCAAAACGGTCGTGCTGGCCACCGGCGGCTACGGACGCGCGTATTTCTCGGCCACCTCGGCGCACACCTGCACTGGCGATGGCGGCGGCATGGTTGCCCGCGCGGGTCTGGCGCTGCAGGACATGGAGTTCGTGCAGTTCCACCCCACCGGCATCTACGGGTCAGGCTGCCTGATCACCGAAGGTGCGCGCGGCGAGGGTGGATACCTGACGAACTCTGAGGGTGAGCGGTTCATGGAGCGCTATGCGCCCAACTACAAAGACCTCGCGCCGCGCGATTACGTCTCGCGCTGCATGACGATGGAGATCCGCGAAGGCCGCGGCGTCGGGGAACATGGCGATCACATCCACCTGAACCTCAACCACCTGCCGCCTGAGGTTCTGGCGCTGCGTTTGCCGGGGATTTCAGAATCCGCGCGCATCTTCGCAGGCGTTGATCTGACCAAAGAGGCGATCCCAGTTCTGCCCACCGTGCACTATAACATGGGCGGCATCCCCACCAATTATTGGGGCGAAGTGCTGAACCCGACCGCAGATAACGGCAATGCCGTGGTCCCCGGCCTGATGGCTGTCGGCGAGGCGGGCTGCGCATCGGTGCATGGCGCGAACCGTCTCGGATCGAACTCGCTGATCGATCTGGTGGTGTTCGGCCGCGCCGCGGCGATCCGCGCGGGCAAGGTGCTGGACCCCGACACCGCTGTTCCCAAAGCGCCCAAGGCCGCGATCGACAAGGCGTTCGACCGTCTCGACGCCCTGCGCTATGCAGACGGCGCGATCCCGACCGCTGAATTGCGCCTTGAGATGCAGAAAACCATGCAGTCGGATGCCGCGGTGTTCCGCGCCTCCAAGACCCTGTCCGAAGGCGTGGAAAAGATGACCGCCATCGCCGGCAAGATGGCCGACATCAAGGTGACCGACCGCAGCCTGATCTGGAACTCCGACCTTATGGAGACGCTGGAGCTGGCGAACCTGATGCCCAACGCGCTGGCGACCATCGTCGGCGCTGAGGCCCGCACCGAAAGCCGCGGTGCCCATGCCCACGAAGACCACCCAACCCGCGATGATGAAAACTGGCGCGTGCACACCATCAGCCGCGTCGATGGCGCATCAGTGACCCTGAGCCACCGCCCCGTCATCGTCGATCCGCTGACCACCGAGGCCGAAGGCGGCATCGCCCTGAAGCGCATCGCACCCAAGGTCCGCACCTTCTGATGAAACCCACCGCCCCCGGAACCCCTCTTGCCCGCACACATGCGGACATCGCGCAGGTTCTTGACCTGCGCGCCCGGCGGGCTGTGGACCATTTCACCGCGCTGACGCATGGTGGGCCAGTGAAAACCTGCCCGATCTGCGGTTATGTGGGGCGCTTCAGCCCGGTGCGCCACAAGCCCGCCATCTGGTGCCCGAACTGCGACAGCCGCCCGCGGCACCGCCTGTTTGCGCTGTGGCTGGCCAGCGATCCAAGCGCGCTGAAAGGCGCCCGCGTGCTGCATTTCGCCGCCGAATCTGCGCTGTCCGCGCTGATCCGACCCCGCGTTGCGGCGTATCTGACCGCCGACATCCATGACGACTATGACCTAACCATCGACATCACGGCGATGAATGGGGTGGCTGACGGGACGTTTGATGCGGTGATCGCGAACCATGTGCTTGAACATGTGGACGACGCGGCGGCGCTGGCGGAAATGGCCCGCATCCTGGCCCCTGGCGGGCTGGCAGTGCTGACCGTGCCGCTGGTCGAAGGCTGGGACAAGACGCTGGAGCTGCCCGATGCCAGCGCCGAAGACCGCGCCTTGCGCGCCACCGACCCCGACCATCTGCGCATGTATGGCCGTGATTTCGCCGACCGCATCCGCGCCGCCGGGTTCGACCTGACCGTCTTTGCCGCGACTGAGCCGATGGTGGGCGACCACGCCCTTCACCGCGGCGAAAAGATTTTCCTGGCGCGCAAACCCGCAGCGCCGACCAACTGACCTGACCGGCGAAAGCCGGACCCCGTAAGGAGCGAGATTATGGCCGAATTCCAGCTGCCGAAGAATTCCCGTATGACAGTCGGCAAGACTTGGCCGAAGCCGCAGGGCGCCACCAATGTGCGCGCCTTCAAGGTCTATCGTTATGATCCCGACAGCGGTAAAAACCCGCGGATCGACACGTATCATGTTGATATGGACAAGTGTGGCCCGATGGTTCTGGACGCGCTGGTCAAGATCAAGAATGAGATCGACCCGACCCTGACCTTCCGCCGCTCGTGCCGTGAAGGCATCTGCGGGTCCTGTGCCATGAACATTGACGGGATCAACACGCTGGCCTGCATTTATGGGTTGGATGAGGTCAAAGGCGACGTCAAAATCTATCCGCTGCCGCATATGGAAGTGATCAAGGACTTGGTCCCAGACCTGACGCATTTTTACGCGCAGCACGCCGCGACCATGCCTTGGCTTGAAACCAAGACCGCCCGCCCTGAAAAGGAATGGCTGCAGTCGATCGAGGACCGCAAAAAGCTCGATGGCGTGTATGAATGTGTGATGTGCGCCTGCTGCTCGACCTCGTGCCCCAGCTACTGGTGGAACAGCGATCGGTATCTTGGCCCAGCCGCGCTGCTGCACGCCTATCGCTGGCTGGTCGACAGCCGGGATGAGGCGTCGCAGGAACGGCTCGATTTCCTCGAAGACCCGTTCCGGCTGTACCGCTGCCACACGATCATGAACTGCGCCAAGACCTGCCCGAAGGGCCTGAACCCGGCGAAATCCATCGCTGAGATCAAGAAAATGATGGTTGAACGCCGCGTCTGACGCAAACGCTGCTCTGCCAATGAATGCCGCGCGAGCGATCGCGCGGCATTTTGCGTTTCAATGCTGGATCAGGATCGTGCCGATCATCTGCGGCGTCCCGTCTGGCCCAGGCCGGAACACCGCCGCCTCTCCCGACGCGGGAAACACCCCGGTCAGCGCGGTGATGTTCACCTGATGGGTCACGAGGATGATCTTCTCGCCCTCCGCCATCTTTGCCAGCATGGCGCGCAGCGCGTCGGTCTGCACCGGCCCGCGCGCGCGATTGCCAAAAAAGCTGTCCAGCGGCGCAAACGCTTCGGGCGCCCTCAGCGCCAGCAGATCCGCAGTGTCCCGGCACCGGCACCAGCGGCTGGTCAGCACCCGGTCAGGCGCGAACCCTTCGGCCACCAAAGCCGCGCCGATGGCGGCGGCCTGCGCGCGCCCCGCCGCATCCAGATTGCGCTGCGTGGCGCAATCGCCCAACGCGAACCCCGCCGGGTCGCCCCCACCAGGCGCGCGCGCGTGGCGCATCATCACCACCAGCGTGCCGGGGGCAGACAGCGCCGCCCGCGCGGCCGCTTCATCAGCCTGCGCCGGAACCACAGCCACCACAGCGACGGCTAGAACGAGGGCGGGGCGCAGCATGGCGCAAAACATCCTGATCATGCGCTGGCCACTTAGCCCACTGCGCACCACGATCCACCAAGCGCGCAGGCCCAACGCCGCGCGCCAAAGGTGCAGTGACGCGACGTCGTGCGCTGCGGCTGTTGCGCGCGTGCGGTTTTCGGCTAGCCTCATGCAAAAGCGGTCGCAGCAGACCGCGCGCCGGAATGTCCGTGAAAGGAAGCCCCCAATGGGTATCTGGAAGAAACTCGCGCTCGGCGTTGTCGGGGTCTCGGCCGCCGGGCTGGCAGCTTTTCTTACCTTCGGTCCCGGCATTGTTGAGGGCGGGCGCAACGTGGTCATCCTCCACGACCCATGGCCGGTTTCCCCTGAGGCACGCGCCCTTCACACCCGGCTGATCATCGGCGATTGGCATGCCGATCCGCTGATGTGGAACCGCGATCTGACCGAACGCGCCAGCCGCGGGCAGGTTGATCTGCCCCGGCTGGTCGAAGGCAACGTCGCGGTGCAGGTGTTCACCGCCGTCACCAAATCCCCGGCCGGCCAGAATTATGACGAAAACTCCGCCGACGCCGCGGACAACATCACCCTGCTGGTCATGGGGCAGCTGTGGCCCGTGCGCACATGGGACAGCCGGTTCGAACGCGCGCTTTATCAGGCCCAAAAGCTGCGTGGTTTCGAAGCTGACGCGCCCGGAATGCTGAAAATCATCCGCACCAAGACCGATCTGGCCGAATTGCTTGCGCGGCGCGCAGGCGGCGAAAAGATCGTTGGCGGCGTGCTGGGCATCGAAGGAATGCACGCGCTCGACGGAGACCTGTCCAACATCGGCCCGCTGTTTGATGCGGGCTATCGGCTGTTCGGCCTGACGCATTTCTTTGACAATGCCATCGCGGGATCCCTGCACGGGCAAAGCAATTCGGGCCTCACCGATCTGGGCCGCGCCGTGGTTGCAGCGGCAATCAAACGCGACGTCCTGATCGATCTGGCCCATTCCAGCCAGCGCACCGCGTGGGAGGTGCTGGAGCTCGACGACCGCCCGCTGGTGGTATCCCATGGCGGCACCCACAACCATTGCGCGGTCAAACGCAACTTTCCTGACGATCTGATGCAGGCAATCGCGGCCAAGGGCGGCGTCGTTGGCATCGGCTATTGGCAGGATGCGGTCTGCGGCACCACCCCCGCCCAGATCGTCGCCGCCATCGCCGCGGCGGTGGATTTGTTGGGCGAGGATCACGTCTCTCTCGGCTCAGACTATGACGGCTCAGTCGCGACGCATTTCGACACGTCTGAGCTCGCCGCCCTCACCCATGAAATGCTGGCGCTGGGGTGGTCTGAGGACCGGATCGCCAAGTTGATGGGCGGCAACATGATGCGCGTGCTGGCCCAGGTCCTGCCCGACTAGGCCCTCGCCGGGCAGCAATGCGGGCGCGACGATCAAGGGGCGGTCCATGCACGGGCCGCCCCTTTGCGCATCCGCCGGGATGGCGCGCGGCGCGGGCATCCGCGCCCGGGTGGGCGAGCGGGGGACCTTCCCCCCCGAGCCCGCCCGCACCCCTTCAGGGACGCAGGGGCGGCTGGCCGTTGCTGGCGCCGACACCGCCATCCACCGGCATCACCACGCCGTTGACGAAGCTGGCGTCGGGGCTGGCCAGAAACACAATGACCGCCGCGACCTCCTCTGCCTCGCAGATGCGGCCCAGGGGGATGCGCTCCTTGAACTTGGCGATCAGCGCGTCGTTGCCCATGATCCGCGATGTCATCTCAGATCGGGTCAGGGATGGCGCCACCGCGTTCACCCGCACCCCGGTCCGGCTTGCGTCCAGCGCCAGCGCGCGGGTGAAGTTCGACACCGCGCCTTTCGACGCGTTGTAAGGGCTCATCCCCCAATCCCCACCGATGCCGGACACTGAGGACACGTTGATCATGCTGCCCCCCGCCGCCGACAGATGCGGCATGGCGGCCCTCGCGGCATAGAACACGCCCGCGACGTTCACCTGCATGACCCTCGCCCAATCCTCGTCGGTCACATCGGCCAGCGGGCCGCCAACCGCCACCCCGGCATTGTTCACCAGCACGTCGATGGCGCCGAACCGGTCCACCGCCGCCGCGATCAGCGCGTCGACATCGGCGCGCACGCCCACATCGGCGGTCACCGCCAGCGTGCGGTCGGCGGGCAGCGAGGCTGCCACCCCGGCCAGCCGGTCAGAGCGCGCCGCCAGCACCACATTCGCGCCTTCGGCTGAGAACCGCCGCGCCGTCGCCGCCCCGATGCCTGAGGACGCGCCCGTCACGATCACCGTTTTGCCTGCAAACCGCTCCATATGTCCCATCCCTTTTTCATCCTTGTCGCGCGCCATCGGCGCGAAAGTCTCTCGGCCACCCGCGCGGCGCGGGCGATGATATTCATCGTGGCGCGGCGGCATGATTTGGTCCCGGGCCTCGGCCAACACAGCCAGATCACCCCCAAAGGCCCACGGCCAACCGGCGCCGCGGGCCAGTTTGGCCAGGGTCAGGCGCTTGGCGGGGGCCAGTCCTTGCTCTGCATTTCCTCAAGCCGGCTCGCGGTGCGTTCAAATTCAAACGCGCCGGGGCCTGCCTGATACAGCGCATCCGGCGCGGCGGCGGCTGAGATGTAGACCAGCCGCCGGGCCTCATACAAAGCGTCGATCAGGTGGACAAAGCGGGTCGCCTCACTGTTGCTGGCGCGGCTCAGGCGTGGGACGTCTTCGATCATGATCGTGTCCACGGCCTCAGCCAATGCCAGAAAATCCGCGGCCCCAAGGGGGCGGGCGCACAGCGCTTCGAACGTCGTGCGCACCGCGCGGCCACGGGCGTGCGGAAAGATCACGTCGCGGCCTTTGACCTTCAGCGCCAGCGGCGCGTCGGGGCGATCGGCAACATCAGCCCAGATCCGGTCCATGTCGGCGGTTGTGTCGGGGCCCAGCGGGGTCAGATACCGCGGCGCCCCCCGCAGCCGGTCCTGCCGGTGGTCCGAGGCACCCGCGAGGTGGTGCAGATCCAGCTTTTGCTTCAGCAATTGAATGAACGGCAGGAACGTCGCGCGGTTCAGCCCGTCCTTGTACAGATCGTCCGGATGCCGGTTCGACGTGGTCACGATCACCACGCCGCGGGCAAACAGCGCCTCAAACAACCGGCCCACGATCATGGCGTCGGCGATGTCGGTGATCTGCATTTCGTCAAAGCACAGCAGCGTCGCGGTGGCGGCGGTCTTTTCGCTGGCATCCGCAATCGGGTCGGTGACGCCGCGCGACCGGGCGTCGTTGATCAACCCATGGATTTCTTGCATGAAGCCATGGAAATGCACCCGCCGGGTCGGCGTCACCGGCGCGGTTTCGGCGAACATGTCCATCAGCATGGATTTGCCGCGCCCGACCCCGCCATACAGATACAGGCCGCCGATCTCTGCCTCAGTGTGGGACGGCTCTCGTCCCCAGCCGAACCAGCCGCGCGATACTTTCTTGGGCGATTTCGGCTGATAATCCTTCAACCGGTCGAACAGCATCTGAAGCTTTTCCATACCCAGATTCTGCGCTGGGTCGGGGTTCAGCCTGCCGTCGCGCACCATGGCGCGGTAGCGGGCGATGGGCGTATCAGGCATCGAGGTCTCCGGCAGGGGAACGGTTCGCCCCGGTATACAAGCGTTGGCGATGATCATGGTGACTGATTTTATTTTGACACCGATTGCCTGACGGGCGATTGATCTGCAACCCGCGCCAGATCAGGAAGCTGTCATGCCCCTTGCCGCCCCCATCTGGTCCGTCCACGGATACGCCATCGTGTGCGCGCGCGGCTGCATCGCCGACGCCAACGGAATTTTGCCCAAATCGCTGATGAACGATGCCGATTGGCAGTATTTCCAAGCTGAGCTTGACCGCGCCGACATCACCGTGCTGGGCCGCACAAGCCACGAGGCCGCGCCCAATCCCAAAAACCGCATGCGTGTGGTGATGACCCGCGCTGGCAACGGGCTGACCCGCGGCGCTGATGCCTGGCTGTGGAACCCCGTCGACCTGCCCGCCCCCGACATGCTGGCCGCATTGCTGCCAACCGGCGGGCGCGTGGCGGTTCCGGGCGGTCGCGGGCCGTTTGATCTGTTCCTCAGCCATGGCTATGCGGGCTTTCACCTCAGCCGCAAGGCGGGGGTGGCGCTGGCGGGCGGCGTGCCGGTGTTCAGCGCAGACGGCGCGCCCGAAGACATCCTGACCGCCGCCGGGCTGATCCCCGGACCGGTGCAGGCGATTGACCCCGAAGACGGCGTCACGCTGACCGTCTGGACCCCGCCACAAGACAGCACGGCATGACCACGGCACGTCCCCGCCGCGCCAGCATCATGACCCCGGTGCTGATCGCGGGCTGCGCGATCGTGATGGTGTCCTTCGCCATCCGCGCCGGGTTTGGCCTGTTCCAGATCCCCATCGCGGCAGAGTTCGGGTGGCTGCGTTCAGAATTCTCGTTGGCGATCGCGATTCAGAACCTGGCCTGGGGCTTTGGCCAGCCGATCTTTGGCATGATTGCGGAGCGGTGGGGCGACCGCAAAGCGCTGGCGCTGGGGGCGCTGACCTATGCGCTCGGCCTTGCGCTGTCGGCGTCCGCCATAACGCCTGAGGGGCACCAGCTGCTGAACGTCCTTGTGGGGTTCGGCATCGCAGGCACTGGGTTCGGGGTGATTCTGTCGATGGTGGGGCGCGCAACGTCTGAGGCGCACCGCTCAGTCGCGCTGGGCATCGCCACGGCGGCGGGGTCTGCGGGCCAGGTGGTCGGCCCCCCGATGATCGAACGTCTGCTGGCCGTGATGCCGCTGTCGCAGGTGTTTCTGGTGCTGGCGGGCGTCGCGCTGGCCATCTTGTTGATTCTGCCACTGATGCGCGCGCCCGCACGCCCCGCAGGCCCGGTGGTTGAGGACCCGTTCCTGACCGTGATCAGCCGGGCGCTGCGCGACCCTTCGTTCACGCTGATTTTCCTGGGGTTCTTTTCCTGCGGCTATCAGCTGGGCTTCATCACCGCGCATTTTCCCGCCTTCATTGCTGAGATCTGTGGCCCCATCGACCCGGCGGGGCTTTTGGCCCAGGCGGGCATCGGCAGCACAGCGCAGCTGGGCGCATGGGCAATCGCGGCGATCGGGGTGACCAACATCGGGGGCACGCTGCTGGCCGGGGCGCTGGGGGCGAGGCACAGACGCAAATACCTGCTGTCCGGCATTTATGTCGGGCGCACGATCATCGCGGCGGCCTTCATCATGCTGCCGATGACACCGACGACGGTGCTGCTGTTTTCGGCCGCCATGGGGTCGCTGTGGCTGGCGACCGTGCCGCTGACCGCGGGGCTGGTGGGGCACATTTACGGCGTTCGTTATATGGGCACGCTGTTTGGCATCGTCTTTTTCAGCCATCAGGTCGGCAGCTTCACGGGCGTCTGGCTCGGCGGCGCGCTTTATGACCGCTACGGGTCCTATGACATTGTGTGGTGGATAGGCGTGGGGGTCGGGGCGTTCTCAGCCATTGTGCATCTGCCGGTGAAGGAACGGGTGATGGGCCTACGCGCCCCGGCGTGAATTGCCCCAATCCGCCCTTGCGGCAGGCACGCCTGAACGTCGTGCTGTGCGGCGGCGGGGGCGGCGCGCGGCGCGATCAACCTGCCGCCCCTTGCAGCCGCAGCCCGACCAGCGTATGTCACTTGTCACATAGCGGCGACGCTGCCCATCAGGGCGGCGACGACCGGACCGAAAGGGCGGGCCGCTATGGCCCGCCTTTCGTCATTTTAGCCCAAGGATTCGCCCCTCTTGAACGATCTCGTCGCCAAAGCCGCACTGGACCGCACCGTCGCCGACATCATCCGCCCAACGGTGGAGGGGATGGGATTCGGCCTCGTCCGCGTCCGGCTTATGATCGGCTCAAAGGAACGCAAGACGCTTCAGGTCATGGCCGAGCGTCCCGACGGCACGATGGAGATCGACGACTGCGCCGAGCTGTCGCGCGCCATGTCGGCCGTCCTCGACGTTGAGGATCCGATCGACGGGATGTATGCCCTTGAGGTGTCATCCCCCGGCATCGACCGCCCGCTGACCACGCTTGAGCAGTTTGAGCGCTATGTCGGCTGGGAAGCCAAGATCGAAACCGCGGAACTGATCGATGGCCGCCGCCGCTTTCGCGGCGAGCTTGAAGGCGTTGAGGATGGCGAAGTGCTGATCCGCATCGCTGAGGGCATCATCGGCCTGAATTTCGAATGGATTTCCGACGCCAAGCTGGTGCTGACCGACGCGCTGATCGAACAGTCGCTGAAGGGCCGCAAGGTTGGCCCGGGTGCCGAAGGCTCAGAATACGATCCGGAAGCCTTCGACGAGGCTGCCGAGGATGAAGACGACGAAGACACCGATTCCCCCGATGACGAGGGCGACGCCGCCCCCGTCCGTCGCCACTGAATTGCGGGAGACCGACAATGGTCAGCGCCAACAGACTTGAGCTGCTCCAGATCGCCGACGCCGTCGCGCGTGAAAAGCTGATCGATCCCGAACTGGTGATTGAAGCGATGGAAGACAGCCTCGCCAAGGCCGCGCGGTCGCGCTTTGGCGCGGAGTACGACATCCGCTGCGACATCGACCGCAAAACCGGCGTGCTGAACATGTCGCGCGCCCGCGAAGTGGTCGAGGAGGTGGAGAATCACTTCACCGAAATGGCGCTGATCGATGCGCAGGCCCTCAACCCCGACGCCGAAATCGGCGACGTGATGAGCGAGCCACTGCCGACGCTGGAATTTGGCCGCATCGCTGCGCAGACCGCCAAACAGGTCATCGTGCAGAAGGTCCGCGAAGCTGAGCGTGAGCGTCAGTACGAGGAATACAAGGACCGCATCGGCCAGATCATCAATGGGTCGGTCAAACGCGTGGAATACGGCAATGTCATCGTGGACATCGGCCGGGGCGAAGGCATGTTGCGCCGCGACCAACTTATCCCGCGCGAAATGTTCCGCACCGGCGACCGTATCCGTGCCTTCGTCAAAGACGTGCGGCGCGAACAGCGTGGCCCGCAGATCTTCCTGTCGCGCACGGCGCCTGAATTCATGGCCGAGCTGTTCAAAATGGAAGTGCCGGAGATCTATGACAACGTCATCGAGATCAAGGCCGTGGCCCGCGATCCCGGTTCGCGCGCCAAGATCGCCGTGATTTCCTATGACAGCTCCATCGATCCGGTCGGTGCTTGCGTTGGTATGCGCGGCAGCCGTGTTCAGGCCGTGGTATCTGAGCTGGGCGGCGAGAAAATCGACATCATCCCGTGGAATGATGACGCGGCGACCTTCATCGTCAACGCGCTTCAGCCTGCTGAGGTGTCCAAGGTCGTCATGGACGAAGACGCCCGCCGCATTGAGGTGGTGGTGCCGGATGAGCAGCTGTCGCTGGCCATCGGACGCCGCGGCCAGAACGTGCGTCTGGCCAGCCAGCTGACCGGCTGGGACATCGACATCCTGACGGAGGAAGACGAATCCACCCGTCGCCAGGCCGAGTTCGCCGAGCGGTCGCAGATGTTCATGGACACCATGAACGTCGATGAAATCGTCGCGCAGCTGCTGGTCTCCGAAGGCTTCACCACGCTTGAGGAAGTCGCCTATGTCGATGCGAGCGAGCTGACCGGCCTTGATGGTGTCAGTGCTGAGATCGCCGAAGACCTTCAGGCCCGCGCCCGCGAAAGCCTTGAGGAAATGAACGCCAAGGCGCTCGACGAATCCCGCGATCTGGGCGTTGAGGAAGACCTGATTGAGTTCGACGGCCTGACCCCCCAGATGATTCTGGCGCTGGCCAAGGACGGCGTGCTCACGCTCCACGACTTTGCGACCTGTGCGGATTGGGAACTGGCCGGCGGCTGGTCCTTGGTCGATGGCAAGCGAATCAAGGATGATGGCCTGCTCGAAGCCTTCGACATGTCGCTTGAGGAAGCCCAAAGCCTGGTGATGACCGCACGCGTGATCGTCGGCCTTGTGGACGCCTCTGACGTGGTGTTTGAGGGCGAGGAAGAGGGTGACTACGACGCCGAGGAAGATGCCGAGGGCGAGGAAGACGGCGCTGAGGGCGAGGAAGTGGACGAAGACACCCCGCCCGAGGACCACTCGCTCGACGCCGAGGAGATGGCCGAGGACGGGCTTGAGGAAGTCACGCTGGACTACGATGCCCTTGACGCGGAGCCCTCTGAGGCGGACGAGAGCGTGACGGACACGCCCGAGGCCGAAGCCGAGTCGCCCAAAGCCGAGGCTGATCAGGATGAGCCGACCTCAGATGAGCCAGCCTCAGATGAGTCGGGTGAAGACGCCCCGCGCGTCTGATCCCATGAAATCCGGGCCGCCGACGGGGATTCGCCCCATGGCGGCCCCACCCTATATTGCTTAACGTGGGCCAACTGGTCCGCGGCGCATCCGCCCATGCGGGCCATGCGTCAGTGCCAGGAGAAAAGATGCCGCGCGGCGGACGACGGACCGATAAGGACGACCCTGAACGCCGCTGCATTGTCAGCGGTGAAAGTGGTCTGACCGACATGATGATCCGCTTCGTGCTGTCGCCCGACGGCGTAGTGACGCCTGATCTGGCAGAGAAATTGCCAGGTCGTGGGATCTGGGTCACCTCGACCCGGGATGCGATTGAAACGGCTGTGAAGAAGCGGCTTTTCTCTCGTGCTGCCAAGGCCCAGGCCATCGTGCCGGACGGTCTGGCGGAGCTGCTCGAGACCCTTTTGGCCGCCCGTGCGGCTGAGGCCGTGTCCCTCACCAGAAAGGCAGGGCTTGCGGTCACCGGCTTCGAGAAGGTAAAGGCCCGGTTGAAGAAGGGTCCAGTCGGCGCGCTGATCGGCGCGCGGGACGGATCTGACCAGGGACAGGCCAAGCTGCGGCCCATGGCTGGAGAGGCGGGGATCATCCGTTGTCTCGACAGCACCGAATTGGGTTTGGCTTTCGGCCGCGAATTTGTGATACACGCCGCTCTTGATAGAGGCGGCGTGACGCTGCGCGTGTTGCGCGAGGCGAAACGGCTTTCCGGGTTCAGACCTTGCGCCGCGACGCATGATGAAACGGACCTCGACGTAATCGAGGTGAGGAACGGTGCATGAGCGATACGGACGACGACAACAAATCGGGCGGTAACCTGCGTGCGCGAGGCGGCGCTGGCGGGACACCTACCCGGGTGCGCCAGAGCTTCAGCCATGGCCGGTCGAAATCCGTCGTGGTTGAGACCAAGCGCAAACGCGTGATCACGCCGGGCACTGCGCCCGCTGGTGGCGCACGCCCGGTCGACCCGGCTGAAAAGCGCCCCGAGGCCGAAGCGCCCGAGGCCGCTGCGCGCGCCCGTGCGCCCAAAGGCAAAGTGGTGACGCCGGTCTCAGCCGAAGAGGCAGAGCGCCGCATCCGCATGGCACGCGCCATCGCGGCCCAGAAGGCTGCCGACCGCGCCGCGGCCGAAAAGGCTGCAGAGCCTGCGCCCGAAGCGCCGGTTGATGCCGTCGCCAAGGCCGAGGCCCCCGCCAAAAGCGCGGTGCCTGCGGCAGACGCCAAGGCGCCCGCGCCCAAGGTGGAGGCTGCTGCCACGGCAGAGTCTGCTGCCAAGGTGGAACCTGTTGCCAAGGCAGAGACCGTTGCCAAGGCAGAGCCTATGGCCAAAACGGCGCCCGCAAAAGTCGCGGCACCGCTGATCCCGGCTGCGCCCGGACCCAAGATCATTTCGCGCGCAGCAGATGCGCCGAAACCGGTCCTCAAGCCCAAAACCGTGGTCAAGGCCGCGGCACCGCGCACCGCACCCCAGGCCGATGGCGGCGCACGCCGTGCCACCGTGCCCGGCGCTGGTGCGCGTCCCGCACGTCCCGGCAGCCGCCCCGGCGATGCCAACAAGGGCCGTGCGCCCGCCGCAGCTGGCCCTGCCCGCAGCGCCGGTGGTCAGAATCTGTCGACCGAGGAAGTTGATCGCCGTCGTCGCGCGCTGGAAATGGCCAAGCGCAACGAAGGCGCTCGTCGTGCCCGCGCCGAGGCCGAATCCCGCGCACGCGGTGATGAGCTGGACCGCCTGCGCGCCGAAAAAGATGACCGTGAGCGCAAGGAGAAAGAGGCGCTGATCCGCCGTGAGCGTGAGGAGGCGGAAGCCGCCAGCGCTGCGGAGGTTGAGGCCAAGAAAAAGACCGCTGAGGCGGCCAAGGCTGCCCGGGCACGTCCCGCCGGTGCCAAGGCCCCCGTCAATGTTGAGCCGGGCCTGCCGCCCGAGCCGGGTGAAGAGCGTACGGCCCCGCGTCGCCGCACGCCCGGCGGCGCACCTGCGCCCGTCAGCGACGACCAGCGCAAACCGCGCACCGCCGTTGGCCGCGATGATCGTGGCCGCCGTGCAGGCAAGCTCACCATTTCCCGCGCCACGTCGGGTGATGAGGGCGGGCGTCACCGCTCCATGGCGGCCATGCGTCGCCGGGCGGAGCGCGACAAGCGCAAGGGTGGCCATCAGGTTGAGCGCGAGAAGGTCGTGCGCGACGTGAAGGTGACCGACGTCATCACAGTGCAGGAGCTTGCGAACCGCATGGCGGAACGTGCTGCTGACGTCATCAAGTCGCTGTTCAACTCTGGCGTGATGGTCACCATCAACGACACGCTCGATGCGGACACCGCAGAACTGCTGGTCGAAGAATTTGGCCACCGCATGGTCCGTGTGTCGGATTCAGACGTGGAAACCGCGATTGAGACCGAAGCCGACAAGGTTGAGGATCTCAAGACCCGGCCCCCCGTCGTCACGGTCATGGGTCATGTCGATCACGGCAAGACCTCGGTGCTGGACGCGCTTCGCAAGGCCAACGTGGTCTCTGGCGAGGCAGGCGGCATCACCCAGCACATCGGCGCCTATCAGGTGACGACGGACAACGGTGCGCTGATCACGTTCCTCGACACCCCGGGCCACGCGGCGTTCTCGTCGATGCGCGCCCGCGGTGCCTCAGTGACGGACATCGTGGTTCTGGTGGTCGCGGCCGATGATTCGGTCATGCCCCAGACGATCGAGGCGATCCACCACGCCAAGGCCGCGAACGTGCCGATGATCATCGCGATCAACAAATGCGATAAGCCCGGCGCAGACCCGCAAAAGGTGCGCACCGGACTGCTTCAGCATTCGGTCGTCGTCGAAGCGATGTCAGGCGACGTGCTTGATGTTGAGGTGTCGGCAAAAACCGGCGCCGGGCTCGACAAGCTGCTGGAGGCCATTGCGCTTCAGGCTGAGCTGCTCGAACTGAAAGCCAACCCCGACCGCTACGCCGAAGGCGCAGTGATCGAGGCCAAGCTGGACGTCGGCCGCGGCCCTGTCGCGACGGTCCTGGTCCAGAAGGGCACACTGAAGCGCGGCGACATCTTTGTCGTGGGCGAGCAGTGGGGCCGCGTGCGTGCGCTGATCAACGACAAGGGTGAGCGCGTCGAACAGGCCGGTCCTTCGGTTCCGGTCGAAGTTCTGGGCCTTCAGGGCACGCCCTCAGCTGGCGACGTGCTGAACGTGGTCGAAGACGAAGGCCGCGCCCGCGAAATAGCTGATTATCGTCAGCGCGTATCGCGCGACAAGCAGGTCACAGCCGGGTCGCGCACCTCGCTCGATCAGCTTTTGGCGCAGGCCAAGGCCACCAATGCGATGTCCGAACTGGCCATCGTGGTCAAATCGGATGTCGGTGGCTCCAACGAAGCGATCGTTCAGGCGCTGGAGCAGATTGGCAACGACGAGGTCCGGGTGCGGGTTCTGCATTCCGGCGTTGGTGCCATCACGGAATCGGACGTCACCTTGGCCGAAGCGTCGGGCGCCCCGATCATCGGCTTCAACGTCCGTGCCAACGCGTCGGCCCGCGAAGCTGCGCACCAGAAGGGTGTGGAGATCCGGTACTATTCGGTGATCTACAGCCTCGTTGATGACGTGAGGGCTGCGGCCGCTGGCCTGCTGTCCCCCGAAATCCGCGAGACCTTTATCGGCTACGCCAAGGTCAAAGAGGTCTTCAAGGTCTCTCATGTCGGCAACGTTGCTGGTTGCGATGTCACCGAAGGCGTGGCGCGTAAATCGGCCGGTGTGCGCCTGCTGCGCGACGATGTGGTGGTCCACGAAGGCAAGCTCAAGACGCTCAAGCGCTTCAAGGATGAGGTCAATGAGGTCCGTTCCGGTCAGGAATGCGGCATGGCCTTTGAACGCTACGAAGATGTGCGCCCCGGCGACGTCATCGAAATCTTCACCACTGAGGAGATCGAGCGCACGCTCTGATCTTGTCGGAACGCTGAACAGGGGCCGCCCGGCGACGGGCGGCCCTTTGTCTTTGAAAGCCTCCACAGGGGGCGCATTTTGCAAAGGGCTCGGACAATGGCCAAGAAACCGACCGGGGGCGGCGCTGGCCCCTCGCAGCGGCAGCTCAAGGTAGGCGAAACCATCCGCCGGTCGCTGGCTGAGATTCTGTTGCGCGGCGATCTGCATGATGATGCGCTGTCGCGCGCGTCGATCACGGTGTCGGAGGTCCGCGTCACGCCCGATCTGCGCAGCGCAACGGCTTTTGTGCTGCCTTTGGGCGGCATCAACGCCGACGAGGTGATCGAAGCCCTGCGCCGCAACAAAGGTGAGCTGCGGCGTGCGCTGAGCAAAGACGTCAACATGAAATTCTCGCCGGACCTGAGCTTTCAGCGCGATGACAGCTACGACCGTATGGACGAAGCGCGACGCCTGCTGAACCTGGACCGCGTGCGCGCCGATGTCGAAGCGCCTGACGATGCGGCACCCAGCGATGCGGCGCCCGACGAACACTGACTTTTTCCATAAGACCAAGAAGGACGACGCCCCCATGGCGCGACGCAAGAAGGGCCGCCCGATCAGCGGCTGGCTGGTGGTGGACAAGCCGCTCAATGTCGGGTCCACCTCTGTGGTGGCCAAGGTCCGCTGGGTGTTTCAGGCCCAGAAGGCCGGGCATGCTGGCACGCTCGACCCGCTGGCGACCGGCATTCTGGCCATCGCGTTGGGCGAGGCGACCAAAACCGTGCCCTATGTCACCGATGCGCTGAAAGCCTATCGCTTCACCGTGTGCTGGGGCCAGCAGACCAACACCGATGACCGCGAAGGTCCGGTGATCGCACAATCAGATCAGCGTCCGACGCGCGATGCGATTCTGGCCGCGCTGCCCGCCTATACCGGCGACATCATGCAGACCCCGCCCGCGTTCTCCGCCGTGAAGGTGGATGGTGAGCGTGCCTATGCTTTGGCCCGCGCGGGAGAGGAGGTGGAGCTGAAGGCCCGCCCGCTGTTCGTGGAAAGCCTGACGCTGATCGACATGCCCGATCTCGATCACGCGGTTCTGGAAATGGTCTGCGGCAAGGGTGGCTATGTCCGCTCCATCGCGCGCGATCTGGGGCTGGACCTCGGCTGCTTTGGGCATGTGAGCGCGCTGCGCCGCGTCTGGGCCGGTCCGTTTGAGCTGTCTGACGCCGTGACCTGGGAACAGCTGGAGGCGCTGCGCGACGATCCCGACCAGCTGGCCAAACTGCTGCCGACCGAAGCCGGGCTGAACGACCTTGAGGAACATGTGGTCGACGCTGTCGCAGCGGCGCATCTGCGCCAGGGCCGCGCTGGCAAGACCCGATTCGCCGGAGAGTACGGCGACGAGGTCTGGGCCTCTCATGACGGGGCACCGGTGGCGATCGGCACCTGGAAAGCCGGTGAGATCCATCCCAGCCGCGTTTTTCCAGCCCCGGAGGCCTTGTGAACAGCGCCAAAGGTGCTGTTTTAACCCTGTTTGCATGGGCGAAAGATTGACATTTCGTGAACTTCAACGGTAATGTCGTCCCGTGTGTTTTAGTAAATCGTGTGGGGAAGGATTGCCCAATGACATTCGTTAGGGCTGCCATCACGGGGGTGATCGGCAGCGTCCTTTTGGTCGGGGCGTCGAACGCGAGCCCGATCGTTGGTTTTGGTGTGCCGACTGACGCGATCTTGGGCGGAACTGTGATTGATTTTGAATCGATCGCCACAGACGCTCTGCCGGTCTCGTTTCCGAGCACCACTGACGACGTTGATCCGCGCACCACTGCGCGGACCTCCATCTCTGCTCCCGGCGGCGTGACCATCAGTGGCGTCGACACTTTGAACGGCGGCGCGGCTGCGGCGCTGTACGTGACCCCGGAAATCGTGCGGACGGAATTCGACTTCAACACGTTCTTCAGTTCGGGTGTTCAACGGTTCAACTATCTCGAATACACTGGGGGTGAGTCCTACAACACTACGGCGAACTTCCTGACCAACTGGGAAAAGGCGGATTACAATAACGTCACTTTCCAGCCAGACCACGCCAACCAGTTTCTGTTTCAATTCGACACGGTTGTTGAATCCTTTGCATTCAACTTTGGCGCCAACGATGGCGACTGGGTTTTGGCCGCATATGACAGCGCTGGCCTGCTGCTCGAGGATCTGAATATCGGCGTGCCCGCGATCAACGCCGCCAGCGATGGTCAGTATTATGGCATCCAGACCGCGGGCATCTCCTACCTCACGCTCACCGACACGTTTGTGCTGTCGGCCGAGTCGGGTGGCGACGGGACCCCCTGCGATCCGGGCTCTGCCGGCAATTGCGGCGAATGGGTGCTGATCGACAACATCACCTACGGGCGCGCCATCTCTGCGGTTCCGGTTCCGGCGGCGCTGCCGTTGATGCTGGGTGGCCTTGGGCTTTTGGGCGTGATGTCGCGCCGTCGTCGCGCCGCCTGATCCGCGCGCTTACTGGCGACATGGCGGCCCGATCCGCGCAGGCAAAAGCTAAGATGCTAAACAGACCATGCGAACCGCGGGGCGGGCTGGAAACAGCCCGCCCCGCGGCGTTTTCACAGGAAACTGTCGTTCTGGCTGCGCAAAGACGCGGAATCACCTTCACATCACTGCCAATCCAAGGCATATGACGCGCTCGTGTCCGATGACCGTGCTGGACGACATCCCGGCCCGGCCGAATGGCGCACATGTCCCCAACGGGGTCATGCCTTCAAACACCAGCCCAAGGAGGCCCACGATGTCGATCACTCCCGACCGCAAAGAAGCGGTCATGAAAGAATACGCCACCAAAGAAGGCGACACCGGTTCCCCCGAAGTGCAGGTTGCGATCCTCACCACCCGGATCACCAACCTGACTGAGCACTTCAAGAGCCACAAAAAAGACAACCACAGCCGCCGGGGCCTGCTGACCATGGTCGCCCGCCGCCGCAAGCTGCTGGACTACGTCAAGAGCAAGGAACCGGCCCGCTATCAGGTCATCATCGCCCGCCTCGGCATCCGCCGCTGAGCGATCGCGACTGGGGGGCGTGTCCGTATATGGGCGCGCCCCTCGCGCATTTTCGGGTGCCTTGCGCGCTCCATGCCACCTCGCCCACTATGGCGCGTCGGCCACGCGACACGTTTTCGTCCCCGGGCCCTCGGACGAAGGCGAACCAAAGACATGGGCCCGCATCCGTAAGGGGTGCGTGACGCGGCGGGCGCCAGGGGGTGCCGAGCCGTCCGAAAGGGAAATCCGAATGTTCAATATCGTTAAAAAGTCGATCGAGTGGGGCGGCCGCACGCTGACCCTGGAGACCGGCAAAGTCGCCCGTCAGGCCAGCGGCGCCGTTGTCGCCACCTATGGCGAGACCACCGTCCTGGCGACCGTGGTCTATGAGAAGAAACCGAAGCCCGGCCTCGATTTCTTTCCGCTGACCGTCCACTATCAGGAAAAATATTACGCAGCGGGCAAGGTCCCCGGCGGGTTCTTCAAGCGCGAAGCGCGCCCCACCGAGAAAGAGACCCTGACCTCACGCCTGATCGACCGTCCGATCCGGCCGCTGTTCGTCAAGGGCTTCAACCACGAGACGCAGGTCATCTGCACCGTGCTGAGCCATGACATGGAGAACGACCCCGACGTCGTCGCCATGATCGCAGCCTCGGCGGCGCTGACCATCTCAGGCGCGCCGTTCCTTGGCCCCATCGGCTGCGCGCGCGTTGCCTATGCCAACGGCGAATACGTGCTCAACCCGATGGTTGAGGACATGCAGAAGCTTTGCGACAACCCTGAGCAGGAGCTGAACCTGGTCATCGCCGGCACCAAAGACGCCGTTATGATGGTTGAGTCCGAAGTTTACGAGCTGACCGAGGAGCAGATGCTCGGCGCCGTCAAATTTGGCCACAACGCGATGCAGCCGGTGATCGACATGATCATCGACATGGCCGAAGACGCGGCGAAAGAGCCGTTCAACTTCGTGGCCAAAGACACTTCGGCGCTGTACGCCGCGGTCAAGACCCATGGCGAAGTTGCCATGCGTGCAGCCTTTGGCAACACCGACAAACAGGTCCGCACGGCCGCCATCTCCGCCGCCCGTGCCACCATCACCGGTGCGCTGAGCGACGATCAGAAGGCCGACGAAGCAGCCCTGAAGACCTGCTTCAAGGAGCTGGAGTCGGAGGTCGTTCGCGGCGACATCATCACCACCGGCCGCCGCATCGACGGCCGCGACCTGACCACCGTGCGCCCCATCGCGTGTGAGCCCGGCTTCCTGCCGCGCACCCACGGGTCGGCGCTGTTCACGCGCGGCGAAACCCAGGGCCTCGTGGTCACCACGCTTGGCACTGGCGATGATGAACAGATCATCGACGCGCTTGAGGGTGGCTGGCGCGAGCGCTTCATGCTGCACTACAACTTCCCCCCCTACTCGGTGGGCGAAGCGGGCCGCATGATGGGTGCCGGGCGCCGCGAAATCGGCCATGGCAAGCTGGCATGGCGTGCGTTGCAGGCGGTTCTGCCCGCGGCGACCGATTTCCCCTACACCATTCGTGTGGTGTCGGAGATCACTGAATCCAACGGCTCGTCGTCGATGGCGTCGGTCTGCGGCGGCTCGCTGTCGATGATGGATGCCGGCGTTCCGCTGAAGGCCGCCGTTGCCGGTGTTGCGATGGGCCTGATCTTGCAAAAAGATGGCCAGTTCGCGGTTCTGACCGACATCCTCGGGGATGAAGATCACCTCGGCGACATGGACTTCAAGGTTGCGGGCACTGCCAAGGGCATCACGTCCCTGCAGATGGACATCAAGATTGCGGGCATCACGCCCGACATCATGGAAAAAGCCCTGGCGCAGGCCAAGGACGGCCGCTTGCACATTCTTGGTGAGATGAGCAAATCGCTGTCTTCGGGCCGTCAAGAATTCTCGTCGCACGCGCCGCGGATTGAAACGATGCAGATCAACCCGGAGAAAATCCGCGAAGTGATCGGCTCCGGCGGCAAGGTCATCCGGTCCATCGTTGAGGAATCGGGCGCCAAGGTCGACATCAACGACGAAGGCCTGATCAAGCTGGCATCCCCGGATGCCGCCTGCATCGAGCGGGCGCGTGAGCTGATCAATTCCATCGTGGCTGAGCCGGAACTGAACAAGATCTACACCGGCAAAGTCGTCAAGATCATGGACTTCGGCGCCTTCGTGAACTTCTTCGGCAAGCGCGACGGCCTTGTGCATGTCTCGCAGATGACCAATGAGCGCGGCGCCAACCCGCGCGACATGGTCAAAGAGGGCCAGGAAGTGAAAGTGAAGCTGCTGGGCTTTGATGATCGCGGCAAGGTTCGCCTGTCGATGAAGATCGTTGACCAGGCCACCGGCCAAGAAATCGTCGGCGAGTGATGCCTTCGGGCCGCCACGACTGATGCGATCTTCCGCCCCGGCCGTCATGGCCGGGGCGGTTTCATTTTGACCAAGGAATTCCCCCATGCCTATCCCGGACGAAGCGGGTCTGAGCGGTCGGCGCCCATCGCCCGCCTATATCGACCAGGGCATCAAGTTCGCGCTGATCGCAGTTTTCATCTTTGCGGCGCAGGACGGACTGTCCAAGCATCTTGCATCGAACTATCCGCCGGTCTTCGTGGTGACGGTGCGCTACTGGGCCTTTGCGGTCTTTGTGCTGGCGCTGTCGATGCGCCGCCCAGGCGGTCTGAAGGCAACAGCGCGGTCAGCCAACCTGCCACTGCAGATCATTCGCGGATCCTTGCTGGCGTTTCAGGTGGTGGTCGCGATCACCGCCTTTGCACGGGTGGGGCTGGCGCAGACCCACGCGATCATGGCGGCGGCGCCCTTGTTGGTCGCCGCGCTGTCGATGCCAATTCTGGGCGAACCAGTCGGCTGGCGGCGCTGGCTGGCCATCGCGGTGGGCATGGGCGGGATGCTGCTGATCCTGCGCCCCGGCTTTGGGGAAACCGACCACGACATCCTGTGGGCCGTGGTCGGCGGCATCGGCATGGCACTGTACGGGCTGCTGACGCGGCTTGCCGGGCGCTATGATGGGCCAGACACCAGCTTTTTCTACACCGGGGTGGCTGGGGCCGCGGCGATCACGCTGGTTGGCCTGTGGCATGCGGAACCGTTCCACGGCATGGACTGGGTCTGGATGGGGCTGCTGTGCATCACTGGCATGTCGGGGCACTATTTCCTGATCCGGGCCTACACGCTGTCCTCAGCGGTTGTGGTGCAGCCGATCATCTATCTGCAACTGGTGCTGGTGACCTTCATGGGCATATTCCTGTTCGGTGAACATGTGGACAAGCTGACAGTGCTGGGCGCCGCCATCGTGGTCGGTGCGGGGCTGTTCACCGCCTGGCGCGAAAGCGTCGCCAAAAGGCGGGCCGCCAGCGACGAGGGCTGAAACGAAAAACGGCGGCCCAATCGGGCCGCCGTTTTCATGTCGTGGGCTGGCACGGCAGGGCCGCCCAGATCAGGCGCGCTTGCGCGTGCGCAGAAAGCCGAGCGCACCAATCGCGATCGCAAGCAGCGGCAGCGCGGCAGGCACGGGAACCGCGGACACGGCCGAAGCCGTCTGAGCACCCTTGATTTCCGTGGCCCATAAACCGGCGCGGTTATAGCCGATGCCGGTGTCATATGCGATCTGGTCGCAGAAATACCCAGCCGCGCACTGGTTGTTAAACAGCGCCTCTGACGTGGTGTAGGTCGGGTTGCCATCATAGGTGAACCCGTCCGCCACACCGCCAAGGGCTTTGTTCTCATACTGCGACAGAATCAGCGTGTACGCCCCGGCGTTGAGCGTGAGCCGCAGCTCAGGGTCGTAAAACGCAAAAGCTGTCTTTTCCGTGTCGCCGTCCTTGTAGACAACCTGCAGAGGGTTGATCTGTTGGAACAGAAAGCCGGTATTCTCATTCGTGTTGATTTTGACACCGGCGCCGTTGAACAGGGTCAGCCGCCCGTCAAAATTCGCCGAACCGATGCTTACGGTGCCACCGGCGCCGCCATTGATCGAATCGGCTGCGAAAGAGCCGCCACCATAGCCCCAGTTGCGAATCTGAACAGCGGTGCCGTCATTCGCCACCGTGAAGTTGAAAACTTGGACATCATTGTCGACGCCGAGCGATCCAGTGAAGCCAAATGTTGCCGCGGATGCCGCCGCAGCGGCACTGAAGCCCACCAACGCGGCACCGGCGACGCGCATACGCCACGTTTTAAGGAAACCTGTGGACATCTTCACCTCATCCGATTCGCCGGCAATACACAACCGGCTGGCTACCATTCCAAGTGCGAACGTCGCAAAAAGCGGCTTCTGGGTCAGCCCCCTTACCCATTCTTCATCATGACTTAACTTGTATGAATGTCGAGTGATCAGAAACAGATTTCCATATTGTGATGCAAAAAAACCTAATCAAAAAGCCATCAATGCCAGCCGGTTGAGCAGTATTGCCGCACTGCGGCAGTCAGCAAATTGTCACAGGTGCTCAACACGCCGCATGCCCAGCGCGTGATAGCCACCATCGACAAAGATCACCTCGCCCGTAGTTGATGCACCGTAATCTGAGCACAGCCACGCCGCCGTGCCCCCGACATGGTCGAGATCGGCGTTGCGTTGCATCGGAGCGTTGTTTTCGACTTCTTTGTACATCTTGCGGGCGCTGCCGACCGCTGACCCGGCCAAGGTCCGCATCGGTCCCGGCGACAGCGCGTTGACGCGCACACCGTCAGGCCCCAGATCGTTGGCCAGATAGCGCACCGACGCCTCAAGCGCCGCTTTGGCCACGCCCATGACGTTATAATTGGGCATAACCCGTTGGGATCCCAGATAGCTCATGGTCAGGATCGCACCGCCATCAGTCATCAAAGGTGCCGCACGCCGGGCCGCATCCACAAAGCTGAAGCACGAAATATCCAGCGATTTGTGAAAATTGGCGCGGGTGGTGTCGGCATAGCGGCCGTGCAGTTCGGCCTTGTCGGAATAGGCGATGGCATGGATCAGAAAGTCGATCTTGCCCCAATCATTCGCGATTCGGTCGAACACAGCGTCCATGGACGCGTCGTCCTGCACGTCGGCGGGCATCAGGATCGTTGACCCGACCGATTCGGCCAGCGGTGCCACCCGCTTGCCGAACTGGTCGCCCTGATAGGTGAAGGCAAGCTCAGCGCCCTGGGCATGCAGCACACGCGCGCAGCCCCATGCGATGGATTTCTCGTTGGCGACGCCCATCACGAGGCCGCGCTTGCCCTTCACCAGTCCGGTCATATCGCGTTCCTCAGCCGTTATATTTGCTCAGCGCCAGCGTGGCATTGGTGCCGCCAAAGCCGAAGCTGTTCGAGATCACGGTGTCGAGCCCGGCATTGTCCACGCGCGTCTGCGCGATTTCCGACGCGTCGATCTCAGGGTCCAGCTCCGTGATGTTGGCGGAGGCGGCGATGAAATCATGCTGGAGCATCAGCAGGCAATAGATCGCCTCCTGCACCCCGGTCGCGCCAAGGCTATGGCCCGTCAGCGATTTCGTCGATGAAATCACCGGCTGGTTGTCGCCAAACACCCGGCGCACGGCCTTCACCTCAGTCACATCGCCTGCGGGGGTAGAGGTGCCGTGGGCGTTGATGTAGTTGACCTTGCGATCACCAAGCGTCGAAATTGCAAGTTTCATGCACCGCTCCGCACCCTCACCCGATGGCGCAACCATGTCATGGCCGTCTGAGGTGGCGGCATAACCGGTGACTTCGGCATAGATCTTGGCCCCGCGCGCACGTGCATGCTCCAGCTCCTCAAGCACCACCACGCCTGCGCCGCCAGCAATGACGAAACCGTCGCGGCTTTTGTCGAAGGCGCGCGAGGCAGTGGTCGGCGTGTCGTTGTATTTCGACGACATCGCGCCCATCGCGTCGAACAGGCAGGACAGGGTCCAGTCCAATTCTTCGCCGCCACCAGCAAAGACGATGTCCTGCTTGCCGAATTGGATCTGCTCCACCCCGTTGCCGATGCAATGGGCGGAGGTCGAGCACGCCGACGTGATCGAGTAGTTCACGCCCTTGATCTTGAACGGCGTCGCAAGGCAGGCCGAATTGGTCGAGGACATGCCGCGCGTGACCATGAACGGCCCCATACGCTTGGGCGCGCCCTTTTCGATGACGATCTTATGGGCCTGGAACAGGTTCTTGGTGGACGGCCCGCCGGACCCCATCACCAGACCGGTGCGCGGGTTGGACACGTCCGACGGCTCCAACCCTGAATCGGCAATCGCCTGTTCCATGGCAATGAAGTTATAGGCCGCGCCATCGCCCATGAAGCGCAGGTTGCGCTTGTCGATGGCTTCGGTCAGGTCAATCTGCGGCATGCCCTGAATGCGGGACCGGAAGCCGTGATCGGCATAATCCTGCGCGAAAGTGATACCTGATTTGCTCTCGCGCAAGGATGCGAGAACGTCCTCGGCGCTGTTGCCGATCGAGGACACGATACCGAGACCGGTGATGACGACGCGGCGCATAGGGTTGCCTCCGTTGCGATGGGCTTTGGGCGATTGGGTCTGGCGGCGCCGATCAGGCGTCGGCGAACAGACCCACGCGCATGTCGGTGGTGGTGTAGGCCAGCTCTCCGTCCACGAACATCTTGCCGTCCGCGACGCCAAGCTTCAGGCGGCGGTCGATGATGCGCTTGGGATTGACCTCATACCGGATCAGCTTGGCTTTTGGTGTGACCATGGCGGTGAACTTCACTTCTCCGACGCCCAGCGCGCGGCCGCGGCCCGGCATCCCGCGCCAGCCGAGGAAGAACCCCGTCAGCTGCCACAAAGCGTCAAGCCCCAAGCATCCGGGCATCACCGGATCACCAAGAAAGTGGCATTTGAAGAACCACAGGTCGGGATTCACATCGAGCTCGGCAACCAGCTGGCCTTTGCCATGCTCTCCGCCGTCTTCGGTGATGTTGGTGATGCGGTCGAGCATCAGCATCGGCGGCGCGGGCAGCTGCGCGTTGCCCTGGCCAAAAAGCTCGCCGCGGGCGCATTTCATCAGCCCATCGAAATCATACGCGTTCTGGCGGTCGGTCATGTGTCTCCCCGGCCGGGCGTTGCGCGTTGCGCCGCCCCAGCGCACTTTTCTGCACAAGATTGGTTTCTCACTATCACTGCGGCAAGATGGGGTGCAAGCGCCCCAGATCGTTGCTGCAGCGGATCAATCAAGGTTTTGCAGCCGTGCGGGATAGAAAATTCCCTTGATTGATCCAGTGCTACCCCGCTATTTCATGGGGATGGATGATCTTTCTCTGGATATTGGGACCTCGGCCGAAGCGCGTGCGCGCGCATGGCTGTCGCGTGGCAGTCTGCGCCCGACCCGCCAGCGACGCACCTTGGCGATGCTGCTGATCGGCGATGGCTGCAACCGCCATGTCACGGCTGAGACCTTGTTCGACGCCGCCCGCGACACCGGGGATGCCGTGTCGCTGGCCACAGTATACAACACGCTGCGCGCCTTCACCACGGCCGGGCTGCTGTCAGAGATCACCGTGGACGGCGCGCGCAGCTGCTACGACACCTGTGTTGAAGACCACCCGCATTTTTATTGGGAGGATGACGGCCGCCTGACCGACGCCCCCGCCGGGTCCGTCAGTTTTGCCGGTCTGCCCAGCCCCCCACCGGGCGCAAAAATCGCGCGTGTGGACGTGGTGATCAGGCTTCGGCGCGGGTAACTGCGCGGCGTTCACGGCCAAGCGCCGTCATTCGAACGTTTCGTTTGCGTCCACGCCCCACAGGTCAACCTTGGGCATCCAGCCCTCATGATTGTCCGTTTCCAACAGGCACCAGGTCGGGCGGCATATCTGTAAGGTTAGAATCACCCCCTGCTCAATCCGCGCGACGGGGGGGGATGTTGGGTCTGCGTCTTTGTGCAGCACGCTTTCGGGCCCCTTGGTGACGATCACGGTGCGCCTGCCGCTCAGCAACGCGGAATGCACCCAACCGGACACGTCGTCCATGTCCTGCACCCGGCGCCATGATCCGTGTTCGGCCACCACGCGCAGGGGCATGTCCCGGCGCAGGAATTCCCAATCCACGCGGTGTTCCAAAGCCGGGCCGCGGCGCACATTGGCGCGGTCAGTCTTCAGGCTGACATAGCGCGGCATGTCGAACCCGGTGACCGGCCCTTTGCCGGGCGCAGCCGACGCCGAAACCGCAGCGAGACCCGCAGCCAACCCCAAAGCTGCCACGAGGCCGATGCCGGATGCTTTCACCTAACCGTCTCCGCAATATTCTTTCGCGGCCGATGGACCACGGGATCAGACTTGGCTAATCATATCGCACAGCCGCCCAAGCAGGAGAACCCCATGCCCAGCCCCAAGCCCCGCGTCGTCGTCACCCGTCGCCTGCCGGAGCCGGTCGAGACCCGCATGCGGGAGCTTTTCGACGTTGAACTGAACGTGACCGACGAAAAGATGACCGAAGAACAACTGGCCGACGCCATATCGCGCGCCGATGTTCTGGTCCCCACGGTCACCGACCGCATCGACCAGCGGGTCCTCAGCCGCGCTGGGCCGAACATGCGCCTGATCGCCAATTATGGCGCAGGGGTGGACCATATCGACGTGGCCACCGCCCGCCAGCGCGGCATTCTTGTGTCCAACACCCCCGGCGTGCTGACCGAGGACACCGCCGACATGACCATGGCGCTGATGCTCGCGGTGCCGCGACGGCTGAAAGAAGGTCTCGCGCAGATGGAGGCCGAGCATTGGGACGGCTGGGCCCCGATGAACCTGCTGGGCCGCCGGATCACCGGCAAGCGGTTGGGCATTCTTGGCATGGGCCGCATCGGTCAGGCGGTGGCCCGGCGCGCCCGCGCGTTTGGCATGCAGATCCATTACCACAACCGCCGCCGCCTGCATGAAAGCATCGAAGCGCCCCTTGAGGCGACGTATTGGGAAAGCATTGACCAGATGCTCGCGCGCATCGACATCGTGTCGGTGAACTGCCCCGCGACGCCGGGCACCTTTCATCTGCTGAACGCACGGCGGTTGAAGCTGATGAAGCCCAGCGCCTTCATCGTGAACACGTCGCGCGGGGAAGTGATCGACGAAAACGCGCTGGCGCGGGAAATCGCCGCCGGTACGCTGGCGGGCGCGGGGCTGGACGTGTTTGAGCGCGAACCCGCGGTGAACCCCAAGCTGAAGGGCCTGCCGAACGTGGTGCTGTTGCCGCATATGGGATCGGCGACCGAGGAAGGCCGCATCGAGATGGGCGAGAAAGTCATCATCAACATCAAGACCTTCGCCGATGGTCACCGGCCGCCGGATCAGGTGTTGCCGTCGATGATTTAACGATTTATTAACGCCCGGCCGCGTTAACCCTGAGGTATTCATCTTCCAGCGACATCAAGCTGGTGGATGACATGCCTCTCCTCGAAAACCTTCCCGTCGATACCGAAATCCCGCCCGAAGTGCGCGAAAGCTTCATGCAGTCGTTCCTCGACCGTCTGGCGGATGCGCTTCATTCCGAAACCACTTGGGCGCTTGGTGGTGCCGTGCTGCTGTTTCTGATCATGCGCAAAGGCTTCGGCGCCTTCACCGAGGCCCGTGTCCGTATGGCAGAGGCCAAGCGGCGCCTGACGATTGAGGACGAAGCCG
Source organism: Paracoccaceae bacterium (assembly GCA_047610385.1). GTDB lineage: Bacteria > Pseudomonadota > Alphaproteobacteria > Rhodobacterales > Rhodobacteraceae > JBOCEF01. Next base: position 15,745 of record JBLGAC010000008.1, on the reverse strand, counting down.
GAGTGCTCGCCGATATGAAGCGGCTGCGTCTTGCGCGTCAGACCCGACAGGACCACACCGCCTGACGCGCTGGCCAGGTTTGACGCGCACCACAGCGCACACAAATGCTGACTGGAACCGGGGCGCTGCTTGCAAAACTGCCTGCCGGTTGGGGAAAAAATTTCGATGTTGAAAGGGCGTCAGACAAGGTGCCCAGCCTGCTTGATCAGATTGCGGGCAACACCTTCGCAGCCCTGCGGTGCAATCAGGAATGCCAGCTTGCTGTCGGGGCCATCCAAGCCAAGTTTGCCGGTCACCTGTCAGGCGTCGGGCGCGGCCTTGTCCACCACATCGCCGCAAACCGGGCAGCCAAGGCGTTTTTTGACCTTGATGGTGCGGTATTCGCCCGCCAGCATGTCAAATAGCGCCAACCGCCCTGACAGGCCTTGGCCAGCGCCGGTGATCTCCTTCACCGCTTCGGCGGCTTGCATGGCACCCATGGCACCGGCCAGCGCGCCCAGAACGCCCGCCTCAGCGCAGCTGGGGGCCAGACCGGGCGCGGGATCGTTGGGGAAGATGCAGGCGTAGCAGGGGCCGCCCTCCCACGGGCGATAGGTGGTCAACTGGCCTTCCCAGGTGCCCAGCGCGGCGGACACCAGCGGCACGCGGGCGGCGGCGCAGACCGCGTTCACCAGCCGCCGCGTCGCGAACCCGTCCGAGCCGTCGAGCACGACCGTGCGCCCCACGATCAGGCTTTCGGCATTGTCGGCGGTCAGGCGGGCGTTGATCGGCTCCACCACCACATGCGGGTTGATGCGGGCGATGGCGCGGGCGGCGCTGGTGACTTTCAGCTCTCCCACCGCGGCGGTGTCGTGGATCACTTGGCGTTGCAGGTTGCTCAGGCTGACATGATCGTCGTCCACCACCGCGATGCGCCCGACCCCCGCGGCAGCCAGATACATCAGCGCAGGAGATCCAAGGCCCCCTGCCCCGACCATCAGCACATTCGCCGCCTTCAGCTTGTTCTGCCCCGGCCCGCCAATTTCGCGCAGCACGATGTGGCGGGCATAGCGGTCCAGTTCGTCATCCGAAAACGCCATCAGTCGGTCCTATTCCTTGCCTTGCGGCGTGCCATGATGATGACCCAGGCATAAAGCCCGACCGGCACTGACAGCACCGCGGTCCACACGGCGATTTCGCCCAGCCGCGCCAGCAACATGCGATTCGCGCCACCATCAGGCGATCCGACCCACAGCGCCAGTACCAGCAGCGCGAAGGCCCCGGCAAAGACCGGCACAAACGCACGCGGCCCGCGCCACAGCCAGCAAAACCCGGCGGCAAGCGCGGGCCATGCCAGCAATTCAATGACCGACAGTTCGGGCATCACTTGACCTGGGCAAACAGCGCGCGCCAGAACGGCAGGACCATAAACCAGACCCCGACGCAGACCGGCACGCCGATGGTGATCATCCCGACCAACGCCGCGCGCTCCGGCGATGCTTTGGGCAAGGCGAGCAAGATGGCCGCCAATGCCGCGACCGAAACGACCACGATCCAGCTGAGCTTCAGCAGATCGGCTTTCGCGCGCCGCTCAGGCAACCGGACCCACATCGAAATCGCATGAAGAAGAACGACCGCCAACACGGCAACGAGCAGGCCAACCGTCCGCATAAAGAACACCATGATGTCCTGCCGTGTCTCGGACCCCGAACCGGCGACCACCCAGGCGACGGCAAACAGCCCCAGCAAGATGACCGGTTGGACAAAGCGAAGCCTTGGCCAGCGCCGGGTCAAAAGCAAAACCGCGCAGCCCAAAAGACTCGAGGCCGAGATGGCGAACCTCATGCCATCCTCACGCAGCAGGTCGATAACGTGGCTCAGATCCATGGTATGCTCCCTGCCCCTCGCCCACCGCAAGAAACGCCTGCCAGCCCACGCGCGTCAGCACGACCAGCCCCCAGATCCCGGCGGCAAACGGCACGCCGTGGCTGAGCGTCCAGACCAGCGCGACGTGTTCCGGCGCGGCCTCGGGCAAGGCGACCCAGATGGCCAGCACCGCCGCCACCGAGGCCGCGATGGCCGCGATGGCCGCGATGGCCGCGATGGCCGCGATGCGGGTCCAGGTCTTTGGGCGCACTGCAAGCATGCGCCGCTCTGACGACCAGAACCGCACTAAAACCTCATCCAGCAGAAGGATTGTCGCCACGCACAACCATATACCAACAAGCATGGCGAGCCCCTGCCGCGTCTCGGACCCCGGATCGACGATCGCCCACGACGCCAACCACAGCACGACATACAGGACCGGCTGCACGTGGTCGGCCCACCGCCGGCGCGGCAACAGCCACATCGCGACGCCGCCCGAAAGATACGGCAGAAAGATGACCAGCCGGACGCCAGGGTCAATGATCAGATCCTTCGCGTGGCTCAGGTCCATGCCGTCCTCCTACAGCCCGTCGAACAGGGCGGTGGACAGATACCGCTCAGCAAAACTGGGCAGGATCACGACGATGCGCTTGCCGGCCATGTCCGGACGCTCGGCCAATTCGATCGCGGCGGCGACGGCGGCACCTGATGAGATGCCCCCCGGCACGCCTTCGATCCGCGCGATTTCGCGCGCGACCTTGAACGCGGTTTCGTTGCCGATGGTCAGCACTTCGTCGATCAGGTCGGTCCCCAGAATGCCGGGCACAAAGCCTGCGCCAATGCCTTGGATCTTGTGCGGGCCGGGATCACCGCCCGACAGGACGGGGCTGTCCTCAGGCTCCACCGCCACGATGCGGATGCCGGGGTTGCGTTCCTTCAGCACCCGCGCAACGCCGGTCAGCGTGCCTCCGGTGCCGACGCCCGACACAAAGACATCCACCTTGCCGCCGGTGTCGGCCCAGATTTCCTCAGCCGTGGTGGCGGAATGGGCGGCGGGGTTGGCGGGGTTTTCAAACTGCTGGGGGATCACGGCGCCGGGCAGCTCCTGCGCCAGGGCCTCGGCGCGGGCGATCGCGCCCTTCATGCCCTTGGCCGCATCGGTCAGGTCCAGCTTTGCCCCCAGCAGCGCCAGCATTTTGCGCCGCTCAATCGACATGCTTTCGGGCATGCACAGGATCAGGTTGTACCCCCGCGCGGCGCAGGCAAAGGCAAGCGCGATGCCGGTGTTGCCCGAGGTCGGTTCAATGATCGTGCCGCCGGGCTTGATCCGCCCCTCAGCCTCAAGGGCGTCCAGCATGGCGACCCCGATCCGATCCTTGACCGACCCGATCGGGTTGAAAAATTCCAGCTTGCCGCAGATGTCAGCGCGCAGACCGCGTGCCTTGATCAGCCGCGAAAACCGCACCAGCGGCGTGCCGCCGATAGTCTGCGTGATGTCGTCGTAAATGCGTCCGCGTGGCGGCGTGGCGTCCATGATCTGTTCCTTCCCTCACCCATCATGCGCCCCCGGCCTGAGAAATCTGCACTCAGATTTCAAAGTCCGCCGGGGCCTCGTCCGCGCGCCGTACTTTTTTCTTGACGGCTTCGCGGCACAGATCTTCCATCGTGATCGCGTCGAGGCTGGCCAGAAGGCCCGCCTGCATGTCATCCCACAGCGGCCCGATGACCATATCAGCCAGCGCGCCACCCGCGGGGCAGTCCTCGCCTTCGGCCTCAAGGGCCGAGACCACCCGCACCACATCGCCCACCGTCACGCGCCGCCGTTCGCGCGCCAAAGTGTAGCCGCCGCGCGGGCCGCGCACACCCTTCAGAACCCCGGCGCGCACCAGTTGCTGCATCACCTGTTCCAGATAGCGCTGCGGGATGCCCTGCCGTTCGGTGATGTCGCGGGCCTGCACCGGATTGGGGCGCGCATTATACGCCACATCCAGCACGGCCTCGAGCGCGAGCACCGTTTTGCGCGACAGCTTGAGCATGTGCGCCCCTTTCACGAAAGGCCTGTGGAGCCGAAGCCCCCCACCCCGCGCTGGGTGTCATCGAGGGCCTCCACCGTGACCCATTTGGCGCGCAGCACGGCAGCAAAGACCATCTGCGCAATCCGCTCACCATGCCCCAAAGTCACCGGTGCATCGCCAAGGTTGATCAGGATCACTTTCAGTTCCCCGCGGTAATCGCTGTCGACGGTGCCCGGCGCATTGGCGACCGTGACCCCGTGCTTCAGCGCAAGGCCTGATCGCGGGCGCACCTGCGCCTCCACGCCGTCGGGCAGCGCGATGGCCAGCGCGGTGGGCAGCAGCGCCCGCGCGCCCGGTGCCAGAGTGACCGGTTGGCGATCAAGCGCGCACAGCCGCAGATCCATGCCCGCAGCGCCGCGAGTCGCATATTCAGGCAGCGCCAACGCCGGGTCGTGATGGGCCATCCGGGTGATCCGCACCTCAATAGGGGGCGGCGCGATGGAGATCCTCATGCGCCTTCCTCCGCGCTCAGATGCTCGGCAAGGCGGGCGGCGAGGCGGCGGGCCACGGCGTCTTTGCCCATGCGTGGCCAGCTTTCCGCGCCATCATCGGTGATCAGCGTCACGGCGTTCTCCGTGCCGCCCATGATGCCGGTGGCGGGCGACACATCATTGGCCACGATCCAGTCGCAGCCCTTGCGCAGGCGCTTGGCGGTCGCGTGGGCGATCACATCGTCGGTTTCAGCGGCAAAGCCGATCACCAAGGGCGGGCGGTGCGTGCCCCGCTGGGCGATGGTGCGCAGGATGTCAGGGTTTTCCGTCAGCGCCATTGGCGGCGGCTGGCCGGAGCCGTCCTTTTTGATCTTGCCCACCTGTTCTTCGGCCGCGCGCCAATCGGCAACGGCGGCGGCGAAGATGGCGGCATCGGCATGGCGATGGGGCGCAAGATTTGCCTCCACCGCCGCCAGCATCTGGCGCGCGGTCTCGACCTCTATGATCTCCACACCCTTGGGGTGCCGCGCGGTGGCGGGGCCGGTGACGAAGGTCACCGATGCGCCCAGATCGGCCAGCGCCTCGGCAATCGCGGTGCCCTGCGCACCCGAGGACCGGTTGGCGATGTAGCGCACCGGGTCGATGGGTTCGTGCGTAGGGCCAGAGGTCACAAGGACCCGCCGCCCCGACAGCGGCCGATCGGCAGGGGCGCGCCGCGCTTCGATCAGGGCGCGCGCGGCATCAAGGATCACCAGCGGTTCGGCCATCCGCCCTGCGCCAAATTCGCCGCACGCCATGGCACCGTCATCAGGGCCGATCACATGGATGCCATCATTGCGCAGGGTCGCCAGATTGCGCTGCGTGGCGGGATGGTCCCACATCCGCACATTCATCGCAGGCGCGATCAGCACCGGCGCGTCCGTGGCCATCAGCAGCGTGGAGGCCAGATCATTCGCCAGCCCGCCCGCCATCTTGCCCATCAGATCGGCGGTGGCCGGCGCGACCACAATCAGATCGGCTGAGCGCGACAGCTGGATGTGCCCCATCTCAGCCTCACGCGTCAGGTCAAACAGGTCTTGGTGCACGCTATGCCCGGCCAGCGCCGACACCGACAGCGGGGTGACGAATTCTCCCCCCGCGCGGGTCAGGACGGCGGTGATCACTCCACCCCGTTCGCGCCAACGGCGGATGAGGTCGAGCGTTTTGTAGGCCGCGATCCCGCCGCCAATAATCAGAAGAATGCGTGGAGGATTCGCCATCTGCCGTCCCGTTCAGGCATTCTGGATGAACCCCATCCCCTGACTGTAGTTAGGCGGGCAATGCGGTGCAAGCCGCCCTATCTGCACCATCCACCATGCGCCTTTGGACCCGCATCTGTCACACCGCGCGGCGCACCGATCCGTCGGCGGCCACCCCGATCAGACGGTCCGGGGACAGCGCCACCTCACCATCCCAGCGGTAGACGCCCATCAGCCCGCCCTTGGCCACTGAGAAATCGAGGCACGCCGCGTCCGGCGCCGTCAGCCACGGCCGCCCACCGCGCGGGGTCAGCCAGTAATGCCCAAAAAACACCGGCGGCCCATCGCCCCGCCGCACTGCGCGCGGCGGCGGCAAGGCGGCATCAAGCGCAGCGCACGCCTCAGGCGGGGCAATCACTGCCTCAGCCCAGTTGCGCGGGGCATCGACCCACCAGCGCAGGCGGGCGGCACGGCGGATGTTGCCGTCCTTGTCGCGGAAATGCACGCCGTCGGGCAGCGGTGCCTCAGCCCCCTTGATCGCGGTTTCAGCGGCAACATACAGCGGATCGCCCGGCGTGCCCGCGCGGTGCCAGGCAGTCTGTGGCCAGGCACCATCCGGGCCACAAGCGGCCAGCAGCGTCGCCGCCCCGTCCCAGCAGGCATGCACCGCGCGCAGGCCGCCCAGATCAAGACATGGCGCCAACCCCGCCATCCACGCGCGGTCCTGCGTCAGCGCCGGATCGTCGGCGCCGTCATATTCGCCCAGAAACGCCGCGTGCTGGCGCAGATGCGCCGGATGGCCACCGCGCATGACCTGCCCCGGCGCGTCGGGGCGCGGCACGCCCCAATGCACCGCGTTCAGTTCGTGATTGCCCAGGATGCAACACGCCTCCTCCTGCGCCACCATCGCGCGCACGATGGCGATGACCGCACGGCTGCCGGGGCCGCGGTCGATCAGATCGCCAAGGAACAGCGCACGCCGTCCCTCAGGATGGCGATGGACACCGCCACGCCGCACATACCCCAGCGCGGTCAGCGCAGCGCTGAGGGCGCCGATCTCTGCGTGCACGTCGCCAAAAATGTCGATGCCTCGGAACATGGGGACCTCCGGGCCGCGTGGACGGGGCCGTCATTCAGCGCGAAAAAAGGGGCGCAGGGCGGGCCAGATGCGGGTCTTCGCCGTGGCGAAGATCCGCGATGGGCGGCGCGGCGACCCTGCGTGATCCGTCAGCCAAAGGCCAGCAACAGCCCCGCACCCACCAGCCCGCCGACCAGCCCCGCGGCCATCGCGCCGCAGATCAGCTGCGTCACGCCCGGCCCCGTGGCTTGCGCGGGCACTGGCGTGCCCTCAGACAGGCGCTTCAGGGCGCGCTCAGCGATCTCAGGCATGCGCGGACCGAACCGGGCCAGCACCGCCAGCGTCGCCTGCGCATCGCGCAAAGCGGCCTTGGGGCCCAGATTGTCGCGCATCCATCCTTCGACCACCGGCTGCGAGGTGGTCCAGATGTTCAGATGCGGATCAAGGCTGCGCCCCACCCCTTCGACCACCACCATGGTCCGCTGAAGCAAGATCAGCTCAGTCCGCGTCTCCATCCCGAACCGTTCGGTCACATCGAACAGATGCGCCAGCAGCCGAGCCATGGAAATCCGGTCTGCCGCCTGCCCGAAGATCGGCTCTCCGATCGACCGCAAAGCCTGTGCGAAGGCTTCCAGATCCCGATCCGCGGCGACATACCCTGCCTCAAAATGCACCTCCGCCACGCGGCGGTAATCCTTGCGAAGAAAGCCCAGCAAGATCTCAGCATAGACGCGGCGGGTGTAGGGGTCAATCCGCCCCATGATCCCGAAATCCAGCGCGATCAGCGTGCCGTCTGGCCCGACCTTGAGGTTGCCGTGGTGCATGTCCGCATGGAAAAACCCGTCGCGCAGCGCGTGGCGCAAAAAGGTCTGCACCACCAGCGCGCCAAGGCCCACCAGATCGGCGTTCTGGCGTTTCAACGCGTCCAGATCGCCCAAGCGCACGCCTTCGGCCCATGAAGTGGTCATCACACGGCGCGCGGACAGGGGCCAGAACACCACCGGCACCGCAAAACCTTCGTCACCTTCAGAATTGGCGCGAAATTCGGCGGCGGCCGATGCCTCCAGCCGCAGGTCCAGTTCGGTGATCACCACGCCTTCAAAGTGCTCAATGACAGCCAGCGGGCGCAGGCGGCGCGATTTGGGTGCCAGCCGCTGCACCAGCCGGGCGATGAAATAAAACGCGTCGATGTCTTTGCGGAACGCCTTTTCCACCCCCGGACGCAGCACTTTGACGGCAACGGCAGCGCCGGTGCTGGCGTCCACCGCCTTGTGAACCTGCGCGATCGACGCCGCGGCGATCGGCGGCCCGAACTCGGTGAACAGATCGCGCACCGGGCGGCCCAGCTCACGCTCAACTTCAGCCTCGGCCTCAGCCTGCGAGAAGGGCGGAAGCTGATCCTGCAGGACCCGCATTTCACGCGCCAGACGCGCGCCAACCACGTCGGGGCGTGTCGACAACATCTGCCCGAATTTCACATAGGCGGGGCCAAGCGCGGTCAGCGCACGCACCACGGGCGGCAGGCTCGGGTCCCCGGCCAACCCCAGCGGGCCCAGCGGGGCGGCGATAATCCGCGCGGCAAGGCGCAGACGGCTGGGGGCCTCCATCGCCTCCAGCGCTTCGTCCAGCGCGCCGGTGCGGTGAAAGGTGGCCCCGGTGCGCGCAAGGCGCCACAGATTGGCAAACACGCCCATGCTCAGCGTTCTCCCGTCAACGCAAAGGGCACGCGGCGCGCGCTCATGTCTTCCATCCCGAATGCAGGGCGGCGATGCCCAGCGACAGGTTGCGGTATTTCACCTGACCAAAGCCCACGGCGCGGATGCGGGCGACGAACGTGTCTTGATCGGGGAATTTGCGAATCGATTCGACAAGGTACTGATAGCTGTCCGCATCCCCGGCGATCATTTTGCCCAGCTTGGGAATCACGTTGAACGAATAAAGGTCATAAAGCTTTTGCAGCCCAGCCTCTGGGATGTGGCTGAATTCCAGACACACGAATCGACCGCCGGGGCGCAGCACGCGGTAGATCTCGGACAGGCAGTCCTCCATCTTTGTGACGTTGCGGATGCCGAACGCCATGGTGACCGCGTCAAAGCTGTTCGCGGCAAACGGCAGCTTCATCGCATCGCCGGTCACCCATGCCAGATTGTCGGCGAATCCGGTGGCCTCAGCGCGTTTGCGCCCTTCGACCAGCATTGATTCCGTCAGATCGCAGACGGTGACATGGCCGTTGCCCTTCATGCGCTTCAGCATCCGGAACGCGATGTCCCCGGTGCCGCCCGCAAGGTCGAGGATGTCCATCCCCGGCCGCGGTGCCAGCCAATCGGCCATCGCGTCTTTCCAGATGCGATGGACCCCCAGGCTCATCGCATCGTTCATCACGTCGTATTTTGACGCAACGGACGTGAAGACCCCGCGGACAAGCCCGGCCTTGTCGGCCTCTGGCACATCGCGAAAGCCGAAATGGGTTGTGGTCTCGGGGCCTGCCCCGGTATCGGAAGGATCGCTCATGGCCTTGCATATATCCCGAAGGAGCCGCGCCGCAAACATGCCCGAACTGCCAGAAGTAGAGACAGTAAGACGCGGGCTGGCCCCGGTGATGGAGGGAAAGCGCTTTTTGTCCGTCGACCAGCGCCGCCCAGACCTGCGATTTCCGTTCCCCGAACGGTTCGTTGAACGCCTGACAGGCACGCGGGTGGAGCGTTTGCGCAGGCGATCAAAATATATTCTCGCCGATCTGGGATCGGGGGAAACGCTGCTGATGCATCTGGGCATGTCCGGCCGTCTGCTGATTGATGGTGCCCGGACGGCCGATATGACGCATGATCGCGCCGCGCCCGGCAAGCATGACCATGTGATTTTCGACATGGAGGGCGGCGTGCGCATCGCCTTCAACGATGCGCGCCGATTCGGATCGATGGACCTGCTGCCCACCGATGGCGCCGACGCGCACCGCCTTCTGGCCAATATCGGGCCCGAACCGCTGGGCAATGATTTCCATGCCGATCTGCTTGCGGCACGTTTCGCAGGGCGGAAAACATCGGTGAAAACCGCGTTGCTCGACCAGCGAATCGTCGCCGGTCTGGGCAACATCTATGTGTGTGAGGCGTTGTGGCGCGCGGGGATCGCCCCTGATCTGCTGGTGGGCACCATTGCGCGTGATCGCCTTGAAACACTTGCCCAAGTGATCCGCGACGTGTTGACCGAAGCGATCGCTGCCGGGGGGTCGTCGTTGCGCGACTATCGCCAAGCCGACGGAGAGCTTGGATATTTCCAGCACGGCTTCGCGGTTTACGGGCGCGAGGGAAAGCCTTGCAAAAAGTCCGGGTGCGGGGGAACGATCGACAGGCTTGTGCAATCGGCGCGTTCGACGTTCCATTGCCCGCGCTGCCAAAGATGAACGCCCGACCGCCACACACCCGGTGCGCGACAACGCTTGCCCGCGCGGCCCGGCTTATATAACACGCGGCGCTCGCCCCGGCGGTCCATACAGGGCCTGCAGGGGATGCGTGCTGAACGCCGACGGAGGACTTTCCGCCAATGGCCTATACGACCATCATCGTCGAGACCCGTGACCATGTGGGGCTCATCAAGCTGAACCGCCCTGAGGCGCTCAACGCCCTCAACCAGGAATTGCTGGGGGAGCTGAACGACGCGCTCGCCAAGTTCGACGCCGACGACAAGATCCGCTGCATGGTGCTGACCGGCTCGGCCAAAGCCTTCGCCGCGGGGGCCGACATCAAGGAAATGTCGGAAAAAACCTTCGTCGACATGTTCAAGTCAGATTATTTCACCGACAAGCATGATGGCGTGTGCCGCATTCGCAAGCCGATCATCGCAGCCGTCGCAGGCTATGCGTTGGGTGGCGGGTGCGAATTGGCGATGATGTGCGATTTCATCCTTGCCGCCGACACCGCCAAATTCGGACAGCCGGAAATCAATCTCGGCGTTATGGCCGGGATCGGCGGCACCCAGCGCCTGACCCGCTTTGTGGGCAAGTCCAAGGCGATGGAGATGAACCTGACCGGCCGCTTCATGACCGCAGACGAAGCTGAGCGCGTGGGGCTTGTCAGCCGGGTGATTCCCGCCGACAAGCTGCTGGACGAAGCGCTGGCCACCGCGGCCAAAATCGCCGAGAAATCGGCCATCGCCATCATGGCGGTAAAAGAATCGGTGAACCGGTCCTATGAGACCACGCTGGCCGAAGGCCTGCGTTATGAGCGGCGTCTGTTCCATTCGCTGTTCGCCACTGAAGACCAGACCGAGGGCATGAATGCCTTTGTGGAAAAGCGCGCGCCCCAGTTCCGGGGCAAGTGAAAAACCTGCGGGGGGGCCGCGTGGCGCCTCCGCACCGATTGGGCCTTTGTGGCCTGCGTTCTGGGGCCTTGTCGGGTGCGGCCCTTGACGACTCTGCGCAGCGGCTATATGAGCGCCGCCTACACCGACAGGTACAGAAACACGGGAAATTTCATGGCCAATACGCCCTCCGCGCGCAAGCGCGTCCGCCAGACTGAACGCCGGACCGAAGTGAACCGGATGCGCCGCTCGCGCATTCGCACGTTCCTCAAGAAGGTTGAGCTCGCCATCGCCTCGGGCGATAAGGTTGCCGCAGCGGCCGCGTTCAAGGACGCGCAGCCCGAAATCATGCGCGGCGTGACCAAAGGCGTGTTCCACAAGAACACCGCAAGCCGGAAGGTTTCGCGCCTCGCGAGCCGCATCAAAGGCCTCGGCGTCGCAGCGTCCTGACGCGCACGCCCACCTGTCGGAATAAGCAAGACGCGGCCCTGTGCGGGGCCGCGTTTCGCGTTTTTTACGCGCGGCTTTCCGCACTCTGAAGTGCAATGTGCAAGCGCCCTTGCGCCCGCCCTGCTGCGGGCGCAGCGCGCGCATTCATCGTAGCGCCACGCGAACGTCATGTTCGCACTTTAGCCCTGTTGATTGGAATCGGGCCGGCGGACTACGTTGACGGCGCTGGATGGCTCGATCCAAACGGGCGCCAGCCTCAGTAAAATTCAAGAACAGTTAAAATGTACACGCAGAAATATTGCGTGGTCAATCGTATGTCTTACTTTGTGCACGCTCGCGCAACGTGATCAACATTTGCATTCGGGTGGCACGGCCTGTCGAATGCTTTTCAATAAGCAAGACTCAGCCTTGCCCGCAGTGGCCTCTCCCGCCTAACATGGGGGAGTGATTCCAAGACCTCCGATCGACCTGCGCCGCCGTGAACCGGCGCGCGGCGGCAACGACCGGCAGACCCAACCCCGCCCGCCCCCATGCGCGCGGCGCAGAACCGCCCTGAGGAGCTTTCATGAGCGTCGATCAACAGACCCCTTCGCAAGCCTATGCAGCCATCCGCGAAGGCGACGCCGTGCTCGTCGACGTCCGCACCCGCCCTGAATGGGCCTTTGTCGGCGTGCCAGACCTGTCAGATGCCGGCAAGGCGGTGCTGACCATCGAATGGCGCCGGTTTCCGGACATGAGCGTGAATGATGGATTTGTGGCGGAATTGACCCGGCAGCTTGGTGGCAAACTGCCGTCAGCGATCTATTTTATCTGCCGATCAGGCGCCCGGTCCCATGACGCGGCCGCCACGGCTGCGGCGTCCTACGCCGCCGCTGGATTGACGACGACGTGCATAAATGTGGCCGAGGGCTTTGAGGGCGACCTTGACCCCGAAGGCCATCGTGGCCGCACCAACGGCTGGAAAGCGCGCGAGCTGCCCTGGCAGCAGAACTGAACCGGCCTGACAACGACAATGAGACCGGTGGCGCCTTTCACAGGGACGTCAGGCCGGCAGGGAGATGTGCATGCCCGGCGCTTCTGAGCAGACCGCGCACCCGATCGGTCCGGCATGGGCCCGCATCCGCGAGATGACCCGCGCGGAGATCGGTGGCTCGGCCTTTGACAACTGGATCAATCCGCTCGCGCTTGAAGACGCGCGCGGCACGACGGCTGTGCTGTCCACGCCGACCAATTTCATCGGCGAATGGGTCGGGCGCCACTATGGCGACGTGCTGACACGCATGATCTCAACTGAGTTTGAGAACGTGACCCGCCTGGAATTCCGGCTGCGCAAGCGCAAGCCCTCCGCCGATGCAGGTGCCCCTGAGGCGCCCGCCCCCGCCCCGGCACGCAGCCCCGCGCCCGTTCCCGCCGCACCCCGGCCGCATCTGATGCGCAGGACCGCATCGGTCGCCGCATCGGTGGTTGAGGATCTGGAGCGCGCCGAAGGCGAGCTGACGCGCACATCCGCCGCCGCAGCCGCACGCGCCGAGGAAGAAGCCGAAGCAGGCGATCTCGGCTCAGTCGCGCTGGACCAGCGATTCACCTTTGACCGATTCGTGGTCGGCAAGCCGAACGAATTGGCCCATGCCGCCGCCCGGCGCGTGGCCGAAGACCCCGAAGTGATGTTCAACCCGCTGTTTCTGTATGGCGGCGTGGGACTGGGCAAAACCCACCTGATGCACGCCATTGGCTGGCGGGTGCAGGAAATGCACCCCGACCGCAAGATCCTCTATATTTCGGCTGAGCAGTTCATGTACCGCTTTGTCCGCGCGCTGCGGTTCAAGGACACGTCCGGGTTCAAGCAATTGTTCCGGTCCGTGGACGTGCTGATGGTGGACGACGTGCAGTTCATCGCCGGCAAAAACTCAACGCAGGAGGAATTCTTTCACACCTTCAATGCGTTGACCGAGCAGGGCAAGCAGGTGGTGATTTCCGCCGACCGCGCGCCCGGCGAAATTGAAGGCCTGGAGGAGCGGATCAAATCGCGCCTGCAATGGGGCCTCGTGGTCGATCTGCACCCGACCGATTATGAACTCAGGCTCGGCATCCTGCAAAGCAAGCTTGAGGCCATGCAGCGCAACCATCCCGATGTGCACATCTCCGGCAAAGTGCTGGAATATCTGGCGCACCGGATTTCGTCGAACGTGCGCGTGCTCGAAGGCGCGCTGACCCGGCTGATGGCGTTCGGGTCCTTGGTAGGCCGTGAGGTCGATCTGGACATGACCGAGGAATGTCTGTCGGACCTGCTGCGCGCCAATGACCGCAAGGTCACCATCGAGGAAATCCAGCGCAAGGTCGCCCAGCATTACAACCTGCGCATGTCAGACCTGCTGTCGCCGCGCCGGTCGCGATCAGTGGCCCGGCCCCGCCAGATCGCGATGTATCTGTGCAAGACGCTGACCAGCAAATCGATGCCAGAAATCGGACGGCGCTTTGACAAGCGCGACCACACCACGGTGATCCACGCCGTGAAGCAGATTGAGAAATTCAAGACCACCGACAGCCAGATGGCCGAGGATCTGGAGCTTCTGCGCCGGATGCTCGAAGCCTGAATGTCGCCCTTGGGGGCATTGAACCCCCTTCGTGCGAGCCTGCGGCGCGCCCCGCCCCGACCCGTGTGTCTGGGGCGGGGCGGGCAGGCGTTTTGCAGGCCACTGGCGCGGCTTTCCTGCGGCGCAATGGGGCGATCTGCGATGCAGCTGGGTTTTCGCGCCCCGCCCCCTTGCCCCCGCCTGCGCATCCAGTAGTGTGAACCGCCCGGTGCCATGGCGCCTTGTGCCCCCCAACACGCCCGCCCTTTTTCAAGCGGTGCGCGCATCCAAGCGAGAATGCGATGAAGATCAGCGTTGAGCGCGCCGCCCTGCTGCGGGCCATGAGCCGCGCCCAAGGCGTGGTGGAGCGTCGGACCACCATCCCCATCCTGTCAAACGTCTTGATCGAGGCGAGCGGAGCCACGATTTCGGTTCGCGCCACGGATCTGGACATTGAGATCATCGACGTGATCCCGGCGATGGTGGAGCAGGCAGGCGCAGTCACCGTGCCAGCGCACACGCTGCATGACATCGTGCGAAAGCTGCCCGACGGCTCTCAGATCCGGTTGGAGGATGAGGGCGATGCGGGCCGTCTGCATGTCACCGCAGGACGATCCAAATTCAGCCTCGCGACGCTGCCGAAAGAAGATTTTCCGGTGATGGCGTCGGCGGAATACGAAAGCAGCTTTGAGGCGCCCGCGCCGCTGCTGCGCCGCCTGTTCGACAAGGCGCGCTTTGCGATTTCGACCGAGGAAACACGCTATTATCTGAACGGCGTGTACATGCATGTGGCCGACGGCGTGGGCGGGCGAATGCTGCGCTGCGTGGCGACCGACGGGCATCGGCTGGCCCGCGTTGATGCGCCGGCGCCTCCGGGGTCTGAAGGGATCCCTGGCGTGATCGTGCCGCGCAAAACCGTGGGGGAGCTGCGCCGCCTGCTGGAAGACGATGATGCCGTGATCACAGTGTCGGTGTCAGAGACCAAGGTGCGCTTTGCCGGGCCTGAATTGACGCTGACCTCCAAGGTCATTGACGGTGCCTTCCCCGATTACACCCGCGTGATTCCCGTGGGCAACACAAGGCGGCTTGAGGTCGACGCGGCGGAGTTCGCCTCCGCCGTTGACCGCGTCGCCACGGTGTCGTCCGAGCGGTCGCGCGCAGTAAAGCTGGCGCTGGACGAGGACCGGCTGATTCTGTCGGTCAACGCCCCCGACAGCGGCGCTGCGACCGAAGAGCTGGCCGTCGCCTACAGCGCCGAGCCGCTGGAAATCGGGTTCAACGCCAAGTATCTGACCGAGATCGCCGGACAGGTGGACCGCGAAAACGCGGTGTTCCTGTTCAACGGCTCAGGCGATCCGACGCTGGTGCGCGAAGGCGATGACGAGAGCGCGGTGTATGTCGTCATGCCGATGCGGGTCTAAGCCTGACGTCTTTTTCTTGATCGGCGGTGCAGCCTCAGGGGGCATCGAGCCCCCGTCGCCCGCGCCGCGCCAAGCGCGCGGCGGCGCCCCCAAACCCAGGTGGTTCCTGCGATGACTGGGCGCGCGGTGCTGCGTCTCGGGCTGACGCTGTTCCGATCCCATGCGCGCCTGCGGCTTGAAACCGACGGGCGTCCGGTGGCGATCTATGGCAACAACGGCGCGGGCAAGACCAATGTGCTCGAAGCCCTGTCATTGCTGTCGCCGGGCCGTGGCCTGCGCCGCGCAGGGGCTGAGGACATGGCGCGCCGTCCCGACATGATCGGCTGGAAGGTCGCCGC